>NHCT01000065.1 GCA_002167605.1 Verrucomicrobia bacterium TMED40 | reverse complement strand
TGAAAACTAAGGTTATGATGAAAACTTACCTCACCTAATTCAAAAGGCTCTTCAACAATTGAAACTTGCTCATTTTTAAAAACATCACTTATCTTTTTATCGTAACTTGTATCAAATTCATTAAACTCAATGTCTTCTACAAACTTGTATGCTTCTAATGGTTTTGCAAATGTTAAAGGACCCATTTCGATTGGAACAGCTTGTGCTGGTATCCATGCAGTTATTACATCATTTGTTGCTAAAGGAAAATGATGGTCATCATAATGCCAAGGTGTACGACCACATCCTGATTCCTTAACTAAAGCATTGTCATGATAGAGACGAATTTTTTTTACAGATAGTAAATCGGTACAAATCTTCGCTATTCGAGAACTTAAAACAAACTCTCTGATAATTTTATTTTCTAACCACATCATTTCAAGGCTTAAGAAACGATTTTTTTTATATACGTTATAATTTTTAAATGTCTTCATTAAAAGTGATAGTATTTCATTACGTAAAATTTGGATCACATCCGGTGTAAAAATGTTTTTTAATTTAATAAAACCATTTTTTTGAAAAGTTTCAATATCATGCTTTGTTAAAGTGTACGGTACTGAGAGAAGTTGTTTTAAATTAACTTTCGATGAATGTTTTATCTTAGGTGGTTCAGGTAAATCTAACAAAGTATCATTTATCTTTGAATTTGAGTTATCAGCAAGGGTAACATACCAATCCCACCACGCTTGATTATCTTTATCCCAAGTCTTTTTTTTATTCTTAAGAGATTTATTAAATTGAGGGAGAATATCTTTTTTAATTTTTTTTTGTTTAATCATTTTAAATATTTTACTAACCTAAATCATATTAAAGTTTTTATAAATAGTTATTTTTAGATATTAACTATATATATAAGTATTTTTTTGATGTATTTATTATTTTTGTTCAATTTAAATTTTATTAGAGTGTAAGGATTATAAGGTATTTATGAAAATTGAAATTAAACCCAAAATAGTTATTAGATTTCTGCTAATCTTTTGGACTTGTGCTTTTACTATTTGGTTTTTATTTAAAACTCTCATGTAATAAGAGATAAAAAACTTTAGACGAAAATGGAAGTTCTACATTATTTGGCATATGGCAGAGGTATTTTATTATTATCCTTCGTTATAGGCCTAATTATTTATTTAACATATAAAAAAAGAAGTAAATAAAATCAATAACTTAAAAAATATAATTTGACAAACACATTCAAATTTAATAATCTAATAAAATATGTAGTTTAAACCTGACTTGATGTCGGGTTTTTCTTTGCCTAAATAAAACTATTCTTTATCACCTCATTCATTTGTCAAAAGATCTTGGATGTAAGAAGGCGAGTTAAATAAAAGATTTATTTTTGCGAAGCATCGATTGCTTGTTTAACGTCTTGAATGATGTCATCTATGTGTTCTATACCTACGGAAATTCTTATTAAATCCTCACTTACCCCTGCTAATGCTTTCTGTTTTGGGGTTAGTTGTCTATGCAATGTTGATGCAGGATGACACGCAAGTGATTTAGCATCACCCATACTAAGTACCCTTAAAATCATTTGAAGTGCATCAATAAATTTAGCACCTGCATCTTTTCCGCCCTTTAAACCAAAACTAATAATACCAGACGCATGACCATTAGTTATTTTCTTACAGATAGGATTATATTTATCATTAGGAAGGGCAGCATAATTTACCCATTTTATACGATCGTGACTCTCTAAATATTGGGCAAGTGCAAGCGCATTTTTGCAATGTCGTTCCATTCTCACTCCTAACGACTCAAGACCAAGCATTATTATATAAGCGTTATTAGGTGATAAACACGCTCCAGTTTCTCTCAATGGAACAACTCGACAACAACTAATAAAAGCAGCTGGACCAAAAGTTTTAGTATAAATTATTCCGTGATAAGAGGGATCTGGTTCATTAAGCATAGGAAATTTATTTGGCTGTTTTGTCCAATCAAATTTTCCTGAATCTACAATTATCCCCCCAATAGTAGCTCCATGCCCATCAATATATTTGGTCAATGAGTGGATAACAACATCTGCTCCATGATCAATCGGTCTGCACAAATAGGGCGTTGCAACTGTATTATCAACAATCAAAGGAATGCCATGTTTCTGAGCAATTTCTGCAAATTTTTTTATATCAATGATATTTCCAAATGGGTTGCCAATTGACTCACAGTATAAAGCTTTAGTATTTTCATCTATTGCCCTTTCGATACCTTCATAGTCCTCTCCATCAACCATTTTTACATTAACACCCTGTTTAGGAAAACTATGAGTAAAACAATTATAAGTTCCTCCGTATAATTGATTAGTACTTACAATATTATCTCCTGATCTTGTAATTGTTTGGATAGCATAAGTAATCGCGGACATTCCGGATGCTAGGGATAAGGCAGCAATTCCACCTTCCATTTCTGCAAGTCTTTTTTCGAGAACGGCATTAGTTGGGTTCCCTATTCTTGAATAAATATTACCCTCGACCTTTAAGTCAAATAAATCTGCTCCATGTTGGGTGCTGTCAATGGTAAATCCTGAAGTCTGATAAATTGGGGTCGTTGCAGATTTTTGGTCATTTTCGTCAGAATTATAACCATAATGAAGTGCAATTGATTCTAGTTTCATTTTTTTAAGTCCTTTATTTTATGAGAAATTTAGTGCCCCATCGTTTATTTTTGAATATTTAAAGCTTATGTATTCTATTATGTAGTTTTGATAAAATTTATAAGTTTTATTAGGAAACTGATCCATTGCTCTTAAAACATAATTAGCCTGAATGGACGGCTTTGATTTTTTACCCATGTACTTAGGCGTACAACTAGTTAGTTTATTTTTTTCTATATATCTTATTGTTTTACAAATACGCTTGCTCACTATTTCACACCTTGCTGTCCAACTAAAATTAATATATCCAGCATGAGCAAAAAGATTAGGTATTCCACTAAACATCATTCCTCTATACCAACTAGTATCGTTTATATTTATTTTTTTATTATTTATAAAAATATCAATTCCTCCTAGTAGTTGAGTGGTTCCACCCGTAGCCATAATTGTGATATCACTATCGACAATCTCGCCATTATTCAACCTTACACCATTTTTTACCCATTCACTAATTCCTTGTCTCACCATGGTTACTTTTTTAGATTTTACTGCATTAAAATAATCATTATCCAAGCTACTTGCAGGTCTTTGGTCCCAGTAATCATATGAAGGAATTGTTGTTTTGTTATAGTAAGAGTTTTTAGATATCTTTTTTTTTCTTTGTAACTTTTTAAAAATTCTACTTGAAAAATAATCCCACAAAACTTGAATAGTCTTGTAATTTCTAGTTGAACGTTCTTTACTATCAATATTTATAATCCATGCTGGACTTCGTTGAACTAACGTTACTTTTTTTGCATCTTTTATTATTGAAGGTGCCATAGTAATAGCTGTACAACCACTACCAACTATGGTTACATTTTTATCTTTACAGTTGGTATTATCCCAGTTTTGTGTATGAACAATTTTTCCTTTATAATTTTTTTCACCTTTGAATTTGGGTAAGTGAGGGTTTTTACGATCTCTTGATCCGGTGCAACAAATAACATATTGACTGCAAAACGTTTGATTATTAGTTTTTGTTAACCATTTATTATTTTTCCATTTTAATGATTTTACCTCAGTATTGAATAAAATATTTTTTTTAAAACCAGATTTTTTTGTAACTTGTTCTAAATATTTTTTAATATCCTTACCACTTCCAATAATTGGTCCTTTCCATGGGTCAAAACTAAATCCATAGGTATACATGTCATTATCAGCACGAACTCCAGGAAACCTCATTTGATCCCATGTTCCTCCTAAATCGTTTCTTGATTCAATAATTTTAAATTTAATATTTGGAAAATTTTTTTGNAGATAATATGCTGANGTTATTCCTGCAATNCCAGCACCAATNATTACNATNTCTNTTTTATCCATTTTATTTCTAATTTAATTTCATANATCCTTAAAATATGCAANANNAAGAAGTTTATGAAACTGAAGTGTTATTAATCATATAAATATATAATATAAAATATATAAATACCTATCAATTTTTCAAATTCTAATTATATATTTCTATCTTAACAACTTTAGTCTCTTTACTCTCTCTAAGACATTGTTAAAGTTGTTTTTCTTCACTTGAAACTTTTTTAAAATCCTCTGCATACCCTCTTAGTTTACTAATGATTTTCTCTCGTTGCATTATTGATGAACTAGCTACCATATTTAATAGTAAAACATGAAATTTTTTTAATGAAATCTCTGAGAAACTTTCATAGGATGGATTAGTGATCATATGGCCATGTAACAAAAGTTTATTTAAAAAATTTGTTAACTCTACTTCAGTTGGCTGAGTATTTAGGAACCTAATAAAGACCTTTTGTCGTAGTGTTCGATTATGTAAACGAATTCTCGAATCATTTATAGTCTCACGAGCATGCACTTCGAGTAATTTCTTTTGTGAGCTATTTAGATCACCAAAAAATCTCTCAAAATTAGATACTAAACGCTCTAAACGCTCTTCATATAATTTATCAACAGTCTTTGAAAGTTCTAAAATCCTCTCTTGTCTTCGACTAAGCATACTATTTTCCATAAATTCGATATTTTTAACAGTTTGGTACTGTATTAAGAATTTTGAAACATAAGGTATTATCCCAGTTACAGTTTCCTCGATTAAAAATCTACCATTCTTGAATATTTTATTAATATCAATAGCGGAAAATTGTTCATCCTCAAGGTTGTCCGCTATACTATTAAGATATTCCGCATAACTTGGTAACATTGATGTTTTATGCCATTTAACCATCATAGAAACTTGCTCGTTTAGTAAGACCTTATGATTGTCATTTAGGTCAAGGAAGTATTTAACCTCGTCCTTAATAAATTCATCTGCGAATGTGTAAATAAATCGTGTACTNGAACAAGTTATAATCATTGGAATTAATCCAATTAAAATAATGGTATGAAAAATAATATATACCTTCTTAGGTACTCTTTTCTTATTTAAATATATTTGCATTAATCTTTTTTTCAGACATCTATAATTTTTAAAATATAATTCCCTATAGCCAATGATGATGTCAAACCTGGTGAGTTAATTCCAAACAAATTTACTAAACCATTAATTTTGTGTTGCTTAAAAGTTTGAATTAGGAAATCATTTGAATTTAATGTAGTTCTAACACCGCAATAATCAGGAAAAATTTCTTTTGTCATAATGTCAGGCCAATATCTANATATTTCTTTTTTAAATTTTTTTTCTAATCCATCAGTTACTTTGAAACTTAAATTCTTTATTTTTTCGGTATCAGGACCAAAAATAGTTTCATTACTAAAATTTAATGTTGAATGTATTCCGAGTCCTAATTTATTCGGTAAGGGGTAAATTAACTTCTTAAAAGGAGATTTTCCTCTTAATTTATAATAGTTACCTTTAATAAATTGTATTTTTGGAATAAGATTCTTGTCAAATGCATCAATTCTATTTGCAATTTGATGACTATCCACTCCACCACAGTTGATTATGTTTTTACATCTAAATTTTTGGTTTGATCCTTTGATACTGAATTCAAAGTATTTTTTATTCACAAATATTGAATCTAACTCTGTATTATAAATTATTTTACCATTAGATGTATATATATCATTTACTAGACATTGCATTAAATCATGTTGGTCAATTATACCAGTATTAGGTGAATAAAGAGCTGCTTCTGCATTAATTGAATTTTCTAAACTTTGAAGCTCTAATTTATCTAAAAAATGTAGTTCGATATTATTATGTTTTGCTTTTCTAAGATAATCTTTTAGCACACTTATCTCTGCTTTATTTTGAGCAACAATTAATTTCCCAATTTTTTTATGATTTATTTTTTTATTTTTTGCATACTTATAAAGCTCGTTTTTACCTTCGATACATAAAGTGGATTTCAAAGAATGATTTTTGTAATAAATACCAGCATGAATTACCCCACTATTTCTGGAACTATTTACTGTGCCGTATTGTTTTTCTTTTTCCAGTATATATGTTTCGACATTATTTTGGTTAAGTATCTTGGCAATAGATAAGCCAATTACACCAGCACCAACTACAATAGTATTACAAAGCATTTCTAACCTTTATATAAAATATTATAAAATTTTAAATATTATTTATTTCTTTTTTATTTAATNATATTTTGATTTTTTAAACTATTTAATGCATAAAATAAGTATGCAAAACAAAGAAGTAAATAAAATAATTGATAACCTTAGAGGTCGAAGACAATATGAAGAAAAAAAAGCGACTAAATTAGGATATAGTTCTCTTTACGAATATTTTGAAGATAAAATCAATAAACAAAAAGAAGCTGCTGAAAATAAAATAAGAGAATTAGAGTCAATCAAAGCTCAAGAAAAGATAGTTAAAAAAAAAAATATTAAGGAAAATGAATGTAGTTGTTGTTAAACTTTATCATTTAATTATTTCAGATTCTTTTTCTTCCTTTTTTTGACTAAGTATTATAAGTTTTTCTTATTAAGCTTAAGTTCTTTAACTGCTTTAGAATATATCTCTANCGCAGATTCAATTCTTACGTATGCTATTAATATCCCTATAATTATATCTGGCCAAATAGAGTAGTGAAAATAGGTAATTATCCCAGTAATGATAATAGCTATATTTGCAATTAGATCATTTCGTGCTGATAGGAATGCTGCTCTAGTTAAACTTCCACTAAAATCTTTAAAACTTATTAATATAAATGTACATAAGCAATTTATAGTTAAAGCACCAATTGCCACTATTGACAATTCTAGTGCTTGAGGAGGTTCTTGATATAAAATTTGTTGCCATACAGCCCACAATGCTGTAACTCCTGGTAATAGCATTATTAAAGACAATAAAATACTTATCTTAGCTTTTTTCGTTAAAGTTAAGGAAATAGCAAAGAAAATTAAAAAGTTTATTGATGCATCTTCAATAAAGTCAATAGAGTCAGCAAGTAGTGAAACCGACCTTATATTTAACGCAGCTATAAACTCTATGAAGAAATAAAATAAATTTAAAGCTGCAACTAAAAAGATTGCTTTTCTGAAAGACTTCATAAATTTCATATTATAATCATAATCTTTTATTTAAAAAATAATTAAGTATGGACGAATATACTAAAAATTTTTTGAATATTAATAATACATGAATATTTACCTCAGAGATTGTTAAGTTAAGACTGTTATTTTCGTTCCAATATTAATTTTTAAAGGATAAAAAGATGGCTTGGACAAAACCTATGATTTCTGAAATCTCNGTTGGNCTTGAAATNAANTCNTACGCTTGCGCTGAGAAGTANTTTNAAAACTATANATAAANNNCTTTGAAAAGCCTGGCAAATGTCAGGCTTTTTTTTTATTAACATTTACTTAATTTCTATAAGGTAATTAAATTTTCTTATTATTTAAGTTTTTATCAAGAATTTTTTGTAATTCA
>NHCT01000064.1 GCA_002167605.1 Verrucomicrobia bacterium TMED40 | reverse complement strand
AATATCCGCAAAGGCGGCCTTGGTGGAGGTATCCGAAATTTCCGAACCTGCAGGGTTCGTCTCCCAATCCACCATTGTCAACACCGGAGAGGAATTCACCACCCTGCAACCCACCCTGTCCACAAATGGCTATGTCTTCGGTTACTGGAAAGCGGGCACCCTTCGGCTGACCGATGACGGCGGCCGGTCCGTAACCCAGGGGACCGTGCAAATTGATGCAGAACTGACCCTGACCGCGTATTACTTCCCTGAAAACGAGGACAGTGATTCCGACGGTATCCGAGACTGGTTCGAATGGCGAAACTTCGGAGGACTGGGAGAAACTCTGCTGGGCGATCCCGACTACGATAATTTCACCAACGGACAGGAAGACGCTCTGGGGCAGGAGCCCACCATCCCTGATCTGGTGCTGGACGGAGGGATCTCCGCCCGCCAGTCCACCGGCTTTGTTTTTGCCGACACCAGTATGGTCCAATATGTGATCAGGAGTGAACCGATTGGTTTCGTAACCACCACCGAAGCCTATGTCGAACAAAACTCCACCGTTTCCACCCCCAACCTGCATGGAGAGACCAACGGCTACCAGTTTGCCTACTGGTCGGTCAATGGCACCCGGCAGGCCGGCCCCACCGGAGTCGCCCGCAGTCAGGTCATCCTCGAACTCAATGCATCCTCCACCTTTGTGGCTCACTACCTGCCCACTTCTGATGACAATGACAGCGATGGGATCGCCGACTGGTTCGAGTACTACCAGTTTGGCCACCTCGATCAGGGTCCCGGGGATGATCCCGATTCCGACGCATTCACCAATGCCCGGGAAAATGCCCTGGGACAGGAGGCCACCATACGCGATTTGGTGGAGGATGGGGGGATCTCCGCCCGTCAATCCACCGGATTTGTCTTTGCCGACACCAGCATGGTCAAATATGTCGTGAAGAGCGAACCAATCGGCTTCGTCACCACCACCGAGGCTTTCGTCGAACAAAACTCCACCGTCTCCACCCCCAACCTCCACGGGGAGACGAACGGCTATCAGTTCGCATACTGGACAATGAACGGCGTGCGCCAGGCTTCTCCGATCGGGGTGGCGGTCAGCCAGGTCATTGCCGAGATCTCCGAGTCCACCACCTTCGTGGCTCACTACCTGCCCACCTCTGATGACAATGACAGCGACGGGATCGCCGACTGGTTCGAGTACTACCAATTTGGCAACCTCGATCAGGGCCCCGGGGACGACCCCGACTATGATAGCTTTTCCAATGCCCGGGAAAACGCCCTCGGCCAGGAAGCCACCATTCGCGACCTGGTGGAGGACGGGGGCATTTCCGCCCGTCAATCCACAGGCCTGCTCTACTACCTCCAGAACGACCCGGTGCCATCCATCAGTGCCCCGCACTCCTTTGCCCTGGATTTAGCCAAACCCTTTGACCACACCATTGTGGTCACCGGGCAAATGGACCAGATGAGCATGAGCGGAAACCTTCCGCCCGGAATTACTTTCGACTCCTACTCCAGCCGGCTCTCCGGGGTGCCCGTTCAGCTTGGCTCCTATGCCATCACCATCACGGTGCATGGAGGTACCCATGTGGTTTCCCAGGTCTTCACCTTCGAGGTTTTGCATGCCCCCACCCTGACTACTGAGCTGCTGGCTCCCGACGCTGCCATGGGCGACTACTTCGGTGCCTCGGTCGACCTGCGGGGGAGCTGGGCGGTGATCGGGGCAAACTTGGCCGATGTGTCCGGGCAGGCTGACGCGGGTGCGGCTTATCTTTATCAGGTGGAAGCCAACGGCAGTTCCGCCTACAAGCAAAAGCTGGTCGCGGATTCTCCCGAAGCGGATGCGGAATTCGGACTCTCGGTTGCGGTCAGCCCGCCTTTTTTGGTGGTGGGTGCTCCCAAGACTGACGCCAATGGATTGGAGGACTCCGGCTCGGCCTATCTCTACCGGATCGAGGACAATGGTAGCGCCACTTTTCTTTCGACTCTCCAACCCGAAAGTTCGGATCAGGCAGCCGGGGCCCTCTTTGGGCACTCGGTCGCAATCGATGGTTCCCGAATTCTAATCGGTGCGCCCGGTGGAAGCTCGATGCAAGGCAACGCTTTCCTGTTTGAAGTGGATACCTATGGGACACCGGGGCCCGCGAGCTCGGTAAGTCCTGACGACGGCTCGGCGGATGACGCCTTTGGGCGGTCCGTGGCCCTATCGGGCGACCAGTTTGCGGTGGGAGCCCCGGGCTCCAACAGTATGCAGGGGTCCCTGTACTTTTTCTCCATCGATGGGTCGGGTATCGTGTCTCAGACCGGCAAGAGCGACCGCGGAAGCAACGCCTCCGCTTCCGACGGCTTGGGTCATTCCGTGGCTTTGCACCAGTCTCTGGCCCTGGGCGGAGCTCCGTCGGCGGATTCCGGAGGAGCGGTGCTGCAAGTCGAGATCGATGAATACGGGATTCCCCTGTCCACAACCACTGAGAGTAATTCGTCCAAGCTTTCGGGTGATGAATTCGGGCATTCCGTCGCCATCGGACGGGTCACCGGCGAACCGATCATCGGCATTGGCCGGCCCAAGAGCGATCCCGGGGGACAGCCCAACGCGGGGACGTTCAACCTGGCCAAGGCCACCAATTATCCCCTGACCGCACCCCAACCCAAGCCCAATGATGAATTTGGTATTTCCGGAACCATCGATGCCAAGCGGGTGATCGTGGGTGCCTGGAAGAGGGACCCCAATTTCATTGCCAATGCCGGTGCCGCCTACCTGTTTTACAACCCTGAATGGGGAGAAAGCGTGGGTAATCTTTTCGAGCTTACCCTGCTTGCTTCCGGACCTGGTCAGGTTACCGGGGCTGGCATTCAGATCGAAGGAGCCGACGCCCCGATCGAAGCCATTCCTGATGCCGGTGCCGAGTTTCTTGGCTGGAGCGGTTCCGGAGCGGTTGCCCCCCTCGCTTCCCGCACCACCGTACCCATGACTGAGGACCGTAACCTCACCGCCACCTTTGGGATGATCACCAAGGACTTGGTGGTGGGCATTCAGGGCCAAGGTGATGCCAACGGAAGCGACACCTACTTGCTCAACAGCACCGTAACGATCCGGGCCACCCCCGCAGAGGGTCATCATTTCACCGGCTGGCAGGGTTCCGGCGTGGCTAATCCCAGCTTACCCGAGACCACCGTATTCATGTCCGCGGACCGTAATCTCACCGCCACCTTTGCGATTAACCAGTATGAGCTTTCATTTGCCACCTCCACCCAGGGCACACTTACGGGAGCAGGTACCTACAACCATGGAACCCTCGTTCCGATTTCCGCCCGGCCCAACTCCGGCATGCTCTTCACCGGATGGACTGGTGAGGGCGTGGCCAACCCCCTTGATCGCAATTCCAGCGTGCTGATGACCCAAGCGAGAAACCTGTCCGCCAGCTTCGTCAACGGCTCGACCTTTGCCGGGCTTTTCTTGGCTTCAGGTGGAGAGGTCGATGAGGACCTGCCTGCGGGTCTCCAAGCCGCTTCCTTTTTGGTCAAGGCTGGATCCGAAGTTCTGGATGGGTTTTCCTTCTCCCTGGTACCCGACCCGCAGGGAAGTTCGCTGAACAATGCCCTCTTTTCTTTTGACGCCAATTCCAGTGGTTCTCTGCTGACCGCATCTGAACTGGACTTTGAGAGCCTCGGTTCCTCCCTTGCCGTGTTTGTCGAGGCGGATAATGGAAACGGCGTAACCCTCGGCAAGCGCTTTCCCATTGTGCTCAGAGACTCGAATGTTGAGGCCTTTCGCCTTACTGTCTCCAGTGGTGCCGGTGGATCCGCAAACGGGGCCGGAGAGTTTCCTCCCGGCACCCTGGCCTCAATCGAAGCGGTGGCCAATCCCGGCTTTCTCTTTTCCAACTGGCAGGGGCTTGGTGTGGCAGACGCCTTTGCCGAGCAAACCACTATATCCATGACCAGCGATCGTACGGTGATCGCCCGCTTCAATGACCTCAACTCCTCGAACGCGGAAATTCTTATGGCCGGTGGCGGGGAAGTCAATGAGGACGAACCGTCAGGTCTGGAAGCCGGCACCTTTCTGGTTCGGGCAGGTGGGGAAACCCAGACCGGTTTCAGCTTCTCCCTCGTGCCGGATAAGCTGGGAAGCGATTTGGATAACGCTTTTTTTGCCTTTGACGAAAATGCCACGGGCAAGCTTCTCACCGCCTCGGAGCTGGATTTTGAGACCTTGGGTTCTTCGCTGAAAATCTTCGTCCAAGCCAGCGGACCGAATGATGCTGTGCTGGCTCAACCCTTTGCCATCGTTTTGCGGGATTCCAACCTCGAACCCTTTGACCTCAATCTCACTGCGGAAGCGGGAGGCCAGGTGGAGGGAGGTGGACTGTTCACCCCCGGAACCTTAGCACCGATCAAAGCAGTGCCTGAGGAAGGATTTGTTTTTAGCTCGTGGGAAGGGCTTGGAGTGAGTGATCCTTCCGCTGCAGAGACCATCGTGATCATGAACGAGAACCGCTCGGTCAAGGCACGCTTTCAGGATCTTCACCGGGAAGCTGATTTTCAGCTCGACCGGAACCGAATTCTGGAAAACCAACCGGTCGGAACCGAGTTGGGAAGCTTCTCCGTTTCCGCCCGGCAACAAACCCTGAATGGTTATCAATTCTTTCTAAGTCTTGATGACCGGAACGACTCCCTGAATAATTCCCTGTTTGCAATCGATCCCTCCACTGGCACCTTGCATACCAAAGAAGCTCTTGATTTTGAGGAACATGGATCTCGGTTGTCCGTTTTTGTGGAAGCAGCCAAGGGAAGCGACAAGGTGTTGAGAAAGAAATTCGACCTCGTTCTGGAAAATGTGGACGAGCCCCCCACCCTTGTTCTCGACACCCATGCTTTTGAACTGACGGAAAACAACGGCACCTTGGTGACCACGGTCAGTGGTTCTGATCCCGAACAAGCAAATTTGGTATATGGACTTTCCACCACTTCGGATCATTCGCTCTTTAAGATGAACGCAGCCACGGGAGTTCTGGAATTCAAAAATCCTCCGGATTTTGACGATCCGGCCGACAAAGATAAAAACAACGCCTATCAGTTGGAAGTGACTCTCACCGACTCCACGCATCTGGCCAAACAAGGTATCTCCGTCCGCGTACTTGACGATCCTTTCGATAAGCTTGAGATTACTCACAACCAAGGGGATGATATTGAAGTCAAGGAAGGATTGCCCGCCGGCACTTTGGTCACCACCTTCTCTTTCGGAAATCATCAGGATGCCCGCTTTTCCCTGATTGCCTCGGAGGGATCCGACCTGCATCACTTTTTCCTCTCTCCCGAGGGGGATCTGTTCACCACCGAGCCCATTGATCCGGATCTCGAACAGCTCACAATTGTAGTTGAGGCGAGCTTGGGTTCGACCGTTCGGCATGATAAGTTTCTAGTTTTTGTGACCCAAAACACCTCCCAAATCGCTGAGGGGGAGGATTTCGAGGAAAGTGCTCTGATGGTTCGCGATGTGCGGGTGGTGAATGACCCGATGCGCACCGGACTGAACCCCATCGAAAGGATCGAGAATATACCGGATCGTGGTATTTATGTTTTCACTAGGGAGCCCCACGGCCGGAAAGTGGGGGACTCCGTGGTGTTGGCCGATGTCAAGGGCATCGAGATCAGCGAACTCAGGAACTGGAATTTCATGGTCGACGATGTGAATGAAACAAGCTTTCGACTGAATAACTTTGAGAAAACCAAGGGTCAATATACCGGAGCAATCGGCAGTCCCGTAACCGGTAGCGGAGATTTTGGGGAAATTGAAGAAGCCTTTTTGCTTGGTCCATGGACCTTCGGTCATCTGATAGGCAATATGGTGGGTGAACAGGACGACCCCATGGATTTCCTCCAACATTTTTTGAGCCAGTGGCGATTTGAGCAAACGATCAACGGGTGGCCCACTGACATAAAAGATGGAACATTCAACGGTACTGGAACTAGTTTCGCCAAACTGCCCTTTCGTCTATTGGCAATTGGGAACCGATTGGATTTGTTTAAGGCTAAGTCCGTTCATGAAATTGAAGACGCAGGCGAAGGTAGATTCGTTTTCTGTCTAACGGGTACTTTCAGCGAAATTGAAAAGAATGGATATTCAGTAAATAAAAGTCATGATCTACAATGTTCTTTCATTTTCGAATATGGACAAAAAGCAAAAAACTTTAAGGATTTGGCCGAATGGACCAAGGGCTGGCAGCACCTTGCTCAGCTTTGGCCCAATCATCAGGCTGACGATCCATCCCCAGAATATCTGGCCCATCTCACCGAAATGGGTGACCGGTTCAGCAAACGCGGAGCCGATCCCGACAAACCAAACGGTAACTCCATCAACCAGGTACGCACCAATGATTTTGTCCTTACACAAAATAATCGTAAGGTTTGGCAATTCCGCGAATTCACCCTAAGGGACAGGGAAGACCCCGAGATCAAGGACTTCAGCATCACTGCCAAGCCAGAACTTACTACGAAGGGAAGCTTTGGTGGAGCAGTTGGCTTATGGACTACCACCAACAAAGGAAACCCTATGGTCAAGGGCCCAAGTATTTCCACAGACTTCACTAAATCACCCATCCTCTCCCAATGGATTAACCAGCGCGAAAGCCAAATCCTTGACGGTGAGGTGGGGCCACCGGCTCCCAAATGGATGGAAGGGGGAATCGCTAATCATAGATTTGGTTTTTCGTTTAAGCCACCAGGTGTGCGAATCAATCTCGCTCGCCATAAGTTCAGTCTTTCCACATGCGGTGGCTGTCACAATGGAGATACTCGAACCTCTTTTTTCATGATTGTCCCAAGACCTCATAATCAAGAAAGTTCCATGCCCTCTTTTCTCACAGGGGGAACAGTCAGAGATACTGTAAATTCAAATGAATTTCACCATTACGACGACTTGAGACAGAGGGAAAATAATATGGGTAACCTCGTGACTGCCTGTAAATTGGTTATGCCCGAAAGAATGCGCCTCAGTGTGGTTGATCTGCCCTCTAATTCCGATCAACTGGCAAAGCCCCCCACTCTAACGGTGCAGGGTGGAGTGGCGGTGCAGTGGAAGTTCGAGCTGGCCGAAGGACTCGGAGATGCCCACAACCAAGACTTTTCAATCGGTTCTGATCAGACCACTCTCAAGCTGAAGGATGGATCGTCTCCCGGAGCCAAAACCATTCGCGTCCGGGCGACTGCACTGGATGAAAATGGAGCACCGGATGGAACCGGAGTAACCTTGGAAAGACCCTACTCCATCTTCGTTCGCGAGGGCTCGGAATCCCCTGAAATTGAAGCCGAGGATTTCCCGGCTTTCTCCAAGGTGGCTCCTCACTTGTTCACCCCCAACCCCAACCGCGTGCATTAGATGAAGAACTTCATACGCATGCGAACCCTTCACCTTTGTACCCAAGCATTGCTGGGCATGGTCCTTTTTGCGGTGCCCCCTACGGCCGAGGCAGCGTTGGAACGGAATGAATCCTGGGGATTCGCAGCCGGCGAATCCTCTTTGCGTCTGCCTCATTTCGAGGAGGAAGGCTTGGTCCTGACTTCCTTGTCGGTAACCCCCAATGATGAGCTCCTGGCAGTCGGCGGGCAACTGGGCGATCAAGCAATTATCCGCATCTACGCAAACTCAGATACCGGGCCCAGTCAACTCGGGGAGTTCTTAATCGAACGAGCTCAGTCTACGGTGCCCAAACTCATTTGGTTGGATGACAACACCTCTCTGGTTGCCGGCTTGGAATTCTTTTCCGCCGAAAAAATGACCCAACAGATCGAATTACGAATCTTCGAGAGAGCGCAGGCAGATGAATTCCAAGAAAAAGACCCCATTGGTTTTGAAGATGATGATTGTAGCCTTCTGAGCTTAAAAGCCGACCCTTCGGATAGGGACAAGGTTTGGTGTCTCAGTTCCAACAATGATCGGGGCGTAGAAGGAAAAATCCATAGAGTTTCACTCATACAAGGGTTTTCCGAGGTTGCAAAAAAGGGAATCTCATCTCCTCAAGCCCTTGCGGTTTCCGAAACGAACATCGCTTTGGTTAGGGGAAATCAAGTGCGCATCTTTCCCAACCCCAACAAATCTCCTTCTCTTCCCGTTGATGGCGAAAAGCTGATGGGCTTGTCAGATTGCCTGATTTCGGATGTCAGATTCTCCGGCGAGGACTTAATCCTTGTCGGAAAAAAAACCGGGAGTTCCAGAGTCGGCGGTCATTTGGAAGACTTCTTCTTGGCTTCGCGAACCGTCGGTGAAACAACGCCTTCGAACAACTGGGAGGTCCACGCCGGTTCATTGGATGAACGCGAGTGGGGACGATCCCTCGAGATACTTCCTGAAGGTCGAATCTTGATTACAGGAACATTCAAAGAATCGATGACGATCGATTCCGCACAGGGAGCTCTCCCTCGCAATCCGCGCTTCCTAGCAAGCCCAAATCTTGATGAGTACGAAGGGTTCCTTGCGCTGTACGAAGCCAACGGCTCCCTTGCATGGGTACAAACCACCGGATTTTCAGGCAATGATTTTATGATTGATCATGCCCTGAGCGGTGATTCGGCCCTGATTCTTGGAGACTCCAAGAAGAGCATTGGTTTCGGCCCCCATCTCCTGAAGGTCGCTCTTTCCGGAGACCCCACGAAAATTGCCCCGCCGGCCGAACTTGTGGATGAGGAAGATGCTCCCATTTTTTGGGAAATTCCGTCCAGCCTGCGGTTTGCGGAACCCATTACTCGGGAGTACCTGTCCGCACGCACTCTTAATTCACAGGCAGGAATCCCTAGCTATGTGCTAGATGACAAAGACCCCACTTTCAAAACCCAGATGGAACTTGAACCGGGAGACAAACCTCTATTCAGACCAGGCGATTTAATGCTTACAGCATCCATTGGTAAGAGTTCAAAGACTCTTAAACTGGAAGGTCTACAGGGAAGACTTTACCTTGAGGTGTTTCCCGAACAAATCGGAGAATTCAACGAGGAAACGGGAGAACTTCCAAGCTTCGAACTGCGTTCAGTCATTTCGGGTGAACATCCTCAAAAGGAAGCAGGTGAAATCACCTTCGAACTCCTGAGCGGAGTAGGCGTAATCGAAGACAAGGTGTTCATTCCCAAAGAGGATGGAAGGGTTGAAATTCTCGCCCACATTACCGAAGATGATTTTTATGAAGAAGCCAACCGCACCATAGTCTTCGATGTGGTTCCTGGAGACGGCGGTGATGACTCGAATAGTTTGGACCAAACCCTGACCATCGAAGACCTGAGGGGGGCTCGATCGATAGAGGTGCCCAAGGGTCGGTCCACCACCATCTCCGCATCCCTCGGTTTCGGAGCCCAACGGGCTTTTGAGCGGTGGGTCGAGATCTTGGACGGTAACCTGCGCACTGCTCGGGTCAAATCCCCCTTCGACTCGAAGACATCAGTGATCGTGGACGAGAATATGAGGGTGATCGCACGGTATCGTTTCTCCTTTGTGGGCTCGGCCGTCAATGGTTACCTCGAAGGTTCCACCATCTTCATGGACCTGAATTTCGATGGCATTCATGATCCTGGTGAACCGATTGGCTACGCGGACGAAAGTGGACAATTCCGTCTTGATTTCCCCGAGGACACCGGTCTGATGATCGACCAAAACGGCAATGGATTGATCGATGCGGACGAAGCTACCCTGGTGGTCTTAGGTGGACGGGACACCGCTTCGGGCTTGAATCTCGAAATTTCTTACCGGGCTCTGCCTGGATCTTCGGTAATCACTTCCCTGACCACCTTGGTTGCGGAATTGGTTCGCACAGGTTCTTCGGTCGAGGAGGCGGAGTCCTCGCTCATTCGTGCCTTGGGCCTACCTGAAGGCATGGATATTGGAGCTTTCGAGCCCCTTACCGCAACCCACTCCGAAGCTGCTGAGGCCCGTTCCATGGTTAACCTAGCCACACAGCTTGCCAATCTGCTGAATGAAGGGGGTCGCTTTTTACAGGTGCAGGCAGGCAGTGCAATCTCCCGTTCGGACGCCGCTGATCATCTGATTTCCGAATTGGCCGCAAAAGTCAAGAATTCGTCCAATTCCGTGGACCTGAGCTCCGAAGGATTTATCCGCGACTTCCTCGCCCAAAGCGCGGCTACCATGCCAACCGAATCAACCGAAGAGAATGACGCGGACCATTCGATTCGGGCTTTGTTGGCAGAGAATTTGCCGGATCTCGCCAACACCGGAGAAGATGAGTATCTCATGCGGGTGAGCGATCTTCTTTCCTCGGTCAATCTCAAGCTAGAGGAATGGGAGAAGGAAGAGAGTGCTTCCCCCTACACATTCAAGGGACAGGCAGCCACCTTGCAGACCCTGCTTGACGCAGCGGGGGCAAAGCTCACCGGCTTCGTGACCGATGAAGAACTTTCCGCCCTCAACGAACAAGCCACTTCCTCGGATGCCGAGAGTGCCTCTTCTGCTCAGGAAGTACTTGATCTGATCGCAATCTCACCCGCATTTGCAGAAGAGGAATCCTTTGACTTTGACGAATCCTCCTCAGGGTTGCCCAATGCCTTCGCTCCGGTTCTGCAAACCGATTCCGTCTATGCACCCGGATCCCTCAACGAAGATCTTAAGGTCGGAAAGATCCAAGCGTTCGATCCCGAGGAAAGTCCCTTGGTGTTCTCCTTAAGTAGCGAAAATCCTGACTTTGACGGGGACGGTACCCCTGCCCTTTCGATTTCTTCCGTTACTGGTGAAATCTTTGTGCAAGATTTCGAAGACCTCGAATTTATGGACGAGGATTCCCTCTTTCCTTCAATTCGGGTTTCCGATTCCGACGGTTTGTATAGCGAACAAAGGATCGAGGTCAATCTACGCGAGTGGTCCTTCCATGCCGGGCGACCTAGAGACGCCATTGTACGAACCAAAAAAGCGGAGGAAGTCTCCGCAGTTGGAGCCACCCTGGTGGGCGAGATTCTGCATGAGGGTGGCGAACTTCCATGGCGCAAGGGCTTTGAGATTAGCCGTAGTATTCATTTCGAGGATTACTTGGAAGTCGAAAGCTTTGGCCCGAATTCCAATTTCACTTTCCGGGCCTGGAGTTTGGAGTGGGACAGTACCTACTACTACCGCTCATTTGTGGACAACTCCAAGGGACGCTCCCACGGTAACAAAAAAAGAATCAGAACAAAGGAAAATAACCTGACGGGTCTTTTCAAGGATGCGATTTCCCTTGGAAACGGGTGGTGGGACTTTTGGTTTGGCTATGCCTATGAGTCTGGCAGCGGATGGTTCTTTCATTGGGACGTCGGTTGGGTCTATTTGGTCGAGCAGGATGACAAGCAGATTTGGATGTACTTTCCCCAACATGGTTGGATGTGGGTTTCAAGAGATCACTACCCCTATTATTACGATTACATTGGCAAACGCTGGCTGTATCTCATTTATGCTGATGATCTGATAGCCAAGTTTTTTGATTACGCAGCGGGAGAACTCTTTACCCTAGAAAAGTAATCTAAGAAACGAAAGCTTCTTGATGAAGCTACCAATTGTGCCTGAAAGTCCTAAATATTCCACGCTTTGGGGCAAAACCGCTTGCGATCTCTAAAGGCAATCTTCAAGGTAGAGGGTCTTATATTCTTAACTCGCATGTTTCGTATTACTTTAATTTTACTAGCTTCCAGTTGGATTTTTCCCATTTTTGCGAATTCGGAAGATGGGTGGGTGAAAGTTAAGGAAAAGGACGGGGTCGTTGTGTATGAAAAGGAAATCGGTGACCGTACGGCTTTTAGGGGTGTGGCTATTTTAGAGGGAACTCCTGAGAAACTCGTGGGTATTCTGCACAACACGGAACGGTGGCGGTATTGGATTGAGGATTTGGACGAAGGACGGGAACTGGAAAGGATATCTCCCTTTCACGCGGTGTATTACCAAGCGATTGATACTCTTTTTCCAGCAAGCAACCGGGACTTGGTTTTCGAATCCGTAATCACTAGGGAAGCGGACTCCAGCATCCTTATCAAAATGCGATCGATCGAACACCCGCTGGCTCCCGAAACCGTGGGAGTGCGGGCAGCCCTGCTGTACACTTCCTACAAAATTGAACCACTCCCTGAAAACCGGATGAAAGTGGTGTTCGAAAATCTTTCCGACCCGGGCGGTCGACTTCCGAACTTTTTGGTCGATTGGGCTTCCAAGTCCTACCCGATCTCCCTGATCCAGGGACTTCAAAAAGAGATGATGGAAAGTGCGCAGAAAAAAGCCTCTCTTCCCGAATAGAAAAGAGAGGCTTTAAAAAATAGACTCTTGAGAAAATTAGGACCTAGAGTTCGCGAAGAACTTGGTTCTTTTTTTCTGAATTCGAAGCATTCGATGCAAGTGTCTTACAGGGAATCATTCACTCGGTCCGTTCCTCACGAGGGAGGAATTTTCGGATAAGTCAGAAGGGAAAGGAGGCACAGGTCAAAAGGATCCGGTGGGTTTGTCCTTTCCTCTCTGCCATTCGCTCTTTTTCTTTTCGCCAATCTTAGGTCTATTTGCCTCATAATTTTGTCCCTCCACTTTGGTTGAATTTTACTTACTGCCCGACCCTTTACCAAGATCCATCAATATCTGCATCTGGTTTGATAAATGAATATAATTGATTTCGGGAAATCCATCGTCCCCGTTTTCTTCGAATTCTCTCCCATTCTGTTACAACTAATATAACTCCGTCCTTTCGATAGATTATAGTTTGATTTAATGAAAACCCTCATGCGCGGATTTGTATAGTTAGACTCGCACATGAGACAAACCGTTCGACCAAAAACGAAACCTTTACAAAAATGATACCCAATGTGAGGAATACCACTTGCTTTTTTTCCCGCCACTCCAATAGAGTTCCGTTCATTTCCACACCAAAAAGGAAGCCCATGAAATCAAGATTTGCAAATATTCTTCTCACTTTTTTTCTGACCTGTGCCGCGAGGGCTGAAAAGCCCAATGTCGTGATTATGTTTATGGACGACATGGGCTATGCGGACATTGGTGCCTTTGGCTCCAAAAACTACCCCACGCCCAATCTCGACCGCATGGCGAGGGAAGGAAGGAAGTTCACCGACTTTTATGTCACCCAAGCAGTATGCTCCGCTTCACGTGCGGGTTTAATGACGGGGTGTTACAATAATCGCATCGGTATTATCGGAGCCTTGGGACCAAAATCGAGGACCGGGCTCAATCCGGATGAAACCACCCTGGCGGAAATCTGCAAGCAACAGGGCTACGCCACCGCATGCTTTGGCAAATGGCACCTTGGGCACCTGAAGGAGTTCCTCCCCCTGCAACACGGCTTTGATGAGTTCTTTGGACTGCCCTACTCCAACGACATGTGGCCCTACCATCCGGGTGTCCTGCACTTACCGGTGGAGGAACGCTTGAAGCGATGGCCTCACCTTCCGCTGATCGAGGGTAACCAGGTGATTAATTCTCAAGTATCAGGGAAGGACCAGGAACAACTGACCAAGCAATACACCGAACGGGCCGTTTCCTTTATTGAAAAGAACAAGGAAAAACCTTTCTTCGTCTACCTGCCTCACAGCATGGTTCATGTCCCCCTCTATGTATCCGATGACTTTAAAGGAAAAAGCGGAGCCGGTTTATTTGGTGATGTGATGATGGAAGTGGACTGGTCCGCCGGGGAAATTATGAAAGTCTTAAGAAAGCACAATTTGCAAAAGAAGACCTTGTTCGTATTCACCTCGGACAATGGCCCCTGGCTTAATTATGGAGACCACGCTGGTTCTGCAGCCCCTCTTCGCGAAGGCAAAGGAACTATGTTCGATGGCGGATGCCGGGAACCCATGCTCGCATGGTGGCCAGGGACTATTCCCGCAAACTCCGTTTGCCGAGAACCTGCCATGACGATTGACTTGCTCCCTACGATTGCTCACCTAGCCAAGGCGAAACTACCCAAGCATACCATCGACGGTCAGAACATCTGGCCTCTGTTCACTGAGGATGGAGTTCCTTCACCGCAAGAAGCATATTATCTCTATTACGGAAACCAGTTACAGGCTATTCGCCAAGGGAAATGGAAGCTTCACTTCCCCCATGGCTACCGCACCATGAACGGAAGACCAGGCGGAAAGGGTGGCATTCCAACCAACTATTCACAGGCCAAGATTGGACTTTCCCTTTTCGACCTCAGTCAGGACATTGGTGAGTCCAAAGATCTAAAGGGCAAGCACCCCAAGGTTGTCCAAAGGCTTTCTCAATTAGGCAAGGACTTCGACGAAGCCCTGAAAAAAAATAAGCGGCCAGCAGGTAAGATATAAGGATTCCCCAAGGCACTCGTTTTAGAATTGGGAGATAACTGATGATGGTAAGGATTTGGCTTCCCCTGTTTTGCCTGACCTACCTGCAGCTATCTTGCTCGCAAAATGTATCCGAGGTTGTGGAGGATTGGAAACAAAAGGGCTGGTCCAAAGTCGCATTTCACGGCGTTGCGTCGGAATTTATAAGGCATGGCAAACTGATGCACGAAAAGGCTCAATCCGTGGAGGCCTCATGGATCCAAAATGGCGTACGAAAAACCAAGCTTTATCGTCAAAGCAATCACCACTATCTTATGTTGCGTTTTTTCAAGAAAAATAAAGACGAATTCGTTGTGGTTATGCGAAAAAGAAAATAAAAAAGGCGATGGATTGCTCCATCGCCTTTGTTTGAGAAGTATAAAAGTACCGGTTAAGCAAGAGCTTCCTTAGTGGTCTTGATGATCGCAGCGGCAATTTTGTAAGGATCCCCATTGGAAGCGGGACGACGGTCTTCTAAACGACCTTTCCATCCGTCCTGAATCGTTCCAACTGGAATACGAATCGAAGCCCCACGGTCCGAAACTCCATAACTGAATTTATCAATCGATTGGGTTTCATGTAGGCCAGTGAGTCGCTGATTATTTTCCGCTCCGTATACACTGATGTGACGATCAATGTTCTTTCCGAACTCTTCGCAGATTTTCTTGAAAAGCTCTTCCCCACCTTCGTCACGCATGGGACCGTTGGAAAAATTAGCGTGCATACCAGAACCATTCCAATCACCCGCGATAGGTTTTGGATGTAAATCAATTGCAATATCGTAAGCTTCTGCGGTGCGCTCGAGAAGATAGCGAGCGAGCCAGATCTGGTCGCCTGCACTTTCCGCCCCCTTTGCGAAGATTTGGTATTCCCATTGGCCCATCATTACCTCGGCATTGATACCTTCCACATTCAAACCGGCTTCCAAGCAAAGGTGCAAATGTTCGTCGACCAAATCACGACCCTTTGTATTAGCGGCTCCAACCGAGGTGTAATAAGGGCCTTGCGGACCAGGGTAGCCATCCTTGGGGAAACCAAGAGGTAAACCGGTCTCCAAGTCAATCAAGGTGTACTCCTGTTCAAAGCCAAACCAAAAGTCATCGTCGCCGTCATCAATCGTGGCTCTTCCATTGGATTCATGTGGAGTACCATCTGGGTTCAGAACCTCGCACATGACCAGCCATCCATTGCCCCCAAAACGATCAGGGTCCGGAATGACATATACAGGTTGAAGAAGGCAGTCGGAGGAATCTCCAGTGGCTTGTTCCGTGGAGGAACCATCGAAAGACCATTGCTTGGCATCTTCCAATTTGCCGCTGAAGTCTTCAACGATCATCGTTTTACCGCGTAGGCTCTGCGTGGGCTTATANCCNTCGAGCCAAATGTATTCTAANTTGTGCTTACTCATATNTTGATTTTGTTCGTANAGGAATTGTTTNTAAAGACANATTCCANGGGGAAAGACAATNNNGTTAGCAAAACCAGNGCCAAATGCAAACCCCGTTAGGATTNTGNGTAATATTTAACNTANNNACTAGTTAAGCCAAGGNCTTTCGGGNGCGTANGCNAGCAAGTGNAGTTCATCNCTCATTCCACCAACAATTTTCTTCCAAGTCTCACGCTTTTNGTGCATTTTTAAAAAAAGATCGTGATCCANGGAAGAAACGAGCCAAGCCTCTTCATCCAATTCATTNTCCAACTGCCCAGGCGACCAACCTGAATGCCCGAGGAAGCAAGCGATTTGCACTTGTTCGTTNTCAGANTTGAGAGNCTCGGCCTTTTCCAAATCGATTCCAAANTANAACTTGAAGGAATTAGGTGACTCCAACCACTCCCANGCAGCNACGATCAGTTTTTCATTTTCAACCGGACCACCCTCNAAAACCGGAACATCGGAAAAAGAACCACCTTTGAATTGATCATCCATTTCTCCCAATGCCTGACCGATGGGTCGGTTAAGGATAACCCCCAAGGTTCCCTGATCCTCNGAATGAGCGGACAAAAANACAATGGTCTGNGAGAAATTAGGGTCTTTCAAGTTGGGATGGGANANTANNATACTGCCCGAAAGACANGTTTGAGGTTTGTATCTGTGCGTAAGGTTCACTTGATNTATNNCTTANNTAAGGTTTCACTCCCANGCAAAAAAAGCAAGCCGAACTCAAAAAAATGGGCGANTNGATCATTCCCCCCACCAAAATTTATGAGGCCCTAGGCCTTGACCGCNTNGACTTCCTCAACCTCTGCCGTCTCCTCCTTNGNGTATCGTGCCTTGGGGTCNTCCTCGGTTTCCTCAACCTGACCAGGAACTTCAGGAGGAGCCGTNGCCTCGGCATCTCCCCATTGCTCTTCGTACAAAGCNTTGAGGTGAGTGAACACTTCAACNACCGAATCGTCTGCCTCGATTTCAAAGAGTTTAAGAATTAATTCTTTGTTGTTCTTCANNTGAAGACGCTTACCCAAAGTTTCCATTCCCCGATAACTGTTGATTACTTCTCTGGCNTCTTCCTGCTTGGCCAAGATTCTTTTCGCTTCCCGATAACTAATATTCATATTTTTAAACCTCCCGTTNTGTTCAATCCAATGTAANTACGACGAGGAAAACATNCATCCACNTCGCNTCCACANTTNATTAGATAGAAAAACCTTCAGGAATGTTCGATTAAAAACGAAGAAATGTGAATAAGTTTTTGAGAACAGGGAACAATTCCCTTCGTTTTGTGAGCAAAATCAACCACCNATTGCTATAANTTGTTTGGTGGAAAGAAGGNNTTTATCGACTCCCACATTANCNTTNTNAAGCTTTCTCAAGTTNAGTGANANNCTGAGNCGATTNTTCTGAANAANCGAACTCATACCCAAACCTCTNCGAAGGTATGAANTGCCCTGNCCAAAAACAACCAATCCATCCCTGTTTAAAAATTCATTAGCCTTCCATTGCTCCGAGACACTNCGNAGTAAAATCGTAAACATAATCCTTTTTTCTTGGCGAACGATTTTCGATGCCTCATCCAAAGATNCGCAAGACTCGATTTTAATTGNCCGCCCCTCTATGGTNGCTTCACTTTCCTGAATCAAATACGAAAGCCTTTCTCGAAAAAGACAATTATCATAGCCAACCACCAAGACCACAACCTCTTCACCGGAAGGAGGAAGNTTTCCGGACTTCCAGGAAAGATGCTGAATCGATCGAACAACCATTGCNGTCTCCAANTTAACCGTCCTCATTTCAGCTTTNGTNGGCTGCATCTTTTCATTTCCTAAAAGTGGAAAACTTAAGAAAACCANACATGNAATGATACTCCNAAAAGCAATCCCNAACAAANAAAAGGGTATTGNAATCGCTTTTNTTACAATCCNCATCCTAGAACTTNTTATAGATGGTTAAAAGAAAAGTCCGCTCAACCCGNGNGGGTTCGACATCCACTCCAGGGTACATCGTTTCCAGATGGTAGGGTTCCAGTAAATCGCGTCCGAAAAGTCCGATCTCCCAACCCTCTCTTGCCTCCCAAACCACTCCAAGNTCCAACCTCAAGTGNGAGGGTATGGTAATAGGATTGTAATCCGATGGAACCTCCGTGCTGCCTGCNTAAAACAGACTTTGCACGAAGGTTAGATTATCAGAATAACTTATATGCGAACTCATGCTGGCAGTGTCCTCGGGGAAATCATGGACTCGCAAACCTTCTACTTTACCCCTGGCATTCGAATAACCGGTGCGAACCCTCCAAAAGTCAGAAACCCGCCAATCGATCGAAAGCTCTCCGCCATAGGCTTCCGCATTCTTGGCTTCATATGCGTTGGAAGTAGCCGCTCGAACCGCATTTTTCGTATCGTAGAAGTATGTCGACAACTCAAATAAAAGGTCCTTGTTCGGACGAATGCGCCAACCCACCTCGTACGCGTCCATTTCCTCGCGATCCAGTTGCTCATCACCTGCATAGGTTTTGTTAACCCAGGAAGCTGTGCCTGGAGACCAGTCCTTATAAGGAGTCAGACTGGTGTATCGTTCNCGTAAAGACGGTTGTCGGTGAGCTTTTGAATATCCCATCCAAAAGACATTGTTGTCATTGGTCATCCAAGATGCTCGGATACCAGGCTGTACTCCAAAACCGGAAAGATCGTTCTCCTCCACTTTGGTTCCCAACGAGAGGCTCAATTCATTACTCAGGGTAATAGAGTNCTGGAAATAGGCGTTGAAACGGTTGAATTGGGTGTAACCTTGGTCGTAGTCCAAGATAGGCGTTTGCGTCCCGAATTGAAAAGGTTCGGTGATTTCTGAGCTTACATCTAAATCCGTTCTCATCGCAGATACTCCAAAAGAAATCATATGGAANTCTGCCAAGGGTAGGTTCCCATCAAAGGACAAATCGTATTGGGTTTGTTGCCACTCAAAGCCCAAATGGCCCATATATATGTCACTGTGATCAACGAAACCGGTTAAGGACCACTCAAGGTCTGCATCGTTGATTCCATCAAGCTTGGCAATGAGATGACCAGAGTCATTGCTCATTGTGGCATATCTCTCAAAGCGTTTGGTCGAAAAGCCCGGAAGGAGGTAGGGCAAGGCAGCCCCTGAGGATTGATAACTATTCCATGTTGTTTGGTTGTAGGTGCTTGAGGGAGGAAGAATTGCAGTGGGCAAACTGTAAGTTGTAACTAGTTCCTTAGCCAAAGATAAGGATATGGGAGGGAGGCTCGTTCCAGTCGGAAGTCCAAGAACAACACTTAAGGGGGCGGTGTAGAAAGATGGCAATTCATCTGTGGTATAACGCACCCGGTTGGAGAGGTCTAAAACGTGTTCCAACCTACGGGTTGCGGTTCCTCCCGCTACAAAAAGATTCAAATCGGAACCCAATTCCTTGTCATACCGAAATCCGAATTTACGAAGATAACCATCGTCCCGGGCAGGCAACCCGGAATCGAGCGTTCCCTCCGCATATTCCTGGTTTCGTAACCAAACCCGATAAAAACTGTCTTCGGAGATTTGCCCGCCATGAACATAATCACCCATAAAGGTGCCGGAGTCCTCCAGCAGAACCCGAACGGAATCGCCTTGCGTGTCTCCCGAATGCTTGGTCACCAGATTAATCNCGCCGTTCACCGCATTGGTTCCCCAAATGGATGCTCCAGGACCTCGAATCACTTCGATCCGGTCGATCACTGCAATAGGATAATCATCCACCGAATAGTTTGCACTTCCAAGCATCAGTTGCGAAACTTCACGCCCCCCGATCCTGCCTAGAAACTTTTGCGTCGCAAAACCGCTGAAATTCCTCATCGATGCAAAATTATCATAAGCCAAACCACGGCTGACATGCATACCCGGGACACCCCGCAATGCTTCAACCGTATTGGCGTATCCAAAATGCGTGATGTCCTCGGGTTGAATGACATGAACCGATGCTGGATTCCTCCAGTACTGTTGATCATAGCCAAGAACACCCTGAACTTGAACATGGGCAAGATTACGAAAATCCAAGTTCAATAACCGGATTAACTCAGCCTGCTCAAAAGGATTCAGCTCCTTGCTTGAATTTTGTTCGTCTTGAGCGGGAAGAAATTGCGGGAAGGCCGAGAAAAAAAGCATACCACACAACATCCATGACTTTTGAAAAAACATGAACAACCGTGGGCAAATGGTATCGTTCTTACTCAAAAACTATTGGACTTATTTTCTAACTTTGGTTTTTAACGGGGAGGATGGATTTCCACAACACTCTTGAGGTTCGCAAGCTTGGAACTGAGCTTGGGGGAGGTTCGTCTAAAATACTTTTCACTCACAACCAGCTTCACCCGGTTGCGCGAGACAATGAATGAAACATCACCACTCTTCTCGGTTACAAAATTCCGGCCTTCGCCGAAGATCACTGCATGGGTGGTCAAACTTCTCACTTCAGCAGGAGAGAATGAAGAATTGCCTAGCAGGAAAACTACTTGGCATCCGTCAGAGAGCATTTTTTTCGCTTCCGTTTCCTGACCAATGTCAAAATGATGCAACTCCACAAGCTGACCACTAATCTTCAGGGCTCTTTGTCGAACCAGAAAGCGAAGAGACTGGACGAANCCCCTGCTTTCACCGCCAAGAATCACAACCTTGGGAGATTCTCCCCTTTCAGGTAAATGACCCTCTTGCCAATAAGTAAAATTTACCAAATGAGTGAGGTATGTGGCTTGCACACGAGCGGTTTTTCGATCCTGCTCCAAACTTGCCAACGCAGGCTGGGCAAAAGACTCGACTGCCCCAAACAAAAGTCCCAAACCAACCAACCAAGCAAAGCAAGTTACTTGCAAGCTAAGTTTTAATCTGTAGGGGTGACGTCGCATGTTGGGTCAGAATTTCTTGGTAATGCTGAGAAGAAAAGTCCGCTTTACCTTGGCNGGTTCCACATCGAGGTCATTGTACATGTTCTCTATGTGGTAGGAGTCGAGAAGATCGCGGCCAAAAAGACCGATTTCCCAGTTTTGGGAAGTCCGCCAGGTGAGACCGAGATCCAATCGCAAATAATCATCCACGGAGATGTCATTATATGCGGATGGAATCACACGATCATCGGTGTAATAAAAACTTTGGCTGAAGATGAGGTTGTCCTTAAGGCTGATTTGAGAGGACAGATTAGCCATAGTCTCGGGAAAATCGGTTTGCCTGGCTCTGTCTTTCTTGCCCCTAGAAAAGGTGTAACCACCTTGCAACCGCCAAACTTGGGATGCCCGGTAATCAAAAGTGAGCTCTCCTCCGGTAGTCTTTACNTCATTGGGCTCGTACTGTGGGGGACCCGAGAAAATCGCATCCTTGGTGTCATAGTGGTAGAGAGACAATTCGATCAACAAATCNTCTGAAGGTCGAGCTCGCCATCCAAGTTCGTAGGCATCCATGCGCTCGTCATCCAGGTCACTGGCTGACTCAAAGAAAGTATTCTCCCATACACCCTTTGATGGATCCCAAACTCTGGCATAGGAAACTTTGGTGTACTTCTCGACCAAAGAAGGTTGCCGATAGGCTCGGGAATAGGCTCCCCAAAAGATGTTACGATCATCAAAACTGTACGAAAAACGGGCTCCAGGCTGAACCGTGGAACCGCTCAGGTCACTGTCCTCAAACTTGGCTCCGACCGAAAGGACGATCCGATCCGTTAAATCAATGGAATCTTGAATGAATCCGGTAATGCGATCGAATTTGGTGGGGCTATCNCCGTAGTCAAGAATAGAGATATCAGTTCTGTTGCTATCCGTTGAAGGATCATAGGTTGAAAAATCCCACGGACTGGTGACTACATCATCGACATCAAAAGACATGTGGCGGGCAGCTAAGCCAAAAGCAAGATGATGAGAATCACCGATCGGTTTATTCGCTTTAAAATCCAGATCGAGTTCTTCACGCTCCCAACTGTGGCCGATGTGACCCAACGAGGTATCATATAACTCTGCGTATCCAGCCAATGACCACTCCAGATCATGATCGGTGATGCCTGAAAGCTTGGCCCTAAGGTGCGAGCCGTCCTGGGGCATTTTCTCGTAATTTTGATAACGGGGTAATCCTAAGGCCGAAAGAGTCTGCCCTGGTACAGCTGTGCTTGCCCAAGAAGCAGGAATGAATGGGTCTGGTAAATTAAAAGGATTCGTTCCCTGAAATGGGTTAGGGCTAGCGTCGGCCAAAACGGGAGACGCAAAAAGAAAGTCGTCTAGATCCTTGGCAAGGTGAATGGGAAGAAGGGCAGGTTGCCCAGGAACAATAGGATCGGAGTTATTAACAAACAAACGAGCAGTCAGATCAAAAGCATGATCGACCCGTCGGGTTGCAAAACCTCCTGCAAATGTGAAATCCAANTCAGGAGCGAGGGACTTATCGAATCGAAATCCCGCCTTGCGAGCATAACCGTCATCGCGAGCGGGCAATCCGGACATCAGCTCCCCTTCGGAATACTCCTGACCTCTGATCCAAACACGGTAAAAAGAATCTTCACTGATTTGACCGCCATGCACATACTCACCAAGAAAAGTGCCATCGTCCTCAATGACCGTTCGAACGCTGTTTCCCTGCGTGGAAGCGGCGTGCTTCGTCACCACATTAACCACTCCACTCACCGCATTCGTCCCCCAAATCGATGCACCGGGACCGCGGATAATCTCCACCCGATCCAAAATGGCAAGAGGAAGGTCTTCGGTCGTCCAATTTATGGTTCCTCCCATACGCTGAAGAACCTCACGTCCGTCCACCATAGTGAGAAACTTCTCGGTCGCAGAACCGCTGAAATTCCGCATCGTTACGAAATCATCATATTCGACTCCCCTCGTGACATACATCCCGGCAACATTTCTGAAGGAGTCCACCATCAAGACATGGCCGTTTAGACTTATATCCTCAGGTCGGATCACATGCACAGAAGCCGGATTACGCCAATGCTCCTGGTCATACCCGAGAACTCCACGGACCGGAATGGATGCTAAGTCTCGGAAATCAAGGTTCAACAACCTCTTCAACTCGGCTTTTTCAAAAGGGCTTAAAGAAGAACTTTCGTTGTGATCTGCATTCAACTGATTACATAAACATGAACAGGCTATCCATGTGTAAAGCAAGAGAATGATAAAAGATTTCATTAATTCAATTAATGTAAGTATATTGAATGTGAACCATGGAAAGACTTTCTTTGAAGTAATTGTCAACAATCCTGTTTTTTTACAAATCTGAGACACATTTCACCTAGATATTTTTAAACATGAAGATTCGTTCTTCCCCATTGAGAAAAAATGTTCTTCAGATGATTGGATTAAAAAAAGGGTTCCCAACCGAACGGGAACCCTTCTCCTTTAAAATACTTCCAAGAATTAATGAGAGGTGACGCCAATCATGGCTTTGAGAATCGCGTTCCAAGTATCTGGGTTCTCTAAAGTGGCGTTGGAAAACATGCAACCGTCCCAGCAAATATGCGTGATGNCACGATCCTGGAAATCCTTCAACCAGTATTGCGAACAGCGGCTAATATCCAGCTTACCGTTGGGATCATCTGCCGGGCAGTGCTTTCCTGTTTTGTCATGCGATCCGGCACCATGAACCTCACCGTCGTTTTGGGCGACGTGAAAATCGATCGTCCAGGGACGCAACTTATCGGTCATCTCTTCATAAGCCGCATAAAATTCATCCTCCGTGTGACCGTCCTGGAGAAGAGCATGCTCGGGTGCGTTGTACCCCATTAAGTAAAGATAGGTATGAGCCAAGTCGGCTTGGAAACCCAAGGTTTCGGGCATCCCCACGCCTTCGAGCAAATCGAGCATGTCTTTCCAACTATGCATCCCGGCCCAGCAAATCTCTCCCTCGGCAGCTAAACGCTCGCCATGATCAGCCGCGATCTGTGCGGCTTTCCTGAAAGTATCAACGATTCTAGCGGTTCCTTCTCCGGGGTTTGACTTCCACTGTTCGACCNCAANTNCAGCGGAATCAATGCGGATAACCCCCCCTTTACGGGTGCCATGCTCATTGAAGACATCTGCGATTCGACAAGCCATCTTGACCGCATCCAAAAATTTACCTTGTTGCTCATCGGTTCCCATTGCGGAATCGCCGACCGTACCAGGCCATACCGGAGCGACCAGCGAGCCAATATCAAAACCTTTGCCCGCAATCAGATCGGCAATGGCTTTCAGCTCGTCATCACTTGCCTCGGGGTTGGTATGAGGAAGAAAGAGAAAGTAGTCAATGCCGTCGAACTTGCGACCATCCACGGAGGCGCCTGCCGATAGATCAAGCATGCGCTCCAAGCTAATAGGAGGTTCTTGGCCTTCGTCATCGCCTTTACCGACGAGACCTGGCCACATTGCATTATGAAGTTTGAGAGAAGATAGGCTCATAAGAACTGATTTGGAGGTTATAAGAACAAATCAGTGTTCCTAAAGAGTTCGATCAAGCAAGAAAAATCTAAACAAACTTTGCTTTAGTGCTCGCATTAAATTATGCTTTTATCTGAAATTATCCCTTCTTAACCATTAACATCCATTCCACTATGAAAAAAACCCTGATCAAATCCATAGCCTTACTCGCTCTGTTCAGCATCTCATCCTCCGTCGGACTCTCCTCCGAATCCTCCACTGCTCTCAATGATTTGATTACCGGACCTCTTCTTGATGCCAAAGGCAAAGAGGTGGATAAGAAAGTTTTGCAGGGAAAAACCGTGGGCCTTTACTTTTCTGCTCATTGGTGCCCTCCCTGCCGCACATTTACTCCTAACTTGGTGAAGTTTCGTGACTCCAACAAGAAGGACTTTGAAGTTATCTTCATCAGTTCAGACCGCGACTCCAAAGCGCAACTCGATTACATGAAGGAAACCGAAATGAAATGGTACACCCTCCCCCACCGTTCCGATGCAGCCAACGCCTTAGCCAAGAAGTTCGAGGTTCGGGGAATCCCCGCATTGGTCATTGTATCCGAAGATGGAAAAACCATTACCAAGAATGGCAGGAGTGATGTGAGTTCCAACCCCAAGGGTGCTTTGAAGAAGTGGGAGAAGTCATCTTAATTTTCTCTCTTTCATCTCCCACACATTACAGGATCTTGACCCTTTAATTATACTTCTTCGCTAAAGGATTCATTGTACAGTCTTTAGGCTTTCCTCGGCTCCCAATATTCGTAGCCAAAAATAAGCCTCCTCTAATCTTCCCATAAGATAACTCCCCAAAGGGCGTTTTACAAATAGGTCTGCCCAGCCGTTTCGTATTGTCCTGAATCGTCTTGAAGGTTACTTTATTCCTCCCTTTATGCCCGAAACCAAAAACAAAGCGTACAAGATTTCCGCAAACGACAACCTAGTGGTTGCATTGCAAAATTTGGAACAGGGTGAAACCGTTGAATGTGCAGGGGAAACTTTCCGGATCCATGAGAAAGTTCGAGCCAAGCACAAGTTTGCCGCAACCGACCTTCAAATAGGAGATTCGGTCTACATGTATGGGGTGCTGGTCGGAGAAACCACTCGTGCCATCACAAAAGGAGAACTCGTAAACACCAGAAATCTGGTGCATCGGTCCGCGGAGTATTCATCCTCCCAATCCAAAAATAAATGGACAGGGCCCGGTGTGGATTCATGGCAGAAACAAACCTTTATGGGTTATAACCGAGGAGACGGGTTGGTCGGAACCGCCAATTACTGGTTAGTTATNCCCATGGTCTTCTGTGAAAACGGCAATGTGGAGATCATGCGGAACTCCATGGTGCAAGCCTTGGGCTTGGCCAAGCGNAGNCAGTACGAACGCTTTGCTGAGGAACTNGCAAAGACTTACANATTGGATGAAAGTCCAGAAGCAGTCACCTTGNCCGAGCAACCTGAGGATGCCCAATCTCCGGTTTTCCCCAATTTAGACGGAGTCAAATTCCTAACCCATGGATTGGGCTGTGGTGAAACCCGTGGAATTTCNAACGAACTCTGCGGTCTCCTTGCCGGGTATGCCTGCAATCCTAATGTAGCTGGGATCACTGTTCTNAGCCTGGGCTGCCAACANGCTCAGGTCTCAATCCTGGAAAAAGAAATTTCTCAACGATCTCCAACTTTCAACAAACCCCTTTTGGTNTTCGAGCAACAGAAATATCCCTCCGAAAGAGAGATGATGGAGCAGGCGATTCGNCAANCCTTTGCAGGTCTNGCNCAAGCCAACCGCCTGAAGCGCACCCCTGCCCCTTTATCCAAGTTGTGCCTGGGCATGGAATGCGGTGCTTCCGATGGTTTTTCCGGAATTTCCGCAAACCCGGCGATTGGACGGGTCGCCGACCTAACTGTGGCTTTGGGTGGAAAGGTCATTTTATCGGAATTCCCGGAACTTTGCGGGGTCGAACAGGAAATCGTCAACCGATGCATCGACCGTANGACCGGTGACCGCTTCATCGAAATCATGAGAAATTACGAAGAGCGGGTNAAGGAGGCGGGCTCAGGATTCCACATGAATCCATCCCCGGGCAATGTGAAGGATGGCCTTGTCACCGACGCCATNAAATCAGCGGGTGCCGCCCGCAAGGGNGGAACCTCCCCTATTNTGGATGCTCTCGATTACCCGGGATGGGTCACAAAGGAGGGTCTTTCCTTACTCTGCACCGCAGGAAACGATGTTGAATCCACCACTGCCATGGCAGGAGCCGGAGCCAACCTCATGCTTTTCTCCACCGGACTGGGCACACCAACCGGTAATCCCATTTCCCCAGTCATTAAAATTTCAAGTAACTCAAAAACCGCAGAGGCTTTTAAGGAATACATCGATTTCGACACCGGNCCCATCATTGACGGCAAGGAAAGCGTGGAATCCAGTGGGGACGCNCTTCTGAATCAAGTCATCGAACACGCTTCGGGCCTTCGTAAAACCAAGTCCCAAACCCAGGGAAGGGATGATTTCTTACCTTGGAAACGAGGAATGTCTCTGTAAGGTCATCCTTCTCCCATGAAAAAATTATCCAACAAAATTGCCATTGTGACCGGTGGNGGAAAAGGAATNGGCNANGCAATNTCGCTTCGATTTGCATCCGAAGGNGCGAAGGTGGCGATATGGGAACGNGACTTGGATGCCGNGGTGGAAGTCTCTCAAGCCATCACGGAACAAGGGGGCGATGCCTTGGCCGTGAATTGTGACATCGGCGATGCTCAAAGCATAGCCAATGCCAACCGTATAACCCTTGAATCTCTTGGAACTCCNAATCTGTTGGTCAACAATGCAGGCATCGCTCATGTGGGAAACGCAACTAACACCAACGAGGAAGACTTTGACCAAGTCATGCAAATCAATGCCCGGGGAACTTTTCTGTGCCTTAGGGAAGTTCTTCCTCACATGGCGAAGGCAGGCAATGGCGTGGTCTTGAATCTGGCATCGATCGCCTCGCGACTGGGCATTGCTGACCGCTTTGCCTACTCCGC
>NHCT01000063.1 GCA_002167605.1 Verrucomicrobia bacterium TMED40 | reverse complement strand
CGACCGGACCAGCCTGCCCCTGCCCGACCCCCACGTTCCCCAACGCATGAACTATGCGGGGCTGGTGGCGGTCAACGGCTCCCCCTTCTCCGGGAACGGACTCTTCAAGTTCGCCTTCACCGAAGCCAACGGCACCGTGCTCTGGACCAATGACGGGACCGGGGGCAACGGGGCCGAACCCACCGGAGCGGTGACCGTCTCACTCACTGACGGACGCTATTCGCTCGCCCTCGGAGATGTCTCGCTGGCCAACATGCGTGCCCTGCCCTCCTCCGTGTTCACCCGCAACGACGTGCGCCTGAAGATTTGGTTCAATGACGGAACCCTTGGCTTTCAACACCTCAGCCCCGACCGTTCGGTGGGCTCGGTGGCCTATTCCATGGTCGCCGGCTGGGCCACCAATTCCCTGACCGCCCGAGAACTTTCTCGTCCGCCCGAAGTGCTCGGGGTCGCCCCCTCGGGTCTGGCCGACGCCGCCTTCGTGCGTTCCCTGTATTTGATTTCCGGACCCGCCGGGCAGACGCTCTCCTTCACGATCCGCTCGCTCGATCCCGCCACCAGTTATTCGGCCACCGGCTTACCCAACGGGCTCAGCCTCAACTCCGCCCTCGGAGTGATCGGCGGGGCTCTCCCCGCTTCCCCGGGTTCCCATGAAGTGACCCTGCAGGCAAGCAACGACTACGGCGCCGGATCCGCCTTCACCCTCTACTTGATCGCCGAGTAAGCCCGTTCAACAAATCCTTGATCTTTCCACTTTCTACCCGTAGGATTCGATAATTCCAGCACACGAACAAGTCAATACCATGAACTGCATAGGCATACTTCTCCCCATATTTAGTTTTTGCATGGTAAATGTATTGTCGGCCAACCGGAGCAGTACGAACTACTCCATCGGTCCCGAAACCTTTGCCGGATTGGCCGGAGATTCCAATTCCTCCGCCTATGCCCAGTTTTCCGCCGTCGAACCTTTAAGTGGTTTATCGATCAAAAACATGCCCGACTTGAAGAACTTCGCCGGCTTCATTGGACAGTTGCCCCCCCTGGATCAGGACGGGGATGGCTTACCCGATTCGCAGGAAGCGGTTCTGGGAACGGACAAGACCTTGGTGGATACCGATGGGGACGGGCTCACCGATGGAGAGGAAGTATCCCTCGGAACCAACCCTCTGGCCGCGGATAGCGATGGGGACGGGTATTCCGATTTTGCCGAGGCACAGGCCAGCACCAACCCCCTCCTCGCAAGCAGCAACCCGAACCAGGCTCCCAGCCTGATTGATTTGAACTACTCCGCGGTTTTGGAAAACCAGCCTCCCCAAACCGTGGTGGGTCACCTGACCGCCACCGATCCCGATGGAAACAGCAGCCTCAGCCTGTCTTTGGTATCCAAGGGAGACGGCTCGCTCTTTCTAATCGATCAGCAGGACAACTTGATCACCGCAAGTATCTTTGATTACGAATCCCCCAAGAAAACCTTTTCCGTGACCGTACGGGCCAGCGATGACAAGAATGCATCCCTCGAAAAGACTTTTGTCATTCAGTTGCTCAACCAAGTCGAGGACCTCGACGGGGATGGCGTGGAGGATCAGGTTGATCCGGACAGAGATGGGGATGGGTTCTCCAATGCCGATGAACTCGCTTATGGGTCCGACCCGTCCGACCCCAACTCTGTGTCCAACCAAGCACCCACCGGGCTCAGCCTCTCTTCTGATACGATCTCCGAAAACCAGCCCGTAGGCACCGTGATCGGTGTGGTCCAAGCTCAGGATGCTGACGCCAATGACACGCTTACTTACCAATTGATCCCTCCTCCCGGGCAGCCGAACAACCAGACTCCATCCCCGTTCACTTTGGAGACCAACGGCACCCTACTCAGTTCCCTTTCCTTTGACTTTGAAGAAAAAGACCAATTTCCGGTTTGGGTTCGGGCTATGGACAACCACGGATCGAGTGTTCAAAAAGATTTCGTTATCCGTGTTTTGGATGTGAATGAATCCACCCCAACACCGTCAACCCCCGAAACTCCATCCGATACCAACCAAAGTGAACCTATCACTCCCGATCCAGACGATCAGAACCAAAGCACCGAACCGGAGGGTTATTGGCCGCAGGGTGTAGTAAAAAATGCATCGATCAATGAACAAAATGTTCGGCATATTTACCTCGCAATGCTTGCCAGGGAACCGGACTCGGCAGCCTCAGCTTACTGGACTCAATCCGGTCAACTGACAAATTCGCTTGTCGGCATACTTGCAGAGAGTCAAGAATTCAAAATTCGTTTGGCTAACGGCTTAGTGAATCAACCCGCAGAGCCTTCATCCGACAACAACCAGAGCTTACCTATTACCCCCGATCCGGACGATCAAAATGAATCCACATCAGGTGAACATTTAGCTGAAATCATTTCAACCGAGGTGAACGCTGAAGTTTCTGCCAGTGAACCTCTTTTTATTGGGGTTTTAACCGAAGGTGGGGAAATGAGGATTTCTGTCGATAGTCTAAGTATTTTCAAAATTATTGATTTTTCCGGTAGTGAAGTAGCCACATCAAATCCCATCCTATCCCAAAAAGATGAAATTATAAACAGGATCCAAACCACTCTATCAAGTGGTGCATACACCTTGTGGGTGTCGGGAGATGGATCCACAAAAAAACCCACCTCTATCAAACTCACCAAAACTGCCGATTCCGCAGGAAAGTTTAAACTCTTTCAAACCCGTGCCTTGTCCACAACTAGTACACCTCTGACTCAAAACATTGAAATCGCAGGAAATGGAACGGCCAAAATTTTTGCATACGCTCAAGGTACACAAAATCTACAAAATTTGGGAGTCACAAATTCCATTAATGATCCTGAACTTCAGGTTTTTTCAAAACCTGTTTCCGGAGGCTATTGGACCCAAACTGCATCCAATGACAACTGGGCGGATAGCCCCCAAGCCTCAGATCTTCAAAGCATGTCCACCTTTAACTTACAATCCAAGGAATCCGGGGTAATCGCGAATCTCCCTAAGAATGCTCACTCCTTTCAGGTTAGGGATAAATCAGACAATCAGTCAGGCGTGGCAATGCTAAGCATTGAATTTCTTGGATCCAGTGCCGATCAAGTCGAGGACATCATCACCGACCCCGATCCGACCCCCTCTCCGCCTGCTGATAGCAACGAAACCGACGGCACAGACTCCGAACTTGTGGATCACAACACGACGACTCCCACGGTTCCCCAAATACCCGGAGACGACAACCCGATTATCGATCCCGGAAGTGAGCTTGTGGACAACGATCAACCAAATTCCGATCCAAGTGATCCGATCGATCAGAATCAAAGCACCGCACCGGATGTTTATTGGCCGGAAGGCGTCGCAAAAAATGTACCGCTGAATGAACAAAATATTCGGCAGATTTACCTTGCGATGCTTGGTAGGGAACCGGACTCGGCAGGCTTGGCCTACTGGTCGCAATCCGTTCTATCGACAAATTCGTTCGTCAGCACACTCGCAGAGAGTCAAGAATTCAAATATCGTCTAGCTAATGGATTGGTGAATCAACCCAATGAACACGAAGATTCTTCTTCCGAAAACAACCAAAGCGAACCTACCACCCCCAATCCGGTCGATCAAAATCAAAGCACCGAACCGGATGGTTATTGGCCGGAGGGCGTCGCAAAAAATGTACCGCTCAACGAACAAAATGTCCGGCGGATTTACCTTGCCATGCTTGGTCGGGAACCCGATTCGGCAGGCCTTGCCTACTGGTCGCAATCCGGTCAATCGACAAATTATTTTGTGGATTCGATCGCAGGCTCCGCCGAGTTTCAATATCGTTTGGCTAATGCGGATAATGACGATCCGGACACTCCAAATTCCAATCCCGCCGATAATATGGTTCATCCGCAACCCCCACTGGATGGTCCCTCCCCGCCTGCTGACAGCAACGAAACCGGCGACACAGACTCCGAGCTTGTGGATCACAACACAACGACTCCCACGACTCCCGAATTACCCGTTGACGACAAACCGATCACCGATCCTGAAAGTGGGCTGGTGGACAATGATCAACCCCAACCCAGGCCAAGCGATCCGGTCGATCAGAATCAAACGACCGAACTGGATGGTTATTGGCCCGAGGGCGTCGCAAAAAATGTACCGCTTAAAGAACAAAATGTCAGGCAGATTTTCCTTGCCATGCTTGGTCGGGAACCGGATTCGGCAGGCTTGGCTTATTGGTCGCAATCCGGAGAACTCACCAATTTTTTCGTGAATTCGATCGCGGACTCCGCCGAGTTTCAAAATCGCTTAGCTAACGGCTTGGTGGATCAGCCCGAAGAGCCTTCATCCGACAACAACCAAAGCGAAGCTGTCGCACCCGATCCAGTCGACCAGAATCAGACAACCGAACCTGTTCAACCCGAGCCTGAACCTTTACCTCAAGTCCCAACTTTCAAGTTGGTTGATAACCAGGTAAGTGAAAACAGCCCGACGGGTTCGCTTGCAGGAAAATTGCTCGTACCCGACCTCAACGGAACCCAAACCCTATCCTTCGTTCTTTCCGAACCGAGTCCCTTTGTTCTCGAGGCGAACGGAAGCCTTCTCTCCAAGCACTCCTTCGACTTCGAATCCGATCCCGCCTCACTCCCCGTCATCATCACCGCAAGCAACGATGCCAACCAAACACTCGAACTAAGCTTTACGGTGACCCTGCTCAATGTGATCGAGGATTTGGACGGGGATGGCTTCGAGGATGCTCATGATCCGGACATCGATGGAGATGGCTTGTCCAATGAGGATGAAGCACTGGCCGGGACCGACCCTAGAATCGAGGACTCCGATGAGGACGAACTTTCCGATGGGGAGGAAATTGCCTTAAAGACCAACCCTTTGTCGGAAGACTCCGATCAGGACGGCCTAACCGATGGAACGGAAATCGGAATCGGCACCAACCCCTTGGCCAAGGACACGGATGGGGACGGATTCGATGATCAGCAAGAAGTTTTGGCGGGCAGTTTCCCTGAGGATGCAAATGATTACCCGGGGCAGCAGGTTGTGGTCGAGCGTGACCCCAACGAAGGTCCCGATGGATTACTCTACCAACTCAGCGAGAAGAAGTTCACACTTCAGGAAGCCAAGACTCACGCAGCCCTGCAAAACGCGGTGATACCTTATCTCGCAATGACTGATCCCAACACACCCAATGATTCTATTGGGAAATTTTTGGTTCAATTCATGATCCGCAACAGCACCGACGCTAGACCCAGAGCATGGATTTTGGGCGAAAACATCGAACTTTACGGCTTGATCGGAAGAGCCATTCTTACTCAAAAGGGACCCAAAATCGCCTTCACTGGAAATAAAAAACTACCAGTTTTGCTAGGATACGAAAAACCAGCGGTTCGCATTCCCTACCTCATTACTCATCTCCCCGAAACCAATGGAACCAAGATTTTAGCCAAAGGCGAAATTATGGATGATGGGGGAGAAAAACCGTTTCGGGCCGGATTCAGGATTTCCGAAGAAATTCTTGTCAAAACGAACGATCCCACGGCCCGGATAATCTCCGCTTCCCTCGAAGGGAATGTTTTGGAAGCAGTCGTGGAACGGCTGGAACCGGGCAAGACCTATTACCTTCGTACGTTTGCGGAAAACTCGGCCGGTGTTGCCTATGGGGCATTCAAACGAATCAAACTGACCGAGAGCTACGACGCTCCCTTTGCGGGTAAAGCTGAAGAACAGGGTTGGTTCCGTTCTGATTGGTTCGGACTCTTCCTGCCCGCCAACCAAAATTGGGTCTTTCACCAGGACTTCGAGTGGATTTACCACGGTGCGACCAATCAAAATGGTATTTGGTTCTGGAGCGAGCGAATCGGATGGTCATGGACCCGAGAGGATGTCTGGCCTTACCTGTGGATGAACAACCAATCGAACTGGACCTATTATTTTGGAAAGAAAGGCGGACAACCCACTTTTTGGGATTACTCCAATCAATCCGTCTTTCGCTGGCGCAATCCGGTTTCCTTGGTCGGTTCGAACGACTCCTTACCTCAGTAAAGAGGACTTGGGTACAGCCCCTGCCCGACCAACCGGGCAATTGATTCCATAACCCTCGGTTTGTCTTCCTTGTAAGTCACTCCCATCCAGGAGCAACTTGCTGAACGCACCACCACCCGAGCTAAGTCGTTACGAATCCAGGCATCCACCGCTGCGGGCAGATAGAATTCAGAGCTCAGCGGATCATCGAGTTTACTCAAAAAGTCGATAAATTCCTTTTCCAACAAAGGAAAAACCTGGGGAGAAAAGGCCCAGACATTCATCGAGGTGATTTCCTCACCGGTCAGGGAGTGCTCCTCTCCCGACCCATTAATCCCGGTCAGCGGATCGGATCCGATTCTGGTCCACTCCTCCACCGACTGAAGAAAGCCATGTTCGGAGACGCAGATCCCGCGGGAAACCGTGCCGTGTTCGGAAAGAGTCTCCCGGAGACGGAATCCAATCATGGCACAGGTCAAATGATTTTCAGTTTCCGAATCNACGGAAAAAGCAGTTATGAGTTCAGAGAANGTTTCNGCTCCGTAGTAATCATCCGCATTGATCACCGCAAAGGATCCATCNGCCAAGGCCTCCCGGGCCGCCCACACTGCATGGCCGGTTCCCCAGGGCCGTTCCCGGCCCTCGGGCAGGGAAAACCCTGCAGGTAAGTCGAGCTTATCCTGGTAAGCATAGGCGACTTCCATGATTCCCTCGTACTTGCTCCCCACCTGCTCCTCGAAGGCGGAACGCATTTCCTCGCGGATCAGAAAGACCACCCGGGAAAAACCCGCCCGCTTGGCATCGAAAACGGAATAATCCATTAGGGTCTCCCCGGATGGTCCGATGGGTTCCATTTGCTTGAGCCCGCCGAAGCGGGAACCGAGACCGGCAGCGAGTACCAGAAGAGAGTGGTTGGTGGATTCAGAAGTCATTGTCCAAGGCACAGGATAAGTAATCAAGAAGTTCGGTGGCAAAGACGGATTCCTGGCCCTGCAGGAGGTTGAGGATTTCCCCCGCCCGGGCATGCCAGGCCACTCCAAGTAGAGCAGCGGCCCGGGGATCGGAAGGTTGCTTGGCGAGGAGCCCACCGATGATTCCGGTAAGAAGATCGCCCGACCCGCCCCGTGCAAGGGAGGCGTTGCCCCCAAGACAATGCACACATCCATCCTGTGCGAATACCNGGGTATGCGGACCCTTCAGCACCAGAACACTCCTGGACTCTTCCACATATTTCTCGGGCAGGCGTCCTTCGGCAAGGCGTTCGAACTCCCCGGCATGGGGAGTAAGCACCAAACGCTCCGGAGAGCAGACTTCAGCGAGCAGTTCGGCCCGCAGGGCGTCTGCGTCCAGCACCGCGGGTCCGGAAAAATGAGCAAGGGTTTCCCGGATCAGTGCATGGGATTCAGGATCAGTCCCGATACCCGGTCCGGTGGCAAAGGCAGTGATGCGTCCAAGCAGACTACGCACCTTGCCCAGCCCCTCCAAGGCAAGCCCGCCTTCGGGGGTCTCGGGTAAAGGAATCCACATCGCTTCGGGTCGCTGGGCGGCAAAGGCGGCGTGCAGGGATTCGGGGATGCCCACAGTGAGCAGGCCCACCCCGGCTTTAAGCGCAGCCTGGGCGGCCATCATGGCGGCTCCGGCATAGTCCCGGGAGCCCGCCAGAAGCAAAAGATGTCCGAAGCTGCGTTTGTCCGAGAGTGTGGGTCGCTGCGTCCGTAAAACTTCCAGGGCACTGCTGCGAAGAACGCTCGCAGAGATTTCTTCTTCCAGAACGAAGGAGGATTCGAAGAAGCCGAGGTCGAGGTAGCGCAGACGCCCGACCCGTTCGGCCTGATCAGCCCGCAGCACAGGGGACTTAACGATCCCAGTGCAATAGGTGAAATCAGCCCGCAGGATTTCATCGCTCTCGACACTGTCCCCGGTCAATCCGGTGGGCAAATCCACCGCAAAGCGTACTCCCAGTTTCGTTTCCTTATTCAAAAGAGCGACCCATTCCTTAAGAGGGGCACGCAGGGGAAGTTTGGCCTGCATGCCCAGCAGACCGTCCACCGTGGCCAGAAAACCATCCTCCTCCAAGGCAGTTCGCAGGGTTTCCGCCAAATCTTCGGAATCTTCGCATTCGCTGGCGGGAGAAAGTTCATCCATCCGATCCCCAGCCGCCTGGCGGGCCTCCTGCAAGGCTCTTTGCAAATGGGGCCGGCATTCGGTTTCGGGAGAGAGGGGCCAGATCGTGGCCCGCAAAGCGGGGTTACCCAATAACAGGCTCTTGGCCGCAATCACCGCATCTCCACCATTATGCCCCTTACCCAGAAGAACAAGCAGGCGACCGCCCCGTTCGGGATTCTTGAAATCCCCGAGATCAAAACGCATGGATTCTGCGATCGCTTCGCCGGCCCGGTTCATGACCTGCCACTCCCGCTCCTCGTCCCCTCCGAAAAATTCCTTCTCGAAGGCGAGGGATTGGGAACAGGAAAGAACCGGATCGATGGGCAGGCTGGTCATCTTTGGATCAGCATGACAATCGAGGAAGCAACTTCATTCAG
>NHCT01000062.1 GCA_002167605.1 Verrucomicrobia bacterium TMED40 | reverse complement strand
CGAATTCATGCTCCAGCAAACCCGGGTGACCACCGCCCTTCCCTATTTCGAGCGATGGACGGAACAGTTTCCAGATTTCTCCTCCCTCGCCGAAGCCCGAGAGGAGGAGGTGCTGAAGGCCTGGGAAGGACTGGGTTACTANTCCCGGGCCCGGAATCTGCACAAGCTNGCCAAGGAAATTGTGGGGTGGCCNACGATTCCCGAAGATGCGGAATCCTGGCAAGCCCTCCCCGGAATCGGACCCTACATGGCGGCGGCGGTGACCAGCATCTCCTTCGGATTCCCCGAGGCGGTCTGTGATGGCAATGTAGTGCGCGGCCTCACCCGCATCTTCGCCCTTTCCGAAACCTTTCGGGACGGAGCCACCGCCCAAAGAAAAATTCGTCCGCTGGCCCAGACCCTGCTCGACCGGACGCGCCCGGGAGATTTCAACCAGGCGATGATGGAATTGGGGGCCACAGTTTGCCACCGGCAATCCCCGCTCTGTCTGACCTGCCCCGTGATCGACCATTGCGAAAGCGGAAAAAGGGGGGATGCGGAGTCCTACCCGAAAATCAGTAAGAAAAAGAAAACGACCAAGCAAATCATTCGGTGCTGGGTCGAATCAGCGGAGGGCATTCTTCTTCAGAAGTCCTCTTCCGCTAACCGGCTGGCTGGGATTTATGAATTACCGGGGAAACCGGAAAACCGGAACTTCGGCAAAAGCTCGCTCATGGCCTGCAAGAAACGAACCATTGGGCTGGTGGAATACGAGGAATCCATCCATCGAACTTCGGACCAAGGGTTTTTTGACGGGTCTGCGGAAAACCTCGAGTGGATCGATTGGAAGCGACTGGAAGAGGTGACTCTGTCCGGTCCCCACCGCAAATGGATTGAGGAACTTAGGAAGTCTCCTCCGGAATAATTCCCGAATACTCGAAGTTCTCCAGAACTTCGAAATCATCTTCCCGGGCGATCCGCTTGGCTTCTTCCGTGGACATGAATTTCTCATCGGGAATGAATCCAACCCGGCCAATTTCCAAACGGTCGGAATCCCAGCAGGTGGCCACAGTGACATTCTTGGCCTTGGTGCCCAGGGTGTGGGTGGCGCAAGCCAGGCAGAGGTTCTCGAAGCGTTCGTCGCTCAAATCCACCCAATCGCGGATTGAACGCAGGTAGCGTTCGGCCCGTGGCCCGTGTTCCAGGTCACGGTGGTCATTCTCTCTTTTGCAATCGTGAAACAAGGCAAACAGATAAACCACCTTGAGATCGGCTTCATTGAACTGGCAGAGGTAATGGGCGTTTCTCTCCACCATCCGCCAATGCCAGACCCCATGGATCGAACTGTTGGAAAGTTCAGCCTCAGCAATCACCTTCTCGACCAAGTCCTTCATACCTTGGCCACGGACAGGGACTGAGCGACCCGGTCAATCACTCCATCAAAGGAGCCATTGGAGAAAAAGACCACCAGGGTCGGGATGGAATCCTTCACCTCGGATTCCAAAAAGTCTGCAATCTCGGAATTCTCCGAAAAGGCAAAGGCGGTTTTCCCCGCGTTTTCAATTCTTCGAATCATTGCCTGCGGATCAATCCTCTTGTCTTCGGGAATCTTTTCCGCCCGGTGAACCGCACCAAACAGGGCAAGGTCGGCATGGGCCAGAGCATCCGCAAACCGATCCTCAAAGACATTGGTGACCGCGGTGTTGCTGCGGGGCTCAAAACTCGCGATCAAGCGATAACCGGGCCAGCGGGCCCGAAGNGATTGCAGGGTTCCTTCGATGGCGGTGGGATGNTGACCNAAATCGGAGAGCACCACGCAGTNCTCCCGATCCACCAGAATTTCCTGCCTCCGNTTGACTCCCTGACACTNCGAGAAATCCGTAGCCCCACCGGCAAAGGGGTTTTGCAGATCCGGCTCACGACCTTCCGAGCAGGCTTTGGCGAGGACCGAGGACAAGGCGGCCATGGCAAGGTTGCGGGCATTGAACAGTCCGGGCATTTTCCAATCGACCGNAANNACGGANTGCCCCCGCCACTCGAGTTGGAAACGACTGCCTTGGGCATCCTCCTCAAAACCGCTGATCCTGAGGTCATTCCCTTCTGCCACGCCCACAGACAGCACCGTGGTCCAGGGAGCGTCAGGTAAGGCGAGCAGATTAGGATCGTCTCCATTGTGCAAAACATATCCATTTGCAGGAACGATTCGCAGAAGATGAGTGAAACTTCGGGAGATGTCCTCCAAGTCCCGGAAAATGTCTCCGTGATCGAATTCCANGTTNTTCAAAACCAGAACCCGTGGGCGATAGTGAATGAATTTACTGCGCTTGTCGAAAAAGGCGGAGTCGTATTCATCCCCCTCGATCACAAAGGGGGATTGGAGCTCACCGATTTCATTGCCACTGGGCAAATCCAAGGGTACCCCCCCCACCAGATAACCGGGATCGGATTGCAATTGCTTGAGGGAATATGCGGTGAGGGCGGTGGTCGTGGTTTTTCCATGGGTTCCTGCCACCACCACGGAAACCCGGCGACCAATCAAATCCTCACCGATCAACTGAGGAAGGGAGCTGAAGGGAAGGTCACGGGCTCCGAGCAAATCCTCGACCTGTGCNTTTCCCCGCGACACCGCATTGCCCACCACCACNCGGTCTGGCTTCCATNCNCTTAGCTCTTCCGCATTGAAGCCTTCGAATAGAGTGATGCCAGCCTGGGAAAGCACATCGGACATCGGAGGATACACTCCGGCATCAGAACCGGCCACTTCATGACCCAGCTTCTTCAGAAGAACCGCCGCATTGCCCATCGCGGTTCCGCAAATTCCAATAAAAAACACCCGCATTTCAAACATCCTTGAATAAATCCCTGATAAACGGAAACCAAAAATTATCGAGATATCCACAATTGAGCGGAATTGCCTCGACTCCTGTTAATTTTTGGGGGAAATCGATGACTATGAATGATAAGAATTTGAAAATTCTCGTTTTGGGAAGCGGTGGTCGCGAACATACCTTGGCCAAAGTCTGTTCGAGAAGCGAGTGTGTGGATAAGGTGATGGTCGCACCGGGTAACGGAGGCATGTCCCGGGAATTCGAGGCTTTTGATCTGAAGATCGAGGACAATTCGGAAATCGTCCGTTTGGCCAAGGAGCAGGGAGCGGACTTAGTGGTGGTGGGTCCCGAGGTCCCCCTATGCAACGGGGCGGTCGATGCCCTGAATGAAGCAGGGATCTTGGCTTATGGTCCGGACCAGGCCGGGGCTCGGCTTGAGGGGAGCAAGGCTTACACCAAGGATTTTCTTAAAAAATATGATATTCCCACCGCGGCCTACGGAAATTTCTGTGAAGTTGAACCCGCCCTCGCCTATTTGAGCGACTGCCCCCTTCCGGTTGTGGTTAAGGCCAGCGGACTGGCCGCAGGCAAGGGGGTTTTGATCTGTCAGACGAGGGAAGAGGCGGCGGAAGCAGTGCAGGACATGCTTGCCGGAGAAAGCTTCGGGGACAGCGGTAAGGAAGTGGTGATTGAGGAATTTCTCGAAGGAGAGGAAGCATCTCTCCATCTGATTTGTTCGGGCGAAAGNTTTGTGGCGATGCCCATGAGTCAGGATCACAAAAAAGTCGGTGAAGGAGACACAGGGTTGAATACCGGAGGTATGGGAGCCTATGCCCCGACCCAGTTGGTTACTCAGGAAATGCTTGCCGAGTACGAGCAATCGATTGTCCGTCCAACGCTCGCCGGTCTCAAAAGCGAGGGGGTGGATTTTCGGGGCACCCTGTATGTCGGACTTATGCTCACGACCGAAGGGGCCAAGGTCCTGGAATTCAATGTCCGGTTCGGGGATCCGGAGACTCAGGTGATTCTGCCCCTGTTGGAGGATGACCTGGTGCCTTTGCTCCTGCAATCGGCCCGGGGACTGGAAATGCCCGAAGAAGTCGCCTTTAAGAACGAAAGCTCCATGGTCGTGGTGCTAACCAGTGCGGGGTACCCGGAAAGTTATCCCAAGGGAGAGACCCTTCTGATACCAGGGGAGATACCCGCCGGCTCCGAAATCATTCATGCAGGCACCCTGAAAAATGAAGAGGGAGAAATCGTGACCGCAGGTGGGCGGGTCCTAGGAGCNGTGGGTACGGGAGAGACNTTGGCAATNGCTAAGGAAAAAGCCTANGCCCTGTGCAGTCTGATCGAGTTCCCCTCCAAATTCTTCAGGAATGATATCGGTCATCGTGAATTTTCAAGAACCTTGTAGGTTTCTCCCTTGCCTTTTCTTGGTATCAGTTGGAAAAGAGTATCCTGTAGATGGGTCGGAAAAGNAGAGAAAAAAAGGAAAGGAATCAGGAAAAGCTGATTGTCTTTGTCTGCACCGCAAATGTCTGCCGAAGTCCGATGGCGGAAAAACTTTTCGAACAGGCTCTGCAAGAATCCTCGGTTAAGAAAAAGATTCAGGTCTTTTCCGCCGGAATTTCCGCGATGGACGGGGATAAGGCATCNGAAAATTCCATCGAGGCATGCAAGGAAATCGGCATTGACCTGAATGATCACCGAAGTTCCGCTCTAACCCGTGCCACTTTGCAAAACGCATCCGCAGTTTTCTGCATGACGGAATCTCACCGGGCTCTGATGCAAATGTATTTTGAACTACCTGAAAACTCACCCGTTTTTCTGATGAGAGAATTCGTCGAGCAGGGACCCACAGAACTGCCCGACCCGTACGGCCAGAGCATGGAGGTCTACCGAGCTTGCCGGGAAGACATGAAAGAAGCTTTACCTTCCCTCATAAACTGGGTTGAGAAAAACCTATGAATTTCTATAAATCTATCCAATGATATCCGAAAATACGCAAACTCTGCCCCCTCCATCTCTCGATTCACGAACGCTTGCCGAAATCGATCCGGCGATCCACGAAGCCATTGAAAACGAAAAGCTTCGTCAGAATGCACACATCGAATTGATTGCTTCGGAAAATTTCACGCTGCCGGCCATCATCGAAGCAACCGGTAGTGTGCTGACCAACAAATACGCGGAGGGTTATCCAGCCAAGCGCTATTACGGAGGTTGTGAACACGCGGATGTTGCGGAGAGCCTGGCCATCGAAAGAGCTAAGTCCCTGTTCGGAGCGGAGTACGCGAATGTGCAACCCCACTCCGGGAGTCAGGCCAACATTGCGGTTTATTTTGCGATGCTCCAACCTGGGGACAAAATCCTGACCATGAGTCTGGAGGACGGTGGACACTTAACTCACGGGCATCCGAAAAATTGCAGTGGTATGCTTTACGATGTTATAAACTACGGGGTCGACCCGGAAACCAATTACATTGACTACGACTCCATTGAGGAGTTGGCCGCCAAGGAAAAACCCAAGCTCATCACCGTAGGAGCTTCCGCCTATCCCCGGATCATTGACTTTGAAAGAATGGGTAAAATTGCCCGAGCAAACAATGCTCTCCTGCTTGCGGACATCGCCCATATCGCCGGGTTGGTTGCCAGTGGAGTTCACCCCTCCCCTGTTCCTCATGCCGATTTTGTGACCACCACCACTCACAAGACCCTTCGCGGTCCCAGGGGAGGTCTGATTTTATGCAAGGAAGAACATGGCAAAGCGATTGATTCCTCGATCTTCCCCGGAACCCAGGGAGGACCCTTGATGCATGTGATCGCTGCCAAGGCGGTATGCTTTCAGGAAGCAGCCAAACCTGCCTTTCACGATTACCAAAAACAGGTCGTTGCTAACTCCAAGGCTCTCGCACAGTCTCTATCGGAGTTCGGCTANCANNTNGTGAGCGGTGGTTCAGACAACCATCTCATGCTCATGGACCTTCGGCCTTCCCATCCTGATTTAACCGGAAAACAAGCTCAAATCGCGTTGGAAGGGGCTAATGTGACTCTTAACCGAAATACCGTTCCNGGTGAAACTCGCAGTCCCTTTCAAACCAGNGGACTTAGAATTGGAACTCCAGCAGTNACTTCAAGAGGTATGATGGANGAGGAAATGAAAGAAATTGCTGCAATCATTCACAGCGTAATCGACTCACCAGAAGACGAATCAGCAATCAGTGAATCTAAACAAAAGGCTCTTGCCCTTTGTGGTCGATTTGCCTTACCCTATTAGATNGTTCATTGCTGATTTTTTCCTGAACCTCAACACATCATTCATTTAACAATATGAAAAAAGCCCACAGAAAAAAAGGTTTTACCCTTATCGAACTTCTCGTCGTGATNACCATCATTGGAATTTTGGCAGGTATTGCCTTCGTTGGTTTCGGTGATGTTTTNAGCACCGCAGGCAGAACCACGGCCCAAAAAAATCTCAAGACAGTCTATGAAGCCCTTGCGGCCAAGACCCGATCTTTTCCTATGGAGAGTTCAATGGATGAGGCGTCCGTCGAAGGATTTATTGTTTGGTGGAGAAATAAAACCAACGATACCCGTCCCGCTCTTTGGTTTGTTGGCGAGGATGAAAGGGTTAAGGACTTGCTAGGAGACGATTCGGGACCCGGTTTGCCTTCCAATATCTCGGATGAGGTTGGAATGGAAGGCGAACAAAAGGAAGCCTTGGGTTATTGCGTGGCTTTGCCTGGGGATGATGCAGAGACGAAAAACTTTCTCACCAGTTTAAAGAGTGGTGCCTTTCCTTTAATTTGGTCAAGAGGTCTTGATGCTGGTGATGACAAATGGTCCGCGGATGGAACCTGGGGCGGAGATGGTGGTCATGTGCTATTCAGTGACGGAACCGTAAAATGGTTCGATGATACCAAAGGAAGCAACGAAGAAGGCGTCTTTTTAACAGCGATTAACAAAGAGGACGGTGCGGATAAGAAAGCCGAACCGACCAATGATATTCAGTCTGCACTTCCAAAAGGTTGGACGATTCACACACCCGAATGATTCGCAGCTAAGGTTCGAGATTACAATACATATCTTTTTTTCTTTCTAAAACTCCGTGGGCAAAAATAAGGTCCGCGGAGTTTTGTTTTTTGGCCGACAAGGGCGGGCCAAAGTAATGGTCGATGGCTGGGAAGAACCCATATCTTTAGCCAAGGGAGCAAGCGGTACCGCTCTGCATGGAGATACCGTGGAATTACGAGTCCTCCCCCCTAAGAAAAAGAAGTTCGACCGAAAAAAAAGTCGGGGGAAACCCGCCAAGCTCAGGTATGAAGTCGGCAAGATCGTTAAACGGGAAACCCAAGAGTTCTTGGGGTACCTCAAACGCGACCAAGGCAGATTTCTCGTTCAGGCAGAAAACTCCAGGTTATTCATCCCCTTCAAGATTCTCGGAGACCTCCGTAATGGCCAACCNGATGATAAGGTAGTTGCTCAACTCGTACGTTGGGATCCTCCTGCAAGGATACCAACCTGTAAAATTCTACGTGTCTTGGGTCCGGGAGATGACGCCAGAACCGATCATATGGGAATCTTGGCAAAATATGGCCTACACTCCAACTTCCCATCAAAAGTGATGGAGGAAGCGGAAACCTGCCCGAATCATGTGCAGGAAAAAGAGATCAAGAGCCGAAAAGATTACCGAAAGGTTTTTACCCTGACCATCGATCCCTTGGATGCGCGTGACTTCGATGACGCCTTATCCCTTCAGAAAATCAAAGAGGATGAGTGGGAAGTAGGAGTTCATATTGCCGATGTGTCCCATTACACGCCGACTGGTTCCAGTTTGGACCGGGAGGCAAAGAAACGAGGCAATTCGACCTACTTGGTCGGGGAAGTCGTCCCTATGCTTCCCCATCGCTTATCCAGTGGCATATGCAGCTTGGTTGAAAATGAAGACCGCTTGGTTAAATCCGTCCTTTTTCGCTTCAAGGAAGACGGAACCTTCGCTGGCTCAAAACTTGCCGAATGTGTTATTCGTAGCGACAAGCGCTTGACCTACGAACAGGCTATTCTATTCCTCAAGGGAAAAAGCTTGGAACAGATAAAGAAAGAGAAACCGCCCCCAAGCCGATATTCAGGAAACCCTGGAAAAACTTTGGCCGAACTGCCTGAAGAAACATTGAGGGAGATCAATATTTCTATTCAAAGGCTATGGTCGATCGCTTGCAAATTACGCCAAGCCCGAATGCAGGCAGGGTCCCTGGACTTGGAATCTCCGGATGTTAAGATTTTGGTGGATGAGAAAGGNGAACCGGACAAGATCCTGCAAATGGAGAATGACGAAAGTCATCAACTGATTGAGGAATTCATGCTCTTAGCCAACCAAACCGTCGCTAAGGAATTGAGAAAAAAGAAAATCCCAGGCATTTTTAGGGTTCACCCGGAACCCGATCCTGAGAATTTGGACGAGCTTAGAAACTTCCTCACCATTTTTGGAATCTCCTGCGGGGAACTTACCTCCAGAAAAGAAGTCAATAAAATGCTCCGGGCGATCAACAAGCATCCCTTGGCTCAAGTGCTTCGAATCAAATTCTTAAGAAGCATGAAGCAGGCTTGCTACCGCCATACCCCTGACGGGCATTATGGGCTGGCTATGAATGACTACCTCCATTTCACCTCTCCCATTCGCAGGTATGCGGATCTAATGGTCCATCGGGCAGTCGAAAGCGACTTNGCAGGTCAAAAACCAAATCGTAAATTAGAGCNAAACCTNGAAGGCTTGGCCAAACACCTTTCCATCACCGAAAGAAACAGCGTGGATGCAGAAAGAGAATCCACCAAAGATAAGCTTTTACTTTTTTATAAAAGAGATATTGGCAAGCAACCCCCGGTTAAGCATCGGGCAATCATTACCGAGATNGGACGCAGAGGGTTTTTCATAGAACTTCCCGAAACCCTTGCCCGTGGATTTGTACCGATGCGCACCTTGCCCAGGGAAGTAGGCTATCGAATTGCAAGTAATGGAGCTGCGTTGGTCGGAAGAAACCCCAAAAACCGCCTCAAACTCGGACAAGAAGTAAAGGTCATCATTGATAAGGTTTTTATCTCCGACAAACAACTGGATTTCCGTTTAGCCTAAAGGTTCTTGCCTTGTGCAAGAGGAGACTCATTTTGCTATTCGATGAAATTTGATTTTCACAAGCAACTAGTCCAAATTTGGGGGAATGCGGTGGAACTGTACCGAAACGGCCATCAGGAATCCTCCACATTCCCTATCGAGCAAGACCTCTCTTTTCTCGAATCCATTGGCATGAACCGCATGGATGTTTTCGATTTTGCCGAAGATTGGGTTTGTATGGGTGAGCCTGACNTNGCTACNTTTTTACTGATNCATGAACAAAGAAAAGATTATTTCTGGGAAACNCAAAAGAAAGTTCCTTCCNCTCNNGTCCTTGACCCAAGCTGCTCTGCCNGCCAAAAACGAATCCTTGCACGGCATTGNCTGGTTNCCCAGAATCATNGCAAAAGGCTCGGGCCAAGCTTCTNGGNGAATTAGATCCGACCACNATGTATTGNTGCGGTGGAGATCGGTATTTTTTTCAAACCAACCAAATTCATCCTGCGGAATTTCTTAGAGTCGTCAAANGAGCNGGNAATGACGATTCNTCGATNGTTCAATGGGTACTGAANAGAAAAAANGAAACGGANTAATTCACAATGAAATTTGAAAAATACCACGCCCTTGGCAACGACTANTTNGTCNATGATCCNGNAAATGGGAAAGAGNNTTTTTCCGAAAAGGAAATTNTACGCATTTGCCATCGAAACTTCGGTNTAGGTTCCGACGGGATACTGGTTGGTCCCCTCCCCTCACAAAATGCCGACTTCGGACTGAAAATTCTTAACCCCGATGGTTCGGAAGCAGAAAAGAGTGGTAACGGCCTCAGGATCTTTGCCCGATACCTTCATGATTCGAAACGAGTCAGCACCGAACCCTTTACCGTAGATACACTGGGAGGTATCGTTTCTTGCGAAATTTCTGCAAATACGGAAATCATTACCGTCGATATGGGNNAAGTNNCCTTTCATAGNGATCAAATACCTGTCAAGGTAAGCGGTNAAGCACGGGAAATTGTCAATGAGAGCATCCAGGTGCTTGACCAAACCCATAATTATTATGCGGCAAGNATTGGGAATCCACACTGTGTGCTTCCGGTCGACCAAGTGACCTCGGACCTCGCTAACCAACTCGGACCTGAACTTGAAAATCATCCCAATTTCCCCAACCGAACCAATGTACAGTTTTTGCAGATCCTGAACCGTAATCGAATCAAAATTGAAATATGGGANCGNGGTGCCGGTTACACCNTGGCTTCCGGGAGTAGCAGTTCGGCGGCCGGAGCGGTTGCAAGAAAAATGGGGGCCTGTGACGAAGAGATTACCGTGGAGATGCCCGGAGGAGAAATTAACCTGATCATTGACGATGCATACAATGTCCGAATGTCAGGTCCAGCAACCCGGGTTGCTTCCATGGAACTCGACTTGGAATGCCTAAGCTAAAAGATCTCATCCAGGCTTGCGTGCTACCCAAAACCTACATTCGTCAGAATATTCGTTTACCAGTTTGGATTCGGTTGCAATTTTAGAACGCAGGACGTCCTTTTCCACAACAAAACCAATTTGCTTCAGAGCTTTTCGAATTTCGGAAATCTCCGGGACATGGATATAAAGTTTACCTTTAGGAGTTTCTTCGAAACGGTCTCCAAATTCAAGCAAAGCCGCATCCTGCAAACCCCTGCGCCATTTTTTGCGTTCATTCAGCCAAAACTTTT
>NHCT01000061.1 GCA_002167605.1 Verrucomicrobia bacterium TMED40 | reverse complement strand
TGAAACGGATTCAAAAATTATTAGGGAAAGATTTTCCAAACGCATTCGGTCCATACCCTTAGTTGATCAAAATGGTCTGTTTGTGGATGTTGCTGACCCTAATGGGAATTTTAGGATTCCAGTGCTTGAGCCTGTATTAGGTGAAAACGAACTACATAATGTGATTGAGTGCATAGAGACAAATTGGATTTCATCCCAAGGTCGGTTCGTTCGAAAATTCGAGGAGATGTTCACTGATCATCATGAAGGGATGTATGCTCTTGCAGTCAGCAACGGAACTGTAGCCTTGCAATTGGCGATGGAGGCTCTTGGGATAGGGGATGGAGATGAGGTTTTAATACCAAATATTACCTTCGCGGCAACTGCAAACGCGGTCATTGCCTGCGGTGGAAATCCTGTATTGTGCGAGATTGACAGCAAAACTTGGTGTATTGATACAAACGAGGCTGAGAAACTAATTTCATCAAAGACAAAAGCTATTATTCCCGTTCACCTTTACGGTCAACCTTGTGCGATGCAAGAGATCGTCAAGTTAGCACAAGAGCATGACTTGATTATTATTGAAGATTGTGCGGAAGCTTTGGGAAGTAAATATGTTGATCAGTATGTCGGCACATTCGGAGATGCTTCAACCTATAGCTTCTTTGGTAACAAGACTATAACCACCGGAGAAGGTGGAATGATCCTATTCTCGGACCAAAGAATATGGGAAGAAGCCAAGGTCTTGCGTGATCACGGTATGTCTCCAAATAAGAGATATTGGCATGAAAAAGTTGGTTACAACTTTAGGCTGACAAACTTACAGGCTGCAGTTGGAGTAGCTCAAATGGAGCGATTGGAAAGTATTCTACGCAAGAAAATTGAAATTGCGGGGGCTTACTATATGCACCTCAGAACTTCTGATGCTATCGCTCAATTGCCCTTTGAAAACCCTGATAACCTTCATTCGCATTGGTTGTTTGGAGTTTTGCTAAAAGAGGGCATTAATCGAGAAAAAATTGTAAATGAACTTTTGCGGAAAGGCATCGATACGAGAAATATATTTTACCCTCTTAGCACAATGAAACCCTATGCGAAATACAGGAAATCCATTCATTTGAAAGTTTCTGAAGATTCGATGAGTCAGGGAATATTATTACCATCATCCGTGAATTTGACTTTGGAGAAAATAAAGGAAATCTCTGAAGCTTTTTTGGAAACACTCAAAAATCATTAATCCTCAAAAACCAAAGGTTCTCGGATTAATCCCAGCGAGAGGAGGATCCAAAAGACTTCCCCAAAAAAATATTCTAGAGATTGCAGGTAAATCTCTGATTCAATGGACCATCAATGCAGCAATCAATTCAAAGGTCATAACAAAAGTAGTCGTAAGCACGGATGATCTTGCGATCAAAAAGCTTGCTTTGCAAGGAGGTGCTGAAGTTCCTTTTCTTAGACCCATTGAACTCAGTTCTGATATTGCACATAGAAATGATGTGGTGGCTCACGCTTTGAATGAAATTCCGGGCTTTGATTATGTCATTTTGCTACAACCAACATCTCCTTTAAGAACCTCTCGACACATCGATGAAGCATTTGAGTATTTTTTGGATTCAGGGAGCGAAAGTTGTGCCTCGGTCACACAGTCTCACTCACCCCCGGAGTGGATGTATTATAAGAATTCCGACAATCGTTTGGACCCTATTCTGCAGTCTGCCAAGCCCGAAATTAGGCAAAAGGTTCGTCCTACCTACACATTAAACGGTGCGATTTACATCTCTAAGGTCGAGTCCTTTTTACAATCAAAATTTGAAGATTCTTTTGTCAATGAATCCACTGTTGCATACATGATGGATCAAGAATGCTCCTTTGATATTGATTCACCCTTAGATTTTCAAATTTGCGATTTTCTAATTAACCAAGGGGCAAATGACTAGGGTTCTTTTCGTTGCCGTAAATTCTACAAGTCTCAACGGATTTGCAGGGCTTAGTAAGGAGTCTTCTTCATTTGATTGCAAACCCTTCATTTTTTATCCTCAAGAATTAGATATTCCGATTTCCTGTGAAGCGATAACTCCAGAAAACTACATGGAATGTTCTTGGTTCGACGATAGTAATCTCTTTAGACCTTTAAAAAGGTTAATGAATAGATTTTCATCAGTATTTCGTAGATTATCTTGGGAAATTGATTTTCAAAAAAAAACCAAAGCAGCTTTTGCTATACTTGGTAAGTTCAGAATCGAGAGGATGTACTGTTATGGAGACAGAAGCTTTGGATGGGAATTGGCGTTTCAAAAAGCTGCAAGAGAGCTTTCAATAAAAATCCTAATTCCCCAGATTGCCTTTTTTAGCGAATGTCAAAATTTGCTGGCAACTACGAGAAAACTTTCCCAATCAAGTCTTAGGCAATTGGATGTTAGCCGAAATACAGTATTTAAGAAAAAGTATCCCAAGCAATGGCGACATGATACTGTCTCTGGAAGAGATTTTTCTTATTATCCAATTTGGTTGGTCTCGCACCTTGATCGAGAGAAATTGCTTAACCCAAACCCTTGGTCAATGGGTTGCGGACTATGCGATCTTATTTTGACGGAAAGTAAAATTGCAAGGAAAAGACTGGTTGAAAATGGCACACCAGAATCAAAGATTAAAATCGTAGGTTGCCGTTCATTTGATCACTTACACAAATCGTTTGAGAATAAACAAGAGATCAAGAAAATCGTCATAGAGAAATATAATCTTTGTGATAAACAAAAGGTAATTATTATATCCCTTCCTCAACTGTATGAACATAATTTGGCGACTAATGAGGAGCATTGGGTGATTCAAAAAACGATCTGTGATCATGCACAGAAAACAGATTCGAATGTCTTGCTGTCACTTCACCCGAAAATGCAGCGAAAGGAGTATCTGTTTTTACAGGATGACTATGGCTGTAAGATTTTAAAAGAGGATTTGCATACGGTTCTGCCCGTAGCTGATTTGTATTTGGTCGGTCAAGGTTCATCCACTATTCCATGGGCTGTGCTGTCCGAAGTTCCTTTGATAATATTGGATTCTTATGGTCTTGAATATGATTACTACGATTGGATTAAATGTGCTAAAATTATCAAAAATATATCGGCCTTGAATTCTTGTATGGAAGAAATGCTCCAAAACCTCAGCTTAAGATCAAAAACAAAGAAGGAACTCCAAGAGTTGAAAGAACATTACATATTTGATGGTCACTCTTTGGATAGAATTTTCAAGGTTTGCTGAAAGCAAGTTCTTTCCTAAGATTTTACATTGAAAAAAGTTCTTATCCCTTGTTACACGGGCTTAGGTAATTTTATACTGAAGACTCCCATGTTGAAATTGCTTCTAAAGCAATTTCCGGGCATCCAAATTGATCTTATTTTCGGCAATCGTTGGGGTGCTGAAAAGGTATTGGAGCACTCGGAATTGAAATGCAATTTTGTTTGGATCCAAGTAGACGAGACTGTTTTGTCAAAAGCCATGCGTTTGCTTTCGCTCAGAAAAAAAAAATACGATCATGTGTTTTGCCCATTTGATTCAAGCCCGACTTGGTTTCTGGCCTCATTGTGTCTCTTCACGAAGTCTGATAAAACAATCCATTTGCCTCTTTCTCGAGGTTCCTTATCAACAAGATTATTTTGGTTGATTCTCAGAAATTTACTTCCAAATTCTCGATTTATTCCTATACTTGAAAAAAGAAGCGAATCTTTACTTAACATCGATTTACTTACTGACATTATTGATGAACCTGTTTGTGGTTTCGATCTGCTAACTACTGTTGGATATGTGAATGAGGATATTAGGGATTTGATCCGAGGAAAGCGTTACATTGTGATTCAACCATTTGCAAGAAATGGCATGGAAACTCCAAAGTCCTGGTCGCCCGCCAATTTCCTCTCTTTGATTGATGAATACCAAAAAAAAATTCCAAATATTCGCATCGTTTTAGTTGGAGATAAAGGAGACTTCAATCATTGTGTCGCCTCTGGAATAGGTTCACTAAAAAATGTAACCAATCTGATAGGAGAAACGAATTTCAACCAGTTATGCAGTGTCTTAAAGCAAGCCCAACTCGTTATCGCTCATGATAGTGGGGTCATGCATGTTGCAAATGCACTGCAGGTTCCTTTGCTGGCTCTATACGGGCCAACAGATTATCATAGAACCCGTCCTATGGCACCTACTTCAGAAGTGCTTCATTCAAAAAATGAATCTTGGGGAGAGATGCGAGGATTCAAAATCTCGGAGGATGAATTGACCCGAAAATATCCTCCCTATTATTGCATGAGCTCAATAAGTGTTGAGCAAGTGCTCAGCAAGTCCCTTGCTATGATCAACTCCACTGCGGCGTCAGGTAATCGGTTGAAATGAATACATGGCCTATCTTCCATGAACCATGGTGGCTGGATGCGGTTGTTGGTTCAGGGGCCTGGGGCGAATGCGTTGTTCAACGAGGCGAAGAGCAGTTTGCTCGTTTACCTTATGTGCAGAAAAAGAAGTACGGTTTCACTGTCATTACACAACCCCCTCTGTCTCAATATTTGGGACCTTGGTTTAAAGGCATTAGTGGCCAAAAGTCCGCGAAACGACTTGCTCGTGAAAAGGATTTGACAGGAGAATTGATAAAGCAGTTACCCAAGCATGATTTCTTCCTGCAAAACTTTTCTCCTGAAATTACCAATTGGCTTCCTTGGTATTGGAATGGCTACAAGCAAACTACCCGTTACACATACCGTTTGCCTGATTTTTCAAACCTTGATCGAACATGGGATAAGTTTGAAACGAAGATACGTACTGACATTCGAAAATCTCAAAAGAATGAGGTGAGCTTGGAGCTGGATGCCAGACTTGAAGATTTTCTCCCCCTCAGAAAGAAAACTTTCCAGCGTCAAGGTTTGAATGCAACCGTTAGTGATAGGATTTTGCGTAGGCTTGACCACGCTTGTCAGGAAAGAGCATGTCGTAAAATCATCATCGCAAAAGGAAATGATGGCCAATCGCATGCCGGGGCTTATCTGGTTTGGAATAACCATACTGTCTGGTACCTGATGGGGGGTGGAGATCCCGGATTAAGGAGAAGTGGGGCAACAAGTGCTGTTCTTTGGGAAGCCATCAAGTTTTGCTCTGAGCAAAATAAGATTTTTGATTTCGAGGGCTCGATGCATGAACCTATCGAGCGATTTTTTCGAGCGTTTGGTGCCCAACAGGTTCCCTTTTTTCAAATCACGAAAGCTCGAACAGGATGGCTCTCTCTAGTTTTGAGTATTACCGGAAAAAGCCACTGAAGAATTTGGATTCCATATCCATTCATTTTCCTGATAATCATCTTCCTGCCAGACAATGGATTGCAGGTATCATTGCAGATAGGCTTTCCAATAATTATCATTTGGTGCCTGAAAAAAGAACAAATTGGGAAATTAGAATTGGAGATATATTCTCCCTATCTTTCCCGGATCTTCTAATTCCTAAATTGCATCAAATACCAACTCTCAAACTTTCTTCCGTAAGTACTTTTGATTCAGGAATCAAGGGTTTTGCTCCGTTACCTGTAATTGATGGGGGAAATCTTGCTCAGGCTTTGACTCATGAAAAGTCGACTGAAGAAATAATCAAAGCAGATGTTTTCGGTATGTCATTTTGGGCACTTTCGCACTGGGAAGAAATCTACGGCAATCCCAAATATGATTCCCATGACAGGTTTGTTGCTTCATCTTCTTACACCCAAGCAAATTGTATTCATGATCGTCCGTGGGTGGATGAGTGGATTAATTTCATTAGAGAGAAAATAGCGAAACGAATACCAAGTTTTAAACTTACACCTCAGCATGCAAGAGTAAATCTTTCTCATGATGTTGATCATCCTAGTCGTTTTGCTTTTTGTCCGTCCTTGGTTTTCCTAAAACGTCTTTTGGGAGACCTTTTCTTATACAAAAAATTCAACAGTTTAATTAAAGCACCCTTGTCGAGGTTCACTTCCCCAAAAGCGATTTCTGAAGTTGATCGATGGAATACCTTCGACTGGTTAATGGATAAATCCGAGGAGCACGGACTAGTAAGCACATTTAATTTTCAGATAGGAGATTCGACGCATCCTAAAGATGCTTATTATCAAATTAATGATCCACCCATTCAAGAGCTGATTAAAAAGATTCATGATCGTGGGCATCAAGTGGGCTTTCATCCCTCATACAACGCAAGTATCAACCGAAAAATTTTCAATGGAGAGGCCAAATCATTTTTTACAGTTTGTGGTGAACTTAACATCGATCAAGAGGAGTGGGGGGGGCGGATGCATTATTTGCGTTTTAGATCTCCCTGTACTTTTCATCTGTGGGAATCGAGCGGTTTCACATACGATGGCTCAATGGGGTTTGCGGATACTCCCGGTTTCCGTTCTGGTACCTGTTTTGAATATGCAGCGTATGATCCAACGAGGAAACAACAGCTAGGGTTGAAGATCAGACCACTCGTGGTCATGGACTGCAGTGCGTTTCCTCACAATCCGTCAGAGAGGGAAAAAGAAAAGGCCCTTGATGAACTTCAAGAATTAAAGATGAGGTGCCTGAATGTTGGGGGAACTTTTTCATTGTTGTGGCATAATAACTATTTTCTGAACGAAGAAGTGGAAAACGCTTATTTGTCGTTAATAAGTTAATCAAAAGGCCTAGTTTATTGAAGCTACTTGCTTAAATATTAATCTCCTCAAAAACTGTCTAGCCGGTTGAGCAAAACCATTCTTAATAAGTATTTCTTAGATAATAAAATTAAAATCGCTCATCTAAGTTCCGCACATCCTCGTGACGATATAAGGGTCTTTAAGAAGATGTGCTCCTCACTTGCCGAAAGTGGTCTGAAGACGAACTATGTGGTTGCTGACGGGAAAGGAGATGAATGCAAAAATGGAGTAAACATTCATGATGTAGGGTTGGCTGAGAGTCGCATGAGCCGAATACTCTGTTCCTCAAAAGCGGTTTATCGAAAAGCCCTGACATTGGATTGTGATCTATATCATTTTCATGACCCCGAACTTTGGCCTTATGCTTATCTTCTCAAGAGAAAAAGAAAAGTAGTCGTTTTTGATGCTCATGAAGATTTACCTAAAGCTTTACTTTCCAAATATTACTTAAATAAAGTGAGTGCTCATATTCTTGCCGGTTTTGCGTCATTAATCGAAAAGTTTGTTTGCAGCAGATTGGATCATGTTGTTGGAGCAACTCCCAGCATTACAAAAAAATATTCCCTTCTAAACCGGGCGACTAATATCAATAATTATCCGATTCTTGGTGAATTTGCTCCGCTTCCTAAAAAGTCCGAACAAGGCGAAATCATTTACCTTGGAGAAATTTCTCAGATTCGGGGTATCAAGCAAATCGTTCAATCGCTAGAGCACCTAGAAGATGTCCGATTGAATCTTGCGGGAAATTTTGTTAACCAAGGCTTTCGAAAGGAATTGGAATCCTTGAAAGGTTGGAAAAAGGTTAAATATTGGGGGCATGTCGATCGCACAGAAGCACGAAATCTTCTCTCGCGCTCGAGCGTTGCTCTAGTCACTTTTTTGCCGGAGCCCAATCACCTTGATTCACAACCCAACAAGATTTTCGAGTATATGTCTGCAGGTTTACCGATTGTGCTATCTGACTTTCCTTTATGGAATGAAATCGTGGAGAAGCATAAGTGCGGAGTTTGCGTGGATCCGAAAGATCCGAACCAAATCGCTCATGCCGTGGCTCAACTTTTGGATGATCCGACAGTCGCAAGGAAAATGGGGGAAAATGGAATGAATGCCATAGAAGAGGTTTTAAATTGGAAGTCAGAAAGTTTTAAATTATTCAAACTCTATGACGAAATCTTGAAAAGCGGATGATTATCGGGCAAAAATTCTTATGAAAATTCTGACAGTGATAGGAGCTCGCCCGCAGTTTATAAAGGCCGCTGTGGTGTCAAAGGCACTTCGGGAGCGACCAGGGCTAAATGAGTTTCTTGTTCATACGGGCCAGCATTTTGATCAGAACATGTCAGAGATCTTTTTTGAGCAGATGGGTATAGCCAAGCCGTATGCCAATCTTGGAATTTCGGGTGGTTCGCATGCGGAGATGACTGGTGAGATGCTTGTGCAAATTGAGCGCTTGATCATTCAAACTAAACCACATGTTGTTTTGGTTTATGGGGATACAAATTCCACGCTTGCCGGTGCTCTCTCTGCAGCAAAGCTTTGTTGTCCGGTTGCTCATGTTGAGGCGGGACTGCGTTCAGACAACCGAAAAATGCCCGAGGAAATTAATCGGATTATTACGGACCATGTGAGTGATTTGCTCTTTGCTCCAACCGAAGATTCCATTCGCACACTTATCAAGGAGGGAATTCCAACGACAAAGATCGTAAGAACGGGAGATGTAATGCTCGATGCATCCCTCCTCTTTGGTGAACTAGCAGGGAAAAATAGCAAAATAATGCATGAGCTCGAACTTGAGGAGAAAAAATTTGCGCTCTGCACCTTTCATCGTGCGGAGAATGTAGATAATCCTGAGATCCTGGAGTGGATTGTCAAAGGTTTGACCCAAGTTGCGGAGAGAACAGAGGTGGTTATACCCATGCATCCCCGAACTCGGCAACGGATGCATTCTTTCGGTCTTATGGAAGAGATATCGAAAAGCGCGAAGGTGTGTGCTCCCCTGGGCTATCTTGATATTTTGCAATTGGAAAAACATTCCACCATAATTCTTACAGATTCCGGAGGAATCCAAAAGGAAGCGTTTTTCAATCGGGTGCCCTGCGTAACTCTAAGGACGGAGACGGAATGGAAGGAATTGCTGTCTGGTGGTCATAATCGTCTGGCAGTTCCGCTTGAGGATTCCATTGTGGAGAAAGTTACACAAGCTCAGGAAAGCGACTTGGACTGGTCCGTTGATCTGTATGGGAATGGTAAATCTTCATCAACCATAGTTGATGCCATATTTGAAAATTATGGACCGAACGAGCCTGTTTTGTAAAAAGCTGCCCAAGCTCACTACAAAATCCGGATAAATCTTATGAAACAAATTCTCCAGTCTTTGAGAACGGGTAAAACAAGCATCGAGGATGTTCCGATTCCGAATTTCAATCGAAATCAACTTTTGATTGGTACCTCAAGAACTTTGGTTTCGGCAGGAACGGAGCGGATGCTTGTTGAATTTGGTAAAGCGGGATTCATCGACAAGGCTCGTCAGCAACCTGAAAAAGTTCGGATGGTTTTAGACAAGATAAGGACGGACGGAGTGCAACCCACGGTCGAGGCAGTTTTCGATAAATTGGAAGAACCACTGCCCATGGGGTACTGTAATGTTGGCAGAGTGCTTGGTCGTGGTAGAGATGCCACCCTGTTTCAGGTCGGGGATCGGGTGGTGAGTAATGGTAAGCATGCGGGCGTTGTTTCGGTATCGAAAAACCTTTGTGCCAAGGTGCCCGATTCCGTGTCCGATGATGAGGCGGCTTTCGCAGTGCTCGGTTCAATTGCCCTTCAGGGCATTCGTTTGGTGAAGCCTACATTGGGCGAAGCAGTTGTGGTTATGGGATTGGGCTTGATCGGATTAATGACCGTACAATTATTGAAAGCGAATGGGTGCCGTGTCTTAGGAATCGATTTTGATAAGCACCGCCTGAAGTTGGCATCCAAATTCGGGGCAGAAACCTTTCAATTGTCAGCGGGTCGAGACCCAGTTGCAGTAGCCGAGACTTTCTCTCGTGAGCGAGGAGTTGACGCTGTGATTCTAACCGTTTCCAGCAAAAGCAATGAGCCAGTCAGTCAGGCAGCTAGAATGTGTCGGAAGAGAGGTCGAATCGTATTGGTTGGAGTGACTGGTCTGGAATTGTCTAGAGCTGAATTTTATGAGAAGGAACTTACCTTTCAGGTTAGTTGTTCGTATGGTCCGGGTAGATACGATCCGAATTATGAAGACAACGGGAACGATTACCCCTTTGAGTTTGTTCGTTGGACGGAACAAAGAAACTTTGAGGCTGTCCTTGATATGATGGCGGATGCCAAACTGGATGTGAAATCCTTGATTTCGCATAAGTTTGACATCGAGGAGGCGGAAAAGGCATACGAACTTGTTGGTGGAATTGATCAGTCGCTTGGTATTATATTGGAATACCCCGAAGTCGAGGTTTCTGAGAATACCCGCTCCGTACCGTTCTTTCCAATCGAAGAAAGCAGTGATGGGGTGGATAGGAATCTAGAGATGAGCTCCGAGAAAGTTTCGATTAGTTTTATCGGTGCGGGAAATTATGCGAACAAAATTCTTATTCCGGCTTTTAAAAAGACTGAAGTAGAATTGAAAGCGGTCGCCTCCAAGACCGGACTCGGAGGAGTGCGAGCGGGCCGTAAACATGGGTTTTTTAGAGCAACGACAGATATTTCAAGCCTGATTGCGGACGATCAGACAGATGCGGTAGTCATCGCCACTCGCCATGATAGTCATGCCGCATATGTTTTAGAGGCGTTAAGATCTGGAAAGCATGTATTCGTTGAAAAACCTCTCTGCCTCAAGCAGGAAGATCTTAAGGAGATTAAAAAGGTATTCCTCGAAATAAAAAGTGGAAATAATCCCGATCAGATCCTGATGGTTGGGTTTAACCGCCGCTTTTCACCATTGGTGCAAAAAGTAAAACAATTGACCGACGGAAAAGGCGGAGCAACTTCTTTTGTCATGACCGTAAATGCTGGAAAAATTCCAGCGAATCACTGGACACACGATCCAGAGGTCGGGGGAGGTAGAATTATTGGTGAAGCCTGTCATTTTATTGATCTTCTACGGTTCCTTGCCGGTAGTCCCATTAAAAAATGTGAAAAAATGGAGATGAATTCTTCAAAAAAGGATACCGTTACCATGCAAATGAGTTTTCAATGCGGTTCGATCGGTACGGTCCATTACTTTGCCAATGGAAGTAAATCATTCCCGAAGGAGAGATTGGAGGTCTTTTCATCAGGTGCTGTATTACAATTGGATAATTTTAGAAAACTAAAGGGCTATGGTTGGCCGGGTTTTAAAAAAATGAATCTTTGGAAGCAGGATAAGGGGCAGGACGCCTCTGCCCAAGCATTCGTAAATGCCATTCAAAACGGCGAAGAGAATCCAATCCCGATTGATGAAATTTTTGAGGTGAGCCAACTGGCAATTAGTTTATCCGAAGGCCAGACCGTTTCTTTTGAAGACCCGCGGAAGTGACAAGTGATTACGAGTAGGCCTGCACNGAAATCTGTAATACCTTAAAGGAATTTGCTAGCACTAGGTGCCTAATCTCTTACTAGCAAAAAGTAAGACCTCAATTCCATTACAGGGTTTATAAAAGGACTAATTTTGAGCAACAAATTTAAATTCCCCAAAAAAAACAACCTGGAATGGTTACGCTTGCTTTTTGCTTTACAGGTTATGACGATGCACGCTTCGGAGCACCTAGGTTTTTCAATCCCGCAAGTTTTTCAAAACTTTCCTGGCGTGCCTGCTTTTTTCTTTGTAAGCGGTTTTTTAATTTATGCTTCCTATTTGAATGCACCTGGATTTCGTTACTTTCAAAACCGTTTCCTTCGGCTCTTTCCCGGCCTTCTTTTTGTAACTTGCGGAAGTCTGGTTGTGGTGGTGGTTGCGAAAGGCGTGCATTTTCTATTCGAACATTCAACAATTTTTGCTGTTTGGTTTCTTGCACAAATCTCTTTGGGACAGACATACAATCCAACTATCTTCAGGGAAATTGGGGTGGGTGTTCTAAACGGCTCATTATGGACAATTACGACTGAAATTCTTTTTTATCTGATTGTCCCTATCCTTGCTCTACTCGAAAAGCGTTTTAGACATGCGGTGCTTGTACTTTCTATTCTATCATTTGTAACTTATGCTGTTGGTCCTTCTTACTTGAATCAAAAAATCTTTGGTGCCAAATCTGTACATGAAATTTTGTCCATAACTCCCATCACATGGGGGTGGACCTTTGGTCTTGGTATTCTTTCATTTCGTTATTTTGCAAAACTCAGTGTAATTATGCCATACTTCCTTTGGTTACTTTTGCCCATGGTTGTTATGATAAGCATTGGTGAAGGAGTTTTATGGGGTTCGACCGGAAATCGCTTGGGATTGGTCTATTTTGTCTGCTACATTGCCATTGTGCTGTGGATTGCCTTTGAACTTCCACCGGTTACTTTATCCTTTGACTTGAGCTACGGAACCTATGTTTGGCATATGCCGGTTATTAATTTAATGCTCGTCTTGAGTTTCAAAAGTTTTGCTATGGTTGCTTGTCTTACCCTTTTTTTAGCAACTGTTTCATGGTTTTTGATTGAAAAGCCAATGCTGAGTCTGAAAAGAAATTCTTTAAGATCTCTGAGGGGAGCCAAGTTGTAAATAGTAGCTCACTATGAGTAAAATAGTTGATCTAATTGCGGGTGCACGTCCCAATTTTATGAAAATAGCTCCTATCATTCGGGAGCTGGAATCAAGGCAGCAGGAGGGCCAAAAAATCAGTTATCGATTGGTTCATACCGGACAGCATTACGATCATAATATGTCCGCTTCCTTTTTCGAGCAGTTGGGAATTCCTCAACCACAAGTGAATTTAGATGTAGGTTCCGGTTCCCAAGCCGAACAAACTTCGGCAATCATGCAAGGTTACGAAAAAATACTTTTTCAAAAACCGTCTCAATTCTGCTTAGTTGTGGGAGATGTAACCTCAACGATGGCTTGTGCGATTACAGCACAAAAGATGGGCGTGCCTGTCGGACATGTGGAGGGCGGTATTCGCTCAGGTGATCGCGGAATGCCTGAGGAAATCAATCGCATCGCAACCGATGTCATTAGCAGCTACTTTTTTACAACCAGTGAGACTGCAAACCTAAACCTTTTCAAATTGGGCGTATCTAAGGAAAGAATCTTTTTCGTGGGAAACACTATGATCGACACCTTGCTTGCCAACGAAGAGAAATTCGCAAAGCCGGTGCTTTGGAATCAACTTGGGCTAAGTGAGAAAAATTATTTTGTCATTACGCTGCATCGACCCAATAATGTTGATCAAACCGATGGATTCTTTCGTATTCTAAATGCCATAGCCGAAGGTGTTCGTGGTTTGCCGGTTATTTTCCCGGTTCATCCGAGGTCTGCGAAATCTATTAAGGAGCTCGGTTCCATTCCCCCAGTTTTTGTGATGGTTGAGCCACAACCTTATTTAGAGTTCAATTTTTTGGTGAAACATGCCAAGGCAGTTATCACCGATTCCGGAGGAATTACCGAAGAAGCGACGGTGATGGGGGTGCCCTGCATGACCATGAGAGATTCTACGGAACGTCCGGAGACCATTACCATCGGGACGAATGAACTGATCGGGACTGATCCAGACGCTCTCAAGCCCTTTCTTGACAAGTTGTTTGCAGGAGATTGGGAAAAGGGAGGAATTCCAGAAAAATGGGATGGCCGAGCAGGGAAGCGTATTGTCGACCAACTTGAGCAAATACTTTGCAACTGAGTAGAATTCCCTTGTACCTAAAAACACTTCGCTACCTGAAGCCTAGCCAACTCTACCATCGGGTTTCATTTACTTTGCGTAAACCGGTTCGATTGGCAGTGCCCAAGGTGAGCCTTCGGTTTCGACCATTTGATTGGCTCCAACCCGTCGAGCGAAAATCAAGTATGCCTGTCGCGAATACTTTTTCGTTTCTGAATCTTACTAGAAGCTTGGAGGAAACCGGATGGGATGGCGGAGAAATGGAGAGACTCTGGCTTTATAATTTACATTACTTTGATGATCTGAACGCCGCAGATGCGAAAGATCGTATATCGTCTCATCGGGCTTTGATCGAAAATTGGGTTAATCAGAACAAATCCTTGGATGGCATAGGTTGGGAACCTTATCCGACTTCTTTGAGAATCGTAAATTGGATCAAATGGGCTTTGTCGGGAAATTCACTGGAACGGGAATGGCTTGAAAATCTTGCTATGCAAACGGAATCGCTAAGCAAGAGGTTGGAATTTCATTTGTTGGGAAATCATTTGTTCGCGAATGCAAAAGCTTTGCTTTTCTCGGCTTTGTTCTTTGAAGGAGAAGCAACGCATAGTTGGTGGGAAACTGGGGTGAAATTGATTACTCGAGAACTTGACAAGCAAATTTTGGGGGATGGGGGGCATTTTGAAAGAAGCCCAATGTACCACGGTATCGTTCTCGAAGACTTGCTTGACCTTTACAACCTTTGTCGAGCTTACGAACGAGTTTTGCCTGGTATGAGCGACCTCTCACAAAAACTTCTTTCGAAGATCACCGAGATGGTCGAATGGTTGCGGGCGATGATGCACCCGGATGGAGACATTGGTTTCTTCAATGATTCGGCCTTGGAAAACGGACCTAAACCAGCCCTCCTTTTTGACTATGCTCGCAAGCTCGGATTGTCGGTCTCAAAGCAACTGTTCGAGCAATCGAGAGACCTTGAGCAAACAGGTTACATCCGCTTAGCCAATGAGCATGCGGTCGCACTCATTGATGCGGCTCCGATCGGACCGGATTACAACCCGGGCCATGCCCATGCGGATACCTTATCTTTTGAGTTATCGGTTCGAGGTCGCCGGATTTTAGTCAACGGAGGAACCTCTACCTATGAGAATACACCACAGAGACATAAAGAAAGATCCACTAAATCTCATAACACAGTGGAGATCAATGGGAGAAATTCTTCCGATGTTTGGGATGCTTTTCGAGTGGCTCATCGAGCAAAACCATTAGCTCGGGAATGTGACCTTGGTGAAAGGTCATCCACCGTGTCCTGTTCTCATGACGGTTACTCCAGATTTGGGCACAGGATTTTTCATCATCGGACTTGGGAATTTCATAAAGGAAGAATCCGAATACTCGATCGCACTGAAGGAAGAAATGCCATGGGCGTGGCACGATTTCATTTTCACCCAAGTATTAAATTGAGGCAATTGACTGAGTACGCTTGGAAGATCGACGATCATGATATCCTTTTTGAGGTCATCAATGGAGTTGGCAGAGTCGAGCCATCTACTCATTCTCCTTCCTTTGGTCGTGTGATCGAAAACTCTTGCCTGTCCGTTGGTCTTCTAGACGGCACTTCCACTGTCAGTATTACTTGGAAGGCAGAGATACCCTGATCTGAAAACTTCTATATATAAAACCGTTTAAGTGAGGATCATTTATTTCTATCAATACTTCTCTACATCCAAAGGTTCATGGGGAACGAGGGCCTATGAGTTATCCAAGCGATGGGTTCAGGCAGGTCATGAAGTTACGGTGGTGACGAGCTTGTACGACAAATCGGATCTTAATCCATCGGGGTTGATTCATCGTGAAAAAATGGAAGGCATCAATCTTGTCGTACTTAATCTCAAGTTGTCCAATAAGCATGGGAAAATTAGGAGAGGAATTACCTTTCTTGGTTACTCCTTATTTGCCGGCATTTTTTCCATCTTCAATTCTTGTGACGTTGTGATTGCCTCATCCGGGCCTTTGTCCGTGGCTTTTGCTGGACTTCTTTCAAAATGGGCAAGAAAACATAAATTCGTTTTTGAGGTACGAGATCTGTTCAGTGAAGGTCTCGAGGAGTTGGGCTTGATTAAAAACTCTACCGCCCTGACCTTGATCCGGGCCTTTGAGGCTCTGTGTTACCGTTCAGCAGATTGCACCGTAGCCTTGTCTGCTTCAATGAAAGAATGGATCAACAAGTCTTATCAACCGGTGAGAGTCGAATCGATTCCTAATGCGTCGGATTGCAAGCTATTTGATCAGCTGAAATCACTTGGGCCTCCCCCGCAAATTCGTGCCAACGAAAAGACGAATTTTGTTTACTCGGGCACCATGGGTCTCGCCAACAATTGCGACCAAATTCTGGCGGCAGCCCGCAAGCTCAAAGACTGGGGTGAGGAGGATATTTTTATTTACTTAATCGGAGACGGGAAGGAAAAGAGAAATCTTGAAAAAAAGGCCGAGCAAGAACAATTACTTGGTCTGCTGGAATTTCTGCCTCCCATTCCTAAGGAGGAACTCGCGACATGGATCAATCATTGTGATGCCGTTCTAGTCGTTCTAAAAAATATCAAAGTTTTCGATACTGTTTCCCCCAACAAACTTTTCGATGCATTTGCCGCAGGTGTTCCTGTGATCCAAACCACTCAGGGGTGGATTCGGGAACTACTTGAAGAAGAAAATTGTGGAACTACCACCGACCCGCAAGATCCGGATAGCTTGGCCCGAACGATTCAATTCTTTGCTCATAATCCAGAACAAAGGCAGGCAATGTCGAGAAATTCTTTGAGAGTGGGAAAAAAATATTTCGACCGAGACTTACTTTCGCAAAAATACCTCGGTCTGTTGGAGGAGTTGACGCATTGAGTGCAGACAAAACCAGCTGTTTAGTGACCGGGGCACGAGGATTTCTTGGAAAGAATCTAGTGGCTTTCCTACGCCGAAGCGGAAAGGAAGTTTACAGTCTTGGAGTCCGTGGTTCAGATGAACCAAAATCAATTGAAGTGGACTTGTCCAAGGATGCTCCGGACTTAAGCGGTCTCAAGTTTGATGAGGTGTATCATCTTGCGGGCCTTGCTCATCAGGTTCCAAGGAATCGAAAGGAGAAGGAATTATTTAATTCTGTTAATCATGAGGGCACCAAGCGATTATTGGTGGCCCTGGAGAAGAGCAAGTTGCCAAAGACGGGTATTCTTTTTTTGAGTTCGGTCGCTGTCTATGGCTTGGATAAAGGAGAGGGTATTTGCGAAAATCATCCCCGGAAAGCAGAAGATCCTTATGGTAAAAGCAAAAAACTGGCTGAAGATGCCCTTATTCGATGGGCCAAAGAAAAAAAAGTTAAGTATTCGATTGTCCGTGCACCGCTGCTTGCCGGTCCCAACCCGCCCGGGAACCTAGGTGCTTTAATCAATGGCCTGAAGACCGGGAAATACCTTAGGATTGGTGGAGGCTTTGCAAGAAGAAGTATGGTAGCGGCCGATGAGTTGGCTCAGTTTTTACCAACCGTTTTAAAGGAAGGAGGAGTTTACCACTTGACAGATGGAGAAAACCCTCGACTTCGTGATATTGAAGAGGCAGTTAGCCTAAGAGAGGGCCGATCGAATCCTTTCAATCTACCAATGCCTCTTGCCTTTTCCTTGGCGAGAATTTGTGATTTCATTCAACTTCTTACTAATAAGCCCATGCCTCTCAATTCACAAAGATTGAGTAAGATGACGCAGAGTCTGACCTTCGATGATTCTCTCGCTCGTGACCGTTTGAATTGGTCTTGTAGTTCAGTTTTGAAGAGAATGGATTGGGTGATGAGCGAATCTTGAAGGAATTGATCTCTAGACTCGAAACAATGCCATTCATTGTAGCTTGGTTATTTCTTATATTTCTCTTCGTACTTTTCGCTACAAAGTGGGTTCGTTCGATCGCTTTGCGCCAAGGTATCATGGATACGCCAAGTCCAAGAAGCAGTCATATTACCCCAACTCCCCGAGGAGGAGGTTTGGCATTCGTTACTGGCATCTCCATTGGTCATTCAGTCCTATTTCTTTATGAATTGAACAGTCTGTGGCTCATTTGCCTTTATTTCTCATGCTTTATCGTTGCTGGTACGGGATGGAGAGACGACCAAATTTCACTTTCTCCACAAACGAGGTTATCCCTTCAGTTTGTCGCCACTCTTACGCTATTATGTGCCTTCTTCCCATTCACCGAAGTTTCCTTTCAAACGATGGTTATTCCAGAATGGGCATGCTGGGTTGTATTGCCCTTATTCGTAATGTGGTCAATCAATCTCTACAATTTCATGGATGGCATCGACGGTCTTTCTTCGATTCAAGGAATCACAGTATCTTTGGGCGGAGCACTGCTTAGTTACTTGCATGGGGATTCGCTTCTTTGTTTTGCCTTCATCGTCATTGCTTGTGCTTGCTGTGGATTTCTCCGTTGGAATTGGATGCCTGCAAGCATTTTCTCTGGGGATGTAGGTAGTACTTACCTAGGCATCATGTTTGCCGGACTTATACTTGCGGCAGTTTCAAGAGGAACCTTCTCTCTCACTGTGGGTCTAATTTTGATGGGCTCGTTTTATGTGGACGCCACCTACACTTTACTGGCTCGCTTGATCAAAGGCCAGAAACCCCATGAACCTCACAAGACACATGCCTACCAAAAGGCAAATCGCGTGGGCCATCCACCCAATCGAATTTGTAAGGCTTTTGCTTTGATTAATCTTTTTTGGTTGGTTCCGTTGGCTTGGGTGGCGTCTTCGAATGCAGAACTAGAAATTTATCTCTTCATCCTTGCCTGTCTTCCATTGGTTGGTTTATCCATTTTCTATAAGGCGGGGATCGAAGAAAGCCCACTAAAGAATTATTGATGAAGTTATTTTGGCTTGTGAATTATGGAGAGGGGAGTCTTGCTTGTGATAAACAGAATTGTATCCTTTGCCTAGTTTTATGAAGCAAAAGATGCGGGATTCGGGAAAAAAGCTTATGCCATTTCGAAGGGTGATCGTTTTCGCATTGCATGTTGTGCTTGCCGCTGCTGCTTTCTCGACCGCCTTTCTCTTGCGCTTTGATTTCGACCGGTCGCAAATTCCTGATCATCATATGTTGGGATTTACGATTATTTGCCCACTCGCAATCATTTTGAAATTGATTGCTCTGCAGTATTTTGATGCCAATCGAGGTTTGTGGCGATACGCAGGCATTTCCGATTTAATGACCATCGCAAAAGCCTGTGCGGTGAGTTCTGTCCTGCTCATTTTAATCGTGGTTATTTTTTATGGTCATGGATTTCCGCGTTCGGTTCACATCGTAGACTTTATTCTTTCGGTTGTGTTCTTCGGAGGAATAAGATTTGCATCAAGACTATTCAGGGAATCGTTACGACCTTCCATTCGGAGAAATTCAGGTAAGCCAACTTTGATCATAGGGGCAGGGGATGCCGGTGAGACCGCTTTACGTTCATTGACGAAGGGAGATCTGAGCGGTTACCAAGTTCTGGGTTTCTTGGATGATGACCCTAATAAGCAAGGTAAACTGATGCATGGGTTTCAAATTCTAGGGAAAGTTTCTGATCTTCCAGCCATGGTTCAGGAGTATCAGGTCTCAGAGGTGCTGATTGCGATTTCATCAGTTAGCAAAAAATTTATCCGTGAGGTTGTGGAGAGCTGTTCCGGCCAAAACATTGGTTTTCATATCATGCCTCCTATGAAAACCTATATGTCCGGTGATTTGGAAATCGAGCCCATTAGGAAAGTAAAGGTTGAAGATTTACTTGGTCGGGATCCTGTCAAACTCGATCGAGGATTGGTTGAAGGTTTACTTAAAGGAAAAAGCGTAATGATAACCGGAGCAGGTGGTTCGATTGGCTCCGAGATTGCTCGTCAGGTCGCCTCCTTTTGTCCCGAGAAGATCATCTTAGTCGATTTTGCAGAGAGTGCACTTTTCGAGACCGATTTTGAATTGCATGAGCGGTTTCCCAAAATTGAATCAGTGGCTAATATCGTTAATGTTCGCAATCAAGGGGACCTTGAAAAAACTTTTTCAGAGAATCGGCCGCATTGCGTCTTTCATGCGGCAGCATACAAGCATGTTTCCTTGATGGAGCAGCATCCATCCAATGCCGTTTGTACTAATGTTATGGGAACCCGGAATGTGGTGGAAGCGGCAGTTGCCCACAAGGTGGAGAAGTTCGTTTTGATTTCCACCGATAAGGCGGTTCGCCCTACGAATGTGATGGGGGCGACCAAGCGACTTTGCGAATTGGTGGTGGCTCGTCAACATTCCCCGAATACTCAATTCGCTTCGGTTCGGTTTGGAAATGTTTTGGGTAGTAACGGAAGTGTGATCCCAATTTTTGAGAAACAAATTTCAAAAGGCGGCCCTGTTCGCGTAACTGATCCGGAAATGACGCGATTTTTTATGACCATTCCCGAAGCGGTCGAGTTGGTTCTGCAGACAAGTGCGATCGCTGAGTCCAATGATGTGTATGTCCTAGACATGGGGAATCCGGTCAAAATCATTGATCTCGCTCGAAATATGATAGAATTGTCGGGCATGGTGGTGGATGAAGATATTAAGATCGAAATCATAGGGGCTCGACCGGGCGAGAAAATTCATGAGGAGTTGATTACGTACGGAGAAGATCTTCTTCCTACGAACATCAAGAAAATCAAGTTGCTCAGAAAGACCGGGGATGTTCCTGGGGGCGATGCTTTCGAAGACAATCTTAAAACTTTGGAAGAACTAGGTCTGAACCGCCAAGATGAGGATGTCAAAACCCTATTATGGCATATGATGCAGGAGGACCAGTGCAGTGCGTAATCGAATGCCCTTATTTCCTTTAGGTATAAAAGAGTAAGCAAACCACGCGAAAGACTAAATCAGTAAGTTAAAAAGCATGAAAATTCTTGTCACCGGAGGAGCAGGCTACATCGGCAGTCATACGGTACTTTGTTTATTGGAGGCAGGCTACGACATTGTGGTGATCGACAATTTTTCAAATTCCTCTCCCCATTCCTTGGACCGAGTCGAGAAATTGACGAGTAAGCAAATTTTCCTTTGCGAAGGGGATTTGACGAACCGATCTTTTCTTAAAGAGGTTTTCTTATTTCATCCCGAAATCTCGGCAGTGATTCATTTTGCTGCCTTAAAAGCCGTAGGAGAATCAACATCCCAACCACTGAGCTATTATCGAAATAATGTTTCGGGTTCAATTGCTTTGCTCGAGGAAATGCAGTCCGCGAAGGTGCGAAACCTAGTTTTTAGCTCTTCCTGCACCGTTTACGGGGAGCCTGAAAAAGTGCCGATTTCCGAAGATTTCCCAACCGGTCAAGTTTCCAGTCCCTATGGTCGGACAAAATACATGATGGAGGAAATCATTCGTGACCATAGCAACGCCAACTCTGATTTCCACGCCGCCATCTTGCGATATTTCAATCCAGTTGGTGCTCATCCAAGTGGCAAGATAGGGGAGGATCCCACAGGAGTGCCTGATAACTTGGTTCCATTCGTTTGCCAAGTAGCTACTGGAAAATTAGAAAAACTTAGAGTTTTCGGCGACGATTATCCAACCAAAGACGGAACTGCAATACGAGACTATCTTCATGTAGTCGATTTGGCTGAAGCTCATTTATATGCTTTAAAGACTTTGGTAAGGGACAAGGCGGGCTTCATCTGCAACCTAGGTACGGGTAAAGGATCTTCGGTTCTGGAAGTCATTTCCGCATTCGAACGGGCTAACGGAATCAAAATTCCCTACGAAGTGGTGGCTCGAAGACAAGGCGATGTTACGGAAGCGTGGGCAGATCCTGCTTATGCAGAAAAATTGTTGAATTGGAAGGCTCGGCATACCTTGGAGGAAATGCTAGCCGATGCTTGGCGTTGGCAGAGTGCAAACCCTGATGGCTACTCCGAAAAAGCTTCCTCCGCGGTCAAACCGTAATCTTCGGGAGGCAATCCTCTCCGAACAATCATTTTTGTGATTTCCTGCAGTTGGATGCGGTCTCCTATTCGAATTCCCAATTTGCGAAAATCTCCTTGATTGAGTTCCAAAACGAATTGAACCTTCTTTGAGCGTGATGGGACTCCGGTTAGGTCAAAAGGTTTAGCCGCATGAATTTCCAGTAAGATTCCCTCGGGCGAAAAATATCCGATATCCAATGGAATTCGCGTATTTTTCATCCAAAAACGTTGTGGAGCAGCGTTTTCAAAAATGAAAAACATTCCCTCACCATCTTCCAACCGATCCCTGTGCATAAGACCTTTGTGCCTTTCCTCTGGAAGAATTGCTAATTCCGTTTGAATGGTAACTTCCCCAACTTGAAGATCAAAAAACACATCCTTTAATGCCTCGAGCTCGGGAGATTGCGTTTCCTTGCAACCAAAACCAAAAATAGCTAGGGTTAAACTGATCGACAATACGCTTAAAACTTTCAATCCGTCCATAAACCATTGATGAAAGAACTTCTCTCCAGAATCAAGAGTCTTCGGGTCTTAGTGGTTGGGGATGTTATGCTGGATCGTTACCTTGAAGGCGATGTGCGTCGTATCTCCCCCGAAGCTCCGGTCCCCGTTCTTACCGTTGGCGAAGAAAAAAGCGTTGCCGGAGGTGCCGCGAATGTTGCCCTTAACGCCGCGGCACTTGGAGCAAAGGTTGAGGTGTTCGGCTGGTTCGGGCAAGATCCTACGGGTGATCAATTGATTCACCTCCTTGAACTGGAAGGAATTACCGTCGATCGACAATCTTATGCGTCTGAGGTNCCTACCATTTCCAAAACGCGAGTGATGGCTTCCAATCAGCAGATTTGCCGCATAGACCGAGAGGAACCACCCAACCGCTACCAACCGAATCTTTCGGATATCCATGAGTCCTTGGTTGCCAAAGCATCCTCATCTGACTTGGTGATTGTTTCCGATTATGGCAAAGGATTCGTTTCCAGCGAACTGATATCACTCCTTCGCCCGACCTCTTCTTTTTTGGCGATTGATCCCAAACCTAGTCGTTTGCTCGATTACGCAAAGCCTGATTTGTTGACTCCCAACCGGATCGAAGCCTTGGAGCTTGCCGGTCGGTCTCGGTTTTCTGTCGATGGATTCCCCGAGGATGAGATTGTGTCTAAGATTTTTGATGATTTTTCACCCCGAAAGCTTGCCATTACTTTAGGTTCTGAAGGTATGCTTTTGGCGGAAGAAGGCAAATCCCTCGAGGTCATCCCAACTGCCGCTCAAGAGGTTTTCGATGTTTCAGGAGCCGGTGATACCGTAATTGCCGCGTTGGCGATGTGTCTCTCTGCCGGGACACCGTTCATTGAGTCCGCCCGGTTTGCCAATTTAGCAGCCGGAATTGTTGTCGGAAAAGTGGGGACTGCAACCGTTTCTCCACAAGAAATTCTTTCCTTGGCAAAGAGATGAATAAAGCTGTGTTTCTTGATCGGGATGGCACCCTGATCAAGGATGCTCATTATCTTAAGGATCCAGAACAAATTGAAATTATAAATGGGGTGGGTCACTCCCTCCATAAATTGAAGAGTTCGGGTTTTGGCGTCTTCATGCATACCAATCAATCTGGTATTACCCGTGGATACTATGGAATGGAAGATGTGTATGCATGCAACCGCAGGATGCTGGAAATGTTCAATCTTCCTGACGACTTTTTTGATGAAGTGTGCATCGCTCCGGAAGATCGTTTTGTGGTTGATGGATTGCGTAAACCTTCCCCAAAATTCGAACTTGAAATGATCTCTCGTTACGAATTGCCGCCTGATCAATGTTGGATGGTTGGAGACAAATGGCTAGACGCTGAGACAGGTCTAAACGCGGGAATGAAAGCGGCTTTAGTTCAAACCGGTAAACCTATGGATGACGCTTTATGCGAGCAGGCTAAATCAAATGCGGTTCCTATTTTCGCAAGTCTGGCGGAATGTGTAGATCAGATGCTCGACCTCATCGATGAGTGAAGAGACTCCCAGTTCCTGGAACTTACTGACTGATGATCTTCATGCGGATTGTCGAATTTTTGAAATTCGCAAACAGCGCTTTCTGAGAAATTCAGATCGTAAGGAGGGGGATTTCTTCGTTCTTAATACTAATGATTGGGTAAATGTCCTCGCCTTAACCTCCGATGATCAATTGGTCATGGTCAATCAGTACCGATACGGAACCAAGGATTTTTCCCTCGAACCACCCGGAGGAGTTATCGAACACGGGGAAGATCCCTCTCTTGCTGGGCAAAGGGAATTGCAGGAGGAAACCGGTTACCGAGGAAGAGACGCTGAAATCATAGGCTCGGTTTGTCCTAATCCGGCAATTATGTCGAATCGATGCCATTTTCTCTTGGTCCGCGAGGTTGAGAAGACCCATGAAGTTGCCTTTGATCCAAATGAAGAACTCGTAACCAAGCTCATAGCGGTTTCGGAGCTGGTGGATTTGATTCGCAGTGGAAAAATCACTCATTCCCTAGCCATGAATGCGATCTTTCATCTACTTCTGAAATTAGGTAAAGCGCCTAAATTCTCCCCTTGAACATGAAAANTCAGGCTAGCTTTGCTCCTTTACCCAATCGCCTAAAATAGATATGATCTAAGAAGTTATGAGTAAGCTTTTGTCACTGATCGTAGAAGGTGCTGATCCTCGCCCCGAGCATTTAGCGAAAGTTCTTGGTGTGAACAAGGATGAGGTAGAGCGTGAACTTTCTGAGTTGCACGATAGCAAGACGATCTTGGGGTGGATTCCAATCCTTAATCCCGAAAAGTCCGAATCCGAAAAGGTTCGAGCTGTGATTGAGGTTAAGATCAGTCCTGAAAGGGAAGGGGGCTTTGATCGCATGGCCCTACGAATTTCAAAGTTCGAGGAAGTGGAATCCTGTTACTTGATGTCAGGTGGTTATGACTTGTTGGTGTTCGTTAGTGGCAAAACCCTCAACCAAGTGGCAACTTTTATTTCCGAACGCTTGGCAACCATTGAGGGAGTGCTTTCCACCGCCACACATTTCCTCCTGCGCCCTTACAAGGAGCAGAACCAAATGCTTGTTGAAGATGGTTTTCATGAAGAGAAACCCTCAGTCAGCCCCTGATCTCCGATGAATCCTGATCGCTTTGTCGCCAATCATGTAAAAAGTCTTCCGCGTTCTGGAATTCGAGATTTTTTTGCAATCGTGCAGGAAATGCCTCAGGCAATATCTTTAGGTATTGGAGAGCCGGACTTTGTCACTCCTTGGAAGATTCGTGAGGCTTCCATTTTTGCATTGGAAAAGGGAAAGACCTCTTACACTGATAACCGAGGGCTTCTGTCTCTGAGAAAGGAAATTTCCAAGTATGTCGCTTCCTTTTTTGGCCCCGAGTATGATCCTCGCTCCGAAATCTTGGTAACGGTTGGTGTTTCCGAAGCAATCGATGTTGCCTTGCGGGCAGTCCTTAACCCGGGTGATAAGGTTCTTTATCACGAACCGTGTTATGTTTCTTATGCACCAAGCGTCACCCTGGCCTATGGGCAGGCGATCCCGGTGGGAACCTCACCCGAGCAGTCCTTTAACCTGGACCCTCAAGCCTTTGAGGATGCATGGGAGCCGGGTTGCAAGGTTCTGATGCTTAATTTCCCCACCAACCCGACCGGTGGCACGGCCGATCGGGCAAAGCTGGAACGCCTGGCCAAATTTGCAGTGGATAAAGATTTGATCGTTATAAGCGATGAGATCTATGCCGAGCTTACCTTTGAGGGCGAACATGTTAGTCTGGCTGCTTTACCCGGCATGNAGGAACGAACTATCTTGTTGCATGGTTTTTCCAAGGGNTTTGCGATGACCGGGTTTCGCGTGGGTTTTGCNTGCGGTCCTGATTGGTTGATNGAGGCCATGATGAAAATCCATCAATATTGCATGATGTGTGCCCCGATCCTTAGTCAGGAAGCTGCGATCGAAGCTCTTAGAAATGGGACCGAGGATGTCATGCGNATGCGAGATCAGTATGCAAAACGGAGAGATTTTATTGTCCGGAGATTCAATGAAATGGGTTTGGATTGCCATCTTCCCAGAGGCTCCTTTTATGCATTTCCGTGCGTTGAGNCGGCNGGTTTNAATGAAGTGGATTTTTGTCACCGCCTCCTTCGCGAGCAAGAGGTTGCGGTGGTTCCGGGCACTGCCTTCGGAGTTCATGGTCGGAATCATGTCCGGGCAAGTTTTTCGACCTCTTACGAAAAACTTGTCGAAGCCTCAGAACGAATCGAACATTTCGTTCAAAGCCTTGCCTCCGAGAATGTCGATCAGACTGCGGTCTAAACGACAGATTGGTTCCTCTTCCCCCCTCATCTTTTAAATGAACGAATCCATAAGTGTTGCCATTGTAGGGCGGCCCAATGTCGGTAAAAGTCGGCTCTTTAACCGTCTGGTTGGGCGTCGCATTTCCATCGTGCACGATCGACCCGGAGTCACTCGTGATGTNGTGGTCGCTGATTCACCCGAAGGGTATGTTCTTATGGACACCGGTGGCATAGGCATGCAACCGGCAATGACTCCTNTTGAAATTCAGCAAGCCACCGAAGAGCAAGCGGAATTTGCCATTCGGGCCGCCAACCTTCTGCTTTTTGTGGTTGATGGCAGGGAAGGTCTTTTGCCCCTCGATCAGACCCTCGCTCAAAAATTTAGAAAAATGGGAAAACGGCCGGTCCTAGTGGTGAATAAGATGGATGAGCCCGAAAAAGGCTATGCTTTCTCTGAATTCGCGAGGTTGGGCTTTGNTTCCATGGCGGGCGTTTCCGCTGAGCATGGACATGGGGTCGGNGATCTTNTNGAGATCATTGCCTCCAAGTTACCACCAAGTCCTCCTTTGGCTGGAGGGGTCGAGAATACCCGCACCAAGATTGCCTTCATCGGGCGACCCAATGTCGGTAAGTCATCTCTTTGTAACCGCCTATTGGACATGGAAAGACTGATTGTTAGTGATGTGCCAGGGACCACGAGGGAAACGGTCGAATTGGATCTTGATTATCAAACGGAAGGTGCTGATGAACCGTGGCGATTCCGACTCTTTGATACGGCTGGATTGAAAAGGAGAAACCGTATTGATACATCCTTGGATTACTTTTCCTCAGTACGCACCAAACATGCCATCGATGAAGTGGATGTGGTGTTTCTGGTCCTTGACGCACGGGAGGGAGTNACCAAGCAGGATAAGATTTTNGCTGGGCATGCCTTGGATTCTGGCCGGGCTCTTTCGATTTTAGTGAACAAGTGGGATTTGGCTCTGGAAAGTTTTCGAAAGGATCCATTGCCTGGTTACGAGGATGAAAAGGATTTCCGAAAAAGCTATATTAAGTCGATTCGCAAAGAGTTGTTCTTTCTTCCAGACTCTCCCATTTCCTTCGTGTCCGCTCAAACCGGTTTTGCGATGCAGGACTTCTTGCAAGTCGCCAGAGATTTGGATGTACGCATGAACAAAAGCATATCGACTTCCGCACTCAACAAGTTGATCAGCGAGATGTGGGAGCATCGGCCACCCGCAAAAGTGGGGGGCAAGCGATTCAAGGTTTTTTATGCAGTGCAAGTGGAAAACCGGCCCTTTCGCATCAAGCTTTTCTGCAATCGCGAGGAAAAGCTGAACGATCAGTATAAGCGCTACTTGGAAAAGGGAATTCAACAAAGGTTTGGTCTTTCCGGGTGCCCCCTTAAGTTTTCNTTGGCAGGAAAGGAAGCTCGTTACACCGAAGAGAAAGAGTAAGGTACTTTTCACCTTTCCCGAGACGAAGCCGCCTACGAGCGGCTTTTTTTGAATCTAATTTCGTTGTCGGATCTGAGAATTTTGAAATAGTGAGAACTCTCCGGATAATGAACGAAAAATGTCAAATTGCCTTCTTAGGGTCCGATGAAATCGCGTTACCTTTCCTTAAGCTCTTCGAGGATCTTTTTCCTAGTTGTAGCCTTTGTGCAGTNCTTACTCAACCGGACCGCCCTGCGGGGAGAGGTAGGAAGCTCCGGCAAAACCCGATTAAGAGTTGGGCTCTNGAAAATGAATTGCCCCTAAGAGACCCTCCCAAGCCCGGAGTGGACGAAGTTCAGTGGCTAAGTGAGTTGCAAGTCGATCTTTTGCTCGTGATGGCTTACGGGTGCATCTTGAAGACTGAAATGCTGCAAGTGGCACCAAGAGGATGTTTCAATTTACATGCGTCCATCCTTCCCGCTTATCGCGGTGCCTCACCGATTGAAACCGCACTTGCTTGCGGCGAAAGAGAAACCGGAGTGACCTTAATGCGGGTGATTCCCAAAATGGATGCCGGTCCAATCATTGACTCGGAGAAGGTTAAAATCGGGNAAAATATGCTTGGTCCGGAGTTGCGGGAGGACATGTCACAAGCGTGTATCCCCTTGCTGGAGAGAAACCTAATGGCAATGCTCTCGNGCAACCATAAGGAAATTCCTCAAATCGATGCCGACGCCACCTACTGCCGAAAGCTCAACAAGTTGGACGGGATGTTGGATTTTTCACAACCGGCTGAAACCCTTGATTACCGGATTCGGGCTTTTGTTTCTTGGCCGGGNTCCACTTTCTTTCATGGAGAGAACCGCTTNAGAGTNGGCAAAGCAAGCCTTTCGGAANACGATGATAACTTGGACATCGGAGAAGTGGGAAGACCTGCTNCAGGCACTTTGCTTATTGGAACNTCGGCAGGAAGTTTACGGATCGAGCAAATTCAGAAACCGGGTGGTAAAATGCTCCCAACATCCGAATTTTTGCGGGGCTATGATTTGCCAGNGGGNACGATGNTTTTGTCCGAAAANGCGNCTTCTCTTTTGCTTCAGAGATNAAAAAACTAAAATAAACAAAAGATTTCTTGATTCCCACTCTGGTTGGTCTATCTTAGCGATTGGTGGATATGATGTGGATTAAATTGCTTTTTANGAAGCGACCTCTTTGCGTNGTNGTTTNGTTTTTTTGCTNCTTNCTCTGCCAGGTTCCGGTCTTTGCCAATGTGGAGATTGCTAATTTAAAGCAGGATTTACAGCTTTTTTCCCGGGAAGTCGCGGGCTTAAGGAGCGAAGTTGAGTTGATGCGGCGTGAAAACGCTCAACTGCGCATGGCACTGGAGCAGATTACCCGTCAATCGAATGCNCNTACTGGAGATTCTCAAGGCATGATGTCTCAAGTGGACGCTCGTTTACGCACGATTGAAAAGCGGNTTTCTGCAAATGATCAGGCTTTGGGTGCCATGCAGAGTAATGTGGATTCGAAAATGAGTGATTTAATTACTCAAATGAACAAGGGTTTCGAAAAAGTATCTTCTGCTTCCGCGAATTCCGCTGCTCCCCAACCCACTTTTTCAACGGACTATCCGCAAAAGGGGTTTGTCCATAAAGTCGAAAAAGGAGAAACCGTCAGCAGCATCGCCAAAAAATATCAGTCCAAAATTTCCTGGATCATCAATGCCAACCAGATTGCCGATGCAACCAAGGTAAATGTGGGGAAGGAACTATTCGTCCCTCAAAAGTGAACATGAACAAAACAACTTCAAGATTGGGTCGAGGGTTGGGCAGTTTAATTGCTGGCGGCACATCAACCAACCCAGAATCTAAGGAAGCGGTTCAATTAGAAGCAACCACTCCTCTGAGTTCTTCACCTTCTCCGATTGCCAAGAACCCGCCCTTGAGTGTCCCTGTACAAGCAGAACTAAATGGCAAGGAGCTTCTGGAAATCCCAACGGATACAGTGGTGCCGAATCCATACCAGCCACGAAAAGTCATTGATCCCGAAGCCATTCGCGAGTTGGCAGAAAGTATTAATGCCGAAGGCTTGCTGCAACCGATCGTAGTAAGAAAGGTGGATGATGGATTTCAACTGATTGCGGGTGAAAGGCGTTTGCGGGCCCATCAACATTTGCAAAGACAGACGGTTCTGGCTCGGGTCTTGCAAGTGAATGAATTGTCTTCCGCGAGTTTGTCTCTCATTGAAAACCTTCAACGGGAAGGGCTCAACCCGATGGAGGAGGCAATGGGATACGATTCCCTGGTCAAGGAGTTCGGTCTCACCCAGGCGAAAGTTGCCGAGAGGGTGGGGAAGAGCAGATCTTATGTCACTAACAGCCTTCGCTTTCTTCAACTGGAAGGGGAGTTGCAGGAGTTTCTGGCATCCGGAAGTCTGTCCACCGGTCATGCAAAGATTTTGCTGGGAGTGGAGGATTCCAAATTGCGGATCAAATTGGCTCACCTTACAATTTCCGAAGGTTGGTCCGTCCGTCAATGCCAACAGGCGGTTGACGACCATCGGTCGGGGCAGAGCAACCCAAGTTTGATCAGAAAAGCAGTTCGGGGGGAGGGTGCCTTCTCTGACCTTGCTCGTGCATTGGAAGCCAAATTGGGCCGTGCCGTTCGCATTCAGGCTGGATCGAAAGGGCAAGGTAAACTGACCTTGGGCTTTTCGGACCAAAATGACCTAGAGTCCATTTTGTCCTCTCTTGATTCCTGATCAAAACATGTTGCCTTTTGAGTGGGAAAGGTCATGATCTTTTCCTTACTCAAATTTCGTTATGATCGTTTTTCTTACTACCGTTCTTATTTTACTTTGCATAATCGTTGTTCTTCTCATCATGATTCAGCGTACTTCCGGTGGAATGGGATCCGCGTTGGGTGGTGGAGCAGCCGATCAAGTTTTGGGAGCCGGTTCGGCAGCTCAACTCACTAAGTTTACCGTTTATGGGATCGTAGGTTTTTTCATCATGGCCTTCGTTCTGTATGGATTTTATCAAAACGAATCCGCAGATGCTGATTCCTTGATTCGTACGGGTATGGAAACGCCGGTTTTGCAAACTGCTCCTGATCCTTCGGATTTACCCGTTTCGGATGCNCCTGTGCCTCCTCCCGTTCCGGATGCCTCGGAGCTCCCGATTCCTCCCTCTCCGCCGGTAGAAGTTCCNCCTGCTCCGCCAGCCGCAGAGTCTTCGCCCCCCGAGACCAAGCAGGAAAAAGCTCCTGCAGGTAAAGAATCCAACTAATCTTTTCGTTATCCCTTGTCTGGTGGGCAAAGCAAAAGAGTTCGCCCTCCTTTTGCTAATCGGAATGTTCGTTGGTCCCTCCACTTGGGCCAAGTCACCCTTTCCTGCTCGCGGCTTCGCCAAGATTTTATCCAAGGATGAAGCGTTGACCCGACTCCAAAGATATCGAGACTTCGTATCAACGGACACCAACCAGAGTGGTTTTCACCAAGCCTACTCCTTTAAATTTAGGCTTCGCCATATGCCCAGAAGAGGGGAGGAGTCCTTCTCCACGGGAATCGTTTCTGGACCCTTTCTCGGGCATGGTCATTGCCGGGTTCGTTTGGATGGATCTCCCGAACAAAAGCAATCCAGCACTTATCTTTTTCAGAATCAGGCAATTCCTCAGGCTTGGAAAATTTTCGAGGGAGATGGAAAACCGACCCAGTTAATCGGAGCGGACTTTTTCGCTCCCTTGGTTCCGGGTATGAACCAATCTGCTTTTGATCTGCTGATGCCCTTTGTTTTTTGGGAAGGAAAGTACGAAAAATCAGGAAAGGTTGCCGGTCGACCGGCCCATCTCTTTCATTTTTCCTTTCCCGATTGGGTTCTGCGGGAGAACCCTGCCTGGACTCATCTTACGCTCGGTTTGGATGATGCCTATGACTTGCCTTTGCGAGTCGAGACTTTCGGGCAGAGCTATGTTCCGGATCGAACCTACATCTTGCAAAGCTTTAAGAAAGTCCAATCCCGGTGGATTGTGAAATCCATCGACTGCAAGGATCGTCTCTCCCGTTCCACCACCCGTTTGGAAATAACCGCTGCCGCCATGGACCTCGATCTCGATCCTGCCCTTTTCACTTCGGAAGGGTTGGTGCGCCCNATCCAANTGCCTGANGATTCNTATGAAANNCTTGATTAGTTTTNAATTCCATTCAATTGATCTTGCTCACCTAATTTTTTCTTTTAGCTTTTCTTCCAAATGACCATTGAAAACATTCTTTCTCCTTGGGCTCAAAATGTATCTCCATCTCCGACCTTGGCGGTNGACGCAAAAGCCAAGGCGCTCAAAGCCGCTGGCGANGATGTTTGCGGTTTTGGAGCGGGTGAGCCNGATTTTGATACACCTTCCTTTATCAAGGAAGCCTGTGCTCAAGCCCTTGCCGATGGCAAAACTAAGTATGCTCCTGCCGGAGGTTTGCCCGACTTGCGAAAAGCCTTGGCTGAACAATACCAAGGATTCGGGGTCTTGGAGGAAGCGAATTCCGCCCAAGTGGTGGTGAGCCCCGGAGGTAAGTATTCCTGCTACCTCGCGATTCTGGCCACNTGCGGTNCNGGGGANGAGGTGCTTATTCCTGCTCCGTACTGGGTCAGTTATCCAGAAATGGNAAAACTTGCCGGAGCNACCCCCAAGTTCATTTTTGCCGGAGATGANCAAGGATTNAAGGTCAGTGCGGCACAAATTGAGGAAGCTCTGACTCCNAGTACTAAATTGGTCATCCTGAACAGCCCATCCAATCCCACGGGTTGCCTCTATGAAAAAACGGAGATGGAAGCCATCGTTGAACTTGCNTGCCGAAAGGATTTTTTGCTCATGTCCGATGAGATATATGAACATCTGCTTTACGACGGGGCCGAACATCATCGTCCCGCTTCTTTNTCAAAGGAAGCGGCTGATCGGGTTATCACCGTGTCCGGATTTAGTAAGACCTTTTCCATGACCGGTTGGCGGTTGGGTACCCTCGTGGCCNATCCGACCATCGCCAAGGCGGTCGCATCCTTGCAAAGTCAAACCACATCCAATGCAACCACCTTCGCTCAGTTTGGTGCTCTGTCTGCGGTGCAGAACTGGGACAAAGCCATGCAGGCGGTACAGGATATGTTGGTCCATTTTGACCGTCGTCGNCTTAAGCTCTTGGAAGGGTTGCAGGCTATCGATGGNATCTCTTGCCTCCGGGCACAGGGAGCTTTTTATCTTTTCCCAAAAATTGCCGAATTGGGACTTTCTTCCGAGGAGTTCTCTGACCGATTATTGGAGGAGGAAAAGGTCGCGGTGGTTTCCGGTCATGCCTTTGGAGCCGAGGGTTATGTTCGTTTGAGTTATGCAACCTCGGACGATGTCATTGAAAAAGGCCTCGAACGTTTAAGCCGGTTTTCAAGCTCCCTGAATTAGATTCATTCAAGAAACGAATTAATTTCTTTGTTGACGGATGATCTNATAATTTGGAGGTTTNNNGNTAAATCAAACACTGAAACNTATGAATAGAAAATTTCTTCTTGCCTGCCTGAGNNCTTTTTTGACCNNGTNTTNNTNCAANTTGTCCTTTGCCTCNGANGACNCTCCNACTTCTGCTACACAAGCAAGTTATGATCATGTCCTTGACGGAAAAGATAGCTCTGGGGCTCTAAATCATAACCATCCTCAAAACTTTCCCGCCGATTGGCGCCGTGGAGTTGTAACGGGTTACCACCTAGGTTTTCGCAGTCTTGCCGATGAAGCCCGTGAATTGCGTCGTCCCGGCGACATTCCTGTAACCGAGGGATTCTTTAAATCTTTTTACATGGATTTTCATTACGCAAACCAGGAATTCAACAATCGTTTTTTTGTTGATGAAAATTCCACTAGTGGCCCCCTTACCAGCACAAAAGACCCCATTGAGTTGGATGTATATGGGGTGACACTTGGATTCAGGTTGGGTGACAACCCCAATCTTGATGTTAGGATACCGCTTTCAGCGGCTCATTTTGATGTGGAGGGTGTGGATGACACTGGATTTGTCGGAGGAATTGAAGTCTTTCCTCATTACCGGATCAATCAGTATATCGCTTGGGGTGTGCGTTTTGCTCACAACACTTCCCACAGTGATTTTCCCATCTTTGACGAGTCCATGACCAATGTTAATTTTGAGACCATGGCTGAATCAAGCACCGCCTACGGAATGAATTGGTCGGGTCGCTTGTCCATCGGTCGTTATTTCCCAAGCAACGATGTCAATGACGATGCCTTTTGGTTAATTCGAGGTGGTTTGGGGCTTCACTATCATCTGCATGATAATTTCACGATGCTTCCTTTCTTTCGCTACAATTATCTCGAGGACAGAGAGAGCGTTCTTGACCGTAGTTGGATGGAGTTCGGTGCTGAATTTCTCTTCATGCCCAATCGTCCTTGGAACTTTAGTTTCGGTATCGCCGGTATCGGGCATCACAAGATCATTGAAGAGAGTATGGAGTTCTACTTCAACATGAAGGGCAATTTCTAATTTTAATAAATCTTAAGGAATCAATACCATGAAGAAAGCACTTTTACTCACCTCTCTCTACGCAATCTTAATCCTCGGTTCAAGTTGCACTAGGACAGCCAATAAAACTGGACCTCTGACCCCATACCCCGAAGTTACCTCCGATATTCAAATTGGGGAGGAAGTACGCGGAGAAGGAACCCGAGCGGAATTGCTCGGTTTTATCCGCTGGGGAGACCCAGGAAGAGCCTCTTTTCGTGCACACGCTCAGGAGCACCAGTCCGGTGGTGTGGTAGACGCTCTTACTGGTGGCGTGGTCAAGCAGTCCATGCAGTCAGCCGTTTATGATGCGTTGGAGGGGCAACCCGATAACTTTATCCTCGACCCTCATTTCCACACCGTGGAGCATAACTTCTTGTTATTTAGAACAGCCAAGACCCAAGTGGTGGGTCGCAAGGCTAAGCATTCCAATTACCGTCAGGTGAAAAGATTCAACACCGATCAAACGGTCACTCTGCCTTTGGAAAAGTCTCCCCAGACTTACACCGTGAATCGCAATGGTCGTGAAGCCACCAAGATCGTTACTTCCGGTAACATAACTCCTTTTGTAACTGATTCCGCCAAAGTGTTCGATACTTCTTCGGGTGTACGGATTTTGGATATGGATGTTCCTCAGGACGCCGCAGGTGGAACTTCGCTGCAAGCCTTGGAGAGCAAGCTTCAGGAACTCAACCAGAGAATCGACGCTCTAAAGTAAGCTGTAAACCCTACCCAGCGAGTACCGAATGTGCTCGGTTTCGCTGATGGATTTGGATTTTTTTGCTTTGCTTACTGCCTAGAACCCAAGCTTTTTGGCTTCGATTGGGTTTTGTGAAAGAGCTTCCTCAAATTCCTCCAAATCAAAGTCTGCGACCACGAAGTCACCGTTCTTAAGAGTAGGGGTCTTGGATTGACCGCTGACTTCCAGTAAATCGTTCATCTTGCTTGGGTCGGTTCGAACATCCACCACATTCAATTGGAGTTGCTTCTGTTCGAAGTAGGCGAGTGCCTCTACACACCAAGGACAGCCTTGTTTTATGTATAAGATAGGTTTGTTCATTTGTCTCTAGGGTTTTCCCTTATCTTGGTCGAAAGAAGGAAAATCGCAAACCTTCTTGGCAAAAGTTCTTCCTCCCGCATGATGGAGGGTGGACATGGGTAAATCTTCAAAAGCCAAGACAGGCACTCGGAATGCAATTCGCTTAAAGGGTGCCAAGGAAAACAACCTTAAAGGAGTTACGGTTGATTTCCCAAGAGGAAAACTCATTGGCGTAACCGGCGTCAGTGGTTCGGGGAAATCCTCCCTGGTCTTCGATGTCTTAGCGGCAGAGGGGCACCGAAAATATGTGGAAAGCCTTTCCGCCAAAGCCCGACAAGTTTTGGAAAAGGTGAAGCGTCCTGAAGTTGATTTTGTGGAAGGATTGTCTCCGGTTCTTGCCATCGAACAAGCTTCGGCGGGTTCGGCCGGTCCTCGCAGCACGGTGGCTTCCGCCACCGAGATCGCTGATTACGCTCGTTTGCTTTGGTCTACGGTCGGCCAACCGCATTGCCCGTTGGATGGGGCATTGGTGACTCGCCGTTCGCTCGATGATTGTGTGGAGCAACTCCTTGAACAAGGTTCGGGTCGAAGAGCACTTTTATTGGCTCCCTACCTAACCGCCAGAGCTGCTGTGCTTCGTGAGGAATTACCCAGCCTTGAAAGAAGAGGATTTCAACGAGTCAGAATCGATGGGAAGATCAAAAGACTGGATGACCGGGACTTAATCCCGGAAAAGACAAAGGGTCGTGAGCTGACCGTGGATTTGGTGGTCGACCGGCTTTCCATTGATGCCTCCAATCGGAGTCGAATCGCTGATTCTTTGGAACTGGCCTTTAGAGAAGGACAGGAAAAGGCCTTGGCCTTGCTTGAAAAGGATGGAGGTTTTGATGAAACCTTCCTTTCCCAAAGTTATGCCTGCGAACAATGCGGTACCACCTACCCATCGCTGACTCCGCGTCATTTTTCATGGAATCATCCGGATGGTGCATGCGAGCGATGTGGAGGGTTGGGTGAAGTGCTTAGTTTTAGGGAAGAATTGGTGATTCCTGATCCTTCCCTGACTTTTGGAAAGGGAGTCATTAAGCCTTGGCGCCTCGGATCGCGCAAAATGATCAACCTTCGTAAGAATATCATCAAACACCTTTCCGAACAGATTCCCTTCGACACCCGAAAGCCTTGGAATAAACAACCCGAAAGTCTTCGTAAGTTTCTTCTTCATGGGGATCCGGAAACAGAATACCAGTTGAAGCTCCTTGCCGGTCGGGGAAAACCAAAAAAGCAGCCCTTTCCTGGCATTCTCAAGGACTTGGAGAATACCATGCTCTCCACTTCAAGCGAAAACCTGCGGGCCCGCCTTTTGGCTTTCCAAGTGGGAGTTGAATGTCCGGATTGCCAAGGCAACCGCTTATCTGCTTATTCGCGTTCCGTCCTTCTTGCAGGTTTATCCATTGATCAATTCTTAGGCTACCCCGCGGACAAGGCTTGGCGATTCGTGAGAGAATTGGTCTCCGACGATTCGAAACTTTCTCATGTTGGAGATGCACTGCTCGGTTTGGAGCAAAGACTGGGTTTCATTAACCAGGTTGGTCTTGGCTATCTTACGCTCGACCGACCTTATCGAACCCTAAGCGGAGGAGAAGCCCAACGGGCCCGTCTCGCCACCCAGCTCGGAATGGGTCTGGTCGGAGTGATTTATGCCCTGGATGAACCGAGCGTGGGCTTGCATCCCGCTGACCATGATCGCCTATTGGGCGTCTTGCATGGGCTTCGTGACCGGGGGAATACGGTCATAGTGGTCGAGCATGATAGCGAGACTCTGCTTGCGTGTGATCATTTGATCGAGGTTGGGCCGGGTCCCGGCGAGCAAGGGGGAGAACTTTCTTTCGAGGGAGATCTTTCCGCCTGTTTGAAATCTTCCGCCAGTTGCTCAGGGCCTTTTCTAGATGGTCGGGAAAAGATTGAAAAGGACGCCAAGAAGAAAAATCCGGGTAAGGCCAGAATAATCGTGCGTGAAGCCAGGGCTCACAACTTGAAGAGAATCGATGTCTCTTTTCCCGTTGGATTGCTTACGGTGGTTTGCGGAGTATCCGGTTCCGGTAAAAGCTCTTTGGTGAATGAGGTTTTGGCAAAATCAGCTGCAAACCAGTTGAACCGGGCCAAACAATTGCCCGGGGCGCACTCTGGAATCAAGGGTTTGGATCATTTCGAAAAGGTAATCCGGGTGGATCAATCTCCCATTGGAAAAAGCCCTCGTTCGAACCCGGCCACTTTCGTAAAGCTTTTCGATTTACTGAGAAAACTTTTTTCTCAGTGTTCCTTGAGCCGGGTGCGGGGTTATTCCCCAGGCAGGTTTAGCTTCAACCTCC
>NHCT01000060.1 GCA_002167605.1 Verrucomicrobia bacterium TMED40 | reverse complement strand
TATGGTTATGGGGCGGGCCAAGCCACATTGATACTTTTGATCCAAAGCCAGACGCGCCGATGGAATATCGAGGTCCATTTGGAACGATCCCAACCAAAACTCCGGGGATGCATTTCACTGAGTTGATGCCGCACATGGCTTCGCGTAGTGATAAATACACTATGATCCGATCCATGGTGACCACCAGCAACGATCACCCAACTGCAGGTACGATCGCCTTGACAGGTTTCAATGAAAATGCCGGACCTGTTCAGCCCAATTTCGGTTCGATCATTGCTAAAGATCAGGTTTCGACTGAGGCGTTGCCTTCGTTTTTTTATGTGGGGCGGGGCATACCACGAGATCTTCCGCGTCGAATCGAAGGTTATGGCGGTGGCGCGCTGGGCAAAGCTTACGATCCTTTTTTGGTAAGAGCTGATGAACACGGTGAGGTGAGTATTCCTCAGTTGGATCTTTTGAAAGGCATTACGCCGAAACGGATTCAGGATCGTCAACGCCTACTGCAACAATTGGACAATGCCGAGCGTCGATTGGAGTCAGCAGGGATTGATGAATGGCATCGCACTCACCAGAGCGCCTATGGTCTGCTCGCTGATTCCAAGGCACGCCAGGCTTTCGACCTTACCCAGGAATCGGACAAGGTGCGCTCGCGATATGGGCAGACGACCTTTGGCCAGGGCTGTCTACTGGCGCGTCGACTAGCTGAAGCTCGCGTTCCCTACATTCAGGTTAACTGGAGCGAATATGTGGAAACCTTTTCGCCCAATTGTGATTTCGGTTGGGATACTCATATTTTTAACTTCGAGCTGCTTCAAGATAGGCATTGCCCCATTCTCGATCGTGCCTATTCAGCCCTGATCGATGATTTGAGCGATCGTGGTATGCTCGATGATACCCTATTGATTGCTATGGGTGAATTCGGACGCACGCCGAAAATCAGTAATCGAGCTGCACGCGAGCATCATAAAGATTGTTATTTCTCAATCTGGGCTGGTGGTGGCATTGAGCCCGGACGGGTGATAGGTGAAAGCGATGCCAAAGCGGAGCATCCAATCACTCGGCCCATCACGCCTTTGCAGGTGGGAACGACTATTGCGGAGTTATGTGGCATTGGCGCTCGCAAGCGTGCGGAAATGAAAGTGCTGGATGGAGGCAGCGTGATCCATGAGCTTATCTAAATCTATTTTGGTTGCCGTAAGTCTGGGATTCTATGGGTACGCAGACGAAAAGCGCATCACGAACGACGGCTCTAACAAGCGCGACCCAATTTTTATCGCCCAAGGTAAGACGCTAGTCTATTGCCTTGATGAAAAGGACGATCTGATAAGAGCCGTGAGCCTGGATCTATCTGATCCTAGGTCCGAACCGCTTCCGCTTTTCGATGATGACCGAAGTCACCAAACCGAGCTTGCCTTTTCACCAGACGAGCGGTTTGTCTCCTTCAGTGAATGCGTTGGCAACCTCACTGGGAAACTCGTGATTCGTGATCTGGGGGCAAAAAAAGATGCAATCATCGACCATTCCGGGCGAGGCGCATATCGTACGCCAGTGTTCACAGTCGATGGCAGGCGGGTGATTTATGCCTTCGCAGAAAAAGGCCCCATGCAACTTTGGTCCGTGGATCTGGAGGGGAAGGACAAAAAACAACTCACTGAAAGTGAAGGGCTCAGTCATTGGCCGTCTTTCACTCCCAATGGCGAGCAAATGGTCTTTGCTAATAGCCGTGAAAATAACTACGAGATCTATATTCGAGAGATAGAAGGCGGCGAGGAACGTCGGCTCACTGAAAATCGCATCATGGATATCCGTCCCAAAGTTTCACCCGACGGCTCAAAAATCTGCTTTGTCAGCACCCGTGATGGCAATTACGAGATCTACGTAATGAATCTCGACGGCAGCGATGTGGTCAGGATCACCGATAACGAGGAGCGGGACGATTTTCCCTCTTGGCATCCCGATGGCAATCGGATCGTATATGTCAGTGAAAGGGATGGACAGAAGGACATCTTCCTTGTTGATATCCCCAAACCCATCAAGGTCACAGCCAAATAAGGAGCTATGCTTACAGGATGCAAAACGATCTGCGTGTTTGTGTTCGGCTTCCTGTTGTTTGGATGGCTTGAAGCCGCTCCCAGGATCGATACGATCGAACCGATTTACTTGCAAGCAGGTAAAAAGACCAAGGTGAAGATTAAGGGGAATGAGTTCAAACTATTGGAATGGCCCACGCGAATATGGACTAATCATCCCTCTAAATGGACGCTGTTGGAAGAGGAGGACAACACCAACAATCAACACTTCTTCGAAGTGGAGATTGCCAAGGATGTACCGGCGGGGCCACTGGCGATTCGAGCCTGGAATCTAAAGGGCGTGTCCAAGCCCACTTTGGCCTTTGTTGACGTTCGCGAAGCAACCTCGTTCAGAACCAAAAATAGCGAGTCATATGAGCATCGATTCCAAGCGAAGAAAGGTGAGCGACTAGTCTGTCAGGTCTGGTCGAATCGACTGAACAAGGACAGCGATTTGCAAATGACGATCTTTGATCCTGAGGGAAAGACGATTGAGATGATCGATGACAGTGAAGTACACGGTAGCGATCCATATGTTGTGCTCGATCCGCCTGCAGATGGTGAATACTCGTTAAAGATTAACGATATATTATGGCGAGATAACATTCAGGCGTGCCTTCAGCTATCACCCGTTGTTGAAATGCAGCCAGAGGCGGATGAGATTCCGAAGACTCCTGCTTCTATCAGTTTGGATTTAAAAAAAGGTCAGTATTTAACCGTGATGCCTAAAACTCTAGAACTAGGGTCGCCAGCACAGCTGTTGATGGATTTACATGAGCCAGAAGGAGGTCGCATCGCACGATTTGGCAATGGAGACTCTCTGCTTCAACCGCTGCGAAAAAAGATCCCAAAGGATGGGGATTACCATCTACATATTTCCGATTTGCTCAATCGAGAGGGATTGCCCTACCTAGTCGATATTTCTACTGAGGCGGCACCTTTTGAGTTGGCAACGACCTTTCATCAGGATTTTTACATCACCGAGCCTGGCAAAGAGGTAAAAATCCGGTTTCGGGTGATCCGGCATCAATATGATGGCCCAATCACAATAAAAAGCCCAGTTTTTGAAATGGATAAAGCCGTAATCGTTGAAAAGAGAGGCGATGTTGAAGCAGTCATAAAGATTCCCAAAAAATCGAGGTCCCTGGTTGTGACGAGTTTCTATGGCGAAGCAGAAATCGATGGTCAGACCTACCGAACCACCGTCGATACCGAAGAACCGCTGAAGAAAACTCCATTGAATATGATCCAATGGCCAGAAGGCATATCGGGGAAAGTGTATTTCTTGATCAAAAGCAAAGGGGGCATGGAGTCATGAGATCGAGCATTAAGCCCTTTGAACAGTCTACAGCCTACCATTACACCTTGATGACTCTGATTGCTTTCCTTTGTTTTTCGGCTCAGTTGGTGTTGGGGGAGAGTGCTCAACATGATGAGGCTGATCTGCCAATTACTCCTACACAAGTGGGTACTCCAGAGAGGATCGAGGTGTCACCGAGTGAATTCACTATCAGCGGCCCAAGGGATCAGTTGCAGTTGGTGGTAACCGGGCATTACGCCAATGGAGAGATCGCCGATCTTACGCGTGCCGCTACCCTTAAGTTTTCATCACAAGGCATTGCCGAAGCAGGAGAGCGCAGTTCCATCAAACCCTTGGCTGATGGAAAAACCAATGTTGCCGTTTCAGTAGGCGATTGCACGACATCGTTGTCTCTCATTGTGACAAATCAAAAATCGAAGGAACCGGTATCCTTTTATTACGAGGCATTGCCCGCACTGTCAAAAGCAGGTTGTGCCGCAGGTGGATGCCACGGTGCACCACACGGCAAAGGCGATTTCCGGCTTTCTTTGTGGGGATTTGATCCTGTAAGTGATCAACACACAATCATAAACGAAGAATTTGGTCGCCGGGTCAATCTGATCGAACCCGAGAAAAGTTTGCTTTTGGCAAAGCCAAGGAATGATGTGGCTCATGAAGGTGGATTAAGACTTAGAGATTCTGATGTCGAACATGAGGTCTTGGTGAACTGGATCAAATCGGGGTGTCATGTCGAGAAAAAGCCGCCCCGCTGCACTGGGATACGCCTCACACCCGGAGAAGATCTCGCTCTTAAACGTCCACACCACACTCAGCAGTTCCGGGTCGAGGCCATGTTTGATGATGGCTCTTGTAAGGATATTACCCACCTGGCGAGCTACGAAAGTTCAGATGAAAAGATCAGTCGCGTCAGTCGACATGGCTTGGCGGTCGGTATGGGCAGGGGAGAGGCTGCGGTGATTGTTCGTTACCTGGAATACATCCAGAGCACTATCGTCAGTTTCGTTGAGGATGTGCCGGATCTGACCTGGAAAACCGAAACGCCTGCTAACTATGTGGACGAGCTTATCTACGCGAAGTTGGAAAAGTTTAAATATCTACCCTCAGGGTTATCTGGTGATTCCGAGTTTTTCCGTAGGGTTCACCTTGACTTAACTGGATTGTTACCAGGGCCAGAACAAGTGTCTGAATTTCTGGACAGCAGCGTTCCTGATAAACGAAGNAAATTGATCAATGAGTTGCTGGAGACAGANGAATTCACCCTTTTCTGGACCCAAAAATGGGGTGATGTGCTAAAGCTTTCGGCGCGGCAGATGGGGCACGGCGGGGTAGTGAAGTTTCATCGCTGGATTCGAGATTCGGTAGCAAGCAATCAACCCTACGATGAATTTGCCAAGGAGATATTACTCGCTACTGGGAGTAATCTAATCACACCTGCCAGCAACTTTTATCGTTCCGGTTCGGACACCTCGGATATCATGGAATCGACCGCTCAGTTGTTTCTCGGAACTCGTATCGGCTGTGCCAAATGTCATAACCATCCTTACGAACCGTGGACCCAGGATAGCTACTATGGGTTGAGCGCTTTCTTCAATCGGATCGAAACTCGCAAAACCGGGCGCAAAGGCGAAACCGTCGTTTGGATGAATGATGAAGGCGATGTCAGGCATCCTGCCACAGATGAGATTGTGGAGCCATGGGTTCCCGGTTCGCACCAATTGGATCTCGATCCGGAGTTGGATCGACGCACGGCATTTGTCGATTGGTTAACCGGCAAGGAAAATCCATTTTTTGCCAAGGTAGAGGTTAACCGCATCTGGGCTCAATTGATGGGCCGTGGAATCGTTGAACCATTCGATGATTTGCGCGATACCAACCCGGCCGCCAATCAGCCTTTGCTGGATGCGCTGACTGCGGATTTCGTTGAGCATGACTTTAATCGTAAACACATCATTCGCACCATTGTAAATTCACGAACCTACCAGGCTAGTAGCAAAACCAATCAGTGGAACAAAACGGACTATCGCTATTTTTCGAGGTACTACCCAAGGCGTTTGACGGCCGAACAACTAGTCGATGCTCTCAGTGACCTCACTGGGGTCAGGGAAAATTTTGCATCCGTGCCACCGGGGATTCGTGCCACCCAATTACCAGCCCCGGATTTAAAAATACATGATCGAGAAAAGATCGGTGATATCGAATTTCTCAAAGTGTTTGGTATGCCGGAGCGCCAGACCGTATGCGAGTGTGAGCGAGGTGATGATTCCAGCCTCGGACAAGCCCTGGAGCTATTTAATGGCAAGACACTGCATGGGCTGCTGTCCGATCAAAACAACCGATTTCACCTTGCTCACAAGGAGAATCAGCCTACGGAAGCAATCCTAACGAATCTGTACCTACGGGCCTTTTCCAGGGAACCAAATGATGAGGAGAAAAAGATAGCCGTAGAGTATTTTGATAGTGCAAAGGACAAGGGGCAGGCACTGGAGGATATCGTATGGGTCGCAATCAATCGTGATGAATTTTTGTTTCAATATTAATAGGCTATCCGTGGTGGTTGCTTCGCTGATCACTCCCCTTTCATTACTCGCCGAGCAGCCTGTTTCTTTCAAGGCAGACCTCGCTCCCATATTATTAAACCAATGCCAATCCTGCCATGGACCCAAGAAATCAAAGGGTGGCTATCGTGTCGATACCTTCGAGCGAGCCATGGAAGTGGGGTTCGATGAACTGCACTATCGAATGGTGACCGATGATGAGGATGAAATTATGCCCCCAGACGCAGACCCGTTACCGGCAGAGCTGATAGCTCTTTTCAAACGTTGGCAACAGGAAGGTGAAACTTTTGATGGTGATGATCCCCAAGCATCCCTGACTGAAATTATTCCGGGTTTGAAGCATCCGGATCCACCCTCGCAATATTCCAGGGCGATTCCAGTTACGGCGGTTGCGTTTGCNCATGGGGATCAATCCATTTTGACCAGTGGTTATCACGAGATGCTGGTTTGGGCCGCAATAGACGGGAAATTACAACGAAGGCTCTCAGGTCTGCCGGAGCGGATTCACTCAATCGATATTCATCCAGCCGGCAAGCAGGTGGCAGTCGCAGGAGGCAGTCCGGGGCGTTCTGGTGAAGTCAGAGTGATTGACCTCACGGATGGATCTCTAGTTCAATTGCTCCATAAGTCAGATGACCTCTGTTTATCCGCAAAATTCAATCTCACAGGAACTCGGCTGGCAACCTGTGGAACCGATGGTTCGGTCCGTGTATTTGATAGCGAAACCTGGCAGGAGATGGTTACTTTTGCCAATCACTCCAATTGGGTCAATGACTTGGCATGGAGTGCCGATGGAAACAGAATCGTTACAGGCAGCAAAGATCAGACTTCTAAGGTGTTCGACCTGACCACAAAAAGTCGAATCTCCACCTACACCGGACATGATGGTGGGGTCTATAGTGTTACATTCGATGAAACCGGAGAACATGTTTTATCTGCCTGTAGTAAAGGTAAAGTGCTGTATTGGAGAGCTGAGAGTGGTCAAACCGTCAAAGAGTTGGCGAATCAAAGCGGATCCATCTACCAAATAGTCGCACTCGATTCAGCCGAACATTTTATCTTTTCAGGAGCTATGCCCTCGGTTGAGATGATAGATCTCCAAAGTGGTAAAACAGACAAAGAATTCACCTCTAAATGTAATAATTTGTCTCTAGCGGTCTCCACTGATGACCGGCGACTTCTGACTGGGGATTCACAGGGCGGACTTCGCTTGGTCGATATTGAGAGCGGGGAGTTACTCACTGGATTTACAGCAGCACCCTGATCACTGCGGCTCTTGATTCCCGTCACTCCTCACAAAGTACGCCCGTTGGATATTAGCGTGACTTTGCGGAAGGACACCTAAAGGCTGCAGATATACCGTATGTCGACGAAAGCGGAAGGTATGCTGACTTTCACGCTCTAAGGTATACTTTCAACTCATGGCTTCAGACGAACGGGGTGCCTCCACGGATGGCCCAGGAGTTAATGAGACATAGTGATCGTAGGTTAACCGATCAGGTTTATCTGGATACCAGTTTACTGCCGTTGCAAGAGACTATGCGTTCGATAGACGGGAATACAAAGTGGACACAGATATGGACACACATTTCCGGCAAAACCTGTCTTTTGGGGTCGCGGGTTGGCGAAACGGGTGAGGAGGGTAGAATCGCAGGAAGCCTCTTAACAGTGGGCTCTGGACGCTTATTGACGCTACCTGACGGGAGATTGCGATGGCGGGATAGACGGGACTCGAACCCGCGACCTCCGGCGTGACAGGCCGGCGCTCTAACCAACTGAGCTACTACCCCAAATCGCAAGTCGAAGATAAAACCAAGCAGGAGGCATGAAGTCAAGTGACAAGAAAGGGGAATGAAATTTTTTGCTGTTCTCCTTTTTCTCCGTGAAAGAGGGATATAATCTGCATTAGGCTTGGGGAATCGATTCTTTCATGCAGTATGATTTGTATGAGTGTGCTAAAGATTGAAAAAATGGAATTGGGGCCAATCGGCACAAATGCGTACCTACTTTGGGAAGAGGGGGGGGAAGAGGCAATTCTGATCGATGCCCCGCCGGGATGCTCGGATGCGATCAGTGGAATTATGGAGAGAGAGCACTTGACTTTGAGTGCGATTTGGCTGACTCACGGTCATTGGGATCACATGGCAGGAGCTTCGGTCCTTTGTGAAGAAGGAGTCGAAGTTTTGGGGCATCAGGAGGACCAAGTCCTTTTTGAACAACCGGCTTTGATGAGTTCTTTTGCGATTCCGGGTTTGGAGCTCGAGCCGGTAAAGATCACCCGCTGGATCGAACATGGGGAAGAACTCGATATCTGGGGTAGAAAGGTGGAGGTTCGTCATTGTCCAGGGCACTGTCCAGGGAATGTTATTCTTTGGGTTGAGGAGGAGTCCCGGTGTTTTGTTGGGGATGTGATTTTTGCAGGGAGTGTGGGGCGGGCGGATTTGCCGGGCGGAGACTTTGATGCATTGGAGCGTTCGATTCGCCAACAGGTCTACACCTTGTCCGAGAGTACCCTGATTCACCCGGGACATGGGCCGGATACCTCGGTGGGGGCGGAGATGCAATCGAATCCATTCGTTCGGCCCTAACGGAAAAACTGGCGGGATGATTCGATTAATTTCCGAAGATTCTCCAGATGTGGAGCAGGGGCCCGATCTCGGGGAGGTCGTTAGGAAGATCTTCGAACCGGATGGTATTCTTCAAAAGACTTTGGATTTTGAATTCCGTCAGGAGCAGGCGGATATGGCTAAGCGGGTTCATGATTGCCTGCAAGAAGGAGAACACCTGCTTTTCGAGGCAGGGACGGGGGTGGGCAAGAGTCTGGCGTATCTGGTGCCGGCGATTCTGCATGCCCGTCTGCGTAAGCGTCCCTGTGTGGTTGCGACCAACACAATAAGTTTGCAGGAGCAGTTGCTGGAAAAGGATATTCCTGCCTTACGAAAGATCCTTGCTGGAGTTCCTGGATTTGAGGACTGGGCGAATTTTGAATGCGCTTTGTTAGTGGGGCGGGCGAATTACCTGTGCCCGAATCGTTTGCAACGTGCCCGAAGTGGCCAAACCGAGCTTTTCGAAGCGGGTCAGCGCGAGGAGTTGGAAAGAATCTCCGAGTGGGTCAATGAAAACCCGGTCGAGGGAATCAGGCAAGAAATGTCTCCTTTACCGAGGGGCGGTGTGTGGGATTTGGTCAATGCGGACTCATCGCTTTGTTCGAGCAAGCGCTGTTCCCCGCAAACCTGCTTTTACCGTAAAGCCCGGGCAAGGGTAGAAAGCTCTGATTTAGTGGTGGTGAACCACAGTCTGCTTTTTTCTCTGATGGGAGCCGGCTATGGTCCTTCGGATGAAGAGGGTGGGGTGATGTTTGCCGATGACTTTGTGATTTTTGACGAAGCCCATGAGATTCCCGAGGTGGCTGGGGAGCACTTGGGTTTGTCGATGAGTTCCTGGGCCATGGAAACCTCCCTACGTAGGCTTCACAATCCGAAGCAGGGAAAAGGATTATTGAAGAAATTGGGCCGCACCCGAGATTTGGAGGCAGTGGAGGATGCATCCATTGCAGTGGAGGATTTTTTCCAGCACTTGCATGTTCGTGTTCTTGGAGAAAAAAGCCGGATCCGATTGCTGGAAAAAGGGATTTTTCCAATGGAAGTCTTTCCGCCCCTAAGTCGGGTGGTCCGAAGTTTGGTTGAATTATCGGAGTTGAGCGAGGACGAGAATCGTAAATTGGAACTGAAAGACCAAGCGAAAAGAATGCAGGGCTATCTCATGGGGTTGTCTGAGGTTTCGGAATTAAAGGACGATGGCTCGGTCTATTGGCTCGAACGGGCGGGTAAAAAAAACCAAATTATTCACTTGCGGAGTGCGCCACTGGATATTGCCGCGGTGCTGCGCCGTGATCTGTTTGGGAAGCAAACCTCGATCGTAATGACCAGTGCCACCTTGACCCGTAAGGGTAAGGCGGATTCCTTCAAGGCTCAGGTCGGTGCGGAAGAGGTGCAGGAGGGGATCGTGAATTCTCCTTTTGATTATCTTTCCAATATGCAAGTGCGAATTTTGATGGACTGCCCCGAGCCCATGTCAGGGAACCGGGAACCTTATTTGAAGTACTTGGTTGAAGCACTCCATGGATCCGCTTCGGCGGTGGAAGGAGGTACTTTGGCTTTGTTCACCAATTATTCGGATCTCCAACATGCGTATTATCATTTGCTTCCGAGGTGGAAAAAAATGGGGCGATCTGTGTATGCTCAAGGGGAAGGCCATTCCAGGTCCGAGTTACGGGCCAAGTTGATCGAAGAAGGAGACGCTCTGCTCTTGGGTGCGGAAAGTTTTTGGAAGGGGTTCGATGCCAAGGGTCCATGCCTGTCTCAAGTTATTATTACCCGTTTGCCATTTGAAAACCCCAGTCATCCGGTGATGGAGGCGAAGACGGAAATTTTGGCTGAAGCGGGCAAAAGCTCCTTCATTGAATTGACCCTTCCCAGTGCGGTGACACGGTTTCGGCAGGGAATTGGTCGATTGATTCGTTCGCAAACGGATGTCGGGGATTTGCTGATCATGGATTCGCGTATTCTCACGAAGAGATATGGGTCACAATTTTTATCTGAATTACCCAATCCAAACTACGAAAGCCTATCATTTTCCGAGTTGTTTGGTGAGTGAGAGAGGATTGTAAGCGGATTACTTAATCGATGATTTTTTTTTTGAAAATTGACTTACCTCTCATCTTGGTATGCAAAACAAGAAGCCCCATACTTTAATGCTTTTCAAATCACATGGTCACAGTGACGTCGGGTTTGTCCGCGAAAACAACGAAGATTCCTTCATCGTTGATGAAAATAAAGGAATCTTCGCNGTTGCTGATGGAGTGGGCGGTTTACCATTCGGTAACTTAGCCAGTCGGTTAGCGGTCAAATTCTTTGCTTCNATGATTANGGATTCGGGCGATTGCACAACCACTGAAGAANTGCGNGAAGTCGTTCATAAGGTNCATGCGAATGTAGTTGAATGTGGACAGTTGGTTGGTGGAGAAAATGGAATNGGGACTACCTTTTCCGCACTCCGTCTGCTTCCTAACAAGATCCTCTATGTTCATGTCGGGGATTCTTCGATTTTCAGGAAGAGTGGAGACAATTTCACGAGAATTTCCAAAAGCCATACTCTGGGCGACGAATTGATCGAAAAACATGGGCCCCAGGCTGCGGATGATATGCCGGAGCATTATATGCATACCTTGACTCGATGCATGGGCCAAGACATTGATTTCGATGTGGACTTTGGCGAAATTGGCTTTGAGCCCAATGATCAATTTTTGATCTGCTCCGATGGAGTGACCAATATGGTCGACTTAGGAGAAATTCAGCAAATGATGAACGAATACGAACCCAATCCTTTCGTTCATGCTCTGATCGATGCGGCCAACCAAAATGGCGGGGTGGATAACTCGACTGCCATTTCCCTGCTTTTTTCCTAGGGTTTTCCCTCACCGTTATGGCGGACCGGATCGCTTCGTTTCAGGAAAAGGTAGAAAAAAACCCGAATCAAGTTTTCTTCCGTTACAGCTTGGCTCAGGCTTATTTCGAAGAAGGAGAATTTGAGAAAGCTTCGAGTGAGTTCAAGAAATGCTTAGACACTCGCCCTGATTGGATGATGGCCTCGCTTTTCGTGGGTAAGGCGGAAATGGAATCGGGGAATCTGCAGGTTGCCAGGCAATTCCTGGAAATGACGGTGAGCCTAGCTGAAGCACAAGCCCACGAGGATCCCATGATGGAGGCCAAGCAACTTCTTGAGGCTCTTGATTCTGACTAGGCAAACCTTGACCCGTTCGAATTGAAAACGGAGTAGTTGCGGCAATGAGTAAAATCGCAAAAAACTTGTCCTTGGTGAGTTTGCTGACGATGGGTTCAAGGATCCTCGGTCTGCTCCGTGATATTCTGTTTTTTTCGGCTTTTGGAGCATCGATTTTCGGAGAGGCTTTCATTCTCGCTTTCACCATCCCCAATCTTTTTCGTAGGATGCTGGGAGAGGGAACTCTGAGTTCAGCATTCATCCCCGTATACGCGGAGGCCAAGAAGAAAAGCATAAGCTTGGCCTTTGATTTGATGAATAAAGTCCTCGGCCGTTTGCTGCTGGGGTTGTCGGTTTTGATTCTTTTGGTGGTCAGCCTTTCTTACGGTGCAGCCCAGAGTGGTTGGTTTGAATCGGAGAAATGGACGAACGGTTCCTTGCTGAATTCGATCACTTTCGGTTATGTTTTATTCATCTGTGCATCGGCGATTATGGTCGGTGCTCTGAACACCCGAGGAAGTTTTTTTGCCGGTGCTCTTTCACCCATTCTTCTTAATCTTTCAATGATCTCAACCCTGGCCTTTTTTGGGTTGGGCTTGGGGTGGAGCGGATTGGGTTTGGCCACGGTGCTTTGCGTAAGCGTTCTCGTTGCTGGGGTGATTCAATTTCTTTTGCCTTTCCTGCAACTCCGCTTGGCAGATGGTTGGTGTTGGAAGTTTGATTTGGGTCGATCTGAAGAGTTGGATCGAATCAAAAAGATATTTTGGGTAGGTGCGATGGGAGCAGCAGTGGTGCAGATCAATGTCTTGGTTTCTCGGTTCCTGGCTTACTCCCTAGATGAACAGGGGGGCGTTTCCTATCTTTTTCTTGCTTCCCGCTTAATCGAGTTGCCCCTTGGGGTTTTTGCGATTGCCATTTCAACCGTGCTTTTCCCGGAATTGGCTAAGGCAGCTACGGAATCAAGTCCCAAGAAATTCNTGGATTATTTTTTCCGGGGATTTAGGATGACTTTAGCAGTCACACTTCCCGCGTCGGTCGGTTTGGGCTTATTAGCGGAGCCTATTCTTTCTGTCTTGTTTGAGTGGGGNCAATTCGGNCCAACCCAGGTTAAGTCGGCCAGCACCGTGCTCTTAATCTCTTCCTTGGGGCTCCCGCTTTATGCCGTTTCGGCATTCATGGTGAAGGCCTTCCACTCACAGAAAAAAATGATCCATCCTTTACGCGCCGCACTTATCAGTTTGATCGCAAACGCGGTCTTGAGTGTTTGGCTGATGCAGGATCATGGGGTGTACGGTCTTGCCTTGGCAAATGTCTTAGCTGCTTTTATTCAAACTATTTATTTGATAACCAAGACCGAAGGGTTTGTTTTTTTAACCTTCATTCAAAAGCAGCCGCTTTTTTTCCTCCCTATTTTATTTTCCAGTCTTTTGATGGGAGTGATCCTTTATCTTTTGAATGACTGGATTACTTTCCCTACGGGCAAGGGGTCGGATATTGCAAAACTCTTCCTTTTCATTCCAATGGGAGCTTTCTGTTATTTTCTTTTTTGTTATGCAAGTCGTCTTCCTGAAGCACGCAGTTTTGGAGCAAAAATGACTAAGTCTTTGCCTTTTGGGGGCCGTTTATGATTGGTTCTCTTACGAAAAAGTTGACAAAGTACTGTGCTTTGAGAAGCTAAAACGACTGATCTGTATGAATTGCCCAAACTCGCGACGAAAAGGATTCACTTTAGTGGAATTGTTGGTGGTTATCATAATCATCGGGATTTTGGCTGGCATTACCTTCACCGGGGCAAGTTATGTATTTACCGTGCAAGAGGAAAAAAAGGCAAGAGGTGAAATTGAAGCTCTGCAGATGGCCCTCGAACAATTCAAGAATGAGTTTGGTCGCTATCCTGAGACCGCAAACGCAGATGAATATGATCGGAGTTCGCTCCTTTTTAGGTCCTTGTCAGGGTTTGCGGATGAATTTGGAGAGCCATTGAAGGAGGAAAGGAATCGTAACTTTTTACCAGCGGATACTTTTGCCTTGGGAGAGCTTGATGGTTCTGAGGTAGTGGGTTATTCGGTCGAGAGCTCAGTTCTGATCGGGGATAAAGAATTTGATGAGGAAGTTTTCATAGTCGATCCATGGAAAGTTCCTTACCAGTATCAATACCCTAGAGCTGATGGGCATAATGGGTACCTCCTTTTTAGTAAAGGCCCGGACGGAGATTCTTCATCCTTTACTTCCGAACTCACGGATACACCTACACAGGCTGACATAGACAAGGACAATATCCCGCCTTCCGAACCAGGGAAGTGGTAAGCTCGTACTGGATTGACTGACAAATGAAAATGAAAAGACAAAAAACAAGTGGATTTACTTTGATCGAATTATTGGTGGTGATTTCAATCATCGGAATTCTCATGGGTATCGTAGGACCGAAGGTTTTCGACTTATTATCGGGTTCGAAAGTAACCAAAACGCAGTCGGTCTTTAGAGCATGGGTCACACAGCTTTATCAATATAAGGAATTTTACAGATACTTCCCTCCTTTTCTTTTGGAGGAGGATGAAGGGGTATCCGTTTCTCTCGAAGAGGAGGAGAATCATGATGCATTCATAGCTGCCCTTCGGGGAATGAAATGGGATTCCAATTCCTTTGCATGGGAAATCTTGGATGGAGAATTAAAGGATCAAAACAAGAAAGGCCGTGAATTTCATAGTTTTGGGGAAGATGAGTTCGGATATGTTGATCCAGACGGTGAAGAGCAAAATAATGGGAAATTTCTTTCTGATGCCTGGGGGAATCCCAAAATAAGAATCCTCGTGGACCAGGATGGGGATGGACTGATCAAATTAAGTGATCAGGACTTGAGTGATATCGTTAGTGCACTGAAGGTGGACTATGACGCGCAAGTGGTTGATGCGGCTCGGGATAAATTACAAGTCATTCGCGATAAGGTTGGTATCTTCGTCTTGTTTGATGACAGTGGAGATTGGGACACCGAAAGCTCTTTTTCCTGGGATGTTGCTAAATTTCTCCAAGCGGATTAAGTTACCCTTCCTGTTATTTTAATGAGTCTCCCCAAGAAAAAGCCCAACATGAGGGGTTTTACCCTTATGGAGTTGTTAATTGTTCTTGCAGTTATGGGCGTGATGATGGGAATGATCGGGTTTTCTCTGTCCGGAGGTGGGGGTGCTGCCTTGCAGGCATCCCAAAGGCAACTGCTTGGATTGGTTCAGCAAACAAGGGCCAAAGCAGCTCTTTATGGCAGACCAGCTCGCTTGATTGTGAGTAATGACGAGGAGAACGAGGATAAGTTCTATCGGTATCTGGAAATTATCGTACAAGATGTGAACGAGACGGACCAATGGGTTATTCAGGGGGAAGGAAAGTATTTAGAAGACGGAGTCTATCTGTTACCCCAAGACGATTCAAAGGTTGGTACGCCTGATAATTGGAGTGATCTTGCTTACTCGGTTTGGAGCCATGATCNGNNAANTNCGATTATGTTTAANNATNCNTTCAAAGGTGTNAGGGAAANAGGNGGGTCCAAATCTTTCAGTTACTTGGAGTTCAACTCGGAAGGTAATTTGGTTTGTTCGCACGAAGGTGATTCTTACACCANNAGTTATCCNANGTTGGTTTTGGCGAACGGGTCGCCTTCACCTGGAAGCGACAAATTCTTGCGGTTTGATGATGTGAATTCCGTTGTCGGAATCCTGCTGCGTAAATTTGGTGGTATTGCGGTGCTGGACTCAAGTGATTTTGGAACGGGTAGTAGTGGAGGTTCTGGCTCTAATGGTTACTAGGAAAAAAGGGGGNTTTACCTTGTTGGAGGTGGTGATTGCCTTAGCGGTTTTTGCTTTTCTCATCGGTGGGTTACTCGGGTTTCTTCCTTGGGGGGTCGAAGGGGTTGGACAGGTTAAAGACCAATCGATCGCTTATGGATTGGTGGATGGAACTCAGGTTGAATTAGAGAGAATGGGTTTTTCCCTTGTTGCAGCAGGCACTAATCGACTCGAGGAAATGTACAACTCAACCAGTGACCCTCGAAAAGCTGACGAGGTGCATCAGGTTCTCTTGGTTGCGACTGCCCAAGGTGATGCGATTTCGTTTGAACATGTAGTCAAACAAGAGGAACAGGATTATTTGGATAGTACCCAAATGNAAGAGGGNGAACTGGTTGAAAGTTATCAAAAGGTTTTGGGTGGTGNAGTGCCTTTTAACAGGAGTGNAGATAACGAACCCATTTCGTTAAGTGGGTTTACTGATGAGGAAAAATCCACTTACCCGCATTCTACAAGATGGATCCCTGAGGATGAGAGGTATTTCCTTATAAAATGNACGCANTTTGGTTGGGATAANGAAAACGAGCAGATTCCTCACCGACACCAACACCATCCGAGTAACGGTTTTTTGGCTCTCCAAGTCGATATTCAATGGCCTTACAAAATCCCCGANCCTTCGCAGGGAGAAGATGGTTTCNGNAGAGTTGCGGAGAAATACCGTAAGCATTTCAGATTTCCTTTAGCGATCGTTCGTTAGTGCAGTTACGCATGGATTCCTCCTTTACGCTCTATGCAAATGGTCAAAAGTTGGATACTCGCAGCCCGACCTAAAACNCTGGTTGCCTCTTTGGCNCCCATTTTAGTTGGTGCTGCCTTGGCGTNCGAAAAAATCGGATATTATGANTACCTGGCTATTTTTTTATGTTTTGGTTTCTCTGTATTGATTCAAATTNGCACTAANTTTGCCAACGATTACTTNGATTTTATNAAGGGAGCNGACACGGAAGAGCGGATTGGTCCNGACCGTATGGTCTCAAAAGGNTTAATTTCTCCTNAGTNGATGCTCGTCGGAACCATAATCTGTCTGGTTATGGCTTTTTCCCTTGGAGTCATCTTAATGGAGCATGTCCAAGCTAATAGGATCTTGCTTGGAGTCGGTGTGGTAAGCGTTTTGTCTGCCTTGGCTTACACGGGTGGCCCTTTTCCTCTGGCTTACAATGGTTTGGGTGATTGTTTTGTAATTTTTTTCTTTGGTTTACTAGCGGTTTGNTTAACCGAATATGTTTTGATGTGNNCNGCCCNATTNTTTTGGATACCCTCTTGGGGTATAGGCTTGAGCGTGGGCTTGGTCATAAATAACCTTCTGGTGGTCAATAACTACCGGGATTTCGAAGAAGATCGATCAACAGGGAAAAACACCTTGGTCGTTATTTTCGGAAGAAAATTCGGTTTATACCTGTACGCCTTTGGGTTTTTNATTGCGTCAGTGGGTTNTTCGATTGNTTATGAAAATTCGCGGTTCACTTTACTTCTCATTCCACTTGCTTTGTTTTGCATGCGAAAGCTGACTGGTGCTAAAGAAGNNNAGGATTATGATAATGTCTTGGCTCTATCAGCGNTAATTGTAGTTCTNTATGCATTGTTTACTGCATTTGGAATCTTATGGTAAAAGCAATAAGATGAAGATTTAACTTAAAAATANAAAACAACTATGTATTTACCAGAATTATCTAGTTTNCCTTCNTTTAGCCTCGAAAANCTNCTNCAGACTTGCTTCGGAANTAAATCCGANAATGTCCGTCAAGTTTGCATATTGATTGATTTGCCNGATCTTTCGCTCATGAANGACAACCGTTTCCTTGAAGATAAGATTAAATTCCCTGTCCAGGCTAAAGCGTTCNAGCATTTCTNCCANCCTCTCTTGCAAGGNGAATGNGAGAGCCTTGGATTTGAAAATATTGATNTATTTGCATTNAAAACAACTGGCGGNAGTAACTTGGATCCNGAAGANTCCGCNACAGANTCTNTTGGNAANGNCNTNTCCCTTGAGCAGGANATNTGNGCAAAATACGACCTCATNCTTGCGATCACTGACTNCTCNTTAACCGCTCCGCTTACTGCCTTGGCAAAACAATATGGTTTCCGGGGNGCAACTCTTCATGGNGTCAACGACATNATTTTGAACTCAGGTCTTTCCGTAGATTACNGAGTNATTAGCGAACAGGCAGAAACTTTCCGATTGGTGCTTGATGAGGCGGATTCTTTTGACCTTGAGTTTGANTTGTTGGANTCGACTTATCAATTACGCATNGATTGTGATAGGCAAACCGCACAGAAAAGTCACGGTTTATGTCCGGTCGGCAAACCGGATGTCGCCAACTTACCTGCCGGTGAAGTTTACTTTGTTCCATCGGGAGCAAGCGGATCTTTTCCGTTTCAATTTTCGGATGGTACTCTGGCAGAAATGCAAGTTTCTGAGGGTGCTATTCGTAATGCTGTTTTTATAAAAGGGGATTCTTCTCTTGTTGAAGCGAGGAATCAGCAACTGAAAGACGACCCTGCAACTGGAATCATTGGCGAATTAGGTTTTGGCACTCAAATTCTTCCTTTCTCAGGAAAGGACATCCAAGACGAGAAGATTTTCGGGACTTGTCATGTCGCCACAGGAAGAAGCGACCACTTAGGTGGAAACCTTACGCCGGACCTCTTCAACTCAAGGCTTAATGCCTCGCATGACGATATTTTGTTTGCACCACCCAAGACTCCTGAAATAAGCGTAAGCAAGGTTGTTTTGAATAAAAATGGAAATTCTGAAGTCATTTTTGAGGGTTACGAACCAACGCCTTATTTACTTGATAAGGTTGCAAGCCATTATCCTGTCGAAAAATTTTCATCTCTTCACGCTTAAGGCAGTCACTTTTTCGGCATTTTTTGCAAACAACTCTTCATTTGGGTATCGTCCGGCACCTCCTGTGCCCTCCGTGCCCAAAGTTAGAAGTGTCTCTTTAGTTCCCAATTATTCTTCATTCAGCCGNNCTGCTCGTGTACCTGTTGCCCCNAAAGCACCNCGGGTAGGTTTTGCTCCCCGTGTNCCCNTGGCCAAAATTTCACCAAAGGTCAAAAGNNCAAAGCAGGTGACTCGTCCTAAACCNGTCAGGAAAGTCCCTTTGGTTCGCAGGGTTCNAATTCCTACGAGAGTGCCNTTTGTNCGATATGTACCCAAAAGGCTAAANTAAGTGCNACTCGGCTTCANAAAGCCTATTTAAAAGCTTTGCAAATTAGCATTGTTTTTGGGATATTGTAGATATGTTTGGACACTTTGGCCTTTTGGAGCGAAGAGTTGCGTATCGAATCTCTTCGTCACTTATCCGTGTCCTCCTATTGGCTCATTTATTGGCTTTAAATCTTTGCTTCCAAGCACAGGGGGAGATTTCCTTGGAAACTTATAAACACAGTAACACGATCACCTCGACCGCGAATGGTTTCGAAATCTCCGGCCAACTCAAACCCAATCTTACCCTTTACGAAAACAATCATTATCTGTTCGCGAAGTCAGATACCAATACGACTCTTTTCTATATTAGTGACTCAATCGGTTCTACCTATGGGGGGAGTGATGTTTTCAATAACGGATTATCGTCTTTATCCGAATACCTTTTGCTATCACCCAATACCTCGACTCCCATCCTGCATTACTACGACCCCGGCGACACCAATAACTCTGGTCAAATAACCTTCGAACCTTATCAAAAGTTGCCTCTGCAGTTTCCCGACATCGTGAATCAAGAAGCGAGTTTTGGGATAAGTGTTGTGATTGATGAATCTAACCAAACGATTGTCGGAGCCCACCAAGAAGATGACAAACTAGGCAAGATTTACCTTTTGGATCGCTTGGCTGATTTGTCCGTTAACCAAGTTGCTGAAATTTCTCCGCCGGAAAATCTTGGTAGGATGAGTTTTGGAAGCTTCCTTGCTTCAAGCGGGACATTCTTGGCCGTAGGTGCTCCTGATACCAACAGTTTTCAAGGGAAAGTATACCTCTATGAGAAAACGGACGGTAACTATTCTATCGATGCTAATCTGTCCGACCCTAACGGCCAAGCCAATGATACTTTTGGTTCAGGATTGTCCTTGCATGGTACAAGTTTAGTTGTTTCCTCTCCTCAAAAACTCAGTGGTTTAGGTCCAGGTAAAGTAATTTTGTTTGAAAGAAACTCGAGCACTAGCCAATGGGACATATCAAAAACCTTCTGGTCGGACAGCAATCAAACTGATGAGTATTTTGGTAATGATTTGGCCTTGAGTAGCAACTATCTGCTGATTGGTGCTCCCAGGGAAGACGACGGGTCTAATGGGACGGATTCGGGAGCTGCTTATTTGTTCGAGAAAAACTCAACCACTCAAATCTGGTCTTCTGAGGCAACGCGTTTTTCTCCGAGCAGCTTATCCCCGAATGATGAATTCGGTCACAGCGTTGCCTTGTGGGATAATTATGCTTTCATTGGGGCAAAAAATGGGGGGGATAGCAACGATACCGGTGTGGTTTATGTTTTTGAGAAAGAAGACGGTATGTGGAATGAAAAACAAAAAATCGATCCGCCAACGGGAGCGGACTTGCAAAACTTCTCTCAGACTTTAGTTGCTTATGCAGGATTGTTGGGAATTTCCTCTCCAGGTGCGGGAGAAGACGGAATGATATATCTTTTTGAAAAAGAAAACGATACGGATTCCTGGAATCTGATCTCTTCTTTGGATAGCAACGATTCCACAATTAGTTCGAGGACAGTTTCACCCTTTGCGATGGGGGATGGGATGGTGGTTACCGGGAACCCTGAAGATGATTCGAATCAATCCTTTGCTGGTTCCGTTCAGTTCTTTTACAACTCCGCTTGGCAGAGTAGGGAGCGTTTTGAGTTGGCCCCAATAATTGATGGGAATTCGTCCACACAGTTTTCAACCGCCGAAGATTCATCGGGATTTCTACACGATTTTAATGGGTCTCACCCTTTTGATTCCAATAACACTTGGTCGATTGCCGAAACCAATGCATCTATTTCTTCTTATGAAATCAATGCAACAAGCGGCGTGTTTTCGTTCGTTCCCGACGCTAATTTCTCGGGCAATCTGTTTTTTCGTTCAACCTTTACAGGAATGGATGGATCGGATGAGCATAATTTCTCTATCAATGTCATCGGGGCACCGGATGCCCCTATTTTTTCAAATCCTGCTCAATTCACCTTGCCCGATGCAATGGTTGGTGATGCTTTTTCGGTCACCCTTGAACTTTTTGATGCGGACGGAGATTCATTGGGTTTGAGTGGTTCAGGTTTTCCGGATGGGCTGTCGGTTTCCGGACATCTTATTACAGGTACGCCGAGTGTATCGAGTGTCGCTGCCGAGGATGGCAACTACACTGATTATAATTTTAGCTTGGAAGTGAGCGATGGCGGGTTGTCGAGTTCGGCTTCTTTTTCTCTGAGAGTATACAAGCGAAACAACCCTCCAAGCTTTGAAGATTCTTTTGGTAACGCGATTACGAATTTGGATTTGAACTTTACAGAAGATTTTTCATCTGGGGATTGGTTGGCTTCCTTTCCGGACCTCTCTCTTAATGATCCTGACGGTGAAGTTTTGAGCTTATCGGAGGTTCCGGGTTTGGAGGCTCAGCACGGAACCCTTGAGTTAAACGCGAATGCAACCGTTGGGCAGCAGATTATTTACCTGCCCGATGAGGATTATTACGGAGATGATAACTTTTCCATTCGTTTGACTGATTCGAACCATATTGCCAAGTCGGTGGACTTGAATGTTAGTGTTCGTATCTCTGCGATAAATGATGATCCGGTCATCACTTCTTTTCCGAGTAGCATGGTCGCAAATGAAGGAGTCGAGTATCTCTACCAGATCACTTTCACGGATGTTGACGACTCGAATGACTCTCTAAGTCTTTCGGTCTCCGACCGACCTGATTGGTTGTCATTCGATCTACCAAATAATCAGTTGCGAGGCACTCCGAGTTGGTCAGACTATTCTCCTAGTTCTATCAATCTATTCATAACCGTCACGGATGCTGCGGGTGCCAAGGATACGCAAGGATTTCCTTTATTCGTGGATCCTTTGAATTATCCACCGGTCATTGATCAGGGAGCTTCCCTTTCTTATACCATTAGTGAAGATAATTTTCCGACCGCTTGGACTTCTGTTTCCCTTTCTTTTACCGATACAGATACCAACAAAAGTAGTTCCTCCTGGAGTCTTTTTACGGATGCTGCTTATGGTAAAGTTACTCTGTTACCATCAGGGAATGATCTTGATGTTGATTATGAACCCGATGGAAACTTTAGTGGAATCGATTCTTTTTCCGTGGTCATAACGGACTTGGCGGACACCAACGCCAAGGATGTTATTTTCTTTGAAGTGAATGTCGATTCCGTGGAGGATCCGCCTGTCTTTACAACCACTCCTATTTACACGGATGCGGTTGTAGGTCATAAATGGGAATATTCTTTTTCTTTTGCTGATGCCGACGCCAATCAAACTGTAAGCCCTTCTTATGACGGTTCGGTTGCCTGGCTTTCTTTAGATGACTCCAATGATTCGTGGACTGGTAAGATCAGTGGTACTCCTTTGAGTTCAGATGTGACAACATCTTCTTTGATAACCCTGGCTTTGACTGATAGCGTTGGTGAGCAGTCCGAACAGGCTATTGTTGTTCAGGTATTGAGCGACAACACACCGCCTCTCATCGATCTTGGGAATGGCATGGGGGTGATCATGGACGAGGACACAGTCTGGACTCTGGATTCAAGCCTTACAGTCACAGAGACAAATAATCAAAAACTAACTTGGTCCATCCACCAAGACCCGACTCATGGAGAAGCTGAATTGAATTCAACGAACGAGATCATCCATAGTCTTATCTATGTTCCGTCTTCGGATTACTTTGGGAATGATTCCCTCATCATAAGCGTTTCCGATGGAATCGATGAAGATTTGTTTACTCTGGATTTTGAAGTTCAAGATGTACCTGACTCGCCTTCGATGAGCGATCTTTCCGATGATTCGTTGGAAGATGGGAACCTTTATCATAAAGTAATCAACTTTACCGATCCGGATGGCCTTTCGGATCTCAATTATACAATCACAGGTTTGCCCGGTTGGGTGGTTGTGAACGATGACGATTTTTATTACGGCTCAGTTTCGCTTTCCGGTTCTCCAACAGTTTCAGAAGAGGGGGTTAGCCACATCACTTTTTTATTGAGTGACAGTAATGGGTTGCAGATTTCCAAGAGTTTTTCTCTTACCGCTTTTGTTTTGAATTACCCCCCGGTGTTCAAATCCGATAGTTTTTCGATCACCATGACCGAAGATTTAGCTTCGAGTTGGGTTCCGCCGTTTTTTGACATCAATGATACGGAAACAACTCTAGCCAACCTTACTTGGTCTGTATCGAGTGCTCCTAGTCACGGTCAGGTTTCATTAGGTAGCGACCCGCAAAGCGAAATCAGTTATCAACCGGACGAGAATTTTTTCGGTTCTGACTCGTTTACGATTACGGTCACAGATCGTTCTGAAAACAATGACACCTCCCCCAAGAGTACTTCGGCGGTGGTTAATGTTACGGTTACCGAGATCAATGATAAACCCATTTTTACTTCGACTCCCACAACCAACTCAGCCGAAAGGTATGCATGGAATGATGAATCAGCCTATATCTATGTCTTTCAGGTCGAAGACCCAGATCTTCCCGACGGTGAATCACTTACAGTCGAATGGGCTTCGTCCTCGCCCATGCCCTCATGGTTGAGATTGTCATACGATGAGAATGGAACTGCCTCTCTCTTAGGTACGGCTACCGTTGCTGACGAGGGCAGTTACGATTTGAAGTTTAAAGTGGTGGATACCGAGGACTCGTCACTCTATTCCATTCATGAGTATACATTCTTTGTGATTATCGATGACTATCCGCCGGTCCTTCTTTCACCTATAAACCAATCGAGTTTATCCAAGATTCGTTTTTTCACCAAAGAGGACGCGGTACACAATAGTTGGATCGGTCCGAGTGGTTTTTATGGCATTAATCCAGACCCCGAGGATTATGATTATGAATCTTTAAATTGGACGATTGAAACCAACTCAAGCGTGGGAAGCTTACTTCAAGTCTTCGGTTCCGGTAATTTGCCCACCCAATTTGATTACCAACCCCCCGAGGACTTTCATGGCGTAGATACTTTCTCGCTTAGGATGGACGAGGGTGACCGTTTTAGTATTCTTGATTTTGAGGTGCATGTTAGTTCCCAACCGGATCCACCAATCTTTCAAACTCAATTCTCTGATGATTATTACCTAAATGCTGGTGAACCTTTTGAGATGGAAATCAACGCAACCGACCCCGACTCGTCTCAATTACAATTCCGTCTTTTTGGACCCGCATGGGATTCTCAACCATGGTTAACGATTCTAGGAACGGATCCGTATGGAATACGTATTGGGGGAATTCCTCAAATTGGCCTTTACGGTAATGAATTTCCATTTTCGATATTTGTTTTAGACGAGACAGGCAGGAGTTCTTCTGTTTCTGTAAACTTTCATGTTCAAGGCGGAAATATTCCTCCCACGATCAACATGGGTGTGGAGCAGAGTGTGGTTTTTGATGCCAATGGCACTCCTCTTTCCTTTTCCTTGGGTGATTTGATTGCTACCGATCCGGATTCCACAAATCTAACTTGGGATCTTGTTCCATCGAAACTGCCGAGAGGAGGTCAGGCGTCGATCGTGGGAATAGGTTCTTCACCAAGCTTTCTTTCCTACATTCCAGGATCGATTGAAGTTGATGAAGATGAATTCTCAATTCGTGTTACTGACGGAAGCAGCTATGATGAAATTCGCATTAAAGCTATCATCTCTTGGGAGGTTGAGCGTCCGATTCTTTCCTCTTCTCAGGTTAACGAAGTAACCGAGGTAACGGAGGGTGAAAGTTTTGCCACTGAAGTCTCGATCTTTTATCAGGATTCTAGAGAAAAGTTTAAGGTACAACTAGTGGAAGGACCAAGCTGGGTGAGCGTTGGTCCGATTCACGAAGACTCGTTCTTTATAAAGGGAGAAGCCCCTCTATCACAGTACGATGACTTTGAACTAAAAATTAGGGTAAGCGGTGAAAGGTCCTTAAGTGCTGATTTGAACCACACAATTCGGGTCACCGATGGCACGCCTCCTCATTTAAAACTTCTTGGAGATCGATATCTTCGTTTGGCGAAAGATGAGTTATTTGGAGAACCGGGGTACACAGCCACTGACCAAGATGGAACCGATTTGACCGATTCGGTTATTGTGGACTCAGTAACAGGAGGCTTTCAGAAAATCAATTATGTCGTTCAGGACGATGCAGGTAACGAGTCCCGATCATACAGGTTGATGAACAAATACCTAGAATCTCCCTTGGAGTTGAACCGAACGCTTGTTCTCTCTGGAGAGGGCGAATTCGGTCTTGGTTGGGGAGAGGGTGAAGAGATTTTTCTATGGGCTAGCAGCATGGACCGTCTGCTAAATGAAGAATCCAATTACACCTATTCGCCTCTAGATTCCAATTTCACAGCCGTAAAAGTTCACAAATACAGGGACTCTACTGAGGAAGGTCTGTATCTGGATGGCAATCAGGTGTCGATCTATGACTGTATTGAACAAGATAACGCTCGTTATTGGTTAGGTTCATTCAACGGGGAATTGTCGGTTTTGGGAAAACGGGTGGTCACCGATGCGAATCAATCCTGTTTTCTTTTAAAAACTACGAAAACCGGAGTCTTCGAATGGTTGCAGACTTTGGATGCAGGGGGCACGGTTTCAAGCCTTAAAATGACACTGGATTCTACTGGAAAGGTACTCCTTGCCGGATCCTACTCGGGAAGTTTTTCCTATCGGGGAAATTTGATTTTTGAGGTTGCAGAAAAAGACCGCGTTTTCCTATGCGCGTTTTCCTCTGAAGGGGAATTGGATGCCTCGAATATCCTAGAAGCTGAAACGAAAGAAAAGCTTGTTGGATTGGAGGTCATTTCTGATGGTTCGATGCTTCTTCTTTGTCAAGGATTTGGCTCGAACACGCTAGGAGCCAACAATCCCGAAGGGACATCAACTTCAACCGAATCCAGTGCTCTTATGGAACTAAGCTCTGGTCGACTGATTAAACTTGATTCGCAACTTTATTTAACCGCTGAAATTACCTTTGAGGGAGGTCAGGTTTCGATGAGGGATCTTGCGGTTTTTGATGAGACGATTTATCTGAGCGGCGATTATCAGGGAGATTTCTTGGTTGATCAAACTAAGTATTTCGAGAGCACAGGAAGAGTTGGATTCCTGCTGAAATTCTCCTCTGCTTTCCAAATTGACTGGGCTCGACAATTTGAATTCTCGGGAGAAGCGTCGTTGGTTGACATCTCAATGGATGCCATAGGTGACCCTTATTGTGTCTTGGCATTCAAGGGATCCTTTGTTGAAGACCCAGAGGTCGAATCCATGGGTGGCATGGATATCTTGCTTACAAAAGTTAAGTCTTCCAACGGAAAAACTCTTTGGACCAAGCAAATAGGAGGTGCGGGGGAGGAGGAGTTTCTTCGTTTTTCAAGTAACTCAGTTGGTGCAGTTTGTCTCATGCTGAGGAGTGATAGTAGCTTGGTTTTGGATGAAAAATTTGTTCCCTCTGTGTCGCAAGATGAGGTTTTGATCTTGAATTTCGCCCCGACTTCTGGAGACCCCATTGTCTCTTTTGATCCTTTGCTATTGCAGGTCGAAAAAGCGTTCGTTCATTCCTTAAGTGTACCTCATCCGGACTACCTGTTTTATAAGTTTTTAGACGCCCCCAGTTGGATGAATTTGCTTGTTGATGAGGACTCGAATGGGAATGCCATTTTAGTAGGCACTCCTCCGGTTGAGGCTTTCCCCGACGACACTAATGGAACCCTGACGATACGCATCTATAACGCAGAAGGTGGGTTTTCTGATGAAGAGATCTCCTATGACCTGAACTTTTCCAATGCAAACCTTACTCAATTTGGATATCTACCGCAGGCTTCAGCTTCAGACGAATCAATTACTTTTGGGAGTAACGGCCAAATGGTTGGTATTTTGTATAGACCTGAACAACAGGGTGTGGTGGTCGTTGGTAATTTCCGTGATCAGTTTTCCTTGCAAGGATTCGACCTCCAGGCGACATCTAGGTCCGAGGGATTCATTGCCTTTTTGGATCATAATTTGTCTGTTGAAAAGGTAATGCACCTGACTTCATCGGATCAAGTTACTTTAACCGACAGCAAAACCGATGGAGATGGGAATATTTATCTTTATGGTACTTTTACGGGTGAAATTAGGCTGGGTGCAATGTCCGGCGTGAGTCTAGGAGGGAGTGATCTATGTCTAATCAAAATTAATCCGTCTGGAGGAGTTGAGGATTTGCGAACCCTGGGTGGAGCGGAGAATGAGTTTTCAGGTGCGATGGTTCTTGGTAGCCAAGAGGCTTTTCTTTCGGGTTCTTTTTCGAAGAAAGCCTCTTTCGGTTCCACGGTAATCCTTTCAAAAGGGCATGAAGATGCATTCGTTTTGAGTCTAAAACTTGATGATTTGAATGAGTTGAACTGGTGTCAATCTTTTGGCGGCACTGGGGTCGATCGCATGGAAGAATTGACCCTTTCCTCAAACGAAAAGCTACTTGCGGGTGGGACTTTTCATGGTCTGATAGAAATAAATGATAAGCAATATGATTCCGGGGGTGTAAGTGGAGTCTTGGCCATCGTGCTCAATCGCGATGGAGAAATACTATCAAAGAATGCATTTTTAGGGTCGGGTAATGTTGCGAATTGCATATCCGAGTGGAATCCTGTTGATCAAAGCTTTATTTTGGGAGGGGAGTTTGTAGGATCGCTTGCAGTTGACCAAAACCAAATCTCATCAAAGGGTGGAAAAGATTTGTTTGTCGCAAAGTTGTCCGAGGAACTTACAGTTGAGAATCTTTTGAGTCTAGGGGGTGTGTGGAACGACCGGATCTTAGACATGAACATTGATGCTGCAGGTGGTATCACTCTTTCCGGTACTTTTTACGAGGAAATTATTCTTGGTGATCAAGTTTACCAATCAGCCGGTTCGAAGAATGCGTTTTTGGTCAAACTTGACACGCAAGAGTTTGCCGTTCTTGATTCCTTTCATTGGAGCAGCATAAAAGACGACCGAATCGATCAAATAGCCTCCAACACTCCAGAGCACATTTATTTTGGAGGCCTGAGCCAGACAGGCAATCATTCTCAGGCGAATCTTTTTATTTATGAATTGGGAAACAAATCCATGTATCCGGTGGTCATTACTTCCTTACCCAAACAAGCTTGGGCTAATTTAGCCTTTGATTTTAGCTTGGTCACCGGAGGTTGGGCTAACCCAAGAGCTAAATTTTCTTTGGCAGAGCAAAATGGTACGGATTACAGTTGGCTTCAACTAAGCGTTAATGAAACCGGAGTTATAAGGATTTGGGGAACTGCTCCCAGTGAAGTCGGTCAATATCCTGTGTCCTTTTTGCTTAGCGACTCTAATGGCGGATCTTTAAGCGTTGATTTCCTACTCTCCATTCTTGAGATTAATTCAAGCCCCCCAACGATTTTCTCGGAAACCGATTATGAAATATTTCAGTTTCTCAATTTCGAAGATTCGTTCGAGCTTTTTGACCGAGATGGAGATTCCTTACTTATCGAGGTAAATGCTCCGAAATGGGTGGAGTGGACTTGGTCGGATGAGATGTATTTTAAAATTAGTGGTCTCCCCCCCGAGGGGAGCCTTGGGAGTCACGATGTTACTGTTTCTGCAACAGACTCGGCTGGTCTATCTACCGTTGCGAATTTACATTTGAAAGTAAAACCTAGATTTGTTCGCACTGTAAACGCCGCAGTTAGCTACGATTTTGAATTGGAAAATTGGTTTGGTGACTTTCATATTATGGATAGTGGATGGTGTTATCACTTGGATTTAGGTTGGATCTATTTGGTGCCGAATCAGAGTGGCAAGCAGCTTTGGTTTTGGAAAAAGGACTGGGGCTGGAGTTGGACCTCCAAGGAACACTGGTTTGCATCGAGGCAAAGCGGATATCTCTACATCGATCAAATCCAAGCATGGGTTTACTTCACTACTTCTTCCAACTATACGACCGCAAGGGCATACCTTTATTCCCAAATGAAATGGGTGGTTTACTCAAGCGGTTTTGCTCAATAGCGCAAAACTATCCGAGCAAGATGAATAGCTAGGCAATCGCCCGCTCTGGGCTTTTTTGCCTTTTGTTTATGAAGTTTTCTACGAAAGTAAGAATGCTTTGATCATCCAACCCGTATTTGGTTCTAATTTCATTAATCGAACTGCCATGTGGAATGAAAGTATCCGGCCACCCAAAGCTTTTTACTGGTATCTGGAGGTCATTTGCCTGCAAGCTTTCCATGATAGCAGAGCCCAAACCTCCCATCATTACATTGTCTTCCAAAACAACGATGAAATCATGACTGGTTGCGTGCTTGATTAGTAGATCGACATCAAGAGGCTTTACGAATCGAACATTTACCAATGAACATTCGAAGTTGTATTTTGCTGATAGTTTTTCAGCAAGCTTCTTAGCATTTTCAACAAAAGGTCCGAGAGCCCAAATGGAGCATGTTTCACCTTGGGTAATGACTTCGGCCTTTCCAATTTCAATCGTTTCGGGCGACTTCTTTAAGGTAACACCAAGGCCATTACCCCTTGGGTAACGGATAAACGCCGGTTGCCCTGATGAAATTCCCGTAAAAAGCATGTCTTGGAGTTCATCTTCATCTTTGGGTTGCATGACCAAGGCGTTAGGTACGCAACGCAAAAATGAGAGGTCGAAAACTCCATGGTGGGTAGGACCGTCATTGGGCGACAAACCCGCTCGATCCAAACAAAAGGTAACCGGTAAATTCTGGAGACATACATCATGGATAATGGGGTCGTATGCTCTTTGCAAAAAAGTGGAGTAAATTGCACAAACGGGCTTAAGCCCTTGGGCGGCCATTCCCGCTGCCATCAGAACGGCATGTTCCTCTGCGATACCAACATCATAAAATCGATCAGGAATTTTCTTTTCCAAAGCGTCCAAGCCTGTACCGGCGGGCATGGCGGCTGTGATACCGGTGATCGACTTGTCCTTCACGGCAAGTGCCGCCAAGCATTGACCGAAAACATCTTGATATTTCGGAGGGCTGTCGGGGTTTTCGGGCTTGGACTCTCCAGTCTTTGCATCAAAGGGACCGGAACCGTGCCATTTTTCGGGTTCCTTCAAGGCAACGGGAAACCCTTTTCCTTTCCGGGTGAGTACATGCAAGACGATAGGCTCGTCAGAATCCTTGGCAAATTCAAAGAAACGAACCATGGTTTCGACATCGTGCCCGTCGATCGGACCTAAGTAGCGAATACCAAGTTTCTCGAAGATGCTGGAGGGGGCGAGCAATTCCTTCGTATCTCTTTTGGCCTTGGAAACTAATTTCATGAAGGATCGTCCGCCCGGTATCTTAGTAAGGAAAGTTTGTGCGTCTTTATGCAGACGGTCGTAGACTGGGTTTGTGATCAACTCATTGAAGTACCGAGAAAAGGCGCCTACATTCTTTGCAATCGACCATTCGTTGTCATTCAAAACCAAGATGAATTTCTTAGTCGAGCATGCTATGTTGTTAAGTGCTTCTAATGTGATTCCACAGGTGAAGGCAGCGTCTCCTGCTATGGCGACTACATGGTTGTTGTCTTTTTTCAAGTCCCGAGCCATGCACATTCCAAGCGCAGCGGACAAACAAGTTCCGGCATGCCCAGCACCAAATGCATCGTGAGGGCTTTCCTCCCTTGATAGAAATCCACTTAATCCATTTTCTTGCCTGATGCCATCAAAGCGACCGTCATTTCTTCCAGTGAGGAGTTTATGAACATATCCTTGGTGGGAAACATCCCAGCAGAATGAATCTTTGGGCGTTTCGAAAGCAAGGTGAAGGGCGATGGTGAGTTCAACTACACCAAGGTTCGGTCCGACATGGCCTCCGTTTTGAGAAGTTGCTTGAATGATCCGGTCTCTGATTTCTTGGGGCAAGCTTGCAATCTCATCTGGGGGAAGCTTCCGTAGATCCTGAGGGTTTTGGATTTTGTTTAGTATGGGGAAATCATCCATTGATTTTATAAAAATTTAAGAATCGATTTCCGGAGAATCCACAGAGGTAACTTCCTGAATTTTTAACTCTGCAGATTTTATTTTCTCCCGGCAGTGTTTTAGCAAGTTCATTCCTTTTTGGTAATGAGAAACTAGTGAGTCCAAGGGTGCGTCTCCAGATTCCATACGGTGTACGAGTTCTTCGAGTTCGGAAATGCCTTCCTCAAAGGACAAGTCATCCGGAACCAAATTCTCATCTCCGCTATCTTTATTTTGTAACACAAAAGATATCTTAAGCTTGCTGGAAAAGTTCGCAACCCTTGAAAATTAAATCTCCACGGTCGACATTTGAAGAAAGCATCGACATTTTATTCGCATGACTTCTTTGCAGATCATAATTTTATTTGGTGCTATCTTGCAGTTTGTTTTTGAGCTTTTTCTCAAAATTAAAAATGAAAGGCACATTTCATCCATGCGTTCCGAGATGCCCAAAGGGGTCAATGCGATCATGGATGAGTCAGTCTGGAGAAAGGCAACCGATTATTCCATTGAAAAAAGCAAATTCTCCAGAACCGAGGAGTTTTTGGGGATCGTGTTCTTTCCGGTTCTTCTTCTCCTTCTTTTTCCATGGACCTTTTCGACTTGGTCGACGTCCGTTAACGATTCGATTTGGCAGTGTGCATTTGTCACAACCTGTTTTTTAACTGTGATTCAACTTCCTAATCTTGTTTTTGATTGGAAGAAACAGTTTGTTCTAGAGGAAAAGTATGGCTTTAACAAGTCGACCAAGAAACTATGGATTGCGGATAAGCTTAAAGAAATCACTATTGGCCTTTTATTTGGATTGGTTCTTCTTTCTTTTCTGATCTGGTTATACCGATCTCTATCCGCATCAATGCCGGATTTCTGGTGGACCATTGCCTTTGGAGCTTTTTTTGCGATCCAACTCTTACTTATGATATTGTGGCCAAAAATCATTCTTCCCTTATTTAATAAGCTTTCTCCTTTGGAAGATGGAGAATTGAAGGATCGTTTGATGGAACTTTCCGAGAAGACCGGTTTTAAAGCCAAAACCATTGAAGTGATTGACGGAAGCAAGAGATCGGGGCATTCGAATGCCTACTTCACTGGATTTGGCAGATTCCGGAGAATCGTACTGTACGACACCCTGATCAAGCAAATGAAAGTAGAGGAAATTGAGGCGGTTCTGGCCCATGAAGTTGGGCATTATAAGCTAGGACACATTCCGAAAAGGATGGCCCTATCTTTTTTCTTGGGCTTGCTTAGCTTTGCCGTTTTGGCAGGCTTGTTGAAAAGCTCCTGGTTCTATGCGGGTTTGGGTTTGCCTTCAAGTCTGTTGGGCTCTTTTTCTTCTTTGGTGGTAGGGCTTAGCCTTAGTATGGGATTTTTTACTTACTGGATCACTCCACTAAGCAATTATCTTTCTCGCCGGCATGAATATGAGGCAGATGAATTTGCAAAACAATCGGTCAATAGCCCTGAACCTCTAATCAGTGCACTTCGAAAACTCTATGTCGAAAACCTCAATCACCCTATTCCCCATAGGGTCATGGCTAGTTTTCATTATTCTCACCCGACTTTGCCTGAGCGAGAAAAGGCTCTTTTGGCTTAGTGGTGTTGTGGGAATTTCTGATTCAAGGAGTGACGGTGTAACCAATAATGTAAGACCAGTGCCATGCTTACCCCGATCAGATTCATGAACAAATCTCCAGCGGAAGGAAATCTTTCAGGAATGAACGCCTGTGCAAGTTCGTTGAAGCACGCATAAGAAAATGCGACGAAAGACGCCGGGTTCCTGAATAGGCCTTTGTTATAGGGTTTTTTAGATATCCATATCCAAAGCCAGCCTAGGGTAAAGAAGAGGGGCAGGTGACTAAGGTCCTGGAGCCAATACGGATAATCGAAGAGTTCGGCTGATAAGCGGACGAACAGTTCGTTCGCATCTATTTTTTGAAGAGTTCCCGGTTTCGGAATTCCAGTGATAAGTTGTAGGAATAGGGTGTAGCCGATCGGTAAAATCAAAAATAACTTTTCGGGCGGTGCCCGAAGCAACAGTTCAAAAAGCTCTTTTTTTGTAGATTTCATTTTATGCGGGCACTCGTCTATTCTTGTAATTCTGCGAATCTTCGCACAAATATTGATGAATGCCAATTTACGAATTTTATTCTTCTGAAACTAGCAAAATTTATTCTTTCTTCGCCCGTTCTTCGGTTCACGCCAATAAAACTCCCCTGTGTCCTGATGGAGCGAGATATAGTATGAAGAAGCTTGTCTCTGGATTTTCGATTACGGGTAACAGGAAAGAACCCAATGCTGAGGAATCCATCGAGGGCATGGATCAGGAAGACCCTTTTTCAGGAATGAGCGAGGCTCAGACAAATGCAATGATGCAGGAAATGGAAGGGGCCATGCAGGGGATGGACGAAGATAACCCGGATCCACGGCAAATGGGCAATTTAATGCGCAGAATGTGTGAACTGACTGGAGAAAAGATGGACGAACCTATGGAGGAAGTTGTTCGAAAACTCGAGGAAGGTATGAATCCGGATGAACTAGAAGACCGCATGGGGGATTTTATGGGGGAAGATGAAGGGGATAGTCCATCTGAATCCAACGACAAGAATGAGGGAACTAAGGCCAAATTGAGAAGACTTATGAAGAAAAGGCTAGTTCGGGATCCTGAACTATATGAATTTGAGGAATTCATGTCGCAATGATTTTTAGGATTTTCATTGCTTGTTGCATTTACACGGCATTCACCATTTCTTGTGGATTTGAAGCTGAGGAATCGAACGACTCACCCAAATTTTGGAAAGGAAGTGAAAGTGGATTTGAGGAGAATTTTGATTATTACAAAGAAGTTGATGACTCATCAAAGCCCATTCTCCTTGAAAGCGAAACCGGGAACCCGTATTCAGGTACCTTAGAACTAAATGGTTCGGGGAAAGTCACTACCAAAACTTACCAAGATGGAATTCTTGACGGTATCAGCGTCAAGAGGTCAAAGGATGGGTCATGGGTCGAAGCCCATTACATGAATGGTCAATTGGATGGCAAGATGACTTTTTTTGATGCAAATGGCAAAATTCGAACCGTCATGAATTATGAAAAGGGAAAGCTTAAAACCTCAGATTGATTTGCCCATATCTTTCTTAATTGGGTCTTTTTCTTACCTTTACGAATTCGCGAGTGGCTCTTTTTACCTTTCTTGATGGTTCGGTTCCATCTTCGTCGCTTTCAGCGTGTGGGAGAAACAAGTAAAATGTAGTGCCTTTGCCAATTTCCGAACAATATCCGATCCTCCCGTTATGATCCTCAATGAAAAGTTTGGAATTGTATAACCCGAACCCGGATCCATCCATAGCCTCCTTCGTTGTAAAAAAAGGCTCGAAAATTTTCTCTGCATGCTCATGAGCGATTCCCTTGCCGTTGTCACTCAGTGATATTTCCGCTCCATGAGTTTGGGCGAGGTGGGGACCTTCGTTTGCCCCTTTCATGATTTTTTCACCGCGCTTCACCTTCTTAAGCGAAATTCGGATTTTCCCGTTTCTTTCAATTGCATCTCTAGCGTTAATTGCCAAATTCAAAATCACTTGGCGGAATCCGGTTTCCTCCACAAAGCTTGGAATTGCCTCGGAGCCGAAATCAGTAATGATTTTTGCACTTCGAGGAATAATAATTCCAACCAAATCCATTTGGTCCTTTAGCAAAAGTCTTAAGTCATGAATCGATCGAGTGGCTGGTTTTTCTCGATGCAAATCTATGATTCGTCTTACCAATTTCTGCGCTTGCATGGCACTCTTTTTGATTTGGCCCATACCGTTTAGCATGGGATCGTCTTTTTCCATCATGCCATGGTAAAGTTCGCTGATCGAGAAGATGCCTCCCATTAGATTACTGAAATCATGAACCAAACCATTAGTGAGGGTTGCGAGCCCTTCTCGCCAAATTGAGTTGGATAAGCGGTGTTCGGCAATCGATTGTCGAGTGATGTCTACGAATACGCCGTCGTAGCCTAATAGTCTGTTGGTTGCGGTTATGATTGGGGTTCTGACATCCAAGAGGTAACGCACTTGGTCATTGGGGTGAATCTTAATACGATAGGTCAGGCTAAAAGTTTCGGGTCTTTTGGAGTTTGTGTTCAATTTGTGTTGAAAATGCTCCCTGTCTTGTTCGACGATCTTATTGAGAAACAGTCCGCCGTTTCGGGAGAATTCTGCATGTTCGGCAGGGAAAAGCCTTTGGATTCCTCGAGATAGGTAGCTGAAAGTCATATCGGATCTTTGGGTGAAAAAGATACCAGGGAAATTACTGACATAGTCGGACAGACGGCTTTCGGCCTTCTGGAGGCGGATCAATGTATTGGCAAGGGCCCGGGGGTCCTTCATGAGATCTCCCATGAAGGCCTTTTTCAGCGAGTCATGAGGAGCGAGGGCGGGGGACAGTGATACGACTGATATTTGACTGTAGTTGCAGCAAGACAGAAAAACACCAATTGAAGAATCTTGGTCGTTTTTGGAGAGGGGAAGGAATTTCTCGAAGTCTTCCGAGTTGAGCTTGTTGGGAAGTAGAATCTTCCAACTCGCTTCAAGGGAAATGAGAAAACTAAGGAATCCTTGTCCAATCAAATCCTGAGTTTTTTTTCCTACCCACGAACCGAACGAATCAGATGCTTTGATGATGAAGCCATCTTGGTCGGTGGCAATTTGACAGTTCTCGAAATTCGGTGACTTCATAATAGTGAGCTCCCTAATCCTACAGTCAGCNAAGCCGTAAGACAATCCAAGATATTTTGAGTATACCAAACTAGGTATTTTTTTCCCACTAGAACCCCTGAGATACCGTATAGGGCAATATTATGGTGGTAAATGGTGTTTTATTTTGGTGTGTTTTTATAAGGAGTTGGCGCAAAGATTGCATTGCGAGGGGCGCATGGCTGTAGTTTTAGACAATCTTTATCATCAGGAAAACTATCTGATTTCCAAAAAGCTTTTGGACGCGACACATCTTCGTCACGAAGCTCTCGCCAATAACTTGGCTAATGTCGAGACGCCTGGTTTCAAGCGTCGTGACTTACCCAAGACTTTTGCAGTTGAACTTAGGAGAGCTGTGGATCGTCAGGATTTTCGCCGAGTAAAAGCCCTCCTTCCACGCAGTGCTGAAGATCGTCAGGCTAAACCGGTACGCGTCGATGGAAACACTGTGCAACTCGATGAAGAAATGTTAGCTATGAATCGAAACGCATTAAATTACGAATATCTTAGCGGTGCGGTAGGAGGTTCGATTAAAGAACTGAACCTAGCCATTCGGGGTAGAGTATAATACGGGGTTACTATTATGGGTATGAATCTAATTCCAGGCGTTGAATCAACAGGCAGTGCTTTGTCCGCAGAGAAATTAAGGCTTGAGATTATTGCCCAGAACATCGCAAACTCCAATACAACCCAAGATGCTTCGGGTCATGTATACAAACGCAAGGAAGTTGCTTTCGAGGAATACATAAAGATGCCAGAGAGACGAGTTCCTGGCTATGTTGACGAAAATCTNTACCAAGGCGTGCGAGTCACTGATGTGTTTGATGATCAGACTCCCGGACGAATGATTTATAACCCCGGCCATCCCCATGCAAACGAAGATGGAATGGTTGAGATGCCCAATGTGGATGTTTCTCGCGAAATGGTTGACCTGATCAGTGCTTCCCGTGCTTATGAGGCTAACCTTACCGTTGTCAAAACATCCCGTAGAATGGCTCAACAGGCTATGGCAATCGGTAAATAACTAACTTTTTAATATGGAAATATCTTCTCTTCCCAGTCTGAGCAACCTGCTCAACCAAAATCCGAATCTTCAGCCAAACGCCAAGTCGGATCGTTTCGCCTCTAATTTTGAGAACCTTCAAAATCCTCAGATTAACGGAACAGGTTCTTCAAATGGTGTGGCACCGGTTCAAATTGACAAAACCACTCCTACCGATCGAGTGACTGCTCCTGGTTTTGCTCAAATGTTCGAGCAATTCATTAAGGGAGTTGATCAAAAGAAGAAAATTTCCGCTCGTGAAACTCAAGACCTCATTTTGGGTCGTTCTGATAATATTCATGAAGCGGTGGTCAAATCACAAGAAGCTGGCGTCGCCTTTAACCTCATGATTGAAGTTCGCAACAAATTGGTTGAGTCTTACAAAGAACTCATGCGGATGCAGGTATAGTTTTTAAATGTTATAATTTTTAAGTATGAAAGAACGTTTCGAAAAACTCAGCGAATTGTGGCAAAATTTACCTTCTTCTAAGAAGCTTACCCTAGGGGTCGCGTTATTTGGAATCATTGGTCTAAGCGTCGCGATCTTAAGTTGGTCCGGAGAGAGCACTCAAATGCGTGTCTTGGTAAGTGGAGCTGATTCCAAAGATTTGGCAGAGGTTGTGGATCTACTGAAATCAAATCAAGTGCCATTTGAATACAGCGAGTCAGGCGACTCCATTCTTGTACCCGAAGATAAGCGAGCATCCATGAGGATGGAGTTGGCGATGAAAGGCTTGCCTAAAACAGGTGATGTTGGTTTTGAAATTTTTGACGAAGGTAATTTCGGAATTAGTGATTTCGTTCAGCGCACNAACCATACTCGGGCGATACAAGGAGAATTGGCTCGCACTATCGGAATGATGGATGCCATACGTTCNGCCAAGGTTTTTGTGGTAAAGCCCGAAAACAATCTTCTGCTTAGCGAAGACCCTAACGACCGACCGAGTGCATCAGTGTATGTCGACACTGCTGGCAATACCTTGGACAAGAGTAATGTAAATGCGATTCAATTTCTTGTCGCTCGTGCTGTCAAAGGCGTCAATAAGTCGAATGTCGCGGTTATGGATAACCAGGGTAACCTGCTATCCGAAGAAGGAGAATCGGATGGAGTTGCTGGAGTTGCCGGTCAAATGATGAAAGCATACCAAGCTCAAGAACGTCGTTTGGAGGCAAAGATTGAGTCCATGCTTGCCCGCCTAGTCGGGAAGGATCAAGTTGTTGCTCGCGTTTCTGTGAATCTCGATACTCGTTCCTCGACGCTGCTTGACGAAAAGTTTGATCCGGATGGCTCCGTTCCAAGAACGACAACCACCGATAAGGACGAGGCCAAGACTGTTGAGACTCAACCCCAAAACAACGCCACCGGAATGGGTGCGAATGTACCCAATGTTAGCCAAGACGCGACTATGCAAGATCCGATTATGGCTCAGAGCGATGAAACGCGTGAATCGAAAACCACTGATTTCGAAATTAGCAGAACATTGAAGGAAGAAATGCAGGAACCCGGTGCTATCATTGGCAGAAGTGCCGCCGTTTTAATTGCCAAAGGAGAGACTCCTCGATCAACCGAGCAGATCGAAAGCATACACAATGCCGTCGTTAATGCAATTGGAGCTCGTTTCGATCAAGTCGACCTAGCCACTCATGTGACTGTGCATGAAGTAGACTTTCTGCCTGCATTTGTAGGACCCGCGGGTGAAACGCTTAATCAATTCCAAAATATTTTGGACACCTATGGACCTCATCTTAAGAATCTTCTTGGGATCATTTTGGCTATAGCGATCTTTGTTGTTTTTCTACGCATGCTGAAAAAATTCAAACCCAGTGATGCGGAGGTTCAAGTTCTTGATGAAGATGACCAGCAGATGCTCTCAGGTACTCGAAGCCTCGGAAGCGGCCTTACACCCGAATTATTGAACGATCTGATTCAGGAGAAACCGGATAATGTGAGTACTGCTCTGAGGAGATACTTGGAAACTGGTTCCTCGAGCTAAAACACAGTTATTTGCCAATTGAGCTAGATTTAAGATGGAGGAAGTCGAAGAAGAGGAAGAAAGCATCGCCGAGCGTTATCGGAAAATGTCCAAGTTTGAAAAACTTGCATTGCTCATGATTGCACTTGGACCGGACGCTGCCTCGACTTTGCTTAAAAGATTTGACTCAAAGGATTCCGAATCGATTTGTAAGAAAATCGCTGATTTTCCTATTGTAGACCAAGAATTAAAGGACTGTGTTTTGGATGAGTTTTCCGAATTGATCGAATCGAGCGTCAATTCAAATTTGGGTGGTCTAACCTTTGCACAAAAAACCTTGGAATTGGCCCACGGCGACTACAAAGCCAACAACATGATGAACCGGATCGCCCCAGTTCGAGATTCCTTGGATTTCATGGATGATATTAAAGAGATGGATTCTGGCCAAATCTACAATGTCCTTAGATTCGAGCAACCGCAAACCATCGCTTTCGTTTTAGCAAATGTTGATGCTGACAAGGGTTCTGAAGTTTTGCAATTGATGCCACCCAATGTGCAGGAACAGGTAGTCGAGCGAGTGGGCTCTATGGAGACGACCCCCATGGACCAAATCGAAGTCGTTGCAAATACCTTGGGTGCACGGGTTGGCAAGAAAGGTCAATCTCCGAGGATCAAGACCGGTGGAGTCAAGTCAGCCGCAGATCTGCTCAACTGGTTTGATAAGGAAGAAGGTAAAGAATTGCTCAAGAGTATCGAAAAAAGGAACCCAAAGCTCGGTGGTTCGATTCGACAAAGAATGTTTCGTTTCGAAGATTTGGTTCGACTCAGCCCGGGAGATATCTCCAAAATCACCAAAGAGGTTGATCAGGATGATTTGGTGGTTGCCATGAAAAATGCTTCNGCCGAACTCAAGAAAGTCATTTATNCCACNATGTCCAAGCGAGCGGTCGAAGCATTGGAAGANCAANTAAGTTTCCTNGGTCCNAAACGNCTTTCGGAAATTGAAGCTNCTCANGATCGAGTAATTCAAATCGTTCGCGAACTCGAGGAAGATGAGGAGATTATCCTCGATACNGGAGGAAGCGACGTTGTCGTTCAATAAGNCGATNTCTTTTCCNGAGCCNCCNAAAGGCTTTAAGGTGAGCTTNGTAGGNNCNCCNCCCATAGAGTCCATTGGACGCNGANTCGATGGTNCAAGANGCNTATNATAAGGGNAAGANNGANNCTGCGGAATTTTATAANAANGAGATNAAGCAANTAAGGGAAACNTATGCGACTCGTCAGGANCAGGCTTTGTCGGGNTTGAATCTCAAGGCAAANGAAGTTTTGGGNCAACTTGANGAAAGGCTTCCGGANTTGGTNATGGGCATCGTGGANCGNGTNATAGGNAAATGCCCTATGGATAAGNCTGNGGTGGAGGANATGNTNAANTCCATGATNANGGAGTTTGCNGACGANCAGGAACAANTGGAGGTTTTTCTTTCNCNCGAAGATCTTTCCTTACTTAANTCCATGGCGGATNCCGAAAAAGANCCTGAGAAAGAGGGCGAAGGCGATGANGAAGGNTTTGCCAGTGCGATTGCAGGNATATTNGANGGNCTTGACGGAGATGATGCTCTCNTGGANGGNTATCCGAATGTAAAGTTTTTTGAGGATTCGACTTTGGCTTCAGGNGATTGTCAGATTAAGAGCAGATTTGGGCTGCTCGATGGAAGGATTGCCACAAAGTTGCGTAAAGTGGAGGAGGAACTGAGGGGTAATGATTGATTCTCTACATGAGCGTTTCTCTTTCATGGAGCAAGGAGTCCGCGGCGTAAGAACTTTGGATAAGATCGGTACAGTTCGTCGTGTGACTGGGCTTGTCATTGAATCCGAAGGACCTGAAGTCAGTATCGGTCAAGTTTGTTCGATTAGTTCTGAAAGGCATGGCGAAACCATTGAGGCGCAAGTCGTTGGGTTCAGGGAAAATGTTGTTTTGTTAATGGCATTGGAAAGCGTTCACTTGATTCATCCTGGTTGTAAGGTTTCCTCGAAGAAAAATTCAAATGCGGTGCCTTATGGTCCCTCTCTTCTTGGGAGAATCATTGATGGAATGGGCCGACCAATCGATGGTAAAGGCCCCTTGCTTGCTCCTCAGCGTGAAGGGTTTTATTGCGAACCTCCTAATCCTTTGTCCAGAAGCTTGATTAAGGATCCCTTTAGCACCGGAATTAAAGCCATTGACTCTTTTATACCTCTTGGTGTTGGGCAAAGAGTGGGCATTTTCTCTGGTAGTGGTGTGGGCAAATCAATTCTTCTTGGAATGATAGGTCGTGGGTCCGAAGCCGAGGTTAATGTTATTTCACTGGTGGGTGAAAGAGGGCGCGAATTGCGAGAATTCGTAGAAAACGATTTGGGTCCCGAGGGTATGGCCAAATCGGTAATCGTAGTCTCAACATCGGACCAACCTGCCCCCATGCGAATCCGTGCCTCTGTTTTGGCAACGGCCATTGCGGAAGGTTTTCGGAACGAAGGGAACAAGGTTTTGCTTCTCATGGATTCCCTAACACGGTTTGCCATGGCCCAACGAGAGATTGGTCTAGCTGCAGGAGAACCTCCTGCTTCTCGTGGTTATGTGCCTTCCGTCTTTTCTTTACTTCCAAAGCTATTGGAGAGAACTGGAACTAGCGATGATGGTGCCATAACAGCAATCTACACGGTTTTGGTTGAAGGAGATGATATGAATGAACCAGTTGCAGATGCAGTGCGAGGTTTTCTCGACGGTCATATAGTACTCAGTAGAAAACTGGCCAACGCTAACCATTTTCCGGCTGTCGATGTCTTGAAAAGTGTGAGCAGGCTTGACCGAGCAGTTTGTAGTGAGGATGAAATAGCCCTGATCTCGGAAGCGAGAGATTTATTGTCTGTCTATAAGCAAAATGAGGACCTGATTAATGTAGGTGCATATGTTAAGAACAGTAACCCCAAAATTGATAGGGCCATTGAAATGTTCCATCACATCGAAAATTTCCTTCGACAAAAGTACGATCAGCTAAGTATTCGCAAGGAAGCTTTTGATCTTCTTATTAAGATTTTAAAATGAAGGCTTTTTCATTTCGTCTAGAAACTCTTCTTCATCTTCGTGAAATTACGAAGGATAAGGCTTTATCTCAATATGGACAAGCGGTGGCAAGTAGAGAATCCATGGAAAATCAACTTCATACAAAACGGCAAATGTTGACCGATCTTCAGCACGAAATTTCTTCAAGAAGGGCAGTGGGCTTTTCCGGTTCTAGCCAGCATTTCTATCAGAGGTCGTTGGATGCGGCGAAAGCTGAAATTCAACGTTGTTACTCTGAGCTTCAAGCAGCAAAAAAAATAGAAGATTCCAACAGAGAATCTTACTTAAAGGCAGATTCTTCATTTAAGAGCTTTTTAAGACTCAAGGAGAAGAACAGGGAAGATCACTTGGCAATCGAGTCGAAAAAGGAAGAAGCTGAAATGGATGATCTGATTGGCGGTCGCTTTATCTATAACCAATCCAACTTTTGATAAATCATGAAAATACCACCCACAATGTTAGTCTTGATTGCAACTGTCCTCTGTATGGTCAGTGCAAGCGTAATGATATGGCTTAATTATGATGCAATGTTTAAGCCCAAGCCAGAGATAAAGGCAGAGTTTACAAGTGTAGAATTTGATGCTGATGATACGAGTTATTCCCCTGCCGAAACTCATTCTATGAATCAGTTGTCAAAGGAATTGGCTGCTCTTAAGGAACGCTTGTTGGTTCGTGAGAACGAATTGGATGCTCGTGAATCTGCAATTGCTATGGATATGGAATCTTTGGAGAAGCAAAAAAAGGAACTTCAGCAAATCAGAGAAGATCTCGCAGGAAGGCTAGCTGATTTCGAGGCAAGACAAGGCCAGGATTTAAGTGAAGAAAAGCTCAAGGAATACAAGGATACTTCAAAAAGATGGATTGAAATGGGTCCCGAAGTGGCAAGTGTAGAAATTCAGAACTGGAGGCAAAAGCGACGATTTGAAGAGGCTCTTACCATTTTCGAACTTCTTAAGTCCGAGGAAAAGGCTCCTATCATTTCTTTTATGCTCAACAGCGATGATGATGCTTTGATTGAACTTGCCGATGCCTTGGCAATGAGGGACCGAGGGCTTTTGCCTAGTCTCGATCTTAATGATGCGGTTAGTCCTTTGCCAAACTGAAGGCAAAATATGGAAAGCGTGGGCAAGGCATTTGTTGAAAGACTGGGGAATAGCCCTAGTCACCAGCAAGTTGGAAAAAACGGTTCCTTTTGGCTTCCACCTAAGGCAAAAAATGAGGTGTTTTCCAAAAAATTAAAAGCAGCCGATTCTAAGCTTAGCGAAATGAAACTGACTAAAAAAGAATTAAAAGGGGAGCCTAAGGAATCTACTCAAAACAAAGCTAGACAACCTGTTCAAACAAAAGCAGATCTGATCTCGAAGACTGGCTATCCTGACAAAAATAACCACGAGTCTAGGATTCAAATTCCAGAAATGGGAGCTAGTACAAAAAAGGTTTTCTCTGGTAAAAAGGTTTGGATGCAACCCCCTGTGATAACTAATGTTGATCGCCCTTTGATTAACCAAAGTCAGCTTTTGCCAGTCAACAAGTCGAACACCAGCAATCTTCGTGATCCAGGTTTTCAATCAATAATACATAAGAATGAGGTCAATCCTGATGCGGATAGAGATGTTCATGATAATGGAAGGAAATTATCGCATGGCATAAAAAGTGCTTATTCTGATGATGACATGGAAGTCATTTTCAAAACTCAACTAACCCTCGAATTGGCCGGTAGAGAAATAACAGCCCTTTCGTGCAGGGAATCCAACCCACAGACTCGTTCCTTTCTTGAATTTTCCGGTAAAGAACTCCTACCCCGGATTGCTTATTTTGCCAAGCAGGATAAGAGAGTTGTTCGATTTGCGATGGATTTTCCCAATGGGTCCAAACTTGGTGTTCGATTAGAAAAATCGAAAAATAGTTTGAGTGTCTGTTTCATTTCATCCGATGACCACTCCCAAACAATTCTACAGGAGCTGAAAGCCATTATTAACAAATTCTCTGAAGGAAGGAGTGGTTCAGGTGAGCTTAAGGTTTTTCATTTTCAAAATTATAAGGAGATGGATAATTATTTCCATCAAGCAGCATAGAATATTATGATAGGAGCAATAGCAGCGGCAACATCAAGCGATAACCCAAGATCTTCGAGTCTTAACAAACAAGAAGAGAGTAATGGCAGTTATATGCAAATGGAAGATTTTCTTCAGTTGCTTACAAGTCAGATCAGCAATCAAGATCCATTAGAACCTATGAAGGATACGGAATTTATTTCCCAAATGGCAAACATTGCATCCCTTGAACAAATGCAACAATTCACCAAAGGTTTCGAGAGTTTCGCGAGTTCCCAGAAGGATATGGTGGCACAAGCTTACTTGGGTCGGATGGTGACAATAAATAATCAAGGAAATGATGTCGAAGGTTTGGTGGATTCGGTAGAGAAATCTGCAGACGGTTCAATCACTATTCAAGTTGGAGGAGACTCCTATTTTCCTAAGGACATCACCCGGGTTAGCTTGCCCAATCAATAATACCACAAAATGATACCATCTCTTCACAACGGCGTATCTGCACTGAAAAGTCTCACCGAGGGTTTGCAGATTCTTGGCAACAACATTGCAAATGTTAATTCGTTGGGTTATAAAGCTGCTCGAGCTAATTATTCCGATAATTTTTACATGCATCTTAACGATGCGGAGGCAGGTGCTGATGGCGATCCAAGCAACAATATTCAACAGCATGGAACCGGAGTGCATGTAAGTTCTGTCTCAACTGACTTTAATCAAGGTACTCATGAAACTACAGGTTTGGATTTAGATTTGGCCATTCAAGGCGAGGCTCTTCCTAATGGCGGAGGTTTCTTTGAGATTGTCGATCCTGTTTCAGAGGAAATTTTCTATACGCGAGCGGGAGCTTTTGAGTCCACTAAAGAAGGATTGGTAGTTACTCGTGACCAGTATAGGTATCAACTCCAAGGTATTAATGGTGCAATGGAGATCAAACTTGAAAACGATGAAACTCTTCTTGCCCGAAGGATTGAAGAGGATGGGAAAGTGAATGTTGTTGTCAGTAAAGATGACATTAATGGAGGATCTGAAGATATTATCCGGAATGTTGGGCAACTCAAATTAGTGAATTTTCAATCTCCCCAATACTTGAGAAGAGCGGGTAATGGTTTCTACTCAAACGGTGGTCCAGGTCAAGATTTAGGAGGTCGACTTGCCAATTTTATTCCTGCAGCGGGTTCAAATGGAAAGGTTAAGCAATATACACTAGAGCTATCTAATGTAGACCTGACCAATCAATTCGCCAGTATGATTTCTCATCAAAGATCATTCCAGGCTGGATCTCGTGTTATCACCACCTCAGATATGATATTATCTGAAGCTGTGAATCTTAAACGCTAAGTAACTAATCCCGAACATTCATTAAAAATGTGCGCAGCTCAACTCGACGAACTTCCTGACGACAACAATGTCCCTTCCTCCAAATCCGAGGGTGGAGGGAATCTGGTACCTGCACTGATTGCTATTGTTTTGGCTCCCGCCCTGACTGTGGTGGCGATGTACTTTATGATTAACCTCAATAAGCCTGAGGAGACTGTAAAACCTCAATTGACTGAGGGCGGTCAACCTTTGGATATGGAACCATCAGGCGAAGAGAAGCATTATGAACTTAGTTCGTTGATTACCAATCTTGGCGGGCCGATTAAATCACGCTACATAAATATGGATTTGAAACTAGAGGGGTTAGCTGGAGACTTCGAAAAGGTTTTGGAAATGAACGAGCATCGCATACGNGACAAGGCTCTTGCGATAATGGGTAGTTACACTTACGAAGATGCAAGCATGGATGGTTTTCAAGAACGGGTTCGTGTTGATTTGAAAAAAGGCTTCTCTTCAATTCTAAGAAAGTACCGAGACGGTGAAAGCGATCTCATTCGACAAATTTATTTTACGCAGTTCGTGGTTCAATAATTCCACTCCCTACTTGTATGCCTGAAGACAGTAATTTTGAAGATGAAAGTTTCGATCTCAGCGAGATTGAGGATTCGGTTGGTACAGGTCCTATATTCTTGTTTGATGGCACGCGCGTAGAGGATACTTCAGCGATTAGCGTCAAGAAGTACGACTTTACTAATCCAATCATTCTTTCCGATGCCGACCTCAGTAAGCTCAAGACGAAATCTGAGCAGTTCGTTTATTATTTGGCTGGGCATCTCTCGATGTTTCTGAGAACTGAATTTAACTTAGAAATGGATGATTTGAACGCTGACCTTTATGTTAATTTCACTCAGTCAGTTAAAACGCCCTCTTGCGTAACTCTTTTCAAGTTGCAGGAACTCAATGGTGTTTGTCTCTTGGATGTGAATTCCCATCTTTCTGCAACCGTGGTGGATAGGATTTTGGGAGGTCGGGGTTCTACGAACCCGGAGGAACGAGGTTTGACTGATATCGAAAAAGCCTTAGTCGAAGATTTTAATCAGATTATACTCGAGGAATGGTGCAAGCAATGGGAAGGCATCATGTCTCTTACCCCTTCGATTATTGGAACTGAAAGTACGGGTAAGTTTTTGCAAACTTCTCCGACGGATGCCATGATGCTGATTTTGACTATGGAAGCTTCTTTCGGAGATGTTTCTGGTCCTCTGAGGATAGCAGTTCCTTACTACACCTTGGAACCAGTCCTGAGTCGCTTGCTTCTTGCTGCGGGAAATGATGAAAAGAAATCTTCTCGTCCACCTCGATGGCATGATATTTATGATGATATTCCAGTTTCTGTTTCTGCGGAATGGGATGCATTTGAGGTAACATTGCGAGATTTGTCCAATTTAAGCGTAGATGATGTCATTGAAATGTCTTCAGCACTTTTAGGGGATACAAAACTACGAATCGAAGGTCGTACTTGTTTCATTGGTGAAATTGGATTGGAGGGTGAGCAGGTAGCCTTTCAAGTCAATGAAAGCATAGTAGAAGCCGTTAAACTAATCGGAAAAAAACATGGATAGTAAGAAAATGGATATTGTTATGGACGTTAAGGTGAGTGTGACCGTCCAACTTGGTACAGCAGAACTGCCCATGAAAGAGGTAGTAGAATTAAGTCCCGGTGCACAAATTCAATTAAAGCAAAACGCCAAAGACCCTGTGAGCCTTCTGGTGAACGGTAAGCTTATTGCTCATGGGGAAGTCGTTGTTATTGACGATCGTTTTGGATTGAAGATTACTGAAATCGTAGATTCTCCATCTTGATCCTTTTTGCGATCAAGCCGGTTCCTTGGGATTTGAATTGAAAGTTGCCGCAGCGGTGGACGATTTTTTGATAAAATGCTTAGCGTCCACNCCATCGCCTTTGATGCCTGAAGGTGACACNCTTTGGTTATGGTTCNGGGTCATAGGTTTCCTAGGCCTCCTCGCNGTCGGTGGTTTTTTGATTTCCCAATACAAGCGTAAGCGAATCGTAAATTACCCGGATTCAGTAAAAGGTAAAATCCTAGTTGCTGATTCTTGCTCTCTAGGAAACAGGCAGTTTTTAGTAGTGGCTCAATATGGATTGGAAAAGCACTTATTAGGGGTGAGTCCGGGTCAAGTTATGCACTTGGCAAAACTCGATGCTAGCGGAGAAGAAACCATTCCGGAACCTAATGGTTCCGACGCAAATGATTGAATTATGAAAAAACTTTTCAGATTCCGTTTTATAAGTCTTATTTTCATTCTCTTTTTTTTGAGTGGAGGAGTTCTTGAAACCCTCCATGCACAAACCACGGGTACGGGTTCTCCTGGTTTGAGGATTGATGTGAGTGGCTCAAACGAAGAAGGAGACTTTGGCGTGGCGATCCAATTGGTCGTAGCCATGACAATCCTGACACTGGGGCCATCCGTGATTATGATGATGACCTGTTTTACNAGAATNGTAATCGTCNTGGGNTTTGTCAGNAACGCGATTGGTGTCAANGCNGCNCCNTCTAGTCAAATCATCNTAGGCTTNGCGTTGTTTCTCACTTTNTTTGTTATGGGTCCGATTTGGAATAAGATTTATGATGACGCTGTAACTCCATACATGGCCACAACCATGAAGTCGGGAGATGCCTTATTGGTGGCAACCGCTCACATGAAGGATTTCATGCTCAACCAAACAAGACAAGCAGATGCCCAGTTTTTCTTGGAAATTTCTCGACAAGGGGCAATGACCCGAGACGAGTTACCTTTAAGTATTGTCGTTCCTTCCTTTGTTTTAAGTGAGTTGCGAACTGCCTTTCAGATGGGTTTCTTGATTTTTATTCCCTTCATCATCGTAGACTTTATTGTTGCTTCCTCCCTGATGTCGATGGGCATGATGATGATGCCCCCAGTGGTGATTTCCATGCCTTTTAAGCTATTGCTGTTTGTGTTGGTGGACGGATGGTACTTGGTGGTTCAGTCCTTGGTGAACAGTTTCAATATTGCGTAAGGAGAATGGTGTTATGACATTGGAAATGGCAGTGGATATCATGAGGAATCTTCTTCAGACAGGGCTGATCTTGGCCATACCAATTCTTGGTACTGCCACAGTTGTTGGACTTACAATTAGCTTCATACAGTCTATAACGAGTTTGCAAGAGCAGACTTTAACTTTCGTTCCGAAATTGATTTGTGTTTCTCTTGCTATCATGCTTTCGGCTAATTTTCTTCTTAAGACGCTAGTGGACTTTTGCATTTCGATGTTTAATTTGATTCCCACTATGGCCCAGTGACAATTGAAGCGGGAGAGATTGTCGTTTGGGTGCTTGTGTTTCTAAGAACAGGTGCCTTTTTTTTGGGGATCCCTCTTTTTGCAGGAAAAATGATTCCTGTTCGAATAAGAACTGCCTTTGGTTTATTGTTAGCTATTCTTATTAATCCCCTCGTTCCAGCAAACCTAGAGTTGGCAACTCATTTTGCAGGTGCGATTCTCTTGGCAGTTAATGAGGTTTGCATTGGCTTACTACTGGCAATGACAGTGAGAATGGTCTTCTTCGCGGTGGAACTCGCTGGGCATATGATTTCCTATGAGATTGGTCTTATGGCAAGCAATAGTGTAAATCCATTATTGGGGTCAACGGATGCCACAATCACGACTCTTCTCTATTACTTTAGTCTGCTTATTTTTTTTGTGACGGGTTTGCATTATGATGTTCTTAAAGCTTTCATCATGAGTTTTGAAATTCTGCCGATTGGGGCCTTTTTCCTCAAGGCCAACCCAACTCTCGAGTTTGTGAATGAAGTGAACCATGTTTTCATTATAGGTACCTTAATCTCCGCTCCTTTTATTGCCTTGAATTTTATGGTCAATGTTTCGTTTGCCGTCCTTGGTAAGGCAGTTCCCAAGATGAATGTTTTTATGACAAGCTTTTCAATTCGTATACTTGCTGGTCTTACCTTGTTGGTTTCTTCTCTTTTACTAATCACCTCCTACATTGTCGATAACGGTCGTAGGTCGGTAGAGGTGATGTTGGATATTATTCAAAACGGATAGGGTAGGTCTTCACAATGTCTGATGTTGATAAAAGTACAAAGACCGAGCCCCCGACCGAAAAGAAACTCAACGAGTCCCGATCAAAAGGGCAGTTTGCCAAAGCACCAGAAATCGGTATGACCACAACTTTGCTTGCCGGTTTGCTCGTGATTCTTTTTTTTGCACCCAGCAAAGCATTGGAGATTTCAATGTTTGCCAAGTCGATTATGGAAAACCTTGATTCCATAACACTGAGTCAAGAGGGCGTTGTGAGTACGCTTGANGAATCTTATNTTAGNTTGGCAAATATTGTGATTCCTATGCTTGTGGCCTGTTTCTTTGCAGCTTTTTTTGCGGAAGGTTTGCAAACTGGTTTTAGGTATACGCCAAAAGTTATCAGTCCGTCTCTAAATAAATTCAACCCGGTGACCGGAGCCAAAAAAATATTTGGCATAAAAGGATTAAAAACTTTTCTCATCGATTTTCTTAAATTTTTAGGGATTGGCACTGTGGTTTGGCTAACCTTAGTAGTATTCCTGGATGACCCTATTTTTTATGCACCAATCCCACTGCAACATGTTCCGCAGTTCATTTATGAATTGTTTGTAGTTATGTTTACAATCCTTGTCTTAATGTTAGCTATAATCGCGATTATAAGTTTTATTATTAAGAAAAAAGAGCACGAGGAAGAAATGAAAATGACTAAACAGGAGGTNAANGATGAGAGAAAGGCCAAGGAAGTGGCCCCAGANATAAAATCCGCTCAGAGAAAAAAGGCCATGGAACTTTTAGGGAGTCAAGGGGTGACCGATGTTTCAACNGCCGATGTGGTTGTAACCAACCCAACCCACTATGCCGTAGCCCTGAAATATGAAAAAGGCATGGATAATGCTCCAATTGTTGTCGCGAAAGGAGAAAATCTCTTGGCAAGAAGAATAAAGGCAATAGCAATTGAGTACGAAGTGCCCATGGTTGAAAACAAACCTGTGGCACAATCTCTGTATGCATTGGGTAGGGTTGGAGAAGTTATTCCCCTTGAGTTATACCGGGTCGTGGCGGAAATATTGGCAGGCGTCTACAAAAAGAACGCTTATTATTTCCATCGTTTGAAAGCTCGACGGTTGTTGGCACGCGGATCTTCAGGAAGGGCATTTATATAATGACGGTTTGGGAGAGCATAAAGGAAAAATTTGCCAACTTAAAGGGGAATTCTGATTTGGGATTTGTAGTTGGTCTTTTTACTGCGAT
>NHCT01000059.1 GCA_002167605.1 Verrucomicrobia bacterium TMED40 | reverse complement strand
ATGGTGCAACCACTATCAATTCTCAAATATTATATGATATCGTAAGAAAAATTGACGATAAAGCATCGATAGAAATAATATCAAATAATGGTAAACTACTTACTTTGAGAGCAGACGGTTCAAGATTCTCTTTAGCATCACTACCCAAAGAAGATTATCCAATCATTGAACAAGAAAATACTGGCATAAATATAAAAATAAATTCAAAAATTTTATTTAAATTAATAGATAAAACTAAATTTGCTATTTCAAATGAAGAAACAAGATATTTTTTAAATGGATTGTATTTTAGTATTAATAATGAAGATAAAAAAAGTATTGTTACCTTAGTAGGTACAGATGGACATAGATTGGCTAAGTTTAGCCATTATATTGATGACAATGTTGATCAAATTTCAGGAGTTATAATCCCAAAGAAAACAATTTACGAATTATCAAAATTATTATCAGAAATTGATCAAGATATTGAAATATCTGTTAGTTCAAATAAAATAATTTTTTTTATACATGATATAATATTTATTTCTAAATTAATCGATGGCAGTTTTCCTGATTACAAAAGAGTAATTCCAAATAATAATACCAATATTTTAAATATAAGTAGGGAAAAATTATTATCNGCAGTTGANAGAGTNAGTACAATTGCAAATGAAAAATCACCAGTNATTAAATTCAAATTACTTGAAAATATTTTGAANNTAAATACTATAAATAATGAAAGTAGTACTGCNTCTGAGGATNTAAAAATTAATTATACTGGAGATGAGATTGAAATAGGATTNAACTCAAAATATATNATGGATATTGTTAATAANTTAGAAGANAATGAAATTTCTATNAATTTAAAAGATAATACNTCACCAATAACNGCNCAAGAAAACTCAAATGCTAANCTTGTNTATGTATTAATGCCAATGAGAGTATANAATTTGGCAAAAATAAANAATATTCATTTNAANAANTTTAGAAATTTTACTAATTACAAAATATNATTTGAACAAAAATTAAATATTTTGTTNGGTGAAAATGGNTGTGGNAAAACTAATATCCTAGAGGGNATATCTTTAANCAGTAAAGGAANAGGNATAAGAANNTCTANCATTTCTNATTTAATAAAAAAAAAAGAACATAATTTTNTNATAAAAAATAATTTAGAAATAAAAAATAATTCNTTTGATATTGAAATATTTACAGAAAACAAAAATAACAAATTTAAAAAAATAATTAAGGTAAATGAAGATTCATCAAAAGAATCAATTGATATTTTGAATAAATTTATATCTTTTCTAATATTTATACCGGAGATGGAAAGATTGTTTCAAGCTTCACCATCTTATAGAAGAAATTTTATTGATAGACTGGTTTTTTCTACTAAATACAACTATAACAGCTTAATAAATAAATATAAAAAATTATTACTTGAAAGAATTAAAATACTTCAACAAAATGTNATAGATNATCATTGGTTAAGTCACATTGAACGAGATATATCTTCTTTAGGATTAGAAATATATGAATTGAGACACTCTCAAATAAACTTAATAAATAAAAATTTAAATATTTTAAAAAACGATCACAATTTTCAATTTAATCTTGAACTTGAAATTAAAGATGATTTTTTTAATATAGATCTATCTTTTGAGCAATATTTGTCTTATTTGACAGACTCACGAAGCTACGATAAGTATTACGGAGGCACCAAAATTGGCCCTCATAGATCGGATATTTTAGGAATAATTAACAATGATTTTGACGCTTCTTTGTTATCGACTGGACAACAAAAGACTGTTGTACTTATGATACTTTTGGCTCAATGTAATTATCTGGTGAATTTCAAAGATATAAGTCCAATTTTACTTTTAGATGAGATTGGATCTCATTTAGATTCAAATAATCGCCAAATTTTATTAGATATGATTAACAGATTTGAGATACAATTTTTCCTGACTGGAACAGATAAAGATTTATTTTCTTTTGTATCAACAAAAGCACAATTTTATAATATAAAAGAATTATGAATTCTGAGTATTCATCTGATTCAATTAAAGTTCTCAAAGGTCTAGAAGCTGTAAGAAAAAGACCAGGAATGTACATTGGAGATACTGATGATGGATCAGGCCTTCATCAAATGATATATGAAGTGCTAGACAATTCTATCGATGAAGCTTTAGCTGGTTTTTGTGATAAGATTGAAGTAATTTTAAACGCTGATGGCACAGCAACTATTACTGATAATGGTAGGGGAATTCCAGTAGATCTTCACAAAACTGAAAAAATACCCGCAGCTCAACTTATAATGACAGAATTACACGCAGGTGGTAAATTTGATCAAAATAGTTACAAAGTATCAGGAGGATTACATGGCGTGGGTGTTTCAGTTGTTAACGCTTTATCAGAAAATTTAATTTTAGAAATTAACAGAGATGGTAAAATATATAACATTGAATTTGAGAACGGAATAGTCACTAAAGAATTAAATATAATTGGAAACTCTAATACAATTAACAACAAACTTTTTACAGGAACTAAAATTACATTTCTTCCTACAAATAAAATTTTTAAAGACATAAATTTTAATTTTAAATCAATAGAAAAAAGATTAAGAGAACTAGCATTCTTAAACACAGGAATCAGCATTTATTTTACTGATAAAAGACAATCTGAAGAGAAGAAATTACATTTTAAATATGATGGAGGCATTAAGGAGTATGTAAAATATTTAAACGAGGGTAAAAACCTTATTAATTCTGAACCCATTTTTTTTTATGCACAAAAGAATAATATTTCAGTTGAATGTTCCTTACAATGGACTGATAGTTATCACGAAAATACAATATGTTTTACAAATAATATCATACAAAGGGATGGAGGAACTCATTTAGCTGGATTTAGAGGAGCGCTTACAAGATCAATAGTAAATTACATAAATAAAAATACAAAAAACTCTAATAACATTTCTGGTGAAGATGCTAGAGAGGGNTTANCTTGTATAATNTCAGTTAAGCTNCCAGATCCCAAATTTTCAAGTCAAACAAAAGANAAACTTGTATCTTCNGAAGTNCGACCAGTTATTGAGTCAACAAGTTTGAATAAANTAGAACAATGGATTGAAGAAAATCCTTCAGANATTAAAAAAGTANTTGATAAAATAATCGAAGCTTCCAATGCTAGAGAAGCTGCNAGAAAAGCNAGAGAGNTTACAAGAAGAAAAACTGGTTTAGAAAATACTTCTCTTCCTGGTAAGCTGGCAGACTGCCAAGAGAAAAATCCTGAATTATCAGAATTGTTTATNGTTGAAGGAGATTCAGCTGGAGGATCTGCTAAACAAGGAAGAGATAGAAAAAATCAAGCTATACTTCCCTTAAGAGGAAAAATATTAAATGTAGAAAGAGCCAATGAAAAACAAGTTTTAACAAGTAATGAAATAGGAGCACTGATTACAGCTATTGGGGCTGGGGTTGGCAATCCTTCAGATGATAATAACCAAAATAAAATAGAAGGCAAATTTGATTACTCTAAAATGCGATATCACAAAATTATAATTATGACAGATGCAGATGTAGATGGAAGTCATATAAGGACACTCCTTTTAACTTTTTTTTACAGACACATGAAACCAATTATCGATTCAGGGAGATTATTTATCGCTCAACCACCTCTTTATAGACTTAAAAAGGGTAATTCAACTGTTTATAAAAAAGATGATAGTGATTTGGAAGATTACTTGATTGAAGAGGGATTAAAAAATACTTTTTTTGAAAATACTCAACTTTCTCAGATTGCAGGTGAAGAATTAAAACAAATAATTTATCTCTCAAAAAAAACTAAAAATTTAGTTATGCCACTATTAAGAAGAGTAGATAATAGTGACATAATCGAACATTCAGCAATTGTAAGAGCACTTGATATAAGAAATCTTAAAGATAAAAAAATTGGTCAGGAAATTGCAAAATATCTTCAACAAAGATTAAATTTAATTTCAAACATTTCTGAAAAAAACTGGAAAGTAATTCACAAAAATAATTCTTTATTATTTGAAAGAAATATTAGAGGGTTTACTGAAAAATACACTATAGATGAGAATTTTATAGTTTCACTAGAAGCAAAAGCTTTAAATGAAATCAAAGACCAACTAATGGAGAATTTTTATCGTCTAAAAGAGACTGGTTGTGGAATTCTTAACCATAAAAATGAAGAATTCAATATATTTGGACCTTTAGATTTAATTGATAAAATATTAGATTTTGGAAAATCTGGTCTTCAAATAAATAGATATAAGGGATTAGGTGAAATGAATCCAGATCAATTATGGGAAACTACATTAGACCCTAACGAAAGAGTATTGCTGTCTGTAAAAATTAATCAAGTTGATTCTGCAAACAAAGCTTTTGAAGATCTTATGGGTGGTGAAACAGATTCAAGAAAAAAATTTATAGCTGAAAATTCATTAAAAGTTGCAAATCTTGATATTTAATATTTAATGAACACTATACTTCTTGGCAATCTTATCAAAATAAGATGGATTGCTATTTTTGGACAAATTTTTGCAATTTTCTTTGTTTATTACTTTGTAAATATCCAAATTCCATTTTTTGAAACCTTAGTAATAATATTTTTCTCAGTTGCATTGAATTTTTATTCTTATTTTGAAGAAAGAAAAAATAAATCTATAAGTAATATTAAAGCATTTTCTTTTTTGCTTTTTGATACCTTACAATTAGGTTTTCTACTTTTCTTAACGGGCGGAATCATTAACCCTTTTTCAATATTAATTTTAGCTCCAGTAATAACCTCAGCATCATATTTACCTGCCTTAATGACAGTTGTATTATCAACTATTTCTATTAGTATTATTATAATTCTGAATTTTTATTTTATACCTCTTGATCTAGGAGCAGAATTTTATCTTCCAGAAATATATAGTTTTGGTCTAGTAGCATCTTTAATAATAACTGTAATTTTTATTGCTATATATGCCTATCTTTTTGCAAGCTCATCTAGAAAAATATCTAATGCACTTTCTGTATCAAAACTACAAATTTTAAATCAAAAAAAAATGACTGAAGTAGGCTCCCTTAGTGCTGCTGCNGCTCATGAACTTGGCACTCCTTTAAATACAATATTTTTAATTATAAATGATTTGTTAAAGGAAAAAATACTTATTGATAATAAAACTATTGCTAAAGATATTATTTTATTAAAATCTCAAGCTGAAAGATGTAAAGAAATATTGCAAAGATTTTCTAAAAATCCTTTAAAGCTTAAAGACAAGTTCCTTGAAAAAGTTAAAATAACTGATCTTATAAAAATAAATTTTGAAAAATTTAATAAAAATAAAAAATTAATCATTAAAGAAACACTTACTGACGATGAGCCNGAAATCGTTTTTAAAGATGAAATAATGTATGCTTTAGGTAACATCATTCAAAATGCTATATTATATTCTAAAACTTATGTAACTGCTGAAATAAGTTATAACAATTTAAATGTAAAAATTATGATCGTAGATGATGGTGATGGATTCTCGAAAGATATAGTTGATAAATTAGGAGAGCCATATATTTCAAAAAATAATCAAGGAATGGGATTAGGAATATTTATTGCTAAAAATTTGATTGAAAATATGGGTGGCAGTATTAATTTTTATAATTCAAAAGAAGATAAAGCTATTGTTGAAATTGTATTTGATAACTCTATCTTAAATATATGAATATGAGATTATTGATTGTCGATGATGATCTTCCTTTTAGAGAAAGACTCACTAGATCTATGGAAAAAAAAGGTTTTGAAGTAGTTTCTTCACCAGGTTTTAAAGATTCCCTATTAAAAGTAACTGAAAAAAACTTTGACTATGCAGTCGTTGACATGCGTTTAGAGGACGGTTCTGGGTTAGAATTAATTAAAGAATTTCAGAAAATAAGCCCTCAAACAAAATCTCTCTTATTAACTGGTTATGGCAATATAGCGACTGCAGTGGCAGCTATAAAATCAGGAGCAATAGATTATCTACCTAAACCAGCAGAAATAGATCAAATTTATGATGCTCTTACTAACTCAAAAGAAATATTACCACCTCCACCTGAAAATCCTATGACTGCAGATAGAATTAGATGGGAACATATTCAAAGAGTGTTTATACAGTGTAATAGAAATGTATCTGAAACAGCAAGGAGGCTAAGAATGCATAGGCGTACATTACAAAGAATACTGAATAAACATGCACCAAGAGAATAGTAAAGTCTTATCTATTGTAATACCAGTATTTAATGAAATTAATTTTCTTAATAAATTATTTGATCAAATAGAAACATATTTCAATAAGGAGAATATTGAAATAATTGTAGTCGACGATGGATCAACTGATGGTTCATCAAATTTATTAAATGAGCTAAAGAAAAAAAATCATTATAAATTTTTGTTTAAACTAATTAAATTAGATGTAAATTATGGTAAAGGAAAAGCAATTCAAACAGGAATAAAAAATTCTCATGGAGAATATATTTTACTTCAAGATGCAGATTTAGAGTTAGATATTAAAGATGCAAAAGAAATGTTTGATATGATAAAGAAAAATAAAGATATCAAATGTATATTTGGAAGTCGATATCTTTCAGGAAAGTTAAAAAAAAATAATTATTTTTTTAATAATCTTGTAGGCAAAATAAATTCATTAATTTTTAATATTTTTTTTTCACAGTCATTAAGCGATGTTCACTGTGGTCTAAAAATTCTCCATAGAAGTGTAATTGAAAAAATTAAACTAAGTGTAAACGATTTTGGAATAGAGATTGATTTAGCCTCTCAAATTGTAAGAAATAATTTTTTTATTTATGAATATGGTATATCATATTTTTTTAGATCTAAAGCTCAGGGAAAAAAAATTACTTGGATTGATGGATTAAAATCCTTTTATTATCTTATAAAAGTAAGATTTTTTGATAATTCTTATTCTACTAACATATCTATTTTATGCTCTTCTATTTATATGACTTATGTAGGATCATTTTTTGGAATGGGATTGGGTAATACACTAATCATAATAATTTTTGCTATTATAGGTTTGATCTTAGGTATTCATTTTAAAGTATTATCATCTACAATAATTTTTCTTTTTATGTATATTGGATCTTTATTTGGGCAGGGTAATGGAACAATTTTATCAGTAATACTTTTCTTTTTTTTAGGTTTATTTTTTGCAAATAAATTAAAAAAATATTTTCTTAAATCTAGTTTTAATAATTATTTCTAAATTTACTGAGACAAATACACAATCCAACAATAAAAAAAGTACTAACTCCAAACCAGTTTTTTATTAAACTTCCTGTAGACATAATTGGCCAAAACAAAATAATCATTATTGCAATTGAGACTATTTTATATTTTTTGTCACCATTATTATTTAGTATAAATAACATTAAAAAAATTAAATATAGAATAAATAAAACAAAAACAATTAACCCACCTTCAGTTAACCATTGAATATATATATTATGTGGATGTGATGCACATTTGTAATACACCATCATATTTTTATAAATATTATTACTATCACACAAAAATTTAAAATTATTTATCCCAATACCCGTAAGAGGATTATCTTTGAACATCTTAAATGATAATAAATATATTTCACCGTAGGTAGATGTTTTAAAATTTTTTATTATTTCATAAAAGCTTGGTTGAATATCTATAATTTTTGAACAAACTTGTTCTTTATCATCAATACAATTAAAAAATTTCTCTACTTTTTGACCTTGATGATATTGTGTTGATTCAACCACTTTAAAATCATTGTAAGAAGGATGTAAATAAGTAGTTATAAATATTAAAAAAATACCAATAATTATTGATAAAAAAATAGATTTTCTAAATCCATTTAGAAATATGAATAAAAATACTAAACCTATCCCAAATGTTGCAAATGCCATTCTTTCTCCAGAAACAAAACTAATAAAAAGTATTGAAGATAAATATATTGAATGAAAAATTATTTTATTTTCAAATTTTTTAATAGAAATAAGGAATGCAAATCCTAATAAACCAAATTTTGATATATAAGAACCAGGTATTAATTCATCTCCAAATGGTCCTGTTAGTCTTCCATACCAATTTGATTTAAAACCTAATAAATCTTTTCCAAAGCCATTTTCTGGGGTATAATTTAAGAATTGATAAAATGAATCTACACAAACAAATATAACAATAATAGTAACAACTAATAAAACTTGTTTAAAAAGTTCTCTTTTTTTAAAAAA
>NHCT01000058.1 GCA_002167605.1 Verrucomicrobia bacterium TMED40 | reverse complement strand
TCTATGCAAATGCCTTTGCTCATTAACCACGATATGGCAGATACCGACTCCACCTGCCCGGTCCGGTTTAACACCACGGTTCCCACTCAGGCTCTGAATATGCTGAACGGTAAATTCATGAATGACTCTGCCAAGTCCTTTGCCAATCGACTACGAACCGAGGCAGGAAAGGAACCCAAGAAGCAAGTCGAACACGCACTAAAACTTGTTTTCTCCCGCAGTCCGCAAAAGAATGAAATTAATGCCGGTTTGGCAATGATGAAAAATATGAAGAATAAATTTAGTCTTTCGGGAGAGGAAGCACTGGATCGCTTCGCCCTGTTGGCTTTAAATCTGAATGAATTTGTTTACCTCGATTAATTATGAACGAAAAACCAGAAAACACATTTTGTAACCGTACCCAGCGGAGAGAGTTCCTCAAAGATATTGGTGGAGGATTTGCCTCGCTCGGGCTGACCGGAATGCTTGCCCAAGACGGATTTTTTGCGAACAAGGCAATGGCGAGCAGTGCTTCATCCTATGTAAATCCCCTCGCTCCCAAAAACTCCGCTTTCCCAGGAAAAGCAAAGTCAGTTATTTTCCTATTCATGTACGGAGGGCCCAGCCAGGTGGACACCTTTGATTACAAACCCAACCTCTACCCATTGGATGGAAAAACCATCCAAGTTAAAACCTTTGGACGGGGAGGAAAAAGAAATGAAAGTCGGGTGGTAGGTCCGAAATGGAAATTTAAACCCTATGGAGAGTGTGGTAAGTATGTTTCCGATCTTTTCCCACATGTGGGTTCCTGCGTTGACGACATTGCGTTTTTGCACTCCATGAAAGCGGAGTCTCCGATTCATGGATCCGCCATGCTGATGATGAATGCCGGGAATCTGCTCTCCGGGCATCCTTCTTTGGGTTCCTGGGTAAACTACGGTCTGGGCAGCGTAAATGAAAACCTCCCCGGCTATGTCGTGATGCTGGATAAGACCGGCGGTCCAATCAGTGGTGCAAAAAACTGGTCGAGCGGATACATGCCGGCAAGCTATCAGGGAACCGTGCTACGCTCACAAGGATCTCCCATCCTTGACCTGGAAAACTCACATGGTATCCCGCGCCCACAACAGCGAACCATGCTTGACCACCTGAGAACCATGAATGAGGGTCACCTCTCCGAGAGGTACGACAANACGAACCTGGCCGCNCGGNTGGCATCCTATGAACTTGCCTACAAAATGCAGGCGTCGGCACCCGAAGCTGTGGATGTAGATAAAGAACCTGGACACATCAAGGATTTGTATGGAATGGACGGTTCCAACACCGAGGACTTTGGCAGAAAATGCCTCCTCGCCAGGAGGTTGGTCGAAAGAGGAGTACGCTTTGTGCAAATTTATTCTGGTGGTCACCATAATGACAACAATTGGGATGCCCACGGCGACTTGGTTAAGAACCATTCCTACCATGCCGGAAACACGGATAAACCCATTGCCGGACTACTCAAAGACTTAAAACAGCGCGGACTGCTTGACGAAACNCTTGTAGTTTGGGGCGGTGAGTTTGGACGNCAGCCAACCGCTGAATATGCCAGCGGAACTGGGCGAGACCATAACTCATGGGGTTTTACGATGTGGATGGCAGGAGGAGGAATCAAGGGCGGGGTGAGCGTCGGTGAAACGGATGAATTGGGTAGTCAGGCAGTGACNGATCGCTTTCATGTNCGTCGGTTGCATGCGACTATTTTAAACCAACTTGGTCTCGATCCGAACAATCTTTCCTATTTCCACGGAGGGTTGGATAAAAGTTTGGTTGGGGTTGAAGGTGCTGACCCCATTCANCAAATCATAGCCTAAAATTCCTTTGCCCCATCCACTGGATTGGGGACCTTTATGAAATAAGGAAAATAGGTCACCATACAAGCGAAGGACATAGCTAATACCAAGTCCTGATAATATGGAATCAACAAGACACCAAGCAACATAGCACCTTCGGCTGCGGCTAGCCCGCCCACAAAAAAAGCAAAGGGGTTGTCCTGCCTCGGTAGAACCAAGACTCGGCAAGTCAAACTTCCTAAGAGGAGACAAGAGATCAAAATTACAAAGATTATGTTCAAGGGCTCTTCTTCTGGCATTTCAGCACCATAGGCGAACCGGTAATAAACGATGAAGGAAAGAAGGCTTACCCATATGATCCACAAGATTAGTTTGGGGGAGTTCATTGCTTATCAATTGAGCTTTTCCTGCTTTTATTCAATCCTATTNTATCGCTTTTGGNTGAATCGATTTTCANAAAAAACATCATCGATGCTTCGTTGCAATAGGTTGATTTAAAAGATAAGCTTCTCAAATTCTGAAAATCAAAAAACCACTTTTAATAGATCATTCCTTTGAAGATTGGGATTGGGAAGGAGTTCCAAAATTCAGAATGGAACAAGTGAGGAACTGGATTTTCGAAAAAGGCCAACTTGATTGGGATAAGATGTCGAACTTGCCCAAATCCTTAAAAGAAAATTTAATGGAAAGTTACGACCTGGTTCCCATGGAAAAGATCAGGGTTCAAGGTTCGGAGGATACAACGCAAAAGTTTCTCTGGAATTTAAGAGATCAGCAACTCATTGAAAGCGTATTAATCCGGGCAACCCAAGGCACCCTGGGTACCCGATCCTCCCGATTGACCCTGTGCGTATCCACACAGGTAGGTTGTGCCCTGGGCTGTAAATTTTGTGCTAGCGGGCTTGAGGGCTTGAAGCGAAACTTAACCACAGGGGAAATCATAGGGCAAATTCTACTTGCCCGGCAGGAAGCCGGCAGAAGAATCAATAACCTGGTATTTATGGGCATGGGTGAACCTTTAGCCAACCTGCGGGCGTTGCTCCCTGCTCTCGATCAAATTCTATCTCCGCGGGGTTTGGGAATCGGTGCCAGACACCTCACTCTTTCAACAAGCGGTTTGGTCCCAAAGATTCTAGAACTTGCTAAATACCCGGCCCAAATCCGATTAGCCATATCTCTGCATGGCGGAGATGATGANACCCGACGTAAGATTATGCCCATCAATGACCGGTATCCNATCAATGAACTTGTTAANGCGTGCGAGAAATTCATCGAGAAACGCAAGAAAATGATAACCCTGGAATATATTCTCATNGAAAATGTAAACGATGATTTGCAGCAGGCCGANTTGCTTGGCGAGCACGCTCGCAGATTAAATGCTAAAATTAACCTTATTCCCTACAACCGAGTCGAAGGGCTTACCTGGAGACGCCCCCCCCTCTCCCAAATCCAGGCTTTTCATAAAAAGGTTGAACAGAGCAAAGCTCCCAAAGTGACTCTCCGCATGGAAAAAGGGCATGATATNGAAGCGGCTTGCGGTCAGCTTAGGCTTCAGGAATCACCTGTCTTGAAAACTGCCATGGCTCCTTCAGGAGCAGGCAAACAAGCAATCGACTGAAGTTACTTGCTCTTTTTGAAGAGCGAGCGGAAACCAGACTTCTCGGGGGCAATTTCCTCTACGGGTTTACCCGTTTGGTTTTTCGCCTTAATCGCCTGTGCCTCTTCTTCGGTCACCCACATGTGAACATGAGCTTTTTCAACCGTNAGAACATAATTTCGGTTAAGAGAAAATCCATATGTTTTGAACATCAGATTGTTATTCTCGTTTAATTTTTTTTGCAGGGAGTCGAGTTGCTTTTTCAAGTTGTCGTGTTCGTCCTTGTCTTGTGTGGACTGCATCTTGCTGAGAATTTGAACGGCTAAAGCACGCTGTTGCTGAACGAGCTGAACATTTTTCTGGAATTCCTTATTTGCCTCGATTGTGTTTAAGCTAGCAACCTTTACCAGCTGGAGGTTTTGCTTTGGGGGTTCCTGCCCATGTAAGGAAAAAACTAATTGGCCGATGACCGACAACAATAGTGTAAAGAGAGTATTAGAAATTTTCATTTTTGATTTTATACCAAATTAATAAGTTAAGAGCAATCTTCTTTGTTTAGGGTAAAGTCCTCATTTTGATGTCGCGCATTTTGGCGGAAGTGGCAAAGGTGCAAAGCCCCAGAGGGACCGACATTTCAATTTCACCAATTCGCATGCCTACCCTACGACCTTCGACTTCACAGTCGATCACCTCTTCGTTGTCTATCCAAACCGTAAATTCACTTACAGTCACTCGTAAGCGAATATCATACCACTGGTTTTCCTCGAAGATAAACGCGTCTCCAGTCTCGTTTTCAGAAGCATCGAAATCGTCAATGCTGGATATACCGATCAAAGAACCACCCCACCCTCCCAGAATGAGCGTAGCGTGAGACTCCTTGTAAGGGAAAGTAAGACCGCAAAAGAAATCGCTCCCCATGGTTCGTTTTGCCTGCAATGAAATTTCGTAGTCTTGCTTGGGCAAGGGATTACCCGCCCAATGGATACCGGACAACTCCGCACCCATTTCAAGAAACAAGCTTCCGTTTTCATCAATTGAAATTTCTCCCTTGCCGGCAAAGTCAGTTGCTTTCCAATTGCTTAAGCTCGAACCATCGAAAAGGGTAATTGTGTTAGCGGAATCTTCTTTATTGAGAACCTTGGGGAGGTGTTGACAGCCTCCGAAAAAGAGAACGGATGACAGGATACATAGATGAAAGAAAAACAATTTCATAACCTTTAGTATTCATTCAAAACGATTCTATGACAACCGATTTCAATGCTTGGCGAGGACTTTATTGGGAGAGAGTGGACGAGTAAACCAAAAGATTGTTTGAAGGATCAAACAGGACAGCTTTTGCTGTCTTCAAATTCGACCCTAAGAGCTTAAGGCCTTTCAATGACTTCGACTTCATAGCCTTCCGGCGCATCGACAAAAGCGAATGTGGAACCGGATGAACTTTTCGTCGGACCATCACTGAACTTGTAACCAACTTCAGACAGATGCTTGGCGAAGTCATCCATGCTCTCGACCTCGAAGGCCAAATGCATCAAATCTTCCTGCACTTCAACCGGGCCTGAATCAGGAAAATAAGTGATTTCAATCTCCTCTTCACTATTGGGAACGGACAGGAAAACCAACTGGGATCCTCGGGGCGATTGGTGTTCCCGCGATACCTTCAAGCCAAAGACCGTTTGGTAAAAACGAACGGTTTCTTTTAGGTTGCTCACGCGCATGCGCGTGTGAAGGAATTTCTTTACAACATCAGGCATTGAAGAATGCGATTACTTAACCAACGATTACTGGAAGGTAAAGGTTACCTTGTTCACGCCTGCGGATGAGCATGCGTTTAGGACGCTGATTGAAGACTGATGTTCGGCAATACCTGAGGATTCGATTTCCACCTTCAGTTCGGCCTCCTCCTTGGATCTTGCACCACTATTGATCAATTGATCCCGCATACCCTTTTGGGTTTTCAAATTTGCAACCAAGTCAGGCATCGTAAAATCCAAGCCGTCTTCAATTTCAGAGCCATTCAGATAAACCTCACCCTCATCTCCGACTCGCACTTTAAGCATATCCATAGGTTTCGCATCGCTATTTTGCGGTTTACCGGGCAATTGGATCGATAACTCCGCTTCCGGTTGCTTAAGCATGGTTGTCACCATAAAATAAATTAAAAGTAGAAAAGTGACATCAATCATCGGAGTAAGGTCAACTTCGTCGACATCATCCAAAATTCTTTTGAAAGTATCCATGATTTGACTCCTCTATCCGGCAACCTGCCAAGTTCCGAATATAATATCGGCTTGGCCAGCGTTTCCAATCTCCTTCATGACATCCTGCACGACCGCATGGGTGACCTTTGGGTGTACCCGGAGAAACACTTTCCACTCAGGGTTTTTTTTAACCACCCAACTAACTTGACTGATGTCAATCTCAGTCATCCCCCAATAGAACTTCTGGCCTTCAGGNGTTTCGTCTATGCTAATGATCGTTCTTGAAGGAGGGGACTCTTTNACTGCTGAATTGCTTGCTACAGCCATNGATTCNAACTCGACATATTGCTCGGACATTCTCTGGGCGACCACCATAAAGAAAACGATAAGAAGAAAAACAACATCGATCATCGGGGTAAGATCGGGGGAATCGTTTGTAGCAGGTGGCTGGAAACCCTTCATTTATGATAGATCTGAATCAGGCTTTGAGTGAAAAATCAGTAGGATAAATAAGATTAGTTATTGGGCAGGAGGAGGGATTTCTTCAGGTAGACCTTCGGGAGCGGCGACCGCTTCTTCTTCATAGTACTCTTCTTGGTCTTCGCCCTCTTCGAAACCGCCACGAGCAGCACGAACGAGGGTAAAGACCATTTCACCAGCAACCCGGTTCACTTCGGCCACAATCGTACCAAATTTGGTCTTGTAAATAAAATATGCGATTAGAGTTGGGATTGCTACAACCAGCCCAGATGCAGTCGTCCAGAGAGCACTACCAATGTTGCCCGCCATTTGCTTGCTGGATTCACCTCCCATGCCTGACTCAGTCAAGACATTGAATGCCCCGATCATACCGGTGACGGTTCCCAAAAGACCGATCATTGGTGCGATCGAGCCAATGGTGTTGAGCATGTTTATCCATGTAAAAGGCTTGGCCAACTCCAAGGCAGAAGTTTCCTCAAGCCCCTTTTCGATGGATTCGATATCCAATTCGTCATCCTGAATTCGTTCCAAGCCACCCTTCAGAACACCGGTAACGGGGAGTTTGTACTGATCGCACAAGGCCTTTGCTCCCTCAATATTAAGATTTTGCAATTCCTGCATAATTGGTTGGACCACATCATCTTTGACAAAAGCCTTTCTGCGAATCGCAATTCCGTTGTAAATAATCAAAGTAAACCCGCCCACTACCAGAATTGCGAATGGTGTTATGAAGATCCCCAGCGCATCCACCAATTGAGATCCGAAGCTTTTTGTTTGGGCCTGGGCCACCGAAACCAACATCTCTGGAAACAGAACCGAGAATAAAAGGGCTAAAAGAAGAAGTGTGCGAGATTGGACAAGTTTCATATTAATTGTGTTGTTTTGCTAAGAAAGATGTATTTGGGATTAGGGTCAACTGAGGATTTGGTTAGGAAGGAGGCAATGCTTTCAGTTTTGCTTCGCTCTGCACGGCCCATTTGGTTGATTTGAAAAAGATGGAAACTTGCTTGTAGACATTTCTCGCGGCTTCCGTCAGTTCGAGTTTCTCGTAAGCATCTCCTGCCATCATCAGCGATTCCGGCAACCAATCCAATCCAACTCTTGCGGTTACGATGCCTTCGGTCACCTCCAAAACAGAATCCTTATAGTATTGCTCGGATTGCTCCTTTTTGCCCGCGGCTTCGTACTGTCTGGCATATTGAACCCGGATAAGGGCCCGTATCAATTTATACAGGGAAAATTCGTTGGCTTGCCTCGATGGCGGGTTCTCATCGATTTTTTTGATCATCTGCAGGGCGGTATTGAACATCTTACTGGCTGCCTGGGCGTATCTTTTATCTCGAGAGGCAGCTTTCGAATAAGACTCATAGAGTTTTATGTAGCAATAGATGGGCCATAAGCGAAGTACCTCTTGGTGGGGCGAATTGACCGACTTGGACACGATCGGCCCCAATCGTCCGTACTCGGAAATCGCCTCCGTATGCAATCCCTGCATTCTTAACGAATCCACCAGCTGTAAATAAGATGCATGATCCGCACTATCATCACGAATCGTGACAAGTTGTAAGAGCGAGCGNGCGGTCTTGGCCGCCTTGGGGTTGGANACGATCATCTTGCCTGCCAAATCAAGTGCGAGCTCGGAAAACTCCCTGTATCCGTATTCGTCTAGTTTGCTTAGGTTCAAACGTGACAGAACATAAAAGGCTTCTTCAAACTGCTCCATTTCTACCAATGATTTGCAATAGACTAAGCAATCATCATGGATCGGCATAAACTCAAAAGGGATGTCTAAATAGAGTAATACCTTATAGATGTAGGGTCGAAGAACNTCCAGCATCTTGGGGCTGTATTGTTCATTGGCCAAATACTTGAGAGCCAATCTTGGATCTTTGGGCCATTCGTATTTAAAACCAGTAATGTTCTGTTGCTTCAATCCGCGNAATTCGAACTGGACTTGACCCGCCCCTTCCATCATGCCGTAAATAATTCCTTTCTTCGCATCCACTCCAAGCAAGGACANGGCACGAGNGTTAGCACCGTAATAGACCTTGACTGGNAGAGCTCCTCTNTACTTNGTGAAATAGTCAACGGTCTGGGCAACCAAAGAGGAGCNTAAAAAGGACGAAACGANAATGAGTAATGNAAATAACTTCATTTCAGGAACTTCCTTTGCCAATCATTGTACTGTTTCTCNATATTTCTAATTTGGTCCGTTTGGCCACTTTGTTCGTAACAGCGAATTGATTTCTCATATGCTTTGGGCACCCATTTAACAGAACTCGGGAAATTCAAGGTTGTTTCCAAGTATAGGAAAGCCGCTCCTGCATAATCCCTAACTGCCATTCTGCAATCCCCCATTTTGTAGTTTGCCTCAGCCCTGAAATCAAGGGTGCTGTCCGAGTCACCCCTCACTTCCTCAAAGGAGGTGCTNGCTTCTTCAAAAGCCCCCTCATCTTTGGTAGCCTCACCGACCTTGATTAAGGAATTACCCCTTCTCATCCGAGCATCATTTGCGTTTTCATGCCAAGAGGAATTTGTTAACGCATCCCCAAAACTAGTAGCAGCTGCCTGGTAATCACGCTCCTTNTCCTTGGCTTGTCCAATAAGATAATGAGCGTCAAAAAGGAATTCTCCACCAGTTTCTCCGTACAAATCCACAAGTCTTTCCATTGCGGCCACCGCATCATCCAATGAATTCTGGGCCACCATTTTCTCGGCCATCCAAACCAAAACGCCTGCACTAGCGGCAGGAAAATCACTTCTTTGNGGATTGTACCCCCTGCCTNCAGAGGATCCGGATTTGTCAAGGATCGCTCGCATCCGCAACTCCAAGGATTTTTTACCNGAATCTATCGCCTCNTGGAGTAAGCCAACNAANGCATTTCCGGGAGCGAGGTCGGCGGGAAANTTATCCTGCAAGGTTTGGTACTTCTTAAGATAGCCTTTGAATTTGGCGGCGTAGTCCGGATTAATGAAAATGGCCCCCCTAAACTTTGCGACTTCACTNTAGATTTCAGGATCCATTCCTTGATAATTGGTGGCAAGCATAGGCAATAATTTTTTTCTATCCTGAAGCACTTCCTCCATCGTTCCAGCAATCGCTTCCTCAATGCCCTTACGATTTCTGTAGGTAAATGAAATGGCCTGACCCGGGTTTTGTAATTTTTGCAAGAGATCCAAGCTTTTCCCATACAGGGTCTCGTATTCGGCATATTTGGAAGAATAATTCTTGAGAATTTCATCCACTCCGACGGAACGGGGATCGTTGCCATATTTTTTAATATCCTGANNNTACAATNCGAGCATTTCCGATGGTCTGCCCTGCTTCTCGCAGGCAAATCCNACCTTTGCGGTTGCCTGNGAAACACGGGCTCCTTCGNCAGAAGAATATTTTTCGCTGTATCCCCGAAAAACTTTTTCAATCTCGGCAAAAGTTGTCATGCTCGCGAGTTCGAAAAGTTCACCGTAATCAAGTGNTTTATCAAGATTTAAGTCGTAGTCGGCAAACGAGNTTCCATTAANCAAGCCGGATGCTTCCAACTCCTTTTCCTGTAAGGTCTCGTCTTTATTTTTATCAAAGGTGTAGTAATGGTTAACCAAACCCTCTGGGTTTTCCGCAACCCGTTCCAGCAATCCGCCTTCGTTGAAAGTTGCATCTGAAATCAATCGGATGTCCTGCGTGCTCTCCCTGACCAATGCATAATTTTTGCGAGCTTCCTTAACTTGGTCGAAGGATGGTTGCTCGTCGGGATTCACATCGCTTATGGTCAAATCACCAAGACTCAGGTAGGCATCTGCAACCAGTTTGTCATCCGGGAATTGCATCACAAACTGTTGAAATAACCGAATGGCATTCAGGTTATCAGAGGAACCCTGAAAAGCGACCGCTAACCTAAAAAGGGCGTCCTTCGCATACTCCTCGTCGGGGTAGTGCCGTGCTTTTCCTTGGTTTTCCCATTTGCCGTTGAGTTCGGCTTCACCGGAAGCAATTAACTTCCCGCCTCCTGTACGATCGGTGATTCTCCAGATCGAGCCATTAAACCACAAGGAAAAGCCTTCTTGGTTCTCATAGACTGGCTTCCCGTTTTTATCTTCTCCAGTAGGTAAGTATACACCATTAGGGTCAGGTTTTGGTTTGGTTGGCTCGGGTTTGGGAACAAAAACTTCTGTCTTTTCTAGGGGCGGCGGCATTTCTTCAGCCATGGAAGAAGGGTCGTTTGGGGCCTCAGATTCTTCGGCGGTGACCGTCTCAGCCTCATCTCCTCCGCACGAAACAAAAGCCAAAGATGCGAAAAGCCAAAAAAGGCGAACGATCTGTGTGTTCAAGCTATTCCGCATCCTGATTACCATTCGAGGTTGCTTCATCGAAGGAACTTAATG
>NHCT01000057.1 GCA_002167605.1 Verrucomicrobia bacterium TMED40 | reverse complement strand
TTGGCTTTGGGTCGAAAGTGTCGACCTGACTGGGTCCGCCTTCCATGAAGAGCATGATGACATTTTTTGCCTTGGGTTCGTGCATCGGTTTTTTTGCGCCGGTCGAAGATGAAGAATCCTTCGCCATCAAATCGGTCATGGCCAAAGCACCAAGAGAAGAGGTCAGTCCATAGAGGAAATCGCGGCGATTAAGTTCGGGAACATAAAGGGGGATTTTCATATCAGTAGACGTACATAAATTCGTTGGCATTGAAGAGAACTAGACAAAGGTCTGCAAGCGCTCTGGTTTGCGGGCTTACCTCGTGGGGTTTTTTATCGGCTTGGTAATGTTCGAAAGCGGGTAGAATTTCCTCGTACTCGAAAGGCTGTCCCGTAGCTTCCTCAACGAGCGAACGGGTGATGGAGGTCGGATAGCTCGTCTTTTCAGGTTCATGCTTGAGGTGATACTTTCTCATTTTCTCGACATAATTTTCAAGCCGGTCCCACTCGTCCTTCTCCGGAACTCTGCCAAAAGCCAGTTGAAGGACCCGCTTGACTTGCATGCGAAGGTCTTTGAATTCCTTTTCCGAACGCAACGCCAAAGCGGTTGCCCGGTCGTTCATGAGGTTGCTATTGAGAAGCGAGAAAGCCTGTGGAGTGACGGATTCGGCTACGCGTTCTTCGCAGGAGTCGTTGGGATTGGGTTGGTTGAAGAGCTCGAGAAACGGATCCGGTTGACCGCGCACGCGGTAGGCGTAAAGGGTTCGACGGTTTCTTTGTTTGGGGAAAACCGAAGGTTGGTAAGCAGGTGCAAGCGAGAACTGAATCATCCGGGGTTGTAGGGCCACTTCCATGTTGATCTCCGGCATCACCGGCAAACCACCCACATGACGGTTCAGTTCGCCGGTACTCACAAGCATGCCGTCGCGCAGTTCTTCAGCCGTCAAACGGCGGGGCAGGCGGTAAGCAAGCAAATGGTTGTCAGGGTCTAGGTTGCGGAGCTTTTCGATCTGTGGATGTTCCGTTGCTTGCCGATAAGTTTCAGAGAGCATGATCTGTTTATGCAGACGCTTGAATTTCCATCCGTTTTCAATGAAGTCTGCGGCCAACCAATCAAGGAGTTTGGGATGGGTTGGTTTCTTCCCCTTGACCCCGAAATTATTCGGATTACCGGCAAGAGGTTTACCAAAATGTCTTTGCCAGACTCGGTTAACGATGGATCGGGCGGTTAGTGGATTCTTGGGGTGGGCGATCCACTTGGCCAGGGCCAGGCGCCTTCCGGAGCTTTCGTTGGTGATTAGATACGGTTCAGCAGGATCATTGGAGGTTGCCAGTCCGAGGGCACTCAGGACACCGGGCCGCACGGTGTCTCCCGGGGCTTCCAATGCACCCCCCATCAAGATGCTTGTATGGGGAATGGGGATATCCGGGATGTTTTCGGGCATGCGCATTTTTTTGGCATTCAGGGATTTGGGTACGGGTCCATTGTAGACGGATTGAGCCAGGGGTTCGTAGCGTTCGAGCCGACGGGTCCAGATCCATTCATCCTGCCGCCGCACCTTGAGTCTGCCCTGTTCTAGAGGAGTCAGCCCGACATAGCGGGGAGGCTTCTCCTCGTCGGGAATAGCTCTGCGTTTGTCTTCGTTGAGGTATTCTTTGCCATGTGCTTCGTACCAAGCCTTGGCTGCATTCTCCTGCTTTTCCGAAAGTTTGTGGTGTTTTTCCTTGGCGAAATCGAGCATGCGCTGGGTGTCGTTTTTCCCGCTGTTGAGACCAAGCAGACTTTCTTCTTTGTTGAAGGGAGCTGGTCTTTCCGCAAGTTGAGTTCCTGAAAAGGCTGCATAAAAGCGGTAATAATCCCGAGTGGGTAGGGGATCAAACTTGTGGTCGTGGCACTTGAAGCATCGCATGGTGGTGCTCAGGAAAGTCTGGCCAACGGAGTTCACCACATCATCAAGGTACAACTGCCTGGCTTGCGGTTTGAGAACCATCGCTGGATCCCAAGGCCCCACCCGAAGAAAAGAGGTGGCTACAAGAAGTTGGGAGTCCTTTTCAGCAAGAGGTTGTTTTTCCCAAAGTTCATCCCCTGCAATTTGTTCGATAATGAACTGGTCGTAGGGTTTGTCTTCGTTGAAGGAGCGAACCACATAGTCACGGTATCTCCACATGTTGGAGCGCTCGTAGTCATTGGAAAGTCCGGCTGTGTCGGCATAGCGGGCGACATCGAGCCAATGCTGAGCGGATCGTTCGCCGTAGTGTGGACTGTCCAGTAACTTGTTAATCAAGTCAGTCCACGCTTTTTGGGCATCTATGTCCCAGGCCAGGCGAAACTGGTAGATTTCATAGGGAGTCGGAGGGAGCCCGTGAAGATCAAGGTAAGCTCGTTTGACCAAGTCGCGGAAATGTGCAGGAGGGGCAGGTCTGATCTTTTCTAGGTTGAGCTTTTCGTGAACAAAGGAATCGACGGGGTTGAGTCCGGGGATCGGGGCTTTGGGTCGTTGGAGAGTTTGGAAGGCCCAAATGTCTTCGGGTTTGTATCGTCTGTATGTCCAATCGTCGGATAAGCCGCCACTGGTCATGGCCAAAATGCCATCTTCGGTGACGGGTTTGGCCCGCTCTTCTTTTAAATAGCGTTCTCTTACGGATTTTTCCGGCCATGGAGCTCCCAATTCAATCCATTTTCGCACCCACCTGATTTGTTCATCGGTCAAGCGATCGTTTTCTTTGGGTGGCATTTCGTAGTCCTCATCCTTCCACTCGATCGCCGTCATAAGGAGGCTTTTGTGAGGCTGGCCAGGAACGAGAATCCGGTCACTGGTTTCTCCACCAAACAAAATATTTTCAAGGCTGGAAAGGTCCAGGTCACCCTTGGTTTTACCTGCTTTTTGGCTGTGGCATGCAAAGCATTTTGCTTCCAATAAACTTCGAATCTTGAGGGAAAAAAGTCGTTCCCCCTCTTTTTGATTTGCCTGTGCGAATAGGCAAAAGAAGCTAAGCGAAATGAATGAAAAAAGTAGCTTCTTCATTCGTCATATTACATTTTCTTCGAGGTAGAAAAGAGCCTTTTCCAAGTCCCTTNCTATCACGGCATGNATGATCTTATTGTGCTCTTCAATAACCTGCTGGTAATTAGAAAGTCTGGAATATTTCATAATCATCCTAACACTTAACCCTAACCACAAGGATTCCAAATGAGGAGATGCTTGAGCGACCCAATAGCGATGAAGAGCCAAGTCGCACTCGGCGACTTCGGGCAAAGAGGCTCGTTCACATGCTAGATGGAGCCGCTCAAGCAAAAAGGAAAGTTGGAGAAAATGATGCTCCTTGGCATCCCGAATAAATTCTTCGACACAGAACTTTTCCAAGCGTAGGCGCATGGCAACCACAACATCTCTCTCCGCATCGGAAAGGGGAGAGCTTACGCGAACCCCTTTGTTGGGTTCGTAAACCAAGACCCCTTCCTGCGTGAGGCGCAGCAGGGCATCGCGCACCGGCCCTCGGCTGGTGCCAAAGCGTTCGGCAAGCTTTTGTTCTCGAATGGGTTGTTCGAAAGCAAACTTTCCGGTCAGCAGATCTTTGCGCAAAGCATCGCAAATACTTTCCCGGTCATTGTTTTTAAGTCCATATTGCACAATGTATTATGGTGCTAAACTCTTACTCCGAGGTCAATGAGGATTGTTAACAATATTAAGTTTCTTCGCAGATTCAAATATGAACAAAGGGAGAGGCAATGCATTCCACTGTGCGGTCTACTGAGTTTTGAAAGTGAGGTGTGCGGTTTTGCTTTTGGGTAAGAGTATTCTCCCAAAAGTTTTGTTTTTTCCTGAATCCCTTATTTCCCAAACATGTCCGACAAAAGAGTTGATTGTGGTATGATCTCGGTGTCGAAGGATTTTGCTTTGACGGGGTTTACCCTCAAAGTCGATCCATTCAAGGAGGATGGTTTTTTCACTTAAGTTGTGAAAGTAAAGTGCACATCTCTTTCGAGAAGCGATCGATTTCCGGACCTTTTCTTCGCTTGGAGTCATCAGTTTGATTTTGGTGGATCCGGACGGTGCGAGGTTCACCTTCCCTTGCTCGAAATCCGTTTTCCACTGAACGAGGTAATCGGGCCACTCGAAGGCTTTTTCCTTCGAAGGGTCAAAACCCCGTAAATGATCGAGCGTAGCTTTTCGCTGGTCAGGCTTTTGATAACGCCAATCGTTCTTGCCCAGATGACGAGCGATCAGTCGAGCAATCCTAGGATCGCTTGCCACCAATTCCTTTCGGGTGTTAATGTTTCCATGGTCATTGTCGTTTTCCCGGTTGGTGTTGAACCATGATTGTACACATTCCGCCCAGTATTCTGATGAATTTGTGGAGGCATAGGTTCCTTCCCAGATTTTTTCCTCAATGGCTAGGCGGAAGCACTCATCCAGTTCATTTTGAAAAGCCGGAAAAGTGGGCTTGATCGCCATTTCATGAAGAGCATGGGCGAATTCATGAATCAGAATATTTTCAGTGTTATATGGATCTCCAGCAGTGCACAGTAAGTTTTCCTCCCCGCAGGAGACCGCGGGGCGGGATGGGGTGGCACCGAGTCCGCGGGCTCGGCGATCCCAATAAAGGGAGGGTTGCAAATCAGAATGCTCAGGAACATCCGTGGTGAACTCATTCCGAGCCATCACCACAAATCTAGTCTTGTGTTGATTAAGGGCGGTGAGCAATTCGTCTTTGCCTCCGACCATTTGATAAATCAGGAAACCGGCTTCTTTCAACGCGTAGTCCGAAACTTTTTTGGATCCTAAAACCGAAAAATCTCCGACGGCTACCCGTTTTTGATAAAAGTCCGACAAACCCAAATAACTTCGCACCTCCGATGGGACGGGAGTGACTTGGAAACGGTCCTTCTTCGAAAACGCAAAAGTTTGGCTAAGCCAAAAAGCCGTTACGGTAATCAAAAAAGAATTTGGGGAAGAGCCAAGATCCATTGAGGGTTAGTTGGCGAAAAATCGGTGTTGCTTATCTCCTCCGCTAAGAATGTAGGCCAACAGATCCATGATTTCCTCTTTTTCCATCATAGTAAGCAGGCCGGGAGGCATCGGTGAGACAGGAGACGGTCCCATGCTTTGGATTTCCTTTCGCAGAACGCTGGTTCGTTGGTTCGGGTCGTAAAGGTCGGTGTTCAAGGTGACCCGATCACCATTTAGGTTCACTACGACTCCGGATAGAGCTTCCCCATTTTTCAAGGTTACGAAAGTGGGCACGAATTGTTCGTTGATTTCCTTACTTGGGTACATGATTTGTTCGAGGAGGTCATGAGGTGAATAGCGTCCGCCTGAACCGGTTAGGTCGGGGCCGTTCATGCCACCTTGGTTTCCAAAACGGTGACACGCGTAACAACCCCCTGCGGCAAACATTTTTCGACCAACCTGAAAGTTTCTGCCTTTCAGCCCGCTGGATGCCGATTTGCTCAATTCCTCCATTTCCCAGTTTTTAACGAATGTTCTCCCGGCCATCGCCTCTGCCATCACTTCTGCAGGAGTTTTTACCACCGCCTTCTTCTTGAGGAGTTCGGCAAGTTCTTTTTGCTCTTTGGCGCTCAAGCTGGCAACTGCGTCTTTCCGAATAAACTCGATAAACTTTGTGAAACTTGCTCCCCCTCGGTAATTAGCCGCCTTCAAAAACCAGTTGAAGTATTGGGTACGCAGTTCATGAGTCCATCCGCTTTTCAGGTTACGAAGGGATCGGGCGTATTCCATTTGCTCCTCCTGTGTGGCCGCCTCCATGAGAAGGGCTATTCCTTTTGGGGCTGCGGTGGGTGCTTCGAGAAAGGCAAGAGTTTCACAAAGTAACCAATTCATTTCAAAACTCTCGGCAGGAAATTGAGAATCCAGTTGAGCGATAATTTTTTTAGCTATTTGCTCGGATGGTTTGCCAAAGCGAACCATCGCAACTTGGTAGGTTCGCACCAGAGTGAGCCGCTCGTTGAAGCTCAGTTTACTCCATTTGATTTGCACAAGGGATTGAAGGATTCTTTTGCCCATTTTCTGGTTGATCGGGGGGTCCGTATGTTGACGGTGAAAAGGGTCAATTCCAGCAGCCTTGGTTAGGGCAAGTAACGCATTTACGCGTTTGCCGGGATCCTTTTCTTGGAGAGCCTTCGAAGCCCATTGTTCAACTGGCAGGCGCTGGATGGCCATGAGGGCCGCCCATCGGAGAAAACGGTCTTGATGGTCGGTATGCGGCCAGGCCAACTCCAGGGCGTTAGGGTTCTCGCCGACATGTAAATTTTCCAATTGGTGACGCAAACCCGCAAGTTCATTCAAGCGAGGTTTCGTAGACATGGAGTCGGTTTTTCCTTCACCGATATAACTGACCCGGTAGAGTCCTGATTGAACTTTTCTTCCGCCAATAGCAAAGTACATGGCACCATCCCCTGGATGGATAATTGCGTCTGTTACCGGCAGTGGACTACCGGTGATGAAAGTCTCTTTTTCCCCGGAATAAGTGCTTCCATCAGGACTCATGTGAATGGCGTAGATTTTTCCCCAACTCCAATCCAAAATGAACATCGCTTTTTGATACTTGGGTGGAAACTTTGCACCGTATCCGAAAGTGACCCCAGTAGGGGAGCCGGGACCAATGTTGACTACGGGAGGTAATGTATCCGGATAAAATTCGGGTCGTTTACCGGTTCCATTTCGCCAACCGTACATCGATCCACTGGTGACATGACAGATGCGAGTTGGGCGATACCAGGGCGTGTTGAAATCATATTCCATGTCTGCATCGTAGGTAAAGAGCTCACCATCTGCGTTAAAGCCACCGTCGAAAATGTTTCGGTATCCGGATGACACAATCTCCCAATCCTTTCCATCCGGAGACATTTTGTAAATGATACCGGCAGGAGCCAGGCGATCACGATTATGTCCTCGTCCATCAGGCATCCTTGGAAGGAGGTGATCTTCTCCCCAATCCATGGGTACCCGGGAGCGGTTTACCTCGACTGGAGTGGTATTGTTCCCTGTGATCAGGTAAATCGATTTTTCGTCCGGGCTGAGTATTAGGGCATGTACACCATGATCACCGCGTGCCTGCATGCCCCGCAGTTTTTCAACCCTATCCAGTTGGTCGTCTCCGTTGGAGTCCGTGAGCCTGTAAACTCCGCTCTCCATCTTTTTTTCGTAATCGTTGACCGCAACATAAAGGCTGTCAAATGCCCAGAGAAGGCCATTGGCGGCACGGATATTGGCCGGAATTTTCTCAATCGCACTTTCCTTGAGAGTTTCCCCTTTAGGGGGTGCCTTAAAACGATAAAGTCCTCCAAATTGATCGCTGGCAATGATGCGGTTTTTACCGTCCAAACAAAGGTTCACCCAAGACCCCAGTTTTTCCTTGGGAACGGTGAAGAGTAATTCGACTTCGAAACCATCTTTTACGGAGATGCTTTCAATGGGAGTGGCTTTGGTATCGAATTCACCCATGGCATGGCTCAGAGGTAGAGACAGCAGGGCAAGGAGAGTAAGCAGTTTTTGAAGGACAGGTGTTTTCATGAAATTATAGATGTCCTTCATCGTCCTTTTCTTATGCCTTCGGGTAAAGACCGAAATATCCCCTTTATTAATAGGCGATTGTCGGTTGCCTTCATAACCTGGGCAAGTCAAGTGAAAGCAAAGAAAACCTGGGCCTTGCTTATCTTGCTTTCGTGGTAAGTTTCGATTTTCAGGTTTGCAAACAGTGTGACTTGGAAGTTCATTTTATAAATGAAACCTGTTTTGCTTGTCCTGCTCCTTGGCTTGGCTTCTTTTTCTCCTGTCTGTATTGTCCATTCATCGAACCAATCAGTTGGTTTTTCGGAACGCTTCGAGAAGTTTTCGAATTCCATGACCAAGGTTCGTTTTACGGGTTTCTTTACCGTGGATGATTCAAGCCGCCCTCCGACCGAGGAAACCTATGAGATTCATAGTGTGCAAAAATTTGGAGACCAAGACCTGTGGATTTTCACAGCTCGAATCAAATATGGAAAAAAAGATGTAACCCTACCTATGCCTTTGCCTGTAAAATGGGTAGGAGAAACTCCTGTGATCACAATGCAAAATTTAAACATACCGGGTCTTGGTACCTTCAGTGCCCATGTCGTGATTGACGGGAACAAGTACGCGGGGACTTGGGCCCATGGGAATGTCGGAGGGCATTTGTACGGAAAGATTTCCAAGATCAAGGAAAAGGGGAAGGACGCAGAATGAAGCAGCAGTCTTTTGGTTTACCCATGCTTTTTCTGGTGGGCGGCGGCCTTTTCCTTGGGGGCTATTACTTTGGATTAAAGGAAGAGGGCCGGGAGGTCGAATCGACTCGGACTGCAGAAATTACAGATCGACCTGGAGATTTCGCACGGACGATCGACCCCATTGATCCATCTTTGCAAAGCCCGACCCAATCAGTTGAGCTGGAGGAAGCGAAGAGAATTACTGAGAAGGGGGAGAGCCTCGCTGACTTACTTTATCGAGCCCAGGCCGAATCGAGCCCGATCGTTCGCTATGCATCATTTGCCAAGGCTTTGGCCAATCTAAACGAAAATAATCTCGATGAGGTTTTGGAAACATTTGAAACGATGCCTTTCGGATTCGAGCATATGCAGGAGTACCGAATGTTGCTCTACGCCTGGGGGCAGTTCAATCCGATTGGAGCCATCGAATACTGCAAGCAAAGAGCTTCGGGTATGGGTGCCGGTTTTGCCACTGCCGGCGTTTTGGAAGGCTGGGCGAGTCAGGATCCTTTGCAGGCCAAGGAATGGGTCGGAAACCCGGAAAATGCCGGTTTGGATAAAATCTACAACTTTGGTTTGGTAAGGGGTTGGGCAAGCCGGGATCTTCAGGGAGCTTCGGACTATGTTTTCTCTTTGGAGGGGGGTAAGGAGGTGGAAAAGCTTGTGGGTATTCTGACCCAGGAAATTAACAAGCAAGGTTTTGCCACGGCCACGAATTGGGCGGAATCTCTGACGGAAAACAAATACAAAGAGTCCGCATTTTCCAGTTTAAGCAAAAGACATTCCCGGGATAATCCGGAAAAAATGGCTCGCTGGTTGGAATCTCATGCGGAGGAGGGGTATGCAGTCAAGGCCATGGATGACTTGGGAAGGCGATGGAGCGAAACCGATCCGGAGGCGGCCATCGATTATTTCGCTGATCTGCCTGCTGGAAAGAGCCAGGAAATGGGAATCAAGAGCGTTGTGGGCAATTGGGCCAAAGAGGATCCGCTGGCCGCAGGGGAATGGTTGAACAACCGTGAATCCGGGCCAGAGCTTGATTCGGCTCTTTCGGTCTATGCATCCACCGTTTCACGCAAGGATGGAGCGGCAGCCATGGAATGGGCCATTTCAATTTCTGATGAGAAACTGCAAGAAAGTACGATGCGGAAGGTGGGGCAGGAGTGGTATCGTCAGGACAAGGATGGTGTCGAAGTTTGGCTACCAGAGAGTGGGTTGTCGGAAGGTATGCAAAAGGTCATTCGAAACCCACCGAAGAAAAACTGGTGGCAATCGATTTCGGAAAGGTAAGGATGAGCCAAGCGTGCTCAGCCAGCGGGTTGAGCCGCTTCTAGGACATCCATTTCTTCCTGCAGGATAACCAAATACTTTTCCGGATTCTTTTGAAATTTAGGAAGGCAGGGCTTGCAGCAAAACTTGATGGTGGTGCCTTCATGGACATGCGTGTAGGGAATCATACTTGAGCCTACTTCGTTAAAGTCATTTCCGGATACGATACAAAAATCAATAGGATAAAACGCTTCCTCAGCACTGGCATCGTCGGATTCATTCGAGTCGCTTCCGCAACCGAATAGGATAAACACCATGGCTAGGAACATAAACTTTGTGATGAGAGTAAGACGGTTTGTTTTTGGATTCATAAGCTCATCCTTTCGCAAATCCTAACCAAGGTCAAGCAGAGTGAAATCACCGGCTTTAGAGGGGCCGAGCCCGGAGGTTCCGAAAGCGAACTAGCCCGCCCTTGCCATGATGTTGGATTCCAAAACTCCCTTTGGCTTCCACCAAATCATTGGCTTCGGCAACGATCTTGCCGTTCAGAAAAGTCTTTGCATTCGGACCGAGGCAGCGAACCCGAAAGTGATTCCATGAGTTGGGATCGAACAGTCCTTGAACTCTTTGGGCATATTCACCTGCGGTTTGTTTATTGGGATAGATCCAACCACCCAATCCAATTCCATAAATCGCCGCGGGTTTTATTTGGTCGATTTCACATTGGTAGCCTTTGGGTTTACCTTGATCCCCAGCTAATCTAAATCCGAGTCCGGAGTTGAAGCCTTTGTAATCGAGCGGGATTTTTACTTCACCTTCGACCACGAAATCCTTCATTTGTAAATCGCTGAGTACCCAAACATTGACTTTGGAAAAAAGGTGAAGTTCGCCATCTACGGATTCAAAGGACTCGACTTTGGCCCGGGGAGTCCAACCCTTGGTGGAATTAGCTTCGTAAAGATTAATCCATCCCTTTGACTCTTGCTTGGCGTTGGCAAGCAGTACGAGCACTCCTAATAGGGTGCAAAAAAGGGAGGTTCTCTGGATCATTCTCATGCTATTAGACGAGATCAAGGGGGCCACCCTTGCAAAGGTTTGGGTTGCCGAAGGTCTCGATCGGGTGTCCCACCGCGTGAGCCAAGCTTAAAAGGAAGCGGTTGTGGGGGCTATTTTCACAATTCATGGCCCGCCCCATACGGAAGCCAAAACCGTTGCCAGCCAGCACAAATGGTATGTGATCAAGGGTGTGACTGTTGCCTTTACCCAATTCGTTTGTCCAAATGACCAAGGTATGGTCGAGCATTGATCCTTTCTGCCCGGGTTCGGGTGTGGATTCCAATTTTTGGAGAAGGTAAGCCAATTCCTCGGCAAACCAAGTGTTAATCCGAACAAGCTTTTCGTACGCGTCGAGGTTCTTGTCGGGCTCGTGGGAAAGGGTGTGNTGAGCGTCGTCGATATCCAACCANTTCATCTTTGCCTGACCAACAGATTTGGTGTACTGCAAAGTAGCTACGCGGGCAAAGTCGTTGGCAAAGGAATTGACCAGCATGTCAATTTGCATGCGCCCCAACTGTGGCAGGTTGTCGTTTTGNTTGCGCATGCCTTCGGGCAGTTCCGGTGGGGTGGCCACAAGATTATCCAGCGAACTTCCTCCGGCGTACTCCTTGTCCATCCGGTTGACCAACTGGGCATGCTCGATCAAAAGCTTGCGATCGGATGCCGGTAACTGGTTCTCTACCTTTCGAAGGTCTGCGCGCAAGTCGTCCAGAATGGAGCGAACCTGCTTTTTTTCTCGGACATTCCCATAAAGCTTCCGATACGCCTCGTAGGGATCGGAAAGGGGGGTAACAGGTTGATTCGGGCCATCATAGGACATGCGAGTCCAAGGGTCAGCCGTGTCTTTTACGCCAACCCCAAAATGTAAGGCCCCAAAGCGGGTTCGGGTGGATTCGTCGGCTTGCAAGTGTTTACAAATTTCCCGGTCTATGGAATTGCCCTTGGGCCATCCAGCCGGCGTATTTCCCCCTCCCATGACATTCCCAGGAAACAATTCTGTGCCTGTGAGCAGACAGCTCATTCCCCGCATATGGTTATCCCCATCCCCGCGCACTTTATTGTGGAGATTCTTGAGGATAAGCATTTTATCATGAAAGGGCTCCAGGGGCTTGAGGATTGTTTTGTGTTCAAANTCCTCGCTNAGGTTATCTGGCCAAAAGTGNTCGGGGATGGTGCCATTCGGGCTAAACATTACNACNAGGCGCTGCTTGGAAGTTTTCTTNGGTTGGTTTGCCGCGAGCAAAGAATCCGACTGGCCAAGGATTGGGAGAGAAAGAGAGGAAAGGCCAATTTTCTTAAGTGCGGAGCGCCGATTTATGGAGTGCGAGTTCATTTCGGTTATCCATCAACGGCGATAAGCAAACCCCTCGGTCGCCGCCCGCAGGCTGACCTTTAAATAAAGTTCNGNTAGGGTTAATTTTCTTTCCAAAAGCATGTCCGACAATTCGTTGATTTCTAAATTAGAATAGCTGTCGTAGGATTGTTTGGCAAGGTGCTTGAACAAATCTTCCACAAAAGATTTTGCAGACCTGTGGGACCCCAGAGCATAAGAAAGTAGGTCCTGTGGTCCGGTGAGTTCCCTTTCATTCCCATTTTCATCGAGATAATTCACTTGNAGGTCGATGGGCTTGTCCGCGATNTTGGTNCTNACCCGTCCGGTGGCGTCAAAACCTTCCAATACAAACCCGGTCGAGTTGATGAGATCGTGGCAACTCATGCAGTTTGCNGGCTTGGTCAGATTCGTTACCTTTTCCCGCATCGTCCATGCGGGGTTGAAGTCGGCATTGCTAAAGGAGATTGCTTCTTTGGGAGGGCGGAGCATGCGCCCAAGGATTTTGCGACTGGTGAAGACACCCCGATGAATCGGAGAACTGTCCTCGGGATAGGAGTGACTTGCCAAAACATAAGGATGGGTATGGATGCCATATCGGCCAAAGTCTGACGCGTTCACCGTGGCATACCCACTTGGNTTTGGTTTGTTCGTCATGGGGATTTGGTAGTATTTGGCCACTGGTTCAGTGACCTCAATGGTGGAAAGTCTCAGAAAATCCTGCCAATGCCCNTTTTCTTTCCAAACGGTNCGCTCGATGGATCGCAGGAGCGAGCTTTTCAGATCCATGGCCAATGCCGGCGAAAAGTCGGGAAAGGCTTGGGCGTTGAAACTGGGNAGCTCTTTTCCCTTGATATCAAGCCATTGCAGAAGAAAGTCGTTGAACTTAGCTTTCGACCGGGGGTCACGGAGCATGCGCTTCGCCTGGCCTTCGATTTGACCCTTNTTTTCAAAATGGCCCTTTTCAATTTGCTTGTGGAGGTGGTAATCCGGAATCGAATCCCACATGTACAAGGCAAGCCTNGAAGCAACGACATACGAATCCACCTCCTTGTTCGCAAGTGCTTGCCATTCGGGGTATAAAAACCTTGGGGATTTAAGAGCCAAGAGAACGANNTTTTCGACGGAAAGATGAATCGGCNGGTCCTTTTGNAATTTGGAATGAACATAGGTGTCGAGNTCGTCCTTACTTAAATCTTCCCGAAAGGCCAGGCGAACGAAATGGGAGCCGATTTCCTGGATTTTCTTTTCCCGGTTGGAATCCTCGTCGTTGGTTTTTGCCANCCGGTCAATCCTTTCTCCCGCGAACTTGGCGGCTTCAAGTGCAGCGTAGGTGATCGATTCGTCCCANNTCGAATCGATGTGAATCCCTCGCTCATACCCATGAGAAGAGTCATCNGGCGGAAGCTTGCCCTGACTTACAAAAGAGGGGGAGACTTTCTTNTTGAAAAGAAACTCAGCTGGAACGATTTCCCTGACCCCGGTTGGGGTGATCCAACTCCATTCGATGGAGGCGTTGGGGTCGTTGAATTTGTAGAATTCTAGTTCGACCGGATANGGACGCCCGCCCAAGAGGAAAATCTTCGCACTGGATTCACGCATTTTGCCAGAGCCTACTTTTTCATCGATGGTTGGAGTCCGCCCGCTCTGGTTGACTCTGAACTCAAATCCGTTGGGTGTCTTTACGAAAAANTCATACCAGCCCGATTCTCGGGGGAGTATGGATCCATCCCAATACACGGAAAACTTCTCCGCGTTCATGCCATCGTAGGGGGCATGGTCTTTGAAGTCGTGNGAGAGTGTGAGGTCGGTTCGTTCGGCATGCATGTCCTTTCTTTTGTTCATGCCTTCTGAATTATAGTATCTTCCTTTTAGTCCATGCTCAGCCTGACTTAGGTCCAGCGATCCTTCAAAAGCGGAAAATAAGTCAGTGACCGATTGCCTAAACTGCCGGTTGGTTAATCGGGCCAATTGGATCCGGGTGTCCGTACGGAAGAGTTCGGGTTTGCGGTAAAAGGACTCGAAAAGGAAGTGGGAGATGGCTTCGGCTTCCTTTCCTTTGACCAGATCCGGGTCGTAATCGGGCATGGTCTTGTCAACATAGTGGATGAGCTTTTGAATGGGCCAGTCACCCACAAGAGGTTTTGAAAATTCNTCCTCTACGCCTTCTCCGTTGGCTCCATGACACTCNGCACAATGCTGAGCGTAAAGNTTTTCACCGTCCTTGTAAATCGGGTTGCTCCANACCTTGGGACCGAAGCACAGTCCAAGAAAAAAAAGGAAGCAAACTCTCCTAAAACACATAAGAAGCAGAATAAAACCTTTTTCGTAAATTCCAATGCCCAATGGCTACCAGGCAATCAATTTTTGGGAGGAGTTTAGCGAGGACGGCTTATCTTTTCCTTTGCCACAAAAACATCCGTTCCTCTTTTTCCCGACTTTCGAAGACCCTTGGCTGCCAATCCTCAATCAATTCGAAATTCCCTTCAAAACGTCCAATGATTTCTTCACGNTCCGCTCCAAAGGGGGGACCTTCTTCAGTCAGTGNNAAGAGGAAATGAATCGCCAAAAAATANCCACCTGGANGGAGCCAATGCATGAGNGCTTGNTTGTACTCNTCTCTCCGGTTTGGAGAAATCGCACAGTAAAGGGTATGCTCAAAGACCAGATCATACGGTTCCTGCGGTTGATCTTCCANGAAGTCTCCAGGGAAGAAGGCTAGATTCGGGAGAGATTCGTAGGCTTGACGGGCATCGTTCAGTGCGAGGTTGGAGACATCCAAGCCCGTGGNTTCGAACCCCGCCTTTGACCAAGCCGAGGCGTCGTGCCCGCGTCCGCACCCGGGCACCAGCACGCGAGATTGCGGATCAAGNTGCCCATGTTTTAACCAATCGATCAGACCAGGGGCAGGTTCCCCTTGGTCCCATGGGGTGTCGTCGTCCTGGTATCTTCTTTCCCAATCGGTCTCATGCTTCATGGGAAACAGCATAAGTTCGANGACTTATCAGGGCAATCGCTTGATTTGTCTGTCGTGNGCNTTTTTCATAAANAGGAGGCATCCGATTGCCCCGAGCAAAGCAAGTCCCATGTCAGANTGTGTGTCCCACANATACCCCTGNGTGCCTAGNAAGGCATCCGCATCCTCTCCAATCAGCAAAGCGGCCCACCATTCGATTAACTCGTAAAAGGCGCTGAATGCCAAACAAATCGAGAGGACAATAAAATTCCGCCAACCATTGGTGATGACCACTTGTTTGCGGAGGAGGATTTCCCTTGCAATCAGGGCGGGAACGAATCCCTGCATGAAATGCCCGACTTTGTCGTAGTTATTTCGTTCCCATCCAAAGATTTCACTGATCCAATCGAACAACGGAACCTCGGCATAAGTGTATTTTGCCCCGATCATCAGAACGATACAATGGAGTAGAATCCAAAAATAGAGCAGGGGCGTTAGGGGGAAGGATTGCCGGGTCGTGGCCATCACCACCAGTCCGATGATTGCGGGGCCTGCCTCCAGCGCCCAGGTCAATCGGTCCTTCGGTTCGATAGCGGACCAAATCAGAACGGCAAGGAAAATGCCAAGCCAAAGGTAGGCTTGATTACTGAACGGGCTAGGTTGCTTCATGGGTTTTGTATCGTTTGCCGTTGAGCAAGGTTCCGATTGCTGTGTACCGGATGAGGTACCGGTAGGAAAGAAGGAGTAAGGCGGTGGTGAGCACACATACTAAGATGAGTTTTACAAGGCTAGGAGCCGGCCACTCCGAAACCCAAAATTGAAGGATCTGAATAACAGGCAGGTGAGCGATGTAGAGCCAATAGGCGGAATCGGAAACGAAGCGAACTTTCGGGTTTTCTCGAGAGAATAATGTTCGAAACCGGCCCATGAGACCCAAAATCATAAGCCATACGAAAAGGGCTGAGCTAAGTGAGATCCATCCATAGTTCCAGCCTTCGTCTTTTTCTTCGATGATGAGCAGGGCGAGGGTGAAAACAACTGCCGCAAGGATGAGGTAGAGGGGCCATAATCGTCCGACTTTTTTATGGAAACCTTCAAAGGGAAAGCAAAGTGCCCCGTAGCCGAAGAAGATCGCATAATAGCCCAGCTTGATCCAGTCGGGTTTTAGAAAAACCGTGGTTGCCGGACCAAAGACGCCATCCTCGCCGCTACCCATATGAAACTGAGCCCAAAAAGTTAGGGGAACCAGCCAAAGGAGTCGTAGCGGAGACTCGGCTAGCCACTTTGCAAATCCTAAATCAGGAACAAACTTCATTATCCCGGCAAGCAAAACGAAGCCCACGGTTAGGTAAACCAAGTCATAAAGGAACCACAGGTGGTGTGTGCAGACTTGGCCGAACAAAAAATAGTTTCGAACGAACCAGTTGCTCCTCTGATCGAGTAAAGAAGGATCAGTGGTGAGTAATTTTCTTACCTGTTTTCTGCCCTCCCTGACCTTTCCCCAGTCCATGGGGATTTCTAAAATATCCCTTGCTACCCATTCGGTTATTGTCCGATCGGCCATCATCGCTTGTGCGGGCAGGGCACCGTCCTTATTTTTTAGTTTAGGGTTAGCCCCCCTTTTAAGAAGGTATTCCACCGACTCCGCCTGACCGAAAAAAGNAGCTAATAATAAGGGGGTTGATTGGTATCCATCCCTTGCATTCAGATCTGCTCCCTCGTCTGCCAAGAGTTGGATGGCATCGACTTGGTTCATGGTTGCCGCCCAATGAAGAGGNGTGAAGTCTTTGTCATATTTACCATTAATATCGGCACCTTTTTGAAGCCATTCGCTGATCTTTTGTACATTGCCTTCACTGGCAGCCCCACCGAGGTCGTTCGGAGCCTTGTATTCAAGATTAACCGCTTTATGATCACCTCCTTGTTGAGCCGTTTCTCCTGAGCGGTTGCCTTCGGTTTTTTTGATAAAAGCCCCCATATTATTGAGAAGGGGAAAGAGAAGGGCTCCGAAAATGAAAAAAGGTAAGACAATTCGTTTGGTCCTATGCTGCAATAAGCGGACGGAACCCCTCTTTTGCCACATCATCATCGTGAAAAATCCGCTTATGAAAAAAAACAGCGACATCCTGAACCCATGAATAAACAGCAGGGGAATGAAANAGACCTCCGATTGATTGATATCCTGAACCGGCCATATCGGGGTTGGCAGAAAGGAGAGCAGGCCATGCAGAACGATGCCAAGGAGCATGGCAAATGCACGCAGGGCATCGAGGTCATGGTAACGGGTCTTGTCCATAATCAGCTCAGAGTCTTTTCGGATTGAAGGGAGTCTGGGGAACCTTGCCGCTTGCTTTCTGCTTGAGTAAGCNTCGAAGTCTGCTCATTACGCTCTTGTTTTTCCTGGTTGGGTTGAGGGCGAGGTTTTCGAACTCCATGGGATCGGCAAAATGATCGTACAGTTCGAGGCCTTTTTTTCCTTCTGCCCAATCTGAATACCGCCATCTTTCCGTTCGAATACTTCGACCCATGACTGCTGTATCCAACCGGTGGTCAGCGGGACGTAAAACCTGGGTAATAGCAAACCTGTCCCATCTGGTAAGCGGGTCGTCGAGGAGTGCTACAAGAGAGTGACCCTCCACTGCTTGAGGTGTCGGGATGCCAACCAGTTCGGTAAGAGTGGGATAGATGTCAATGAATTCGACGATTCGGCGGCAGGGTTGTCCGTTACCCTTGGACGAAGGATTTCGAATGATTAGGGGAGCCCGGGCACCTTGTTCGAAAAGGGTTCGTTTCTGCCAGATACCATCGTGTTCGCCCAGATGGTAGCCGTGGTCACTCCAAAAGACCACGATGGTCCGGTCCGAAAGTTGGAGCCGGTCGAGGGCATCCAGCATCCGTCCAACTTGTGCATCCACGAAAGATACGCATGCATAGTAAGCCTGCATCGCCTGTAGGCAGGTGGGTTCGTCTAAACCGTAATGGGGAACCGGGCAGTTGTGGGCAAAGGCGGCCGTGGGGATGTCATCCCGGTCGTTTGAAGGGGCATAGGGTAACCTTAAATCCTCTAATGGATACATATCGAAATATTTCTTGGGAGCGACATAGGGCGTGTGGGGTCGAAAAAAGCCGGCGGCGAGGAAGAAGGGTTCCTCCCTCTTTTCCTCCATCAGCTTGATTGCTTCGGTGGCAACCATTCCATCCGTTTGCTCCTCGTCCCTGCCCTCGGCGGCCAGCCAACTGAGGGCGGCACTGATCTTACGGTGAGGTTCGGCGTTGAAGATGAGGGATTCGTCGGTTTTATCCCGACCCTTNGGATTGACTGTCTTTTGCCAGGAGGGTGGATCATCGAANCCATNGGTNCCGATGCTNGCAGGCACATTGTAGTGGTAGATCTTACCCACGCGTCCNGCCCACCANCNNTGNTTCATNAATTGNTGNGATAGGGTGACNGCATCGGGTACCTCATCCCNGAAATGCCGATCAAGGTCATAGACCTTAATTGTGTCGGGTCGTAGTCCGGTCATNACNGANGCCCGGGTNGGNTTGCAAAGAGGCAACTGATTGTATGCGTTCAGGAAACAAACGCCCGAGGCGGCCAACTGGTCGAGATGAGGAGTCTTGGCAATCGGATCTCCATAGCAACCAAGTGCACAGGAAAGATCATCGGCTGCAATAAAAAGTACATTTGGCTTGGCGTTTAGACTTCCGTTGAGGAAAGCCAAAAGTAAAATTATGGTTAATTTCTTCATTNAAGTTTTCCGAATGGGCGAACTGCGAGTGANTCCAGTTTCCAGCTTCCGGGAGTTTCGACTCCCCAGTGAGGGTTTGGGTCAAGAATGAGCATTTCGCCTTTTTTCAGAATGCCAAGATCACTTATGATACCCTCCTGATCCTTGGCGTCGTTGTCCGCATCGGTGCAATAAATAGCAAGGGCCGATCGGTTTCCCATNCGCAAGGATCCTCCGCATGAGCCTTGCTTGCCGGCCTTTAAACTAATCGACTCGATTAATACGTCCGATTCGAAACGAATGGCAAAGGCCTCTCCCGGATCCACCCGTGAAGAATCTTTTCCTTTAATGCCCAGCCCTTCAGCATCTTGGATTCCATCCCCGCCTTTGGTGGATACAAAAAAAGTTAGTGGAGAAGGCACGGGCAATGGCTTTTTCCAATCGAATACTAAACGCTTTTCTGGGGCAATTTCTACAAATCGATGGCCTCCTGCATTACGGTGGACCAGGGCAATGGAAATCAGTTCTTTGATCAAAGGCTTGAGTCTCTTTTCGCCGATAAGATTCTTTGATTCCATTGGATCAGAAGATAATTCAAATAGTTCGACCGCACTGGCTTTACCAAACCTTATAAGCGAGTCATTGAAAAAGATCTTCCATTTACCCTTCATAGGCTTTCCCGCTACGGTGGGATTATCAATACGCATGGCACAGGCAGCTCCGTTATTCGCCTCCTTATGGTCGTTGTAGAACATGGGGCGATTGGGTAATGTTTTTCCCTGCCAAGCCGGAAGGATGTTGTAACTGTCCTCGGCACCTTTTTCGCCTCCTCTTAGGTTGGGTAAAGGTTTACCTAGAATCTTGGAGAAGGTGCTGTAGAGATCCTGTAGTCCGACCAATTCGTCACTTTTCTTTCCAGGGCTTTCTGCATCTCCGTTTCCTATTTTTCCTTCGGGCCATGATATGATGAAGGGCACACGGTGTCCGCCTTCATAACAACTTCCCTTATTACTTCTCACAGGACCGGTGGCTGTTTTTGCGGTTACTTCCGCACCATTATCTGAGGTGAAAATGATTATAGTGTTTTCGATTAGTTTTCGACTGGGCCGTCTCGGATCCTTGGTATTTTCAAGAAAAGTTAATAGACGACCCAATGCCACATCGTTCTCACAAATATAATCTAAACGGACCGAAGTAGGGTTTCCCGAAACCATTCTTCCGGCCCCCTTGACTTTCTTATCACCGATTTTCTGATCCACGGTGTATGGTCCATGATTGGAATTACTCGGGTAGTAGAGAAAGAAAGGGTCAAAGGAAGTTTCCTGGTTCCGTAAATGTTGGCTCAAGAATTCAACCGCATGATCGGAATGGCGACTACCCAGAGAGTGAAGGTCATAGGCTAAATCTCCTGTGTTGGCCAGTTGCTTGCCTTGGCCCGTGGCCCCGATGATTCGGCGGTTATGAATGTGTCCAGGACCTATGGCTTGATTGGGCGTGTTGCGGTTGCCTTTCTTATTTTTTCCTGTTTTCGGTCCGGTTGTGCCAGCATCGGGGCCGGATGTCCCGTGCGAGCGCGAGGTAAAGCGGGCATAATCAAAGCCATGGTCACAGGGGCCGTCAAAGACTTCCTCAGTCAGGTCCGCGTCGTCCCAACCCGCTGCGGGTTTGCCGTCCGAACGGGTGTAGCGCAGCCCGAGGTGCCACTTACCGACCATAGCGGTTGCATACCCGCACGAGCGAAATAGAGTAGCGAGGGTGGGGCGGTCCTCCTCAATTAATGGATCGCCCTGTACACCAAACAGTACCCAGTGTTTCATCCGGGCACGCCATGGATATCTGCCTGTTAGTAATCCGTAACGAGTGGGGGTGCAGCGGGAGGATGGTGTGTGGGCATCGGTGAAAAGAATACCCATGTTTGCCAGCTTTTGCATGGCCGGTGTATGAATCTGTTGCCCATCGGAGTTCCCGGTGAAGAATTGATACGCTGAACTGTCTCCCATTCCCATGTCGTCAGCCATAAACAAGACCACATTGGGCCGGTCTAGGAATTGTCCAAAGACGACCAAGGGTAATAGGAAAAGAAATATTGGGCTTCTCATGGACGAATCCTATTTTGGAACTCCGATTCCTTGCAAGTCGATTGCTTACTCTTTAAATTGTCTACTTTGAAGCCTTCAGGAAATTGCTCAGCTTAGCACTAATTTTTTTGGGTGAAAAGACGAGCTTGCTGTATTTTCCCTCTATGTAGTTCAGGGCATTCGCTTGATATCCATTATAACATTTCATAGTCACAACCCCACTTTCATCTTCTTTGTCACCACATTTCAGCGAAAGTATTTCATCACTAAATTCAATCCGGATTCCATTCGGTAATTGGGTAAGTGAGTTCTCTGAGAATTTTACCTGATCGGCACGGTTCATAATCATAGAGAGGTGGAGCAGATTTCCACTGAGTCGGATGTACGGAAAATCCTCCTTTAATTTCTCTTTGATTAAAGAAATGGTTTTGGATGAGAAGGTTTTCATCTCAGCTAAGCGGGCTTTTAATTGTCTGCCGAGTACTTTGTTTGCCAAGATAATTACCTTGCTTGCATTGCTCAGCCTTAAAGTCTGAGCACCACAGAGTCGTCCTTTGGCATCCACATAGAAGCCTACATTTTCAACTTCAATTTCATCGAGCAAGGCTTTGATTAGTTCTTTTTCAGGTTTCCCAAAAACCTTGCTTGCTATTGCTAATTCCTCCTCCTCCTTTTTGAGGATTTCTTTGAGAGTATTTTGATTATATTCGAAAATCCAATTGCTAAAGAAGAAAGCTCTTTTCTTCTCAAGAACGGATTCCAATTGTTCAATTTGCTTTTGATTCAGGGTGTCCTTGGTCGTTATGTCATAAGGTCCGTTCTGAGAATTCTTTCCCTTGTCGAGATTCCCAAAGATACCTTCGTATCTCAGGGTGACTCTTAATTCATCTTTTTCTTCATAATGGACATAAGCTATTTTCTCCCGTTCAAATTCAATGCATGAACTGAACGAAAAGCATGCAAGGGTTATAAGAAAACTAAGTAGGCGGTTCATTTTATAAGAATTTTGGATTTATGAGATCTAATCAAGTCTCATAAATTTCAGGCAGTAAAATATTAGTTTGAAGTAACAACCATTTCAAAGTCGTACTTTTCACCGTCCAAGCCGATAACGGGTATGTTGACCTTGTCTCCTGATTTAACTTCCTTAATAAACAGGATGCCGCCTTCCTTAAGGGGTTGCTCAAGATTTCTCGGCGAAGAGCTTTCACTAGCACGTAGCCCTAACCATGCTTGCTTCCCGTCTCTTTCGATAAGGGCACGAGGCTGCGATTTACTGAGATCCATTTTAAGTAGTCTGTAACCGGATGCTCCTTTCCCCTCTTCCAACCAAATACTACCGTTGGTAGTTGAGAATGCACCGTATGCCTTCCCGTTGATGCGAAAGCTTCCGCTAAGTTCTAGTTTATTTACCCATTCAGGTTGTGTATCCTCGGAAGGTAATTTTGCTTTCTTTGAAAATAAGCCAAAGATTTCCGTTTGTTTATCAATCTTCTTTGGGTCGTAGGTCCCATAAACGGCATACCCCTCCAACAAAATGCCATTTGCAGATACAGATGGTTGAACGGCCATGCGAAAGCCCTGTTTCTTGCCTTCATGTTTCTCTTGTTCCACTGTGATTAAGCTCCTTGTACCCGTCAGCATGGACATAGAAGGAGCGGAAAGTACTTTGCCTTCAGGAGATGACTCACTAAGNTTGGCCTCAATGGATACCTTTTTACTATCGGTATGGTGGTTTGAAAATAGTGAAAATGAGACAAGGAGCAGGAGCAAAATTTTCATATGATGATGGTTAGTTGGGAGTGAGTTTCCTAAAAATGCGGTCNTAAGCCGTACTCTTTAATATCAAAACCTTACCGTCCTTTAATACACAAAATCTTGCAACCATATCCATCTTTTCTGCCATTTTCATCCCCTCTTCTGGGCCAAGAATCATTAGAGCTGTGGCCCAGGCATCAGCATCCCTTGCTGTGGGTGCAAAGGCATTGACCGCGATAAGGTCATGCTCGACGGGTCGACCCGTCCTCGGGTCAATTAAGTGTGAGGCATTCCGATTGGAATTGGGATTCGGCTTGTTGAGTCGATAAGACCCGGAGGTGGCCACGGCATAATTTCGAAGAGTCACAGCAGTCATGGAATCAGTATCTCCACTCCCATCTTCCAAGCCAACGACCCAACCTTCGCCGTTTTTACCCTTTCCCTGACCCCGGACCTCGCCACCAATTTCAACCAGATAGTTCCTAAAGTTCCAACGGTCAAGCAGGTCGCAAAGCAGGTCGATGATTTCCCCTTTTGCTGAAGCTGAAAGATCAAGCTGTAGGGCAGGGAATTTCTTTTGGGCTCTTCCGTCCGGCAAAAGCATCAGATTCCCAAGGCCGGTCAGGCTGAGGGCTCCCTCTACTTCATCCTTGGTCGGAATTGTGTTTCGGGTGCTTGTGACCGGGCCGAAGCCCCAGAGATTGACAACGGGAGCGAGAGTTGGGTCAAGGGCACCATTGGTTTCACGATGCATCCATTTTGCGTGTTTCAGGAGTTTGAGAAGTGGAGGCTCAAGCCTTTGAGGCTCCGTGGAAAGGGTCGCGTTGAATTGATAAAGGGTGGCGTCGGGCCGCCAATGCGAAAAGACTTTTTCCGCCTTCTTGAGCTCTGCGCTGATCTCACTTTTCAAATCATCCTGGGTGACTGTTTGATGAGACAGAATGGTAATCGACCAAGTCGTGCCAAGGGCTTTTCCCTGGAGATCTATGAGATGCAGTTCGGGCTTTTTGGCCAAATCTCCGCAACCTAATAGGCAAAGGGCGAGACCTAAAAAAAGTGGTACAGGGTTTCTCAAGTGAAAAAGAACAAGAGCAGAGAAAGGCCGAGGAAGGAGAAGCTTAGATAATCCCGTCGGTTCCAACCTTGTTCATCGGGTTGGAATTCAAAAAGCTTGAGCATCGCTCCCGTGGGACAACCGTACCGGCAATAGGCCATAGGGACAAAAGCAGACCCAATCAGGCTAATCAGTGCAAGGGCTATGGTTACAGCCCCAGCCACTTCCCAGACATAGGCGTCGAAGGATTCGAGGATAGCCAACCTGTTGGCCGAGGTCGAAGGCGAGAACGATCACCAATGTTCTGGCAAATATTTGATAGCTTCCAGCTCTTTTAACTTCGAATTTGGTGGACGCATCTTGAACGGGTGTCCCTTGGCCATGAGCCAAAAGATAAGGGGACCCCATTTCTCGGATAAATTGGGTGTCCAGTTTCCAACCGCCATGATCGGAGAAGGATTCGGTTTCGATAAGAATTTCATCAGCGTACAAAAACAAGAATGGAGTGAATAGGAGGAGGGAGTTTAGGAATTTATACATAGTAAAAATTCGCTGTGCTTTAGACAATAAGGAGCCAATGGAAATGATTTATCGGCTACGTCCGTCATCAAGAAATTTNTGAAGTTCGACTTTCATCCTTTCGAAGACCTTGGGNCTCTTGTCCGCCAAGTTNTTTTTTTCAGTTGGATCCTTGGAAAGATCGAACAGAGCGTATCTAGGAACCTTCTGGCCTCTTTGGCTTCCAAGCAATTTATTCACCTGAAAGTTACTGGTCTTCATGGAATCATGGCGTTGCAATTTCCAATTCCCGACTCGATAGCCGTAATTCCCCCCTCTTCCGTTATCCTGCTGNATAATGTGGGGTCGACCTTGGGCGTTTTTCTCCCCTAGCAGAGCATCCATTACATCCAGGCTGTCCAGGCATGCATCATCGGGTAGAGTTACATTCAAATGATTAGCCAAGCTCCCGGCTAAATCAATCGTGCAAACTACTTTATCGGATACGCCGGGTTTTATGGTTCCGGGCCAGTAAGTGATGAAAGGCGTTCGGGTTCCGCCTTCGAAGATGCTGTATTTCCCACCGGAGTAAGGTCCGGCGGCCTGGTGGTCCCCCATCTTTTCAAGGGCTTCGTCGGCATATCCGTCATCTCCGACTGGGCCGTTGTCCGAGCAAAAAACGATCATGGTGTCTTGGTCCAAGCCTTCTTTCTTGAGGTATTTCACGATTTCGCCTACGCACCAATCGAGCTGTACGATCACATCCCCTCGGTAGCTCAAGGCTGAGGTTCCCCGAAAGCGCTCATGGGGAATGCGAGGAACATGCAAGTCATGAGAGGCGAAAAAAAGGAAAAAGGGCTGGTCTTTATTTTGCCCAATCCAATCCTTGGATTTTTCCACCCATTTGTCCGCCAAATCTTCGTCGCGAAACCGTGCCGCATGTCCTCCCGTGTAGAAACCAATGCGGCTGATACCGTTATGGATGGTTGAGTTGTGGCCATGGGTCCAATCCATTTTGAGCGTACTACGATGCGTGATGCCGGTTGGGTGATCGGGGCTAGGTAGGGTTTTACCTACCCAAAGAGGATCTTCTGGATCCAGATTCAGCACCCGGTGGTTTTCAACATAGACCTGGGGAACCCGATCATTGGTCGTGGGTAATAGGAAGTTGTAATCAAAGCCTATTTCCCTCGGTCCCGGTTTGAGCAGATCATTCCATTGTGGACCCACTTCGGGGGCACCCAGACCCAAATGCCATTTTCCAACCACTGCCGTTTTGTACCCTGCTTGTTTGAGCATATCCGGCAGGGTGTAAGTGTCATCCGGGATGATGAGAGGAGAACTGGGTGGAGCAATTCCGGTATTCTTTCCACGAAAGGCGTAGGTTCCGGTAAGAAAGGAATAACGGGTGGGGGTACAGGTCGAAGCTGAACAGTATCCGCTGGTGAACTTGAGTCCATCCTTGGCCAATTTATCAATATTCGGGGTTTTTAGACTCTTGGGTTTCGCCCCGTAGCAGCCAAGGTCTCCATAACCAAGATCGTCGGCCATGATTACAATAACATTTGGCTTTTTAGCTCCTGCCATAAGGGCCAGAGTAAATAGTGCGAGTGAGTAGGTGATTATTTTCATAATTTTAAAATGGATGGGTTAACGATTCATGATTTGTTCGATCTCTTCCGCTTCGATGGGGATTTTGGACATTAGGTTAGCTGGTCCATTTTTCGTAATTTGAATGTTATCCTCGAGGCGAACTCCAAAGCCTTCATCGGGTAAATAAATTCCAGGTTCCACGGTAAAGACTGAGTTTTCCCGAAAGACTGACTGGCCGTTAGATACATCATGAACATCGAGACCAAGAGAATGCCCTAATCCATGCATGTAGAATTTTCTGCACGCCGGCTGATCCGGATCCTGTTTTTTTACCTGTGCTTGAGTTATGAGTTTTAGTCGCAGCATTTCTTCCGTCATCATGTGATGAGAATCGTTTTGCCATTCCTTGAGGGATTTTCCAATCGTTGCATTATCAATACTTTGCCGGAGGACGCGAAGGACTGCGTTATAGACCTGCTTTTGTCGGCGTGAGAATTTACCGCTGACTGGAATGGTGCGGGTCAGGTCAGCGTTGTAATTGGCGTAGCAGGCACCTACATCCATGAGGAGAAGATCGCCTTTTTTACAGGTTTGGTCGTTCCGCAGATAATGCAAGACACAGGCATTGGAGCCCGAGGCCACGATTGGGGTGTAGGCGAATTTGCATCGTCGCCTGATGAATTCCTTGGCCCATTCCGCCTCCACTTGGAATTCAGTGACTCCTGGTTTGATCATGCGCAAGGTTTTGCGAAAGCCCCGTTCGGTTACTTCGATGGCCTGCTTGATCAGTTTGATTTCCTCACGGTCCTTACAAAAGCGCAAGTCATGAAGATGCGGAGCAAGTCGTTCGACCCGATGCAGGGGGTAATCCCGTTGAAGTTTTTGGTTGAACCGTTGATCGCGGGTTTCAACGGTTTTTCCGGCCCGGCTATGCTCGTTTTCATTGAAGTAGAAAATTTCCCCTTCACTCGCAAGTTGCTGCATGATGTCGTCGAACTCATTCACCCAATGAATGCTCCGGATTCCTGAAATCGTGGCACCCTCTTCCTTATCATGTTTGTGGCCTTCCCAGATTTTCAGCTGTTCATTGGGTTTTCGTAAGAAAAGGATTTCGCGGTGCTTGGGGTTGGACGCGCTCGGGAAAAGGAGAAGGATAGACTCCTCCTGCTCGATGCCACTTAGATAAAACAGGTCGGAATTCGGATGCAGGGGCAATGTGCCGTCGGCGTTGGTGGGGAGTACGTCGTTGGCGTTGGCAAAGGCGATTGCCCCATGAGGGAGCCGATCCGCCAACCGTTTTCTATGGTTGGCAAATAAGGCGGAATCAATCGGCAGGTGACGCATGAATTTAGGGGTGGGGGAAGAAACGAACGAAAGAATACTTCAGGATGGAAAATCAAAGTAAGAGGTTACGGAAGTTGTCTGGCCATGCAAGAAAACATCATGCTCTGAATAAGGAAAACTACACATGCAGATTAAGCCTTTCCATATTGCAAACGGTATTGTCTGGGGGTCATTTGCATTCTCTTGCGAAATTGGGCGGAGAAGGCACTTTGGTCGCAAAAACCGAGATCATAACCGATTTCGGCCAAGCTCCGAGAAGATTCACGCAGCCACTCGCAGGCTTTTCCAACCCGAGCTCGTAGGAGAAACTGTTGGGGGGTCAACCCCGTTACCTCTCTGAATTTACGATTTAACTGCCGGTGGGATAATCCGTTTTCCTTGGCCACCAAACTCATTTTCGGGGCATTGCGGCAGTCTCGTCGGATTTGTTCCATAACCCCTTGGATTTTCCTGTCTTTGGTCAGATCCAAGCCCGTTTTCTCATAACGTTGCACCGTCCCCATCACACCAATTGTTTCTCCCAAACGATTGATGATGGGAAATTTGTTGGTTTGGTACCAAGCGGGAACTCCTTGTTGGGTGAGGAAAAGTTCAACCAGTCCGGTCATCGGTTTCGCTCGAGTCAAAACCCATTCATCGTCTTTTCTGAATTTGCGTGCAAGAGGTTCAGGGAAAAGCTCGAAGTCGTTTTTCCCCAAAATTTCCTTTTCGGAATGTAGACCGAGTCTTCTGTAAAAATATGGGTTGGCGAAGATTAAACGAAAGTCATTGTCTTTTGCGAAGAAAGACAGACCATCGATCGAATCCAGCAGGCTCAAAAAGCTTGAAGTTGAATCAATTTCTTGAAGAAATTCTTTTTGTCTCGGTGAGACTTTGGATTTTCTCATACGGCGAACTTTCAATAAAAAATGACGAAGTCAACCTATCGTTTTGGGATGACTCGTGATAAGGTGTTTCTTTGCACCCTCTGAATCAGCTTCAAATCCCTTCATTCCCCATGTGCCCAAAAGCATTACTGGCATTCTTATTCATGCTTTTCGCGTGGAATTTGCGTGCGGGCCCTATTCGTATTCTTTTTCTTGGTCACGAGAGCGAGCATCATAATTCCAACGAATACTATCCGTTGCTGGGCAAGGCCGGGCAGTGGATTGGGCTGTCTTTCGACAACACGGATCATATGCCGCACAAATTGGTGATCATTGCCCCGGGCACCTACCAGTCGGTGGGCAAAGCCACCGACCTCATGCTTTCCGATCCCAGTGCGGCTTCCAAGAATTATGTTCCCGACCATGCCAAGGTAATCGCCCAAACCCCNATGGTTCTTCCNAAGAGCAAGTTCGAGCTTGTCTTTCAAGNCCCCGAACAACCGGGTCGGTATCCCTTTTTGTGTACTTTCCCCNNGCATTGGAGGCTGATGAAAGGAGAACTGATTATCCTGCCTTAANCATGAACGCTGACTTCGCTNATACCNGAACCCTCAAGCAAAAAGAATTATGAGTATCGAAAAACCAAAAGTAGCCATTATCGGATTAGGATTCGGAGCCGAATTCATTCCGATTTACCAACGCCATCCTAATGCGGAGATCGTAGCCATTTGTCAGAGGAATGAGGAGAGCCTTAATCAAGTCGCTGATCAGTATAGTATCGCAAAAAGGTTTACCGATTACAGCGAGTTACTTGCGGATCCGGAGATTGACGCAGTCCATATCAATACCCCTATCCCGCATCATGCGGAGGCAACCCTTCAGGCCATGCGGGCCGGAAAACATGTCGCCTGCACCGTTCCCATGGCTACTTCAGTCGAGGATTGCGAAGCCATCGTAAAACTTTCTGCTGAGAGTGGTATGAAGTACATGATGATGGAGACCGTGGTCTATGCCCGTGAGTTTCTATATATGAAGGAACTCTACGATAAGGGAGATCTTGGGAAGTTACAGTTTCTCAAAGCCAGCCATCAACAGGACATGGACGGATGGCCCGGTTACTGGCCCGGCCTTCCCCCGATGCATTATGCCACCCATTGTGTCGGACCAGTTCTCGGTCTGGGAAGACACGAAGCAGAGTATGTCAGTTGTTTTCCAAGCGGTACGATTCGTGAAGAAATGCATAGTTATTATAATTCCCCCTTTGCGGTCGAGACAACACATCTTAAGTTTCGAAACAGCGACTTGAGTGCCCAAGTTTACCGTTCTCTTTTTGATGTGGCTCGTCAGTACCGAGAAAGCTTTGAAGTCTACGGATCTGAGAAAGCGGTGGAATGGCCGCTGGTAGAAGGTGAGCCTTTGGTGGTGCACACCGCCAAGAAACCTGAGCCGGAGATTCCCGAGAAGGTGGAATGCCCAGACTTTGCCAAATTACTGCCTGAAGAAATCGCTCCATTTACTACCGGTGGTGTTTACTCCAATGAGGATGGGGAAGAACATTTGAGTTTCACTCAGGGTGCAGGCCATGGAGGCTCGCACCCCCACTTGGTACATCAATTCGTGCAACTAGTCCGTGGGGAAGGGGAGGGCTATCCCAATGCGGTTCAATCTGCTAACATCACTCTCACCGGTATCCTCGCTCATGAATCCGCCCTCAAGGGAGGTGAGCTTATTCGCTTGCCCGATTGGAGCATGACTTCCTGATCCAGTCGTAGGCGAAAAGCTCGGCATGAGAAATTGGTTTACAGCTTTGCTTGCCTTGGTTTGGGTTTGGGCCTCAGGGGAACCCAAGCCCAATGTCCTGTTCATCAGCATCGATGATCTCAACGACTACATTTCACCGCTGGACAATCATCCCGGAATTAAGACGCCAAATTTCGATAGGTTGTCCAAACGGTCGGTTACTTTTGCGAACGCCCATTGTGCTGCCCCGGCCTGCCATCCTTCACGGGTTGCGGTGATGACAGGCGTTCATCCTGTCCGTTCGGGAATTTACCGGAATATGTTCCGGGCTCACGGGCCGCGTTGGCGGCATGAGTCCAAGCTTCTGGAAAAGGCGGTGGTGTTATCCCAACATTTTCGGGATCATGGGTATTGGGCCGCCGGTGGTGGAAAGATTTTTCATACCCTCCAATGGACCCCGGGAGATTCCCAGAACGACCCTGATGCTTGGGATGAGTATCGGGGTGATCCACTTGATCCTATTTCCGGGGATTGGCCTAGGCCGGAGAGCACGAAAGTCAACCAGAATGAGGGGTTTATCGGTAAACGACCTCTCGGCAATCATTACTTTGGAGCAGCAGTCATTGAAGAGGATGACGAAACCCATGGGGATCATCTTGTGGTGGATTGGGCGATCGAGCGGATGAAAGAAAAGAGAGACAAGCCCTTGTTTTTAGCCGTCGGTTTATTTCGTCCACACATTCCATTCGAAGTATCTCAAAAGTGGTTTGATCTCTATCCAATTGAACAAGTTCGGGTTCCTGAACATCTTGTAAATGACCTGAAGGATGCCCGCCCGCACGGGCGAATGGGGTGGCACAAGTGGGTCACCGAAAACAAACAATGGAAACACTTGATGCGTGGCTATCTTGCCAGCATCAGTTATGTCGACCATCAGGTCGGTCGTTTGCTGGACGCCCTGGATTCTTCCGGCCAGAGGGAGAACACCATTGTCGTTCTCTGGACGGATCATGGCTTTCATATTGGTGAAAAAGAGAATTGGGAAAAATTTGCTCTATGGGACCAGACCACTCGGGTGCCATTGTTCATTCATGTGCCCGGAGTCAGTAAGGATGGAGTAAAAACCCGTCATCCGGTTACTCTGACCGATCTTTATCCGACACTGTGCGACCTGGCTGGTTTACCAGTTCCCGAGCAGTGTGACGGAAAGTCTTTGGTTCCCCAGTTGAAGAATCCTGACAAAAAGAAAAAATCCCTGTCCCTTACTTCCTTTCAATTTTGGGGGGATTCGGCTCCTTCCCATGCGGTTTCGGATCACCGTTATCGCTTGATTCACTATCCTGATGGGTTTGAGGAATTGTATGATTTGCAGAGCGATACCCATGAATTTCATAACCTGAGCGAAGATCCTAAATACTCAAAAATCAAAAAGAGACTTTCCTTAGGAATCCCCGCCAAAGCCGCAGCGATTGTTGGAATACCCAGGAACTCTCCCTATAATTTAATCCGTCATTCAAAATGAAATTGCCTGTCCATCTTTTAAAACGCACCTGCTTGCTATGCTCAGGATTTTGGTTTCTGTGCCTGCATGTAAACGGAAATTCTCTTACGCCTCCACTTAATCAGATCTTCAACTCCTTGAAGCAAATCGAAGATTCTGCGGTTCAGGCTTCCATGCTTCGTGGTACACTTGCCGGACTATCGGGTAAGCGGGATTTGTCACCTCCTGGATCCTGGAAGGCCTTACGCGGCAAACTCGCTCGATCCAAGGATCCTGAAGTTGTCAAGTTGGCTGATCAGCTCAGCCAAATTTTTGGAGATCTTTCCGTGAGTGAGGATGCACTGAAACTTGTCTTGAACGGAGAGGCGAATCTTGACGAGCGAAAGGGGGCTCTTGGGGGTTTGGTTGCGATGCGATTCGAGGAGCTTCCCCAAAACCTGAAATTATTGCTGGGCACCGACCTGCAAGTCGATGCGATTCGTGCTTATTCCTACTTTGATTATTCAGAAGCTCCCAAGGAACTGATCTTGGAATACGAAAAGTTCGACACCGTTGCCAAACGGGCCACGATTGATACCCTCGCATCTCAAAAGTCCTACGCCCGGGCATTGCTAGAAGCCTTGCGAACCGAAAAGATCGCCAAAGAGGAGATTCCGAATTACACCGCCCGAAATTTACAGAAAATTCTGGGCGGTTCCTTCGATAAAGTATACGGGAAGATTCTGGAAATGGGCGAACTCTCCGAAATCAGCAAAAACCCCGTCAAACCGGTACCCCATGGTTTTGCGGATGCACGGCGGATTGAGGTGGGTGTGTTACCGGGTCTTAAGTTCAACACCGCCCGCATGGAGGCAAAAGCAGGTGAACGAATTGTTTTTGTTTTTCCCAATGACGATTCGAGCGGCATGATGCACAACCTGGCCATCATCACTCCCGGTTCGAGCCAGACCGTGATGGATGCTGCGGTTGCCATGGGTGCGGCAGGCCTCAAGAAAAACTTCATTCCGGAAATACCTGAGCTACTCGCCTCTACACCCCAGGTAGCTCAGGGTATGAAATACACCCTTTATTTCTTAGTGCCAGAAGAATCTGGAGATTACCAGTTTATCTGCACCTATCCGGGACATGGACTAATTATGCAGGGAATTTTTGCCGTTGAGTAACTCAGTCCCACACTCATTCCTATAATCATTATTGGAGATCTCACCCAAACTTTACCAAACCAACAAATTTTCGATTTTATTCTCTGCATGCTATTCGAAAAACAAGCACCGCTACCATGAAGTCTTTTTTAATCCCTTTCTTTTTGTTTCTGCCCATCTTGCTGACTTGGGCTGAGCCTAAGACCAGCAACGCACCCTTTCTCACTCCTGATGAGGCCATTACCAACATGAAGACTCTCAAAGGTTTTGAGGTCAAGGCCTTCGTGGCCGAGCCGGACATTGGCGAAGCCATTGCCTTTTGCTTCGATTTTCGGGGAAGGCTTTGGACTTTGGAGAATTACAATTACCAAACCCGAAAAGCCCATAGTGTGGATAAGAGGAACCGCATTCAAATTTTTGAGGATGTGGACGGGGATGGTGTCTTTGACAAGAAAAAGACTTTTACCGAGAACTTAACTTTCAGCTCTGGGATCGCGGTGGGTATGGGCGGGGTCTATGTTGGCATGCCTCCCGAACTGATCTTTATTCCCGATGCCGACGGGGATGATAAACCTGACGGCCCCCATGAAGTTCTTCTCGATGGCTGGGGTATTCAGGACCGTCACGAAACCCTCAATAGTTTTATTTGGGGTCCGGATGGCTGGCTATACGGGTGTCATGGTGTTTTCACCCAATCGTTGGTTGGTCATCCTGGAGCCAAGGATGAAGACCGGCAATTTATCGATGCCGGGATCTGGCGCTTTCATCCCCAATCCAGGGAGTTTGAAGTCTTTGCCGAGGGCCTATCCAACCCCTGGGGCTTTGATTTTAACGACATGGGGCAGGGCTTTGCCACCTGTTGTGTGATTCCACACCTTTTCCATGTCGTTCAGGGGGGCGTCTACCACAAGCAAAGCAAACGGAATGTAAACCCTTTCGTTTACGATAACATCAAGACCATTCGTGACCATGTTCACAAGTCGGCTCACGGCGGTGCCCGTTTTTACTTGGCCGATGTTTTCCCGAAGAAATACCGTGATCAACTTTTCATGTGCAACATTCATGAACATGCGGTTTTGATCGATTACATGGTTCCCAAGGGTTCAAGTTTCATCGGGAAGCATGGAGATGACTTCCTCCTCGCAAACGATTTGGCCTGGGTCGGATTCAGTGTGGAGACCGGACCGGACGGTGGAATCTACATTTTGGATTGGCATGATCAAAATATCTGCGGAAATGAGATCAGATTCGCCAATTCCGCACGGGTCTACCGGATTATGCCCAAAGGGGTGAAGGGCCCCAAAGCTTTCGATTTGGAAAAGCTGAGTGATGTTGAGCTGGTTGAGATGCAGGCTCATTCCAACGACTGGTATGTTCGCCAGTCCCGCACCATTCTTCACCACCGCACCATTTCTGGAAAGCTCAACAAGTCTTCTGTTCATGGCAAACTCAAATCCATGCTGGCGAATGCCAAAACCGTCGGCAAACGCCTGCGTGCCCTGTGGTCTCTTCATGTGACTGATGGGATCACCCAGGAGCATGCTCTTTCCCTGCTCGCAGATTCCGAGCAGTATATTCGGGCCTGGACCATTCAGTTGCTCGCTGAAGACAAAAAACCTTCCGGAGTGATTCGAGCAAAATTTGCGGAAATGGCCAAATCAGAAAAGTCGCCTGTCGTCCGACTCTACCTGGCCAGTGCCCTCCAGCGTATGCCCCACGATCAGCGCTGGAATATTTTGGAATCCTTATCCAAATACGTCGAAGATAAGGAAGATAATAACATTCCCCGCATGCTTTGGTTGGCTTTGGAGCCCATGGTGGTCAAACATCCTCAAAAAGCATTGCAGTTGGCCTCTGGTTCCGCACTTCCCCGCTTGCAGGAGTTTACGCCACGCAGACTTCTGGGGGGCCAGACGGTTCATAAGTCTAACCAACCGCAGTCCTCAAAATCAAACCTAGCCAATTGGCAAAAACTGATTCAAAAAGCGGCTCAGAAATTNTCCATTAATGGCTCAGGAGAAGGTGGAGTTGTTNNNTTNGACAGCTTTCGTAATAAAACTGCTGTCCGAACTCATCCTATATGGAAGAGAGTGCCATCGGTCTTAAGTCGCAAGGTAAAAATAGATGAAGACATGAAAACGGTTTTGAGTGCCACCGTCAGTCACCACCCCCATGGAGACTGGGAATTACGGGTTAAGGTAAACGGAAAGATTATTTCCAAGACCGAAGTTTCTTCCAAGACCGTGATCGATGAATGGCTTACCCATGAAGTGGACCTGTCTTCCTACGGGGGAAAGGAAATCAATGTTCAATTGGAGAATTATCCTACGGATTGGCGTAATGAGTGGGGATACTGGCATGAGGTCAAAGTAAGCACGGTACCCCTTGCTTCCCTCAAAAATTCAGCGGGTCCCCCAAAGAAAAAGGTGGTCTTTATTTCGGGCAAGCCGAGCCACGGTTGGATGAAGCACGAGCATCGGGCGGGTAATATGATTTTAGCCAAGCGGTTGAACAAGTCCGGTTTACCCATCGAAGCCGTTGTCTTAGAAGATATCGGCTATCCCAAGGATGAATCCGTTCTCGAAGATGCCTCCACCATCGTGGTCTTTT
>NHCT01000056.1 GCA_002167605.1 Verrucomicrobia bacterium TMED40 | reverse complement strand
ACTGCTGCCACCCGTAGGTGTCCGGGCCGTGTCTCAGTCCCGGTGTGGCTGATCATCCTCTCAGACCAGCTACCCGTCTTAGCCTTGGTGAGCATTTACCTCACCAACAAGCTGATAGGCCGCGAGCCCATCCTAAAGCGCCATTACAAGCTTTAACCATTTTAACATGCGTAAAAAGGTCACATGCGGCATTAATCCACCTTTCGGCAGGCTGTTCCGCACTTTAGGGCAGGTTGCTCACGTGTTACGCACCCGTTCGCCACTTTCCACAAATCCGAAGACTTGCTTTTCGTTCGACTTGCATGTCTTAACCATGCCGCCAGCGTTCACTCTGAGCCAGGATCAAACTCTCCAAAAGAGAGTTGTGCAAACTAGTTGCACAGGCTTGAGTTCAATAACTCATTTATCAAAAAAATATGACCGGTGACCCATCTAAATAGATCACACAAAATAACTTTCAAAGAACAACCCTCAAAATTGAGAGAAAGGTTACAAACAAATCCTTTTTCTTAGATTCCGTCAAGAAAAATTATAAAAAAATGTTATCGCTTAATTGATACGCTGGTTCCGTTCGATCAAAATTTCAATTATTGAACGGAAAATCCCACTCTATCTTTTTTTTGTCCAAGAATCGTTCAAAAGATATTGAGTTGAAAGAAACTTTTAAATACTGGTACCAGTGCCATTTTTTTTCCTCGTTCTTATAGAAATAAGGATAAGCGTATTTTGTAGTCCACATCCAATAGCCTTGAGTTCCAGTAGGGTTCGTCGGAAAAAAAATCCAATTATCATAGGAACCTTTACCCATAGGATAAACCCAACCGAACTCACTGTGATAAACCCAACCGAACTCAGCGCCCTTGCTTTGGCTAATGTAAGAAGAATAAAAGTATCCTAACCAATTCAAATGGAACCAATGACTCGATTCTGAGCCTAGTGGCTTAGCACCCGACCACAATGTGTCTTCTTCATCGCTTCTGACACAACGTAAACCGATACTTTTCATAGACACACTTGGAAATTGCACATGACGAAAAGCTAGGCGCAAGGGTTCACCTTGACTACTTGAAGGTCCGTTTTTGAAACCACCGCCACGGTGAACTTTCTTTAAAGTCGATGTGCTCACTGTTTGTGGATTCGGACCAGCGGTGTCTTCCGTCAATGATCTTGGATCATCATACCAATCCTCGTCATACCAGTCCCAACACCATTCGCTTACATTACCAACAACATCATACAATCCGAAATGGAACTCATCTTCTGGAGGTTGCCTTTCACCTCCGAGACTGTTCAATCGATATTTAATTTCTTGCTTACCGTTGTAATAACCAACGGGTGTAGTACCGTCGTCAAATGGATCCCCGCTTAATTTGTAATTAGCTTTGGATCCATCAATAGCACTACCCCAAGGATATTTCATTCCGATTCTTCCTCCTCTTGCTGCCTTTTCCCATTCAGCTTCCGTAGGTAATCTGTATCCGGAAGCATCCCATTCGACGAAAGATTCATCAATTTCGATTTCACCGCTTTTGTAAACCTCACTTTTTGCTGCATTGAGGTAATAGACCGGTTTCCGACCGAAATACTCGGATCGAGCATTGCACCATTTTAATGCATCAAACCAATTAATCATATTCATTGGAAATGCAGTGGTGCTAGTTTCTATATTATTAAATGATCCCCTCAGAGGGTAATACTGTTCCAAGCTAAACTCATAATCATTCAACAAAGCCCAATCACGAACCTCTTCCCAATCTCCAACCGTCACTTCGTAACGATCAACATGAAAGGAAGAGACTCGAACGAGATGAATAGGTTCTTCATCATCTTGAATGTCATTTTCACCCATGTAGAAACTTGAAGCGTTAACCTCCACCATATTCTCTGCAACTGCATTCAAGATGGATACAGGTTGTAACACAAGTGTACAGTATATGAACAGTTTAACTGTGTTCAGTCGTTCATTTGTAACAGACAGGGCCATTTACTATTAATTGACGAAGCTTTTTGTTCGTCAAGGTGAAATCCAAAAGGAAAATTACCTTTTCCTTGAGAACTTACTTTGAAATTTCTCCACTCGACCCGCGGTATCAACAAATCTTTTCTCTCCAGTGTAAGCGGGGTGAGAATCCATGGTAACATCCCTCAACAAAACATGATGATCGAGACCATCGATGTTTTCTTGCTTTTTGGAGGAAGCAGTGGATTTAGTAATAAATTTTCTTCCGCTCGATACATCTACGAAGCAAACGGAATTGAGGTTGGGATGGATATCTTTTTTCACTAAATTAGCCTTGTCGAGCTTTGAATCTTGGATTTGTCTTGTTGATCACATACAAGCGTCCACGCCTGCGCACGACTTTACAATCTGGATGTCTGTTCTTTAAAGTTTTAATAGAAGATGCAACTTTCATAATCTCANACAATACATCTGTATCAATAATCGTCAATCTTGAAAGANTCCGGGATGGCAATATTTTATTTGCAAAAAAAAACTATTATTTTAAATTGTTNTGATGACCACTGAAGAATCATCACCTGCAAAAAGCAGAAATCCTGAAAACTACACCTTTCTCGATAAGGAAGCACTTTCCAAATACACTACAGATACAGGCAAAATTCTGCCNCGNAAGTACTCNGGNCTNACTCCAATGCAACAACGAAAAGTTTCCAAGCTCATCAAGAAAGCCCGTCATATGCAGTTGGTTACCTGATTNTCAGGATTTCAATTAACCACTCAAGCAATAACATTACCGCAGGTTTTACNTCTTGTAGANAGTCCCTGCTAAACGGTGGGTTGGCCGTTCTTCCGACCGAAACAGTCTATGGCTTAGCTGGTGTTGGCACTAACCTTAGCGTTGTAAGGAAGATTTTCGAATTAAAAGGCAGACCTGCTCACAACCCTCTAATCATGCATGTGTTGGGTATCAGAGAGGCTCAACACATATCTCACATTACGCCTTTCGCATCGAAACTGGCCGATTCATTCTGGCCAGGACCTCTTACCTTCGTTTTACCCAAAAGGGAAATCGTGCCCTATGAAGTAACAGCTGGTTTAGACACTGTAGCACTAAGATCCCCAGCGCATCCCCTATTCAGGAGTATGCTGATGGAAGTAAACAAACCATTAGCTGCCCCGAGTGCAAACCGTACAAATCAAATCAGTCCGACAACCGCGATTGAGGTTTTGGATGAATTCGGAGAAGACTGCCCTCCGATTTTAGACGGCGGGATTTGCGATATTGGATTGGAGTCAACGGTATTGGATCTTTCAAGTAAGAAGGCCCGAATCCTTCGACTCGGTCCTATATCGGCAAAAGAAATAGAGATTGTTTTGAAACAAAAAGTTGAAACCCCAAGCGACACGATCAAACCTGACGGTAATGCGAACAAATCGCCTGGTAATGCGACGAAACATTATGCTCCTCAAACACCCGTACTCCTTCACAAGAATCTACAATCACTGATTCAATCAAAAGAAGTTTCGAAACGAGATGTCGTCATAGTACCTTTCGAAAATGAAATTCCATCCGTCGAGCAAAAGACAAAACAAGTTCTGTCCTTTTCTAGCACGATTTCCAATTTGGAAATTGCCAAGAACCTTTATTCGAAACTTCGGCAAGCGGACAAAATGAACCCCCCATTTATTCACCTGTCCTTGATTGATGGAGAGGAAGGGATTACAGATGCAATTAATGATCGGTTGATCCGAGCATCCTCTCAGAATCCGCTCACTTCTCAATAATCTATAATTTCTTCTTGTTTTCCTTTCGTAATGGTGAAAAAGTAAANGCGTATCCCTCATACGCCATGAACACTCTTTATCGTAAATCGATCCCCCTCATTCTACTCTTCCCACTTGCCCTAGTGGGACAATCAGACGAGCAGCTCCGTGATCCTGAATACTTGGTCGAACAGTACAATCAACTTGTCTCGAAGCACAACGCTTTAATTGAGAAAACGAGGACCTTGATTAGTCAAAAACAACAAGCTCCTCAATTTGACATAATCGAAAATTCTGCGGACAAATTAAAGCTCAATGAAGCGATTGCCAAGGCTGCCACCTTAGAAGGAGAACTTTCTAGGATTAAACAAGAAGAGATGCGGACGAGTACGAGCAACCAGTACCTCGACGATACAAACGCAAGGTTAAGGCGCCAATTACAGGAACTAAAAGCCGACGAACAAGAACTAGTCGTTCGGAATAAAGAACTTACCGCAGAAAATCGAAGGTTAAGTAACGAAATGAGATCAGCGGATGCTGAAGATAAAAGCCAATACTCAAAAATCCGCAATCTGGAACTAGAGACCGCCACGGTCCAAAGGCGATCAAAAAGCGTATTAGCGGAAAACAAATCCCTGCTTGCAACCAACAAAACTCTCTCTGCGGCAAACGAAAGTCTCGAAAATGAGATTGCAGTACTTAGGCAAAAGCTAGGCATGCTCGATGTCGACAAAGAGACCAATCAAGCTCGACTCAGGGATCTGAATGCCATTCTTACAAGCAAAGAAAATCAACTTACATCACTCGAAAATGAAGAAGTGATATTAAAAGAAGATTTAAACCAAGCTCGAAACGAGATTACTCGCCTTACCGGGACTGAAAAACTCCTGAATGACCGACTTGCTTCACTCAAAACAGAAGACGAACTTAACAACAACCGAATCCGTGAGTTAGAAACTGACGCGGATGCTAAGCTTGCTGAAGTTGACAGCCTCAGGGGCTTAAACAGCGACCTGAAGTTTGAGGTTGCTCGCAAGAACGAACAAATTCAATCGCTCGCTATCTCCAATGACGAATTGATGGCTAAAATTGATGAGATCGGACAAAGAAATGAAAAACTGAGGCTTACTGAATCGGCCATGAAAGGCGAGCTTTCGGCTCTTCGCTCCGAACTCACTTCTCTTGGTATTGAGGAGTCTAGAATCTCCGAGCAATTGAATGGCTTAAGGGATGCCAATGAAATGCTATTAGCGAAAGCGAAATCTCTTGAAGCCGAAAATTCAGGACTCCTTGAGGCGATTGATCTTATGCGTTCTGAACTTCAGAACATGGGAACCAATGAACAAGGTTTGATCGCCAAGGTTAGGGAAATTGACTCTCAAAATAAAATACTTCTGAACGAATCCAGTTCAATCAGAGAAGAATCTGATTTTTACAAAGACAAATCCCGGAGAATGGAAATTCAATTGAATAGAGCAATTGGCAGTGAAAGAGCAATGAATGAAAACGCTTTAGTGTTAGAACAAAAAAATATTTCTTTGGAAGAAGAGATTGCGAGGCTTCAGCAACAGGGCGTGAGAGACTTTGAAAAACTTGCTAGAGAAGCNCAACAAATGCAGTTACAATTATCTGAAATTTCAGGNCGAGAACAGATGACCGAAGGCCAACTCAAGAATTTACAAGTTGAAAATGTTCGACTCATGGATGAGCTCCAGAACCTCCAACAGCGTGAGCTTGATTACAATCGTCAGATTTCTCTTCTCAACGAGAATAATAATAATTTGCTACAACAAATAGAATCTACGCAAAGATTACGATTGAGACTCAGAAACGATATCATAGGTGTAATCGATCAAAACGACGAATCGCCTTCCAGGTAATCAATTTAAATAATTCCTGCTTCAGCCATCAAATCGGCCCATTGCTCGAAATTTAGCATATCTTTTGGCAGGGAGATCCTGACTTTTCTCAAGCCTAGTCAACTGTGTCAAAAGTCGCTCCCTGATGGTTGCAGACATAAGTTTCCAATCTCTGTGTGCACCACCAGTAGGCTCGTCCAAGACTTCGTCAACAATTCCCAGTTCTAAAAGCTGTTTGGCATCAAGTTTAAGAGCTTCAGCTGCATTTGAAGCAAATGCTCTATCTTTCCATAGGATCGCGGCACAACCTTCTGGAGATATGACCGAATAGTATGCGTTTTCCAAAATCATTATGTGATCAGCAACAGCCACCCCAAGGGCTCCACCCGAACCACCCTCCCCTATGACAATAGCTAAAATCGGGACATTGATTGTAGCCATTTCTCGTAAATTTACAGCAATGGCTTCCGCAACATGCCTTTCCTCTGCCCCTATGCCAGGAAAAGCTCCTGGCGTATCGATTATCGTAATGATGGGTAAGGAAAAACGGTTCGCCATTTTCATTAATCGAAGAGCCTTTCGATAACCCTCAGGGTTTGGGCAACCGAAATTTCTTTTTAAGTTTTCATCCGTATTCCTACCCTTTTGTTGTCCAACAAGCATGACTCGCCTACCATCGAGTTCGGCAGGTCCACCAACAATAGCAGCATCGTCCTTAAATAAACGATCTCCATGCAGTTCCTCGAATTTACTGAAGATATACTCTATGTAATCCAAAGCATAGGGTCGATTAGGGTGCCTGGAGAGTTGTACCTTTTGCCAGGGGGAAAGATCGGCATAAACCACCCTCTTCGTTTGCTCTATCTTTTTTTCGATAGCTTTGATCTCATTGGTAAAATCCAAATCCGAATCCTTTGAGGATTTAACTAAATCATCCAATTGCTTCTCCAAATCCAACAAAGGCTTTTCAAATTCCAAACTATGTTTTTTCTTTTGCATAGGGTTGCTGTATTAATGCTGATGAGCATCTTAATCTTATCAGGAGTCCTCGGCAAGTTCTTCCTTCCATCCTAAAATTCTAGCTTTAGCACTTGCCTCTTCGGCTCCATCCTTATCACCTTTACGAACAAGTATACGGGCAAGGCTAACAACCGAAGTTAAGTCTTTCGGTTGCAATTCCAAAGCTCTCAAGCATGCTTGCTCCGCTTCATCCGCTTGGTTTAAAGCAAGATGAACCTCTGAAAGAGCACGCCAAGCTTCAAAATTCTTGGAATCTTGCTCTAAGATTTCACAAAGTAGTTCCTTAGCCTTTTGGTCTTCGCCCAACGTAAAAGCGAAAACAGCGTCATTCAACATACATTCCATATCCATAATTTTTAAAAACTTATTAATTGAAGTCAGCCCACGATTGGCAATGCGAAAACTTCAATCTACCATAAGACTTGTAATGCTATCGGGTAATGGACATTGTGAGCAACTTACTTTAATTTCGCTATGTTATCTACAGATTCAGAATTCAAGAAACTTCTTCTCTTGCACAGCCGTGACCGTCGTGAGAAAAAAATGTTGGATGAATTAAAAAATGTCCCGTTAGAGATTTCTAGAACCGAAGAAAAAATCCTTATTGAAAAAAAATCCATAGAAATGGCGATGGATGAGTGGAAGAGTTTAGAAGCCAAAAATAATTCGTTGGAAAGTGAGCTTTTATCGATTCACGAACAAATCAACCGACAAAAAAACAAACAACTGGAAGTTAAGAAAAACGAGGAATACCAAGCTCTCGAAAGTGAGATATCTTCATTAAAATCAAAGGAATCCGAAAAGGAAGATGAGCAAATTGAAGTTTTAGTTAAAATAGATGACGCCAGAGAAACCGCTCGGATTGCGGAAGATAAAATCAGTCAAAGGGTGGTTCAACTTGATCTACAAAAAAAGGGGCTGATCGAACGTGAATCGGAAATCAAGGGAGAATTAAGCACCTTAAAAGAAGAAATTGAGGCTTCAAGAAGCGATATAGAGCAGGAACCACTAAGGGTTTACGATCGAGTTAAGAAAGTTGTCTCGCGACCGCCCTATGTAGCTCCACTTTCTGACCAAACTTGTACGGGTTGCAATCTTCGAGTATCAAACGATGTAGTCTCATCAGCCTTAGTGGAACAAAAACTTACCCAATGCGATCAATGCGGTCGGATTGTCTATGTCGAGAGATAACCTCCATTAGATTAGAGAGTTTTTTACCACTACCTTTGCAGATGATACTCTTTCAAAATAAATTTGATTTCAATGGTTTGGAATCTCCTATCAATTTCCGAGAAGCGGTCGTTCGCTGGTCATTCGATTGGATGGCTAGAGGAAAGTCCGGACATCGCAGGGCAGGATTCCCTGTGAAAACGGGGGGGGCTTGTAATTATGCAGGTTCACGGCAAGTGCAACAGAAAGAAAACCGCCTTTTTTTGAAGGCAAGGGTGAAATGGTGGGGTAAGAGCCCACCGCCACAAGGGCAACCTCGTGGGCAAGGTAAACCCAATCCGATGCAAGGCGAAATAGGAAACCGGGTTGCCCGCCCTATGGTTTCGGGTACGCCGCATCCTCCATTTGGAGGAATTCTTGCATAGCAGGAATAGATAAATGAATGACAACTCAACTTCAAATGCGAGTTACAGAATCCGGCTTACAGCTTCTCGGAATCCTTTTTCATGCATTACTTTTCGTTTGACGGGAAGGAGCGACCAAATATCTTATTCATATGGCAAATACAAAATCAGCCCTTAAGAACATAAGAAAAAACAAAGCGCGTTACATCCAAAACCGCACCATATCTAGCAGGCTCAAGACCCTAGAGAAAAAGTTTTTAAATGCCGTTTCGGAAAAAGACAACGAATCTGCAAAGTCATCCGCTTCTGCATTCATCTCAGCTTTGGAAAAAGCCAAGAAATCTAATTTGGTTCACGCGAATAAAGTTTCGCGAAAGAAATCTCGTTGCTCTTCTTTGTTGGCAAGCTTCTAAGCTACCCTCTTAAATATGGCGGGAATCATTCTCGTCCTTCTCACTGTAACCACTTTCTTGTCGATTATGGTTAACTTTGTTTTTCTTAAGGTACGCTTCGTGAACATCTTCAGCGGTCATGCCCATTACTTGTGCCATCGAAATAAGGAAATGAAAGAGATCCACAATCTCAACTTTTGCATTCTGCTTATCGAATTCCTGGTAATTAGCCCACCACTTCCAAGGCACCGAGTCCGTTAACTCAGCTAACTCTTGTTGCATAGCTCGCACATAGTTGAGGATCCATTTAGCCTGATCTTCATCATTCATCTCATCCATGCGAACTCCAATCCTTCGATTTAGTTGTTCTTGCAAATCAAATATATTTTCCAATTTATCCATAACAATCTCATAAGAAGGAAACTGTGGCTTGTTGCAAGAGGTTAAACATCAATTATNANTCTCTTTTCCCTTGTAGCAGTCCCATCTTCATTATTTGTTAGTAGTTTATNCAGGTTAATGGCCACTTACCTGTGTNCGAAATCAAATTATTATTTCTCAAAACAAGCCCAACCCTGCCCCTATTCTAAAACCAAAAATTGTCCGAATTAATGAAATCTAATATTCGCTCGCGATGGTATCGCTCCAATGAAAAACCACTAGAATCATCCCAAGGGTCTGTTGCCCAGCAAGCTCCATTTGGTGAAATCAACCCTTCTCAAGAAGACTCNCTAAAGGATGACTTGAGCAACGCCAAACCGTCNTCCATTTCAGAAGGCAAACAAGGTCGCAATTCGTTCAAGAAAGAGCATGATCGGACATCAAAACCCCGTCGGGAGAACCGGAAGAAACAACATGGATCTNACAGGAATCACCGATCTAAAGAACAAGAAAACAAAGGCGAACGCCAACAAGATCAATCTCGTCGCAAACATCGACCTAAACCCAAAAAGGATCATCGCACCGAAGAAGGTAAAAATCAACCAGGTCGATCCAAGCACAGACCAAATTCAAAGAAGGATCAGAATCGATCTTCGAAGAAGAAAAATCTTAACGAAAAACCTACGCAAGCCGAACCGAAATCCGGCCTTGGCAAATTCATCTCCAAGATTTTCGGGGGATAACCGGTCGGTTATATTTTTCTTCTTCCCATTGTCCCAATGATGGAAGTTTTTCGAATTCAAGGCGGACATTCCCTTAGCGGAAAAGTTCAAGTAAGCGGTTCAAAGAATTCCTCCCTTCCCCTCTTCGCCGCGTGTTTGCTTACTTCCGAAGAATGCATCCTTGAAAATGTCCCTGATCTCTCTGACATTCGATTCATGGGAGAAATCCTCACCGCACTTGGGGCTGAGGTANAAAAACTGGATTCNAACAAATGGAGGATTCAGGCATCTTCCATTGAACCCCGTGCTCCTTATGGTCTAGTTCGGAAAATGAGAGCCTCGGTTTGTCTTCTTGGCCCATTGGTTGCAAGGCTTCGTCGGGCTGAGATTCCAATGCCTGGTGGATGTGTTATTGGGAANCGCCCCATTGATCTTCATATTAGGGCACTACGAGGACTCGGTGCCGATGTGGAGTTAAGTGGAGGGATCGTCAAGGTAGACGGTTCACAACTAAAAGGAAGTTCTATTTTCATTGGCGGGCGCCACGGAAGTACTGTAACTGGAACTGCCAATGCGGTAATGACAGCCTCCCTGACCCCAGGAAAGACCGTATTGGAAGGCTGTGCATGTGAACCCGAAATAACAGACCTTTGCAAAATGCTAATTTCCATGGGAGCNCACATTTCCGGAACGGGATCACACACTTTGGAAATCGAAGGAGTCAAGAAATTATCAGGCACCAGGCATTCGGTCATACCCGATCGAATTGAAGGTGCAACCTATGCTTTAGCAGCTGCGATGACTCAAGGTGAAATTTCCATTCTTGGAGCAAACTGTAGACACTTGGGTGCATTTGCCAACCTGATGCATGAAAGTGGGGTAGACTTGAATGAGTCAGAAGAAGGACTCCATGTTCGTGTTTCAAGAGGAGGATTGCGTCCCATTGAGGCAATCACTCTACCCTACCCCGGCTTTCCAACTGACCTGCAAGCTCAAACCTGTGCCCTCGCTTGCATTACCGACGGACTAAGTATTTTGACCGAAAGAGTTTATCCAAGTAGGTTCATGCACCTACCCGAACTCATGCGCATGGGCGCTTCAATATCCTTGGAGGGCTCCAGTGCCATTATTCGGGGCGTCAAACAACTAAACGGTGCTCCTGTAATGGCATCCGANCTGCGTGCGAGCGCNGCACTCATTCTCGCTGGCCTTTCCGCTAAAGGAGAGACCTGGGTACAAAGAATCTATCACCTNGACCGCGGATATGATTCATTTGAATCAAAATTAAACTCAATGGGAGCAAAGGTTCAAAGGCTCACGGAAGAAGATTTGCCAAAATCATTCTTGCAAGCTACGGATACCTAAACCGATTTGAAAGAAGACACACCCACTGGATCCGATTTCATAGATCAAGCCTTACANACCGAACAGGAGCTTGAGGCAGCTTTGCGCCCGCCCTCGTTTGATGACTTTACTGGACAAAGAAAGACCATCGAACGACTTCAGGTAATGGTCGGAGCTGCGGCAAAAAGAGAGGAACCTCTCAAACACATTTTACTCTGCGGGCCACCTGGTTTAGGAAAGACCACATTGGCTCATATTATCGGATACGAATTAAAACAGGAGGTTCGTGTCACCTCCGGTCCAGTCATAGACAAACCGGGCGACCTAGCTGGNCTCCTGACCAATCTTCAGGGAGGAGANATCCTGTTCATTGACGAAATTCATCGCATNCCNAAGACAGTGGAGGAGTATCTGTACTCGGCAATGGAGGACTACCGAATCGATATCATGATTGACCAAGGTCCTAATGCTCGAAGCGTTCGGCTTGAAATCCCTCGATTCACCCTAATCGGTGCGACCACTCGGGTCGGGTTGCTCACCGCTCCAATGCGTAGCCGCTTCACNCTGCAAACCCGTCTTGATTACTATGATCGTAATGACCTGACTCAGATTGTAACAAGGAGCTGCGGCTTGTTGAAATGCCCAATCGATCAGGCAGGAGCCGAGGAAATCGCAACCCGAGCGAGAGGCACGCCAAGAATTGCCAATAACCTCATACATTTCACCCGGGACTACTCCGAGGAGAGAGCCAATGGTACGATTGATCGAGAAATCGCCGGTAAAGCTTTAGAGCTTTTGGAGATTGATGAGCGCGGGCTGGATGAAATGGACAAACGCATTCTTTCAATGCTTGCAAACAACTACAACGGAGGCCCNGTCGGCTTAGGTACGATCGCAGTCGGGGTAAACGAAGAAGAGCATACCCTGGAAGAAGTCCACGAACCTTTTCTTATTAAAGAAGGTTATTTAAAAAGAACCGCCCAGGGAAGAATGCTGACTGAAAAAGGTTGGAAGGTCTGCGGTATGAATGGACCNACCAACGCCGATTCCAGTCAGATGAATCTTATTTAAAATTTTTCGATTNTGCTCGANACGAGTGAAAACAAATGGACAAAGGATTTGCAGAAGCGCCCTTCATCAGCTTCAACTAATCGAGTAATCTCCGAGACCGTAAATTCACCCAGTTCAAGAATTTCATGTGGATCCGGCAACGGTCTAACATGGTTTTTACAGANGTAAACTCTTACGAATTCATTTCCAGTTTCAACGCAAGGGCTCAGGCGAAGAACTTCNACTAAGTCGCTCAAGTTGACTTGTGCTCCCAATTCTTCTTGAAATTCCCTAATTGCCGCATCCAGGTAAGCCTCTCCTGTGTCCACATGCCCTGAGCAACTAGTTGTCCATAAAAGTGGTTCCAAGTCCTTTTCCGCGGACCGTCTTTGCAAGATCCATTTCCCTGATTCAGAACGAGAAAAGATATGAACCGCNCGATGATAAAGTCCTTTCCGATGGACACCTGCTCTTGTTTCCTGACCAATGACGCGATCATTTTCATCCACATAATCAAAGATTTCACTCATNAACCCAAAAGAATAGCAAAAGAAACAATAAGGTTAAGTGAAATTAAAATTATCCACTTTTTGGTTGGCTTCCGGGTGTATCCATTGGATAACCCACATGTAGTGTATACAACCTTCAAAATCTTAGGCTCCAGCAGTTCGGGAAATGCGGCACTTTTGCGAGCTTGCGAATGTAATATCCTCATAGATGCCGGATTATCGGGGAAAAAAATTCAAGCTCTACTCAAGGACGAAGGCACTTCAATCGAACAATTGGATGCCATCTTTCTGACCCACGAACACAACGACCACTGTGCTGGAATCCGCGTCCTTTCCAAGTTAGGAAACTTACCGATTTTTGCCAACCGTGACACCATTCAGGCAATCCAACCCAAGCTTCCCCGAAGACCCAACTGGAAANTATTTGAAACTGGTAAAGCCTTCCGCTTCCAGTCCTTTAAGGTTCACCCTTTTAGTGTCCCTCATGATGCCTANGACCCCGTAGGCTTTTATTTCGAATGGGGAAAAGACGACCTTTTCGAACCTCGNTCCAGCCTTGCTTGGGTAACTGACTTAGGCTTCGTTCCGACCTTAGTACGCGAACGCATCAGGCAGGCTCGGATTCTCGTTATCGAATCAAATTACTGTGCCAAGATGCTTGAGCAGGATCCGAAGAGACCATGGAGCCTCAAGCAAAGGATTCGAGGAAGGCATGGTCATTTATCAAACCAAAGCACTTTCGAACTTTTGGAATCTTTCGAAGACTCAAGGTGGGAAAAAATCNTCCTCATGCACCTGAGCAAGGATTGCAACACCGTCTCCGAAGTCCGGAAACAATTTCACAACCTTTCCGGTCGTGGCAAGCGTTTCGAAGCATTTGTCGTTGATCCTTCCACTTCAGAAACTTTACCCCTATGAAAAAACTGCTTCGTCACACTAAAATTATNGCTACCATCGGNCCCGCCACCGAGAGCGAGGAGATGCTTGAAAAACTNATTGTAGCAGGGGTGGACATATGTCGACTGAACATGGCACATGCCGACCACGATTGGATCAGGTCCATAACCGAACGAATTCGAAAAGTAGGAGAAAAGCTGAAACGGGAGCCCGCGATCATGATGGATGTGAAAGGCCCTGAAATCAGGACCGGATACCTGCACCAAGAAGTGGATTTAAAGAAGGATGATTTGTTGGACCTAATTTTTATAGCCCAGCCCAGCCCTCCTTCCTCCGACGGAATTTGGCAAATTGAAGTGAATTACGACAAGTTGCCCGAACATATAAAATCCGGAGACACCGTCTTGCTGGACAATGGCTTGATCCCTCTTGTTGTTCTCGAGTCCTCACCTCAGCAAATCCGTTGTCAAGTTCAGCAGGATGCGACCCTTAAAAGCCGGAGGCATGTTAATTTACCAGGGATAGAAACGGGCCTACCCTCCCTTACCGAGAAAGATAGACGCGATTCAATGGTAGGCATCGAATGTTCGCATGATTACTTTGCTCTATCCTTCACGCGTGATGCTGATTCCATTGACTTGTTCCGAAGCTTTCTGCGCGAACATGGATCCGGGGCNCAGATAATCGCCAAGATCGAAGATCGCAAAGGGGTCAGAAACATTGAGGAAATAATCAAGGCTTCAGACGCCATTATGGTTGCACGCGGGGATTTGGGTATTGAATGCGCCTTTGAAGATTTGCCCATNATCCAAAGAAAAGCAGTGGGTTCTTGCCTTGCGGCGGGCAAACCGATCATAGTTGCCACGCATATGCTGGAGTCGATGATTGAATCTCCAGTTCCCACAAGGGCTGAAATCAGCGATGTTGCGAACGCCGTAAACGAGGGTGCGGATTGCATTATGTTAAGTGGCGAAACCACNACCGGAAAATATCCCATTGAATGCGTACAAATGCTCAACCGGATCGCTTCTCGGATGGAAGATGAAATTCAACCCGGACTCACCGAGGAACTTAAGCTTTTTCGACCCAAAGCGAAGATGTTACGTTCCGCTGCAATGCTCGCAATGAGGATTGAAAATTCCGCAGTCCTCGTTTTCACCCGAAGCGGTGATTTAGCGGCAAAACTCGGGGCTCTACGGCCGAATGGAGCACCACTCTTTGCCTTTACCGATGTGCATGGGTTGCATCGGCGCTTGAGGCTCATTTGGGGAATTGAACCCTTTCTCATGGATTTCTCCGATGATCCCGAAGTCACTATTCAAGATGCCATAAATCGATTACGGGAAGGAGAATGGATCCATGACGGAGATCAACTCGTTACCGTAACAAATGTTTTTGCCCATGATAAAGTGGTGGAAAGCATTCAACTCCGAGAAGTCGAACCCCGTTGATTGGGCAAAGCACTTTATCTTTTCTTCAAGTATAACACCCATCCTCCAAGAACGCTTATCGCGTACGGAAGGACTGCNGCNAGCNTTGGTTTTATAACAGCCTCCTCTCCCAAAGCATCAAAAGTAGTTCGTAGGACATAAAAAGTAACCAACCCCAACAAAGTTANGCCTATCATTTGGCCAATCGAAACNTTCCCCCTTCCAACCCCAATGCAAAAAGCAAAGAAAATGGCCACCATGCAACTCGGTGAATTGAGCAGCATTTGTGCATGTCTCAATTCATAAGGAGCCAAAATTTCAGAGTTCACTTCCGCAAATTCTTCCAACACATAATCGAGCTCTTTTAGAGAAAGAGCTTTCGGACCATTCTTTAGCATTAGATGAGGAAGGGGATCGTCCCGCAGCTCCTTGATCGTAAGCGTATCAAAAGACTTGTTCATCAAGGGCCCAGTGAACTCATCTTGGAGGAAATCGGCTTCAATTTCATCCAAGGTTCTCCATTGCAGACCGTCGTTATCTTGGTTTGGAACCGGTAACCCCTTATGGCTTGGGAAGCCAAGAAAGCGGCCTTTTTTGAAAGCCCAACCCGATTGTCCATTAAACATGGCCTGCTCCGCCCGAATGCGAAAAGAGTCATTTCCACTTCTATCATAGCTGTACAGTTGGAGGTTCTTACCAGTTAAGCCATTTGCATCAAACGATTCGAAATACCAGGCTCTCGTCCGATCGACCTTCATTTGAAAACCCTGATGCCTTGAGAACTCCGATTCATTCACTCCACTTACTGCATCCGCATTCGATGCCACCCAAACCAGGCAAGTTGGGAGTAAGCCCAGTGTAAGATAAACAAAAAGCACCAAATATGCTGGAACTCCGGATGCCTGCATCGCAAGCCATTCTCGTCGCTGACGGAGGAAAAGGAGGCAAAACAAGGTTCCGAAAAAACTTGAAATCGGAAGAAACCAAGGAATTTGAGGCAAAAACCAACTGGCAAAATGATCAAGCCCATCCTCAGCAAGAAAACGATTCAACAAGTCAGGCTGGTCGGATAAGGCAAAGATCACAAAAACCGCCGACAGGAAAGCAAAGCACAGCAAACACCACGCACACCAACCAAAAGATAAGTGCCGAATGAGAATGCGATATTTGATGATCTGCATCAGGAANGGTTATTTTTGTGCTTATCACTTGCATCCGTCAAAGGGAATTCTCAAGCTAGCAGGAATACTGCGCTAATAATATGAAAATGAAAATCATTTCGCTCGTGCCGTTGTGCCTGCTCTCGTTCCTCGGACCCTCCTTGTTCGGGGCAACACCAAAAGACGAACATTNCCTTACCCACAAAATTGATCTTTTCTTTGGGGAGTACATTGTTAGCCCATTGGCTGCAATCATGTTTTGGCCCATTCCGGGAGTCGAAATGCCATTGGTCGTAGCATGGTTGCTAGGGGGTGCTCTTTTCTTCACCATCCGCATGAAATTCGTCAACCTTTTCTACTTCAAGCATGCTTTGGACCTGATACGCGGGAAGTTTGACGACAAGAAGCAAATCGGAGAAGTCAGCCATTTTCAAGCACTTACGACAGCTTTATCGGCGACCGTGGGTCTCGGGAACATCGCCGGGGTTGCCATAGCCATCGGGATGGGTGGCCCGGGTGCTACCTTTTGGATGATTCTGGTTGGGTTTCTAGGGATGTCTTCAAAATTCACTGAATGCACCCTCGGGCAGAAGTACAGGAAGGTCCGAAAAGACGGAAGAATCATGGGAGGTGCCATGCATTACCTTTCCGAGGGATTAAAGGAAAAGAACCTTGCCGGTCTTGGTGGCCTCCTGGCTGGTCTGTTTTGTGTGCTTTGCATTGGGGGCTCCTTTGGTGGAGGCAATGCATTCCAAGTCGTCCAATCACTGGACTTGATTAAAACCGTAGCACCACCCCTGGAAAAGTTTCCCTGGGTTTATGGCTTGGTCATGTCCATTTTAGTCGGATTCGTTATCTTAGGAGGCATACGGAGTATAGCAAAAGTAGCATCCTTAGTCGTTCCCTTCATGTGTGGAATCTACCTGCTTGCCTGCATTTTCATTATTGGTACCCATGCGAGTCTCATCCCTGCTGCATTCAGCCTAATCATCGAAAGCGCATTCAATCCGGATGCAGCCTTTGGCGGATTTCTCGGAGTTTTAATCATAGGCGTGAAACGAGCGGTATTCTCAAACGAAGCAGGGATTGGTTCGGCTGCCATTGCCCATTCCGCAGCAAAAGTCTCGCATCCGGTTGAGGAGGGAATCGTAGCCTTGCTCGAGCCCTTCATTGATACGATCGTGGTTTGTACCATGACCGCCTTGGTGATCATTCTAACAGGAGCCTATTCCGACCCTGAAAATGCTGGTTTTATTGCATCAAACCAAGGCGGGGCACTCACCTCCGCGGCCATGGCATCCGTCCTTCCATGGTTTCCGTATATCCTATCATTAGCAGTTTTTCTATTCGCTTTTTCCACCATGATCTCATGGTCATATTATGGTGAAAGGTGCTGGGTCTGGTTATTCGGTGATCGGTCTTCCCCTGTCTATAAAGTCCTTTTTCTGCTGTTCACCTTTTTGGGTTCGATCATAACGGCAACCAACATACTGGACTTCTCTGATTTAATGATTTTGGGCATGGCATTTCCCAACATCCTTGGTTTACTTTTGCTAAGTGGCCAAGTTAAGGACGACCTGCTTGATTATCAGAAAAAAAGATTTCCATGACTATTTAATTTGACATTTAGGTGGGAGAGAAACGAATATACACTATCCACTACATAGTTTAATTTTATCCCCACTTTTCAATACCCATGGACGAAGATACAGTTCATTTATCTGATTCGGAAGAAGCTCGTGCATCCATCACCCGCCTTTTAAAGGCCATTGAAGGTTGGGCATCCAAAGAAAGCCAAAAGAACGAACTTGAAATGACTGCATTCGGAGCAGCTTTAGCCTCCGGGATCATTTCTTTTCACGATTTCACNTCAAAAGACTGCAGAACCTGTCAACCTCTGATCGGTGCAATTGCCCGTGTCAAACAACACTTGGAAAAGGAACATAAGAAATTTGATTCTGAGATTGATAAGATGCACATCAAATTTGCTCAGGAAATGGAAGAACTTGACCTAAAGATCATCCGTGACCGAAAAGAATTCAAGCAGTACCTGATTTCTCTCATCTACGCCGAAGAATACAACAAACTTCGGATGTCCGTAACTAATATCTTTGAAACGCTAGATGCAAAATCGAATTACGGAGAAGTTGCCGGATCTACGCACGATACCTCCTAGAGCACATTCGTTTTTATGAATTCACAAGGGTTACTCTCACATGAGTTTAATCCCAATGAATAACCAAATTGGTAAAGTCACAAGACTTCCAACCATAGTGACCAAGATAGAGATCATTGCAATATTCCTGTCTGCGGAATAACTCCCGACGATTACAAGNGCGAAAATCCCTGCTGGCATTGCAGCTTGNACCACTAAAATNTGNCGCATCCANTCCATACCTACNGGAATTGGACCCCATGCTACATAGGCAAGTACAAGACAAGGAAAAACAAGGTTTCTAACCAGCAGAGCAGCCATTTCCACCCGGTATCCGGATGAAAACCGAAACCCACTCATTAATTCGTAAAAACTGCCNCCNATAAGCATNAGNCCCATGGGAATCGAACAATTCCCAATCATTTCGACCACTTCCCACGCAAAGGAAGGCACGAAGGTACGACCGCCCAACGATTGCAAAAGCAAAGCCAAAAGCACNGATACCACCGGCGGGTTGATCAAGCCTTTGAAACTGAATTTTCCNGCAGTCAGCACAAANATGCCAACCGTCCAAATNCCCACTTCCACACCGAGGTTAAAAAGAATGATCCGAACAACGATCTCCGGTCCAAACAATGAATGGGCAACCGGTATGGCAATAAACCCATAATTAAAGATACCCGTACAGAAACGGAAGGTTTGAGCNCCCTCCCCGATTCGAAAGATCTTGGAAACTCCCCAGGCCAACCCAAAGCCCAGGGCAATGGATGAAAAGCCGAAAACGGGAGTGAGTATGGTCGAAGCATCCACACTCACTTCGCTCGAACCCAAAATATGATAAAAAATAAAACAAGGGTATAGAATTCGAATCGTTACCATACTCAGAGACGCATCGGCTTCCGCACGCAGCCAACCTAATTTTCGAGCAAAGCCTCCGACAGCCAACAGCAGGAAAGGCGGTAGGATCGAAAGTAGAATGCCATCTAAATTTCCCATCGCCAAACCCGATAAAAGAAATCAAACCTTTAAGCAACCAACGAATCCATATTGAATTAAATCAATCCTGATCATTCTTATGGATATTCATTCTATTCATCTTGCTTTGAGAAATCCCGAATCCCCGCTTCGTTGAGNGTTTAAGTCGTAATGAATACANCCCAAACTCATTTATTGCCCGCCTACCCGAAGGACCGNNCTCTANAANAATCAATGTTTGGCTCTTATTTTCCTNTTCCTTTGCGGATGCNTGGCTCATCGGGAACCAAANCCCTTTCCGCTCGTCACNACCGAGGACCCAANCTCCCCCAAAACTTACNNCGAATTTCTCTCCCTGATCNAACAGTCAGAATCTTGGATGAAGGAGAATTTTGAAAGAAAACAATTTCTGATCGTAAAATCACCCAAGCAGGAAATGATANTCCANCCCAGGATTGATCTTCGCATCANAGAACAAATCCTCCAAAGGGTATCGGAGGGCTCACTCCTTGATGCTGAGAGAGATGACTTGCTCTCCAGATGTGCAACCCTCCACGATCTATGGCAAAAACAAAGAAAGCGTATTCAGCTTAAGAGGTTTCAACTCGGACTTACCCGCTAACTGCCTAAACCAAGCTGCCAGCTCAGCGAAATACAAAATGCATTTCCAATTTTCATTGATAACGCCGAGGAGTTCAAAATATAGTGCGGCCAAGAACACAATCACCAACCCAAAACAGTTTACCCAATGAACCAGGAGAAAAAAAAAGTCGCAGTCGTCCTATCCGGATGCGGAGTCTTTGACGGAACTGAGATCCACGAGGCCGTTCTCACATTACTCGCCGTTGAGGAAGAAAATGCCATTTGGCATTGTTTTGCCCCCCAAATGGAGCAAATGCATGTTGTAGACCATGCCACCGGGGAAGTGGTTGAGAGAGAAAAAAGAGAGGTTTTCTCCGAAAGTGCCAGAATAGCCAGAGGATCAGAAAATCTTTCCGAACTCGCTGAATACGACCCCTCCGAATATGACTGCCTTCTCTTTCCGGGAGGTTTTGGCGGAGCCAAGAACTTATCCGACTTTGCGGTCAAGGGAACCGATGGCCAGGTCCTCGATTCCGTTCAGCATGCAGTGCGTAGCACCCATGCCCTTGGCAAACCCATTGGATTCATATGCATTACCCCTGCCAGTGTGGGTGCCCTTACACTCGGAGGAGACGGGGTCACCCTTACCATTGGAAATGATCAGGAAACCGCTTCAGCGATTGAAGCTCTTGGGGCAAAGCAT
>NHCT01000055.1 GCA_002167605.1 Verrucomicrobia bacterium TMED40 | reverse complement strand
TCTATAATTTGCAAGAGAGGATTCCATTGGAGGAATTTCCAAATGGAGGGTGCTGCCAACTTGGCTTTTTCCGCAGAGTAAAACACCCCGCTGGAATAGAGTAGCGCCAAACCGAGAAAGGATCCAATCTGACTAACATCCCGGATAAAAACTCCGATAGCGGAAAAGAACCAGGCAAAGCCTAGAGCAATGAAAAAAACTGGGGCAATAATCAAAGGGATAAAGAGAGCCTGCATGGTCAAACCAGGCCCAACCGAAGCTACGCCGAGGAGGCAAAGGCTTAAACCTATCAACAGGTCATAGGCCAGAGCACCCACATTTGCAGCGGGCAGGATTTCAAGAGGGAACACCACTTTTTTGACAAAGTTTGGTTGACCAACAATGATTGATGGCGAAGAACCGATTACCCCGGAAACCAAGCCCAATAGACTGAGTCCAAGAAAAATCCCCAGAGCAAAATCCAAGGTCGATTCATCCGGAGAATCGGTAAATCGCCCGCCGAAAACCACACCAAAAGCGAAAACATATAAACCAAGCATCAGCAAAGGATTCGCCAATAACCAAATCCCACCAAGAATGCTCCCCCGGTGTCTTGATTTTACATTTCGCAAAAGAAATTGCCACAGCAATTCCCTTTTTACAAACAAGCTTTTCAAGACATACATTGATTTTTTTGTACTGAAAAACTTTTAAAAGAGCGAGCGAGTAACTCAATTGGTTACCAAATTTCTCTTCCATTGCATATTTCGGTAACTGAAGTAACGAAAAGGATCAGGGGATGCACTGGCAAGATCCAGATAGAGCCAATCTGTCTCCGTACCGGAAAAACAATAAGGAAAAACCTCCGAACTCATCCATAACCACCCTAGGTGGTCCAGCCAAATCCATAAGCTAGATTCGTTTGAGGCAGAGCCATATAGCCAACCAAGAGAAGAGTGAAAATTCCAACCGTTGGAAAAGGGCCTAAACAAACCGAACCAACCGGAACGAAGCCAATCTCCCACGCCCAAAAATTGACTGCTCGCCCATGCCGGGAGTTGGGCTTCTATCCATTGAAGGTGAGTTTCCAATCGAGTCAACACAGTCACATCACCGTAGGTTGAATCGCCTGTTTGGCCATAAGAGCCATACGAAACCACGCCATGAAGTTTCCAATTTCCATTGGTCCATGCGAAGACAGGGCCTCCGCTATCACCGACTGCAGTGCTGACTTCCATACTCAGAGGTTGAGCACTACTTGTACCCAGTCCCAATTGATCGATCGGGTCGTTTTCTCCACTCAGTGTGTTTGCATCAAGCCTGGGTGAATCGAAATCAAAGGCAAACACACCACCGGATTCATTCGTGTCCAACCCTGAGACCAAGATTTGTGGAACCACACGATCGATCTGGTTTTGCCCGGCCATTCGTTGGGTGTTTTGATCATCTCCATTAGAGTCCGATCCATTGATCAAGGTCCCGAAACCACTTATGTATGCAATTTTTCCCAATAGGTTTTCGCCATTTTCAAAAGGAAGTGCGTAAGGCTGAACTTCTATCACTTTGCTGGAAAGAAAAACCAAAGCCAAATCGACACCAATGGTATCCCCATCACCCAAAGGGGGCTTTTGATTTTGTCGGATTCCCCAACTTGGGTGAAGAACGATTTTTTGGACTGATAAGCTCCGCTCTAAAGGAGCATTTTGATAATCAGGGTGCAGAATGAACTTCCAGTCAGCGGGGATTGGCTCAGGATCACTTTGAGAGTTTTTAAGAACATGTGCAGCGGTGATGGCAACATTGGGGGCAATCAGTGAAGCGGTTCCGAGAACACCATCTACCGATAGGAGAGCTCCAACCCCTGAAAAATCTGGATATTGCAGAGGATCAGCATAGGCCTGAAGGTTTTGGGCTAAAGCGGAATGAGCTTCCCAAGTCTGATCGCTCAACTTACCAATGCGTCTGGAAGGCTCGAAAGAGCCCAAAAACTTGGTTCCAAAAAGAATTCCAAAGGAAATCGCAAGGACTCTACTCCTCACGGGAAGGCAGAATATTAGGAGGTGGGCTTGGAGGTAAAATATTGGGGGGCGGAGGGGGCGGAGGGAGATTTTCAAGATCGAAATCATTACTCGTGGAAGTGGTTCGAGAGTCTCCTTCGAAACCGGAGGTTTCATTAAAAAGCTGAGTGCTGTCGTCATTGGTTTCAGCGGTAGAAGGCAAAATCTCAAAATTAGTCTGTTCACTTGAAACTGGAGCACTATTTCCATTGGTTATGGAACTAGTTGGGCTAACCCGACTTACCACGGAACTCGGGGAATTCGAAATCGGTTGAGCAGGTAAGGGCTCATCAAAGGAGCCAGAAGGAGGTAATCCGGGAAGTGTTCTTCTAGGGACCGACCCTAAATAGCCACCGCCAACCCGAGAGCCTTGTCTGCTTGAAGAGGAAATGGGATTGTTGGATAATGCCTCCTTTCGGCGTTGAGCCAACCATGGGGGAAGAGTTGGCGTTTGGGTGGGTTTGGGGGGCATATACCTGGGTGTTTGAGAAACGGCCGGCGACGACCTTGAAGGAATGGGCAACCCCGCTTTGTTGGTTTTTTGCTTGGAAGCATTCGGTGGGTTTGGCGCGGTAGAAGATTTGGATTGCAGCAATGGCAAATCATAAGACTTTCCCTCATAAATGACTGTCAGAGTTTCCGAGTCCAAGTCAAATTCCTGGGCGGTGAATTCCTCGTAAGTAATTTCACTCAACCCTACCCATTCTCCGTGCTGAGACTTTTTATTGAATAGACAGAAGAAGGGTTGTCCCTTCAGCAAAAAATAACCACGGAATTCAATTTCCTGGGACATATCCTTTTGCGGAATGGGTCGGGGGTTAACCAAAGGTTGATTGGAGGGGACGGGTTTTTGATTGAAACCAGGACGCAGAAATGGATTAGGGGAGACCGCAGCATTGTTTAAACCAACCACTAAAAAGCAAAGAATTGCCCACATGTATTTTCTAACGATCACAACCCACTTTCACACAAAGACGGATTGATGGCAAGAGGACTTGCTCCTAACCGTTCAACGCAGAGAAAGTGCGGAATCCCAGGTAGACTCCAAGAATCGTTCCAAGGAGGCTCAGGGCAATGTATGTAAAAGAGGAAAGAAAGCCCTCTTCTTTCATAAGGTTAACCAAGTCCAAGCCGAAGGCTGAAAATGTCGTAAAACCTCCACACACGCCGATAATCCAAAATGCCCGAAAAAAATCCGGCTCGGACAAACCTTCCATAGCCCGCACCAAGAATCCGATCAGAAACGCTCCGATTACATTCACCAGAACCGTTGGCCAAGGTGAAAATGATTGCAAAAGCAAGGAAACGGATGCTCGTCCCATGGAGCCTATTGCTCCTCCTAAACCAACGAGAAGGAGGAATTGGAAGCCCATCACCTAAAAGCTGTCAGGAGGAGGCTTCCTCTTTTTCCTCAACCTCCAAGCCATCTTCCTCATGATCGTCATCCTGCTCGTCGTCCTGCTCTTCCACTTCTGCCTCCTCAAGAGAATTGTAACGCAAGACTCTTTGGCTCTTGGGCAAGGGGGAGAGATTGACGATTATAAATCTGCCACTCAGTTTTGGGGTGTCATCGGCTTTTCCCACACCGGAAAGATCTTTAATGGCCTGTTTTACAAGATTCATACCCAAATTAATGTGTTCCATTTCTCGGCCGCGAAACATCAAAGTAATCTTTAGCTTGTTTCCCTGATGGAGAAATTTTTCGGATCTTCGCAACTTGGTCACATAATCATGCTCTTCAATGCGGGGCCGAAATTTAGCTTCCTTCACCCTTTTGGCCGTCTTTTCCTTGTTCCTTTTATTCTTACTAAGTTCGTACTTGTATTTACCAAACTCCAATATTCTGCAAACGGGTGGGTTCGCTGAGGAAGCGACCTCCACGAGGTCCAAGCCATGGGATTTGGCAATCTTTACGGCTTCCTCCGGAGGCATAACACCGAGCATTTCTCCTTCAGCACCGATAACCCGCACTTCACGAGCACGAATTTTATCATTTTTTCTTATGTAGTTACGGTTGTTAAACCGTCTCTTGTTTCCACTTGGTTTTTTGACCATGCGGTTAGTTGGGGATCTGTGTCATTAAGGGTATGTACTTAGAAAAAATTTACTAAACCCGACTAATCCGTTTTTAGGGCACTGAAAGCAAGCCTTAATTTCACTCACCTTGAGAGTTCAGAGGTTGAAGCTTTCGCCACAACTACAACTTGCCTTGGCGTTTGGGTTCTCAAACTTGAACCCCCCAGCCACCATCCTATCCGAATAATTCAAGGTCGTACCCCTGAGATAAAGTGCCGTTTTCGAATCCACTAAAACTGAAACTCCCGAACTTTCGACCAAAATATCTCCTTTCTTGCCCGCTGGCACAAACTTCATTTTGTAAGAGAGTCCGTTGCATCCTCCTCCGGTTATGCGAATCCGCAAATACTCCCCTTTTTGTTCGCGAGCGATCAATTTTGAAATTTTTTGCGAGGCGGAATCGGTAACACGAACTAGTTTTTCGTTCCCTACTCTTATCCCTTCCGCTAACTCTACATTTGACATGGAAATCTTTTTTACGACAAGGGTCAGAAAATTGCAAATTCAGGCTTTCGTTCGCTCGCTTCTTGCAAACCCACGACCCCCGTCGATGAAAAACTCAACGAAAGCTCGTCCGATTGGGGTCTGAACTGCGGAATCTCGCCCAAGGAATTCGTCTGCCCGTTGACTTAAATTGCCCGGTTTCATGAGGAAGGAACGATACAAATTTTTAAGCTCTGAAATTTCAGGCTCTGAAACATTCCTTCTTTTCAATCCAACCATATTAAGCCCGCAAGTCCGATTTCTTCCCATCGCCAGAACCTGTGGAGCAACGTCCTTGGAGATCTCCCCTAATCCTCCGACCATAACGCCCTCCCCTACCCGTACGAATTGATGGACACCGGCACCCCCTCCGATAAAAACATGATCACACAGCGTAACATGTCCGCCCAACAACGCTCCGTTGGCTAAAACCACTTCTCGGCCCAAGGCACAATCATGGGCAACATGGGCGTTACCCATCAGAAAACTGTTATCCCGAATAATGGTTTTTCCATTTTCATACATCGAACGGTGAGCGGTCACTCCTTCTCCGAAACGTACTCCGGATCCAATCTCAATCGTGGACGGGGTATCGGGATTAAAAGATAAATGCTGGGGGTTGCCTCCAATCACTGAAAAATGGCCAACCACCACTCCATTTCCAAGTCGAGCCGACCCCTTCACGATGGAATGAGCCTCCAACTCGCAGTCATCACCCAAGATAGCCCCCGCTTCAATGATTGCGTAAGGGCCCACTTGTACCCGCTCGCCAAGTTGAGCCTTGGCATCGACAATTGCAGTTTCATGAAAATGGGAAGGCATCCTTTTCTCAGTTCGAAAACATATCCAACTGTGGTTCGCGGGCAAGTTGGTAGACCTTCAACAATTTAAGCATCTGAAAAACTCCGTTATTCGAATATTTCAAAGTGGGCATTGATTGACGAAGGAGGTTCTCCANCATGGAGCTCAGGCACAAGACCCCCCCCACACCCATTTCCCTAAAAAGTACGAACAAATCCTTAAGTTTCACCTCATTTCTGGGCAAAGCTGGTACAACCAAAAGGCATAGGTAACTCCCCATCCAACTCTCAGGTAATTCAGGTCCTGGGTTGTATCCCAGCGAAATCCTTTCCTGGGTAACCTCTTGTTTAAAAAATTTCATTAGTTTGGCGTCGCTGTTTAGAATTGAATTCGAAAAGGATGAATTCTCCCAGCCTAACCGAGAAACCAAAGCGGAACGAACGCCTTTCAAATCTCCAGTAAAAAGACGAAAGCTTAAATTTGGATCACTGCTTTGAACGGCTGGATTNAGGACCGCGATNGTGGGCAANGGCAGGCTTTTTTTCTTGNTCTCGGAGTCATTCGGCTTGCCCGCTTGGCGAACGAGAAAGCCATTGCTCTCGAAATAGGCCTCCANAATCTCCTGCTCGATGTCTACCATTTTGGATTCCCAATCCTATCTTGCGCCTACGGACTGCCACACNTTGCGAACCAATTCCTGCTCCACNCCACCCATCGTTACAGAGCNACCCATTTCCTTCATNACCACAAACCTGAGCTTACCCCCCATAACCTTTTTATCGTTTTGCATAATGGACATCAGTTGATCNATAGGCAGATCTTCCGCTAAGCNATCCGGTAAANCATAAGCTTTCAATAGATTCAGCAAATCCTCTTCCTNTTCCTCTTCGCAAAAGCCCAAGTGCCTGGACAACCTAAAGGCACAGACCAANCCGATCGCCACCGCCTCGCCATGCAAATAGTGACCGTACCCTGCCTGAGCCTCAATCGCATGGGCAAAAGTGTGCCCTAAGTTGAGCAGTGCCCGGCCGCCCCCATTCTTACTGGTTTCCCGCTCATCAGCTTGAACGATTAAAGCNTTGTCGGAACAACATATNGACACAAATTCGGCCAGTTCTTGGGATGTTGAATCGAGGGGCTTTCCCAGGGCAAGTAAACGATCGTATAAACCTCGGTTACCAAGCATTCCATATTTGATCACCTCCGCCATTCCCGCGGAGAACTCTCTTTGAGGCAAAGTTTTCAATACTTCCAAATCAATAAAAACCTCTTTGGGTTGGTGAAANGANCCGACCAGATTTTTTCCAACTGCCANGTTAATCCCAGTCTTTCCACCCACCGAACTATCAACCATGGCAAGCAACGTGGTTGGAACTTGATAAAAAGCAATACCCCGGAGAAAGCTGGCGGCTGCGAAACCGGCAAGATCACCGGTCACTCCGCCCCCAATCGCAAACAGGCAACTCGATCGATCAACATGGTTAGTGGCGAGGAAATTCCAGGCTTTTTCCAAGATCGCAACCGATTTGGAGGTCTCACCCCGAGGCACCTCGAAGGTTGGAAGAGAAAGAAGTAGTTTCGAGCAAAATTCAGGATTTCCTTCGACTAANCCTTGATCGATCAAGGCGACGACCTTTTTCCCTTCCTTACGCAAGGAATCAACTTCAGAGATTATGGTCGTTTCAAGACCTCGCCCGATCCTTATGGGATAACTTCGGTCTTCTAAATGAACCGTGAGAGAATCTTCTTTCATTCGAAAAGTTTTTTTTAATTAGTGATTTATNCAGCATCCACCGCTCTTTCGGGTAAGATCGAATCCANGTAAAGATCAATGGAAAAAGGTTGCAGGTCGTCCGGTGATTCTCCGAGACCGATAAAATAAATGGGCAATTTGAGTTCCCTGTAAATAGAAACTAAAGCCCCACCTTTTGAAGTTCCATCCAACTTGGTCACCACAACTCCAGTGAGACCAAACTTTTCGTTAAANACCCGAGCCTGTTCCAGGACATTNGATCCGGTCGATCCATCGACCACCAGCCATGCATGATGGGGTGCTCGCTCATTCCTCTTGGCCAGCACCCGTTTCATCTTGGCCAATTCATCCATGAGGTTCTCCTTCACATGCAGACGGCCCGCCGTATCCACTAGCAAATAATCACATCCGCGCGATTCCGCGGCATCATAGGCATCGAAAGCAACAGCAGCAGAATCAGAGCCATGATGACCGGCTATAATTTCCAATTCCAATTTAGTTGCCCATGCCTTCAACTGTTCCGTCGCCGCAGCTCTGAAGGTATCACATGCCCCAAGGGCAACTGATTTCCCCTGCTCTTTCAATTGATGACCGAGTTTTGCACAGGTAGTCGTTTTCCCCGAACCATTGACTCCGATCAGGCAAACCACCTCGGGTGAGTCCAAGGAGGCGCCCGGGAACGAACCTTCCGAGCCATCCAGCGTGCGCCTCAAAACCTCCCTTGCCAATAAATTCGCATCTTCGCCCCGAAATTCCTTTTCCTTTTTATGGGTTTCTCGAATACCAGTCATTATTTCTTCAGTCGTCTCCACCCCGAAATCACTTTCGTAAAGAGCTTCCTCTATCGCAAGCAGGTCATCCTCATTCAAAGCTTTACCCAGCGCGACTTTCTCGAAGGCACCTTGTAAGGCAGCTGCCCCACGCTGAAAGCCTTTTCGGAATTTTGAAAATATACCCATGATTAATAATTTAGTTCCCCCAAGTGAACTTGGAGCGAAAAGACCTTACTTTGGTTGAATTAGGAGGGTACAGCAAGAATACTCGATCATCTGCTCGGTGCAGCAATCCATGGTTTCAAAGGAACGAACCGTGAGCACCACCAAGCGATCCTGTAAATCCCAGGAATCCGTGACCACTCCGCCCAAATCATCCAAAGGAATCTGATCGTAGGTGGGGAATTTGGATTTGCTCCGACTTTCGCCAAACCTTTTGACCAACCGTTCCCGCAAATTTTTCCATTGTGGAAAAACCACATCATCAAAAAAAGTCGAGTGCCAACCTTTTTGACCTTCGATCAGGCAAAGTTCCAATTTTCCTTCCTTCAGTTTGCAGTTCAATTCATACCTAAAGCCGTTCCATCGAACCGTACACTTGACCAATTCTTTGTCCCGCTCCTCGTAAATTTGAATGAATTCATTGTCTCTCAACTTTTGCAGAACCACCTCCCGGGAATCTCCGACCTTCAGGTTTGCATAGACAAACTCAGATCCAACTACAGACATTTTGGGGGACTCTCCATGCCCGTAGCTAACGAGTAGGAAAAAGAAGATAACCCGCAGGTTTGTTACCATTTTAAGGAAAGTCTTTAACACAGAAAGCGTTTGGCACCTCATAGAGCAAAGTATATCCGCTCGAGAGACAGTAAGGCATAGGAGGTGACCAAGATTGGATCCCGTTCCCACCAGCGTCCGTTTTCATTAAGCCAAAATCCCTGAGGGTCCTGCATGTTGAGCAACTTCATGGTCAACTCCTTCCTCCAATCCCTCTCCTTCCCATCGGAATCTCGAATGCGCTCGATTCCGGAAAGGCTTAACGCCTTGGACATCGTGTGAAAATAATAAAACAAGCCTTGAGGTCCCATTCCAGGGTTCTCTTCGATGCTGTAATTTTCGTTCAGCCAATCCATTACCGACTTCATCCGAGGATCCGATTGGTCCATCTCGGCATAGATAAAACTTAAAAGACCGGCGTAGCTCATACTCCCATAGGATCTCAGAGATTTTGATCCGTCTGATGCTTCTCTTTCACCTGCCATACTCGATCCTGGAAAATAGACGAATCCGCCTTTGTCCTCCTCATGGGAACTAACCCATTTTTCCTTGTTAGTCTTAGGTAGGTTTTGGCATTTCGAGACAAAATGGATCGCAGCATCCCAATCCAACTCCAACTCTCCGCCTTCGGAACTTGGGTAGGTTTTCTTCGCGTAATAAAGGGCCTCCATCGCCAAGTGGGTGTTGGAAAGATCCGAATGAGCCCAGGTTGAGCCGTATCCGATTCCCCCATCAAACACATTATCCGCCTGTCCCTTTCGATCAAAGTCGGATTGTTGATTAATCAGAAACTTCCGGGCACTGGATATGATTGGCTTATACACATCGTTTTTCGCCTGCATCAAGGCCATCAGGCAAATCGAGGTGTTGTAGGAAGCCAAACCTTTACCATAAATCCCTCCATCACTTTGAACTTTGGAAAGAATGAATTCAAAACCCGCCTGCTGGGCCTTGTTCAAGTTCTTGGTCGATTCTTCCACGGGATTCCCCATTATGGCCCGAACCGCCAAGCCAGTCAGGGCGGGGTATTCCGCTGGCCCCCATTGACCGCTGGACGCATTTTGCTCTTGGACCAACCAGCTCAANCCCTTTTGGATCGAACGCTTTATTTCCAACTTAATCGACTGGTTGATGCCATCTTTAGCGAAAAGACCTGAGGCCAGAATAAGGCCGTTTAGAACGGCAAAGGATAAAAGAGTTTGGAGGTATCTCATGAAGTTTAAAGTAGAAGAATCTTTTTATTCAGGCAAGAGGAAGTGGATGCGAACCGGAGATTCAAGAGGGGGCATCGTCTTTTCATTGGCAATCCAAACATCATCATTATCACTGTCGAAATCACTGCTATTCAGGATTGCGTCCTCGTCCGCATAGACGGCGAGAATCGAGCCGCTTATCTCTGCCATGTAAGTTCCTTCAATCACTTTTGATCCTGTGAAAATGATCGCTTGGGGAGTGATTCCTTTTTCGTTTGTTTGATTGATAACCATGTCTTCCAGTGGTTCCCTTTTTTGGGTCCCATTCGAATCCCATTGAATGTCAACGCCTACGAATGCATCAGGGTAAGTAAGTTTTTGAGGATTTTCAGACCAAAGGTTTTCAAAAAAACCATCGACCGGCTTGTGTTTGAGCAGGAGAAAGGCTGCGTGAATAATTTGGGGTCTAATTTTCGTACGAAACAGGGATTCATGAATTTTGCCCCCCTCATGAACCAGNCCNTACTCAACCAATCCGTTTATCTGATTGGATATTGCATGTAANTCNATGGTCCTTTTTTCACGGTCAAGCAACAGNTCTCCAAAGGCATACCGACCGTCGGCTAGTTTCTTGATCTCAGGAAGGGAAGAGNTTNGGTCTTCGGCAAAAAGAAANAAGGGATTGAAAAGTGCATAAATGACNAAGANAAAAACTGCNTGCAAANGCATCTTCATTTTTNCTTTNTAANGGAAAATCGACCGATCATCAACCNAACTTGAGNATTTTAANGNGGATTGGGAANCCTTTTAGNATGCTTGACCTTTGGTCTTCCTTCGGGCTATGTTTGATCGAACCCTNACTNACTCTCCATCATGGACCAAGACAACGACAACGAAAATTACGAAGAAGAACCCGAGGAGATGGAAGCATTCGAATCCTCTGATCAGATTACCGTTGCTCCACCCTTGGAAGGGCCGATTGCCAAGTACATGAGGGAGTACCGCCTGCTCAACAGCCTACTGATCTCGCTCGCTTCCATTCTCGCATTTTTTGTGGCCATGTGGAACATCGTGGTCTACGTCGCAGCCAGCGGTGAAGGAGATTCAGACTTTTCCGACGCAGGGGCCGCTCCCGCTCAACAGCAACAGGAAAAGCAAAAGGTCGTGAAACTGATGCAGCGCCAGCAAAAAGCTCAGCCCAAATCCCAACAAACTTTCCGAACCACCGCGATTTCCGATATCACCTTGCCNGANATGAACGAGCTCGATGTCAAGGATCTCGCCCCNGTAGTCGAGGCCGCCGCTCCCTCCATGGCGGACGCCGGCATGAANAACGATGCCATGAANAGTGCCCTNAAGGGTATNGGNCTNACTNTACCCAAAACCATGCAGCAACGCTGCGACCCCAAAAAGAGAATTGGTCGCCTGCGCCAAGGCGGGGGNAAGGATATGACCGAGGCCGCNATCATGAAAGGCCTGAATTGGCTCAAAAANAACCAAGATCCCGACGGCGGTTGGGGTNANAACGANAAGGANGAAGGAGGTCNGCCCGTCAANACTGACCGCAATTCCATGACTGGAATGGCTCTTCTCTGTTATTTGGGNCATTGCGAACTTCANGACTCCCCCACTTTCGGCCCCACNGTCCAAAAGGCGATTGACTTCATTACCAGCACGCCACCTGAGCCTGAAACCATTGGCCAGAAAGGTTCTTATTCCCACCCGATCCGTACCTATGCTCTTTGCGAAGCTTTCACGATGACGAAAATCCCCAAACTCAAAGAGTACGCCAAACGGGCAGCAGAGATTGTAGTAAAAGGTCAGAACGAAAGTGGAGGTTGGGCCTACGACTATGGAAAAGGTCCTGTCGCCCATACTGACTTATCCGTAACCGGTTGGAATATCCAGGCACTCAAAGCGGCCGCCTTGACCGGAATATCCATCGACGGTCTTGACGAAGCCATGGACAAGGCAATCGCCTATGTCAAAAGATGCCAGGACAAAGCTGGTAAATTCGCTTACAAAGAAGGCACCAATGGTAAAGGAAGCCTCACAGGAGCGGGCGTACTCTGTTTGCAGATTTGGAAAAACGCAAAATCCGAGGAAGCCACCAAAGGGTTGGATTGGATTATAGCCAACCAAAGCTTGGACTGGAAAGCGGTGAATGTCTATGAATGGTACTACCACGCTCAGGCATGCTTTCAGGCAACTGGAGTCTCCGGAGGAGCTAAATACTGGAGAGCATGGAATAAAGAGTTTCAGCAAGTCGTCTGTGGTGCTCAGGCTTCCGACGGGCATTGGCCGCATGGCAAACATTATCATGGTGATACGGAGATCTACCGAACTACCATGGCCATCCTCATGCTTGAGGTCTATTACCGCTACATGCCCACGACTCAGGTTTAATTTTGTCTATTTGGCTTTGACTTTCGCTCAAACGCCTTAAGTTTGTCAGGTATGGATCAAGATAACGACTACGAGAGCTACGAAGAGGAAACCGAAGAGACGGAGGACTTCGAATCGAATAATCAGGTAACCGTTGCCCCTCCCCTGGAAGGACCGATTGCCAAATACATGAGGGAGTACCGGCTCCTCAACAGCCTACTTATCTCGCTCGCCTCCATTCTCGCAGTTTTTGTGGCCATGTGGAACATCGTGGTCTATGTCGCAGCCAGCGGTGAAGGAGATTCAGACTTTTCCGACGCAGGGGCTGCTCCTGCTCAACAGCAACAGGAGAAGCAAAAGGTCGTTAAACTGATGCAGCGCCAGCAAAAAGCTCAGCCCAAATCCCAACAAACTTTCCGAACCACCGCGATTTCAGACATTACCTTGCCCGACATGAACGAGCTCGATGTCAAGGATCTCGCCCCCGTAGTCGAAGCCGCCGCTCCCTCGATGGCGGACGCCGGCATGAACAACGATGCCATGAAGAGTGCATTGAAAGGCATCGGTCTGACTTTGCCGAAAACTATGCAGCAACGCTGTGATCCCAAAAAGAGAATTGGCCGACTGCGCCAAGGCGGGGGCAAGGACATGACCGAAGCCGCAATCATGAAAGGCTTGACTTGGCTCAAAAACAACCAAGACGCCGACGGCGGTTGGGGTGAGAAGGACAAAACCGACAAGGGTCAAACTCCCCATTATCCGAAGGGAGCATTCAAGGATGCGATGACTGGTATGGCCTTGCTAAGTTTTTTGGGACATTGCGAGTTGCAGGACTCCCCCACATTCGGACCCACGGTGCAGAAGGCGATTGATTTTATTACCAGCACGCCTCCGGACAAGGAACTCGCAGCTGGTAATAATGGCTGCTATTCGCATCCCATTCGGGCGTATGCACTTTGCGAAGCATTCACGATGACGAAAATTCCCAAACTCAAGGAATACGCCAAACGGTCCATTGATGTCATTATTAAAGGTCAAAATGAGAGTGGAGGTTGGGCTTACGCTTATGGAAAAGGACCCGTGGCACATACTGACTTATCGGTGACTGGTTGGAATGTCCAGGCACTCAAAGCCGCCGCCTTGACGGGGATTTCCATCGACGGTTTGGATGAAGCCATGGATAAAGCGATCGCCTATGTGAAAAGATGCCAAGACAAGTCTGGAAAGTTCGCTTATAAGGAAGGGACAAACGGGAAACCCAGCTTGACCGGAGCCGGTGTTCTTTGTTTGCAAATTTGGAAAAACGCAAAGTCCGAGGAAGCCACCAAAGGGTTGGATTGGATCATAGCNAACCAAGCCAAAGACTGGAAGGCAGTTGATCCTTATGAATGGTATTACCATGCCCAAGCTTGTTTCCAGGCAACCGGAGTTTCCGGAGGAGCCAAATACTGGAGAGCTTGGAACAAAGAGTTCCAGCAAATCGTTTGCGGAGCCCAAGCTTCCGATGGGCATTGGCCACACGGGAAGCATTTTCACGGAGACACGGATATTTACCGCACCACCATGACCATTCTCATGCTGGAAGTCTACTATCGCTACATGCCCACGACCCAAGTGTAGAGAAATTCTTTTTACCGAGCCTATCCCTTTCAAATTACTCAAATAATGAAAAAAATAATTACTCCTATTCTTATCAGCGCAATGGTTGCTTTGATCGCTTTCGGCGACAAGGGCTCCAACAAAGAGATTGTCATTACAGGTAACGACACTATGCAGTTTGACATCAAGAACTTTGAAGTCGATGCGGGTTCTGAAGTCAAGTTGACCTTAAAGAATATTGGTAAGGTTCCCAAAATTGCCATGGGACATAACCTCGTGGTGCTAAAGAAAGGAATCTCAGCCATCGCCTTCGGACAAAAAGCCTTGGGAGCCGGTGCCAACGCCACCAATCCCCTACCTGATTCTGTCAAAAGTGATGTCATTGCCTACACCAAACTCCTTGGACCAGATGAATCGGACACCATCACTTTCACCGCACCGAAGGAATCCGGTTCCTATGAATATGTGTGCACCTTCCCCGGTCACTTCGCGATGATGCGTGGAACCATGAAAGTCAAGTAAGGGTATTCTAGACCGCCCCCCTTCTTTCCGCCCAATCCTATCTGCCCCCTTGACATTTTGCCCGATCTGCTAGATTTACACCTGTATGGCAAATATTGAACAAGAAAAGCAATACCTGCAAAAAGCNGAAGCTGCCGGACTTCTTTCNAGGCTAGGTGCNTATGCGAAACTCTCCGGACCGGGATGGCTTCAAAGTGCCATCACCTTGGGAGGCGGCTCGCTTGCATCCAGTCTGTTTCTTGGGGTGCTCGCGGGTTTTAGTNTACTCTGGTTACAACCCGTGGCAATCTTTCTCGGGGTGATCATGCTTTGTGCCATCAGTCATGTCACCCTCTCCACCGGACAAAGCCCATTCCTTTCNATNAAGAACGAAATNAATCCCGTGCTTGCCTGGGGTTGGGCCATTGCCACCATCATGGCCAATGTCGTTTGGTGCCTTCCCCAATTCAGNTTGGGAACCGCTGCAGTCACCCAAAATCTCTTGCCGGGTCTCGATNATACCGCTGGAAAAGTANGNGTTTGTGCAGTCATGCTTATCCTGGCGATTGCGGTAATCTTAGTCTCCGACCGAGGNTCAAAGGGTGCCAAGGCGTTCGATTGGATCCTCAAGGTGATGGTAGGCCTGATCGTTATATCCTTTTTCGGGGTGGTCGTTAAAATGAGCCTTACNGGGGAATTGAACTGGGGAGAGATTCTCCCAGGNTTTGTACCTGATCTCTCCATGCTTTCCCAACCTGCTCAAGTATACGAACAGTACTTGGCCCAAACAGGTGAATTTTCCTCTTTCTGGNAAAGTAGAATCGTTGGTGCTCAAAGAGATGTAATGATTGCGGCAGCGGCTTCCGCTGTGGGAATCAACATGACTTTCTTCATGCCTTTTGTACTTCTGAGGAGAAAATGGGGACGAGAGCACCGTGGATTGGCAAAGTTCGATCTTTGGACGGCTCTTCTGATTCCCTATGTCGTGGCAACCTCTTGCGTCGTCATCGCAGCCGGTTCTCAATTCAACGGCAAACCCGAATCAGCTTATTTGGATTTCGAAAACAAAACTCTTTATCCCAATTTGGAAAAAGGATTTCACGAACTGACCACCGCCCGGATCGTAACCGAGATCGGTGCTGCCGAATACAATGCGCTTGCCCCCATCCAACAGGATCAACTCTTATCCGAACTTTCCGAAGCAGACAAAGAGCTTGCCGCTATGCTGGTCAAACGCGACTCTTTCAACTTGGCAGCATCTCTCGAGGGTCTCCTCGGAAGCAAGGCCTTTTCACACTATATCTTCGGCATTGGAGTCGTGGGCATGGCCTTGTCCACGATTATTATTCTTATGACGATCAACGGTCATGCCGTCTGCGAGGTTTTGGGGAAACCGCACCAAGGCCCCCCCTNTATNATGGGAGCGGTCGTTGCGGGAATTGGCGTTTTGGGCCCATTCGTTTGGAGCGATGCAGCTTTTTGGCTCGCGGTGCCTACCTCCATTATTGGTTTCACGCTCATCCCCTTGGCTTACCTAAGCTTCTTTCTTCTCATAAATAATAAACGGGTTCTTGGCAGGGAGCGTCCTGAGGGTAAAGCACGGTGGATATGGAATGTTTTCCTGATGATCGCCTTGGGTGTTATGGGGTCGGCCGCCTTTTATGTCGCGTGGAACAAAACCTGGGGAGACATACCGTTTGGTCGCTATGCCCTAATAGCCTTTGGCATTCTTTTGGTAATCGGGGACTACTCGCTGAAAAACCGCAAACTCTCCAAGAAGGTCGAAGGAATGGAAATGAGGCTTAAAAGAATTTTGGAACAAAAGACAGATTCCGCCTCCAAAACCTGAGAATTTCTTGAAAGTTCAGTTCCATCGCCTCACTGGTCTTTGACCAAAGGAACCCAAGTCCTTCTCTCGCCAGACGACCCGAGCTTGGAGTAAAGAACCCATCCCTCACCGGTTGTAGTATCGAATTTAATCAGTCTCTTGTAGAGATAAGGTTTTTCATCCTGAGAATAATACTCTGCACTGACCAACTGAAACTTGCCGGTTTTACTCGCAAACGAACCAAAGTTTGGGGGAGGCGGAATGCTCATTGGCAACTTAGGTGGAGAAGAACTTGGGCGGACTGATTTACTTGGTTGAGCAAAAGCATACCATCCTGCGGTGGCCAGAAACAGCGTAGTGACAATTAAGGTGATTCGTGAATTCAATTTCATTATTCGTCTTCTTTGCCACCAAATCCAGTTTACGCCAATCCAAAAGAAAAAAAACCGCCGGCCTTGCCCTTGCCGACGGTTCAGAGAGTTAATGAATTAACACTACAATCAATACGCTAAGGTTGTTATCTTATCCCAGCAAAAAGAAACTCACTTAATCATGTGTTTTGAGCACCTTACATTAACTTCATGTATAAGAAGCGAACATATACCCGGATTATGCAATTATTCTTCTTCCTGAATGAATACGACTGCCTGGTGCCAATGATTTTCCTCCAAGAAGGGACGNCCCAAACATTGCCAGCGACCCGAAGATTGAAAAATGAAACCATCGGTGTCCTTGTATTCCCGCTGGATCAACTCGTTCACACCTACCTCAAGTTCCTTGCGAGAAGTGAACCGTAAGACTTTGTACTTGCGTTGAACCTTATTCATTTGTGACGGGATGCAAGGGCAACGCCCATGCACAACCCTCAAAGAAACAAGATCAGGTTTTACAGTCAAGGAGGGAGAACCCATTCCAACAAAAATCCCTTCCTCCATTTTTTATGTAAGTTTCTTTGAAAATTTTCACTTCCTTTATTCCAATGGGCAAAAAGGTTCAAATAGTCATCAAGACACATTTCCAGTCCCTAATTTAACTTAATCTTCTATTAGAGTTGAACCGNTTGCCCGAAAACCTAGATTTAGANNTGAGTGAATACCTAGAAANAATCGGCAACCACCCCATCTCTCGCAATGGCATCCACGACCAAAACAAAAACCAACAAAGCAAAACCTAAGGTTTCCCCATCCTTAAACGAAGACGAAGTTCGATCCATCGAATCTCTTCGTCAATCCTTCGAAGGCATTCGGGAAGAATTGGCCAAGGTGATTGTCGGTCAGGAGGATGCGATCGAGAAGATTTTTATCTGCATGCTTTCCAACGGACACACTTTGCTCATGGGAGTTCCCGGTTTGGCCAAAACCCTTCTGGTTAATTCAATTGCCCAAACCACATCCCTATCCTTCGGGCGCATACAGTTTACTCCTGACCTGATGCCCTCGGATGTTACCGGCACTGAGATTCTACAAGACCGCAAAGATGGAGACGGGCGTGAATTCACCTTCATAAAAGGCCCGGTCTTCGCAAATGTTTTGCTGGCCGATGAAATTAACCGCACACCACCCAAGACTCAATCCGCCCTGCTCGAAGCGATGCAGGAAAAACGAGTCACGGTTGCGGGCACAAATCATATTCTGCAAAAACCCTTCTTCGTTTTGGCTACCCAAAATCCCATTGAGCAAGAAGGAACCTACCCGCTTCCCGAAGCGCAACTGGACCGTTTTATGTTCATCGTCCGAATGGACTATCCCCAGCGTGAAGAGGAAATTATGATTGCCCGTCAAACCACCATGGGAGGAACAGCCAAGCTCAAAAAGATCATCAACGGGAGCAAGCTCAAGCAATACCAGGAACTGGTCGAAAAAATTCCAGTGCCCGAACATGTTTTCGAATTGGCAGTCGATTTGGTTCGGCGAACCCGACCAGGAACCGAGGATGCCCCCAAGTGGTTAAAGCAATCCGTCCAGTGGGGGGCGGGACCCCGAGCCATCCAATTTCTCATTCGGGGTGCAAAAGCTCATGCTCTGATCCGGGGAAACTACATCACAACCACTGAAGACCTTGAGGCGGTAGCCGAACCTGTTCTCTACCATCGGATCATTACCAATTTTCATGCTCGCTCCGAAGGCATCACGAGTTCCGAAGTCATAAACAGGTTATTGGAAGAAGCTCGCAAAGAGGATCGCTAAGGAGCCATGCCTCGCAAGGCCAAGAAGCTGTACGACTACATCGACCGGTCCGCCATAGCAAGGCTTGCCGGTGAACCCCTACTCTCATCCATGCCCATGGAAGGAAACGTGAGCGGTCATCACCGAAGCAATCATAAGGGGTCGAGTGTGGAATTTGCCGAATATCGTGAATACACCCCTGGGGAGGACCCGCGGAGGATGGATTGGCGAGTGCTTGGCCGAACCGACCGCTATTTCCTCAAGGAATTCGAAGCCGAGACCAATTTGCGCTGTCATTGCGTTCTCGACTCGAGCGGGTCCATGGGATTCGGCGAACCGGAAAACAAGTTGGAATTTGGGAAAAGATTGATCGGCACCCTAACCTACCTTCACCTAAGACAGGGTGACGCGGTCGGCCTTGAGGTTCCCACCAGCAAATCCGGAATGCCTCTGCCCGCTCGAAGAAACCCTTCTCAATTGCAAGTGGTTTTGGAAATCCTTGGAAAAACGAAAGCCAAGGGAGCGGATCCATTTGCCCCAAAACTGCACCACTTGGCCGAAGGGACAAGGATGCGGGCATTGGTTCTTTTGGTCTCGGACTTCCTGGAAGAACCCAATGATTTGGCTCATGCCATCCATCACCTAAGAGACCGAAAACACGAGCTGGTGCTTTTTCATGTAATGGATCGTCAGGAAATCGATTTTCCCTTCGACCGCCCCACCCGCTTCATGGATTTGGAAGGGGGAAGTCCGACTTTGACCGAACCTTCCGTGATTCGGCGTCAATACCTTGAGCAACTGGAGGCGCATTCCTCCGCACTTCGAAAAGTTTGTGCGGAAACCCAAAGTGGCTACCACCAGATAGTGACTGACGAAGGAGTGGCAAAAGCCTTGTCGGGATTCTCGAGCGAACGAACCAGGACTTAATTTTGATTAGCTTTCTTCAACCCACCGCCTTGCTCGGGCTGATTCTCGCCCTTACTCCAATCCTGATTCATCTCCTGAATTTGATGAGGCATCGCACCCAACCCTGGGCGGCCATGAGATTTATCCGTCAGGCGAAAAAGTTTTCCTCACGGTTCTCAAAAATCAGGAGATGGCTTACCTTACTTGCGAGGGTTCTAGCCATCGCCTCCCTCGTCTTCCTTTTGGCCAGGCCGATCACCTCCCCAGACCATTCGCTTTTCTCCTTCAGCCCGAACGAACCGGAGCTTACGCTCCTCGTCCTTGATCGTTCGGCAAGTATGGAAAGGACCTGCCAAGGTTCCAACCTGAGCCTTAGGGAAAAGGCTTTGCGTGAATTTGGAACCATTTCGAAAGCTTGGCCAAACTCGAGACTCTTCTGCATCGAAACGGTTTTTGCCGAACCAATCCTGATTGATGATCCTGACACTCTTGGAAAGACGGAGATGGCAGATTTTTTCGGCCCTACGGATTCGGATGCGAATCTCCCCCGAACCATCAACCAAGCCTTGGAATGGTTGCGGGAAACAGAAGTCAAATCCGCTGAAATCATTGTGGCCTCCGATTTTCAAAGCTCGAGCTGGCAAATCTCCGAAAACGCAAAAGTCTTAAGGAAGATCAGCGAAGTGGTGGCAAAAAGAGAAGGAATGTGGAAGATTCGTTTCCTTAAACTCGAACCCGACCGCAGTCTCAATCGTTCGATGCGAGCACAAACCGTTCGAGAAACCGATCAATCCATTCTTCCCACACTTTTCATTCGCAGTAACCAGAACTCGAATGAAAGCATGGTGGTTGAAGTTCGCGTCGATGGCACGCTTTCCATGATTGATTTCAACTTCACCGCACCTCAAAGCGTCTGGACCCCAAAACTTTCCCGANCCGCNCAAAGCCCAAGCGGATGGNTTACCCTTTCCTTACCTGCGGATGCCTCTNCTTCGGATAACTCNCATTACCTGACCTACGGCAAAACAGATCGGGAGAAAATTTCNCTACTAGCATCCAACTCCGAGGTTCGAAGAGTTCTCGAGGCAGCGGCAAGCCTGCAGGGTGACGAAGTCTCTTCCCTCTCCGTGAGCGAAGCGACAAAAGAAACAGACCTAGGCGCTGGAAAGTTGATTCTTTTTCAAGGCAACTTCGAAGAACCCCTGGGCAAGAAATTCATAGCGATGGTCGAAGATGGGGCTACGATCGTTCTCTTCCCCCCCGAATTCAAAGAGTCTTTCCGTTCCGATGCTCAGAATTGGGCTCCTCTCGAATCCATCGATGAAAACAATGCTTTTTCAGTTTCCCAATGGAATCCGGACTCCGGCATTCTCGCCGACACTTCAAGCGGTCAGAACCTTCCCCTCCCCCAGCTTGAAATTTTCAAGCGGAAGATTCCTATGCTCGGACAAGCCCTTGCTTACTATTCGGATGGGAAACCCTTTTTAACCCGCAGGGTTTTGGGCAAAGGAATCATTTATTCCTTTTCCACACTCCCGATTTCTTCATGGTCTTCCTTGGCCGAAGGATATGTGCTGGTACCCTCAATCCTACGTGTCATAGAAGAAGGTCGCTCTTCCTATGCAAAGTACGGATTTGATTGCGGAGGTCCTGAATCCCGAGAATTAACCAACGCAAAACCGATCACAGGCAACCCCAGTGACCAGCCCTCTCTCCGGGCTGGAATTTACCAGGCAAACGGCCGACTGTTCGCGTTCAACCGCCCGACTCAGGAAACCAACCCGGAAAGCATCGTTCCTGCTGAATTAAACGAAATTACCGGGAACCCTCATCTTTCCTGGATGGGAGCAGATGAAAGCGAAACCGTCTTCAAGCAGTCCGAACTTTGGAGGTTCTTTCTCATACTGATGATCATTTTACTCCTTGCCGAATCCTTTCTCGGACTACCCCCGGCCAAAGCTCAAAGAGCCAAGTACCATGCCCCTTGACTTGAGAGAATGGAACATCGAAGGCGGATGGTCCTTAGGGGCTTTTGCTATCGTATGCTTGGCAACCACCCTCCTGCTCTCGCTAAAGACTTGGATAAACTCGGATAAGAACCTTAAGATCGGATTGTGGGAAATCTTCCGGAGCTTAATCCTGCTGCTCATCTTGGTCGCTCTTTTCAATCCTCAAAGAATCCAAGTGCTGGAGACCCAAAGAAAACCGCAAGTCATTTGCCTCTTGGATGAATCTCAAAGCATGCACTCGGTTGATCTGGTCATCCAAGGCCACCCCCCCCGCCAGCGCCTGGAGTGGAGCCAATCCTTTCTGCAAGGAGAATGGAGAGAAGAGTTGGAGAAAAACGCTTCTCTCACCGTCCGAGGCTTCTCCTCCTCCAAAGGTTTCCAGGAGACCGATATTGCCAGTGCATTGACCCAAGCCTTGGAAGATTCGAAAGATCTCAAGGCCATCCTTTTGGTTACCGATGGAGACAGCAACAGCGGCCCNTCCGTCCTATCCGTCGCCGGTAGNTGCCGAGCTTCCTCAGTTCCNGTTTTCAGCCTGATCACCGGNGCNGAAAAGCCTCTTCCGGACCTTGCCTTGGAGGAAGCCTTCGGACCCTCCTTCGTTCTGCAGGAAGAAAGGATCACCCTAAGTTGGAGAGCCAGCAATTCCTTTGANGACAGTAAGAATACAAGCATAACTTTACAGGCCAATGGCAAGGAGGTTCTGAGTAAACCGATTCGATTCGATCCGCTCGAAACTCAAACCGGAAATTTGTCTTGGTTACCTCCTACGGAAGGGACCTACGAACTCGAACTCATTCTTGATGAGNTGGCAGGAGAAACCTTTTCCGAAAACAATAAGAAAACNTTAAAAACTCGNGTTGAAAAAAAAGTCATTCGGGTTCTGTTGGTTGATTCCTTTCCCCGNTGGGAATATCGTTTTTTAAGAAATGCCCTGNAACGCGATCCCGGAGTAAAACTCGATTCGATCCTTTTCCACCCGGCAATGAAACCAGCCAGTGGCTCCGGTTACCTGGAGCAATTCCCGGACAACCAATCCCTTTTGGCACCCTATGATGTAATCATTCTTGGAGATGTCGGATTGACGGATGGGGAATTAAACCGGCAAGAATGCGAATTGTTGGAAAACCTGATCCGCTACCAAGCAGCAGGAATCGTTTTTTTACCCGGCCGCAGAGGTGGGCAACTCTCCTTCCAGTCGAGCCCATTGGAAGCTTTATTACCCGTGGTTTACGATCCAGACAATCCTCGAGGGCTCGGCACCCGCAACCCCGTACCCCTTGCTCTCACTCAGCGAGGAAAGGAACATTGGCTGACCAACCTAAGGGGAGCAGGTGAACCCAACCGCGATTTTTGGTNCCGACTGCCCGGCTTCCACTGGTCGGCATTGGTCCGCAAAAGCAGACCCGGCACGGAAGTCTTGGCGGTTCACTCCAACTTCGTAACCGATTGGGGAAAGATGCCCATTCTGGCGATTCGCAAGGTCGGCTCGGGCAAGTCGCTTTACCTGGGTTCCGATTCNGCTTGGCGATGGAGACGGGGGGTCGAGGACAAATACCATTACCGATTCTGGAGCCAAGTCGTTCGATGGATGGCCCACGGTCGATACTTAGCCGAAAAGGAGGGTATACGCATCATTCCTGATCCGGAAAACCCAAGAGAGGGAGAACGAGTTTTTCTCCGGGCGATCGTTCTCGATGAGAATGGTTTTCCTTTGCAGTCTGCCTCCGTAAATGGGCGTGGCCTTCATCATCAGGGTCGAGTGGAAACCCTGACCTTTTCGCCCGACCCCGATTGTCCGGGAGTATTCCTTTCCTCCTTTCTGGCAACCGAGGCGGGTGAAGTGAAACTGCACATCGAGGCAAAAGGTGCAAACCGGGAAATCGAATCGGTCCTGCAGATTGGGCCATCGGTTCGTGAAAAGCTTGGGCAACCCGTAGTGTCGGAACCCCTTAGCCAGCTAGGCAAACTTTCCCAGGGAAAGGCATTGAGTCATACCCGATGGAAAGAATTAACCGACTCCCTTGCTCTCGCCCCCGCACCTAAACCAACCATCAAGATTGACCGCTTAAGGACCCAACTCTCCTGGGGTGGAATCATCCTTATCCTCCTTGCAATATACTGGACGGGCAGAAAATTGTTTGGAATGGTCTAAGAGGCACTGTGATGGACCGTAAAAAAAGCAAGGCTTCATTCGAAATTTCCTCCGATCTGCGGATTCGGCGATCCCTCCGTGACTTTTTCCTTTCCCTTCGGCGAATCGTCCGAATCCGCTTAAGTGCGAAATACGGAATGCTTGGGTTGAGCTCTCTTGCCTTTTCCTGGTTGTCACTTTTCGCTCTCGACCGACTGGGTGAAACCCCTGCCACAGTTCGGGGACTCGTTTTGATTCTTGGTATAAGCGGGGCTCTATGGACCGGCTCCAAACTCTACTCGATCATCTTTCGGTTGTCCCGTGATTCCGGTTGGCTNGCCCGCCAGGTNCGTAAGCGGTACAGGGGAAANGGAGAGAGGATGCTTGGAATCATAGAAATCNCTGGTGAACNGGAAGCCGAAGAANCAGGCTNTTCTCCAAGAATCTTCGAAGCCGCTCAGGTGANGATGGAAAAGGAACTCCAATCAGTCGATTGTGAGAAAATCNTTCCNCTCNGAATGCTTCGCTGGCCCTTTATTTCCNTGCTCACACTTATCNTTCTGTGTGTCTCGCTCTTNTGGGCATACCCAGGGCTCAGTNTCAATGCGTGGGAAAGATGGAGNCAACCGTGGGATTCGATTAAACGAAGGACCCTTACTCTTTTTTCCCTTCCCCCGGAAAACCGTTTTCATCTTTTGGAGGGAGAATCTTCCGTTCTTCGCTTTCCCCTTTCTGGGGANAGCGGATTCGCCCCCAAATTTGCGGAATTGGAATGCGAGGGAAATCAACCTTTCATGCTACAAACCAAATCCAATGGCGGTGTGTATGAATTCTCAATTCCCCCCTTGTCAAAATCCTGCGAGGTCACCTTGAAGGGGGGAGACTTTCGAGGCACGATTGCGCTGACAACTGTAAAAAGGCCCCGCATTCTTTCTCTTTCTGCAACCTTGGATTATCCGAATTACCTGGGTATTCCATCGGAGACGCTGGATCTTAGAAACGGTAAAATCAGGGCACCGCAGGGTAGTGCCCTCAGTCTTACCGGCCTTTCAGATAGAGTGTTAAGCCAAGTGTCGACTGGAGGAGACGGGGTTTCGATTTCTGGAAGTGTAAGGGGGCGGACTTTCGAATTTTGCTTACCCGCTCCCTTTGACTCCCGGACCCTGACCGTTCGATGCCTCGATAAATATGGGTTCTCGCCGCTCTCCAACCGACTCGTTTACCTGCAGACTCGGGAAGATGATCCATCAACCTCATGGTTCGAACCTCAGGTTGATTCTTCTCCCGTACTGATCTTTGAAACAAGAAGCCTGCCCTTTATTTCCAAGGACGATTACGGCCTCTCTCAGCAATCTCTTGAAATCCAAATCCTTCGCAATGAGCAGGTTGTTCATGAGCAAACTTTGATTGGCAAACGATTCGATTCTTACGATCTCAAGGACCATTCTATGACCTTCCCGTTCGACCCTCAGTTTCTTGCCCTGGAGGATGGAGATGAAGCCGTTTTCACTGTTACCTCAAAAGACCGTTTCCCCGGTCGCGAGATCACTCGATCCAAGCCCCTTCACCTTTCCATCCTGGGACCCGCAAGGCACGCCGATTCGATTCGTTCGCAAATGGAAGTGATGATGGCGGAAGTTGCGGAGATCGCCCGCAACCAAGAATCCACCCAGTTCCAAACCTTGGAAAAAAAACAGCAACTCGATCGGAGTGATTCCTCGGAATTGGATGAGAATCAGAAACGAGTGCTCAAGCAACTCTCATCGGACCAGACAAAGCTTTCCGGCGACTTGGGTGAAACTGTCAAACGGGGACTTAGCATCATGGAGGAAGCGGTAAGAAATCCTCTTATCCAAGCCTCCACTCTTGAAGACTTCGGCCAAACTGTTCAGGCGATGTCCAACACTTCCTCGAAGACGATGCTTTCTTCCAAGGCCCAACTGCAGACAGCATCGAATTCCGATCGAAAGCAAGCCTCACGAAAGTTGCTTAATTCGGCTCAGTTGCAACAACAAGCCTTGGATGAACTCCAGGCGATCTTATCGAAGTTTTCCGAACAGGTTGATCAACTTCAAGCTATGACCCTTGCCCAAAGGCTTAAGCAAAGTGAAGAAGGAGAACGTAAGCTTTCCCATCAATTACTTACCCGAATGCCGGGTTCCATTGGCAAAACTCGAGCCCAGCTCAGCCTGAGGAACCTTGGTGCGATTCAAACCATAGAAGATATGCAGAATCAAATCAGTGTGGAAGCAGGTGAGATCGGTAAGGAAATCACCCGGTATTTCGAACGGACAGGCAAACCGGAATACGGAAAAGTCAGTCGACTTATGGAGAAGGCGAAGGTGGAGAAATCATTGGCAGAGCTCGCAGAGGAAATGAATCGGAATATATTCTTCCAATCCCTTGCCCACTTGAATCAGTGGGAAAAAAACTTTTCCCATTGGGCGGAAATCCTGATGGAGGAATTTCCTGGCCAAGAAAGCCAACCTGGCAAAAGCGAAGGGAAGGACAGGACCGCGGAAATCATGTCTCTTTTGAAAATGAGGCAGACTCAAACTGAGATTTTACAAAAGACCAGAATCGCAGATCAGGGAAGTTTTCAGGCTAAAAGAGACAAATGGACGGAGACCCTCAAACTTCAGCAAGATACTCTAATGATCGATCTGACCGACACCCAAATCAGCCTGGCTGAAGAATCCTTTAACCCTCTTTTCGATGATGCCCACACTGCAATGTCCGAATCCTCCGAATTCCTGAGCAGGGAAATCGTTGATTCCAAAGCACAGAGTTCACAAAATGAGGCAAAGGATTTCCTCAGCGACCTGATCAATCTAATGATCGAGGGACAAGGGCAAGGTTCGGATAAGCAAAACCNGGACGAACTCAGTGCCATGGAATTTCTCATGCAACAAATGGCCGCCAACCAAAAGGGNAATGCCAAAGGGAAGAGCCTTACGCCCGGCAAGACCGGAGGCGGTTCCGCTCAGGGCGGAGAGACCGACCAGACTTCGGAAGCTACCNATGGAAAAACTTCCGGCTCTTCCAGCCAATCCCGTTCCACTCAAAGTGACGCGGGNGGCATGCCTTCGATCNNCCCTGAATTCCAAGAGGTGATGGAAAAGTACTTCGAAGAAATCGATCAATGAAAACTCGCTTCTGNTTTGCCTTGCTTTGCTGTTCGCACCTTGTNGTGGCGAGCGGCCAGGAGTTGTTCGAACAACGGGACGACGGTTTCGTTCGGGCCTTGGACGATTCCTACCTGAGAGGTTTGAACTTTCTTCAGGTCAAGCAGGAAGATTCCGGCGGNTGGAGGGACTCCTCCTACGGATCGGAACCCGGGGTCATGGGTATGGCCATCCTGGCTTTTCTCTCNAGGGGAGATGATCCGGAATTCGGGCCCTACTCAAATGCTATTTCACGGTCCGTCCAAGCTATTCTTAAGAAGCAAAACCAGGAAACTGGATACATTGGAAGCTCCATGTACAACCATGGTTTCGCNACTCTCGCCTTGGCGGAATTCTACGGTATGACCAATGACCAACGNATCGGCCCTGCCCTTCTAAAAGCAACCCGACTGATCCTTTCCGCACAAACAAGAAANCCTAAAGGGGGNTGGCGATACAGCCCGGAGAGCAAAGATGCGGATACCACGGTAAGCGGAGCTCAGATGNTCGCTCTTTTTGCAGCCCGAAACGCGGGNATTCAAGTGCCCGACGAAGCGATCGAAAAAGGCAAACTCTTCATTCTCTCCTGTCAGGACGACAGTGGCGGATTCNGGTACCAAACCAGCTCTGGAGCTAACCTGCCCAGAACCGCAATTGGTTCTNTGGTTCTTTCTCTAGCAANGGAGACTAAGACCCCCGCCTATGAAAAGTCCGTCAATTATCTTCGCCAAAACGCCAAATTNGGAGATCAGGGACACAAATTTTACAGCTTGTATTACACCGCTCAGGCAATGTTTCGAGCGTCCCCCGGAGACTGGAATTCCTGGAACCTNGAGAATGTTCGGCGTTTNCAAAACTCNCAACTGGAAGACGGTTCGTGGAACGGGAATTACGGAAATTCCTTTGCCACNTCTTCCGCCTTGCTCTCGATGGCCTTGAATTACCGATACCTCCCCATTTACGAAAGATGAAGAAGCTTTCTCTTGTATCCACTCTCTTATGTCTGGTTCTTTCACCCACGAACGCTCAACCGGTATCCCCCAAACCAGTTGAAGCTAGCAACACCGGGAATGAGGGAAGCCCATCGATGGGCGTCGAAACCATCAACTTCTTTGACGGTTCAAGTGTAAAAGGAAACCTCGTCGCCATGGATCAAAAAAGGATTCTGCGATGGAACCACGCATCTTCGCCCGCTCCCCTGCCCTTTGACTATTCGGGGGTCGATTCGGTCTTTTTCAATCGGCTGCGTCACTCCATTTCCGGAAGCCCTCAACTGACCCGCGTTCATCTCGCCAATGGAGATTTTCTGCGGGGCAACCTCATTGAAATGGACAGGGAAACCCTCATCTTTTCCTCTTCATTCGCTCAAAACCTGCGCATTCCGTTGGCTAGCATCCGGAGAATGGATTTTCTGCCGCCCAGTTTCGAAATTCTTTACGATTCCTCGCAAGGACTGAGAGGATGGAAAACGAGTAACAGCAAAGCTTGGCGGGAAGATCTGGGTGATTTGGTTTCGGTCTTTTCAGGAGGCGCAGGGACCACCCTTGCTCCCAAGGAGGTGATCGGCGTTCAGTTTCATGCGGAGTGGGAAAAGTCCTTCTACCTCGCAATCCGCTTCTTTTCCGATTCGGATGGGGGAAATTATGGAAATGTGGGATATCATCTCTCCTTTTCCAACAACCGCATCAGCCTTCAAGCCAACAAAATAATCAATGGAAAACTGATGAGGGAAACCATCGGCTCCAAAATTATTGCAGAAATGTCGGGAATTAAAAAAGGTTCATTCTCGGTNCATGCCCTGCGCCCTGAAAAGGAATTTGCAGTNGNGTTCAACGGTCGTGAAGTCGCTCGATGGAAAGATTCNAGCAAAGATTTTCTACCCACGGAAAACGGTATTCTATTCGTCAACCAAGGGGGCAATTCTTACTTAAGGCTTAAAGAATTATCGATTACGGGTTGGACCGGAGACTCTTTTCCAAAATCCAAAAGCTTGGATATCAAAGATGACAATCAGTCTTTGATCACTTTCNTCAATGGAGACTCCACCTCGTTGACTGGAAGCTCCGCNACNGGTGATACNNTAACCCTGNAATCTGGGCANGGTACCTTTGAGGTGCCCCTGGANCGGGTGAGNTCCTTGGTCTTGCCTAATAAACCNCTNCCATCAACAACNGANCCAACGGAACGGATTCTCATGCATCAATCCTTGGGCAAGCTTAGCTTCCAACTCTCTTCCATCAAAAAGAATCAATTGAACGGCAAACATCCATACTTTGGGGATTTCTCAATGCCCCTGAATTTGCTCAAGTCGCTACAGGGCAATCTTCAGATCAAATGGAACCGCAAGTATTTATCGCAACTCAACGAAGCCCGTAGGGCATTGAAACTCCAAAATCCCGACTCCGCACTGCGTATTCTTTCGGAAACCGAACCCGGTCAACGCGGGTGGTANTGGTCAAGGTTGGAACTTTTGGCNAAAAGCTACCAGTCTTTCGAACACCTGAGCTTCACTCCNCACCCGGANTCCACACTCCTGAACGCTTCCTTCCTGGGCGACTCCGATGAAATCATCACCCATGCCAACGANGGGACCNTTTCCTTATGGAAAGGCAAAGATCCGATTTCCTCCTTCCAAACCAAACTCGAAGAAAGTATCGGACATCAACTGGGAAGAGCCCAAAACGAATTCAGGAGAAGCGTCTCTATCACCCGTCCGTTTTGGCTCGGAACCACGGANGTGACCCAAACTCAATTCGAAGACCTAACCGGACAAAACCCAAGCGTTCGCAAAGGAGAAAACCTACCCGTGGAAGCAAGTTGGGAGGATGCGGTTCGCTTTTGCCGAAAGCTCAACGAGNGCCATCCCCCGCCTNCCGGTTACGAATGGAGACTGCCCACAGAAGCGGAATGGGAATTNGCCTGCANAGCNGGANTCGATGGTCCCTTCGGGGCAAAATTTCAGCATGTTTTGNTTCGAGCTGAGGACTATCGAAAAGCCTTGGANCCTCTTGGTTGGTACACCGAAAATTCCGATGATCGGGCCAGCCCGGTTGCTCAGAAGAAACCAAATGGATGGGGCTTGTACGATATGCACGGAAATGTTTGGGAATGGTGCCTTGATTCCGTTCAACCGGGCAATCTTCAAGGAAGTCAACCGAGAGTTGGCTTAAAAGATCCACTCCAACAAATGGGAGCCTTTAAAATCATCAAAGGAGGATCCTTTAAGGCGAAGTTCGATCAATGCCGTTCCGCCGTGCGTCAAGGACGACCCCCTTCCGCAAAAAACTCGGACGCCGGATTCCGGGTTGCCTTGGGACCGGTTCTATCCGACCCAAAACCAAGAACCTTCGTTGAACCGGAAGCTTCCTATTTTAAGAAAATCAAAAACCTTTCCCCGGTCCGAATTCCCGCAGGCACCTTTGTCATGGGAAGTCTGGGTTTGCCGAACTCCTCGCAAATTCGAAAATCCCCAATCACCAACAACCTCATTTACGGCACTCCTTCGGGAAAGCTCATGAAAACGGATTTACCAGGAGAAAAAACCGTCTCTCTCTTTGACTCCAACGCGAGCATCATTCACCTAAGGATAACCAAAGATGGAACCATTGTGGGGGGGTGTAAGGATGGCACTTTGTTCATTGCACAGGAATCGAAGAAGGAATCAGTTGGGCAATTAATCTCACACGCGAGCGAAGTCACAGCCATGGCCATCGATCATAACGGATCGCGGATGGCTTCCTCGGGATTGGACGGATTCCTGAAAGGGCATTCCCTAAAAGACGGGGCCGAACTTTGGTCAAAAAAATGCAGGGTGGCAGACCATCTCGAATTCTCTCCCGATGGCATGCGTGTTCTGCACTTCGCTCGAAACAGCCCGATCTCCGTCCATGATCTCAAGACCGGATCGGAAAAAACCTTAATCGAGAATGCAAAAGGAGAATGGATCAAAGCCTCTTGGCATCCGAACGGAGAGTCCATTGTCACTTTGTCCGCCAATGGGATTCTGGCTTGCTTCGCTCCTTCCGCGAAGATCTTTTACAAATCGGTCAATCTCCAGTTAAGAAAGGTGCAAAACTTTTCCTTTGCTCCATCCGGTGACAAGATTTTGGTAAGCACAGAATCGGGGCAATGTTTCGTAAAAAGTTTTCCTGTATCGGAGAACCTTTATATCATTCGTAAAGATGGAGAATGGGAAACCTCCGAAGATTACTATTTCGCCCTTGCGAAGGAAAAGCTCGAGCCCATCCTGCCTTATTTCAAGTTCATCCAAAAATTCCCCGATTCTGAAAAAGCGAAAATCGCTTATTCACCCGATGAAAAATGGATCCTAACCTGCCTAGACGGAGCCTTGCGACTTTGGAGAAAAGGCTCGGAAACCTGTTTTTCCATTTTGGGAGAAAAACTATCCTCGCCCTTCTCTAGTTGTGCCTTTTCACCTTGCGGAGATTATGTTCTCGGATGGTTAAGCTCGGGACACTTGCTTATTTACCCAAGTGAAAAGAAGGAAACCATCCCCACCAACGAATATTTTCTGCGATCCATAGATCGTGAAAATCGTTGATCTCCCTGCACGAGCATCATCTTCACGACTTTGACACATAATATTTACGTTGAACTGTTCTTATAAGTTTCTAATAAGTTTGAAAGCCCTGTAAGTGTTAAAAGCAAATCAACAAAATGACTAAAGAAAAAAAATTCCTGAAATCAATTTGGATTTTGGTTGTGTTTCTTTTTTGCAGTTGCGGTGGCGGGGCCGCATCGACTTTGCCTGATGCTCCACCCCCCTATCCCGGTTTTCCGATACCTGCTCAAAATCCTGGTGCCGGGGTAACCGAACCCTACCCTTCCGGTTCCGGCTATGCATCCAGTGTTCCTTACATCGGTACATCCAACTACTCCCAATCACAAACTGCAGTCACCCCACCGGTTTCGGCAAGGTACATGGTCAAGGCCAAGGGCAACCTGTGGGTTTTGGTTCAGGATCAATTTGGCAACGAAGTGGATTGGAGGAAGTTGCAAGCCGGCGATCAGTTTCCCATCAACCAGGCTGGTTCCCTGACCGTCACTCTTTCCTCCTCCGACAAAGCTGATATTCTCGATTCTGACAACAAGAAGATCGAGATCAATTCCAAAAACAGCGGTATCTCCATTGTCCGTCTTCCCTAAGTCATTTTACTCGGAAAACGGACCATCGCTTAGCTTCAGGGAACAGGGTTTTCGACAGCAGAAGAGGCTTCATTTCCTTCCTGCCCTTTGTTTTCCAACTGCAAAAGCTGAGCCGGTGGATTCTCAAGACGAATTCTTACATAGGCACACCGTCCCTTGAGAAACTTGAAGGACACGAGGCTCCACCTGAATACTTTTTCGGTTGCCTCATCAAGAACCGCTCGGCGGTAATCCCAAAGATACCCATTCCCTCCATCCAGGCTTCTGCCCTCCGGAGGACCCATCAGTTCCTCGATCTCTATCCGATTGCTCCCCACTGCCAACGCTTCCAAGTTACTTTTCCTCAGAATAATTGCGTTTTTTTGAAACTCCTCTTTTTCCTGAGCGACAACAGGTGGTTGCGATTGGCTTTGGCCCACCACCTCGTAACGGGTTTGCTGACAGGAAGAGACCGTCAGGATTAGAAAAGCCAAAGTCAAAAACCAGGCATAGGGATGGATGAAGATGCGTTGCATGAAAAACTGGAATTGGTAAATCTTTTCGTAATTCAAAAAAACTTTAAAAGCACATCTGAATGTTTGGCAAAAGAAAAGGCCAACCTATTGTCTTCAGGAAACGGTTCACGAATCTTAAAGTTGGCAGGGAGGTCGAAAAATGGCGGAGAGAACGGGATTCGAACCCGTGGAGGAACTGTTAGCTCCTCACCGGTTTAGCAAACCAGCGCATTCGACCACTCTGCCATCTCTCCTTGAGTGAAAGATGAACATATAGGAGTTCATGCATCTGCGTAAACCCAAAAGATTCTTCAAAACGAAAATCGATGAGCTTCTCTCGGCCAACCGCAGCATCCATCCGGCCCACGAACTTTCCTAGCATAGGTTGAATGGTTTTACAGAACCAGCTTGGGCTCTTTGCAGATGAGCGTCAGAAATTGGAGTATCGATTCCGCGGGACCAGATAATCAATTATTTCAAGCCTTCCAATATGTAGGCCGCGACTTTTTCATTTTTGCCCTTAACTTCTATTTCCTGTCTTTCACCAACCAGAATGTGGTCTCTAACTAGGTTGTAAGTTGATTCGGAAATCATCACTCCTTGCTTTGGGGCACTACTTTCAAGACGTTGTCCAATATTCACATTGTCTCCGATCATTGCGTATTCCAACCTGTGCTTGTGACAACCTAGGTTTCCCAAAATCACCTCTCCGCTGTTGATCCCAATTCGACTTTGCACTTCTTCGAAGGAATCCAAGTTGAACCTCTCCAGTTCCCTACACATACCCCAAGCTCCCCGAACGGCATCAAGGGCATCCGTAGCAGGATCACCCGAATCGAAACGGGCCACGATGGCATCGCCTATGAACTTATCGATAATGGCATTGTTCTGAGACAGCACCTCAACCATCAGATCAAAATAGGTATTGAGCAGGTTAATGATCTTACGGGCAGAGAACCTCTCGCACTTAGAGGAAAAAGCGCAAATGTCTGAAAATAGAACCGTAATTTGCTTGGATTCTCCCTTTCCCGCATCGTGTTGCTCGTCCACCATGCTACTAACGGCATTCAAGGTATCGGCCGCAACGAACTTGGCTATGGTTTCCTGCTCTTTCTTGTTTCGAGCGGTGGTAATTGCAGTCTCGACTGCTGCTTTTAGAGTATCTTTGGCAAAGGGTTTTGCAAGATAAGCGGATACGCCAAGGATTTTCCCTTTTTTTAAGTCCATTTCTGTTGCCCGCGTTGTAATCATGATAATGGGAATATCCTTGTAATCATCATGATCTCGAACTTCCGTGCAAAATTCCCAACCGTTGAGCACGGGCATATCGTAGTCCGAGGTGATGATATCCGGCTTGATCCGCTGGACCGCCTTGTAACCCTCAAAACCATTCTCCGCAGTCTCTACTTGATAATCGAGTTCCTTGAACATACTGGCGATCAGATCACGGATAGTCGGACTGTCATCGACTACAAGGGCCCGGAGTCTTCTTCCGCGTGGCGGCAAGGGAAACTTATCCTGAATACGCTTGATATTCTGAGCTGAAGCGAAAGGGGAGAGAATGACATCGGTGATCCCGGCATTTAAAATTTCCTCGATCTCTCCGGCTTCCCGCCCATTGTAAGCCATCATCACCGGAACTGTTTTCAAACGATCAGATTCCTTTGCTCTTTCTATGAATTCGATCCCCTTGAGGTCCGAAAGATTGTAATCCACAACCATGAAGTCGGGCACTTGCGGAGAATCATCTTCCAATGCATCCTTGGCGGACATGATTTGTTCAAAATCATATCCCATACTTTTCAATGCGGCGGTAAATTCATCATGTGATGAAGAACTGACGAACAAACATTGTTTGGGAAGGGAAAAGGCCCGCTTAAAAAGAGAAACGATCTTGGAGTCGGTAAAGGGAGAGGTAAGCACTGCGTTGACTCCATTTACTCTAGCTTGTTCCTCCTTGTTCATTTCGGATGATGCATAAATGACCACAAATAAATCCTGAAGTTGTTTTTTTGACCGAAGACGAGCGATCAGATCCCGATGTTCTCCCTCGATGAAATTGAGTTCGAGCATCAAAACTTCATACTTCCCGTCAATCAGTTGCCTACACAGACTTTTCCCCTGGTCAAAATAGGTGACTTCTCCGCCATGATTTTCACATAGGCCTCCGAGACTTTTGGCAACTGCCCCAATAGTCGAGGCAACCAAGACGCGTTTACTCATTTCGAGATTAGTGAAAGCAAGTTCAGTCGATGGGTCTGACCACGTGGGCGGTCCAGCCCAGACCCTTGTACTCCCGATATCCTTGCGTTCTAGATGAACCGATTATGTACTTTTTCTCGTTAGCCGAAAAAATCCCCGAGGCTGATTCACCAGCTTCTAGATTAAGATTTTCCGAAGGTAAATTGACCACCTGTCCGATCTTGAAGTTTTCGGAGTCAGTCGTCGCAATCACCTTATGTTCATCGTTTACATAAAAAGCGGCTCCTCCGTCTACGACCTCTCCCTTGATTCGTGGCAAACAGCCCTCGAGAATCGGAAATACCAGGTTTTCCCAATCGAAGAAAATACCCAATACACCCAACACCTTTCCCTCTCGCTGACCATCTTCCAATATTCCACCGCAGTAAATCAATGAAGTTTCTTCGTTTTCCAAATCGCTGTCGCAAACATCCTGAACGCCGAATTGAACGGATCTTGAAATTTGCATGCCCTGACGAAACCAAGATTGCTCCGAAACATTCATGCGCTTGAGCTTATCCCGGTTCTCAGATTTTGAATTGGCAACAATTCGACCATTGGAATCAGCAATAACCAAATCACGATACATGGTGTAGGATGCATTGATGATACCCAGTCTCTTCGCGGCCTGCTCGAATTTTTCATCGGTGCCATCCTGCAAAGCTTCCCAAAACGCATGATCCGTGGACCACCACCGAACATCAGCGGCCCGCTCGAACAAATTGCGGTCAATTAAATCGATCGCTTGCTTACTGAAGTTCTCCAAAGCCTTGAGGTTTTGCTCAAGCATGTCCGAGGACATTTCGGATAATAGCTCCTCCATTTTTCCGGTAGTGGAATTCCCCGTGGTCGTAATCTGATCAAAGATCGGTATGAAACTAGTTCCCGCCTTACCCAAATCCGTTGCGAGAATGATTCCGTTAATCGAAATCAATTGAATGTCGCCCTTATTTCTTTGAATTTCGCGATAAGTTTGCTGATTTCTCTCCGGAATTAATTTTGAATTCATCAATTCCTGGGGGGATATTCCGTAATCCTCATTGGTCATGGATCTTTCAAACATGGCTGACTCCGGAAGAACCAAATGACTGGTCCATCCAAGACCCTTGTATTCGTCAAATCCCTTGCTTTTGTGGGAAACAATCAAGGAGCGATTTCCACAAACCACGCCGGTCGAAACAATCACTTCGCCCGCACTTGAAAGATTGCGATGATTACGCGGAAGATCAGCGATCTTTCCACTGGGTATGAAATTCTCATCACTCGAACAGATCACTTTTCCTTCTTTGTTGGTAAAGAACGAGAACCAACCTTCCAAAGTTCTTTCATTCATATCCTTGGGAAGATAATCATTCAAAATTATTTGGGATTCCCCCTGGAAATCGAACAAGACGCCCATGGCGCCAATCACTTCTCCCTGCTCATCTCCATCCGCTCGAAGTGCGGTCGAATAGACCAAAGCGTCCATATCCTCCAATTCCGAGCTGGAAATGTCTTGAACAAAGTATTCGGTTCCGTCTTTGGTTTCCAAAGCTCTTTGGAACCACTCCTCCTTGGAAACATTCATTCCTATGACTCTCGATCGTCGGTCCGCATTGGAATTGGCGATAATCACTCCGTTCGTGTCTGCAATCACCAAATCGCGGTACAAGGTGTAAGAGTTACGAATGTCTTCGAGTCGGGTGCAGGCAAGTTCAACCGCTTCCCGGATAGCCTTGGAACTGGAATCGGTGGCTTTTCCTTTTACTGAGTCCTTGGAATTGTTTGACAGAGTGATGCATTGCCAGAAGGCCTTCTCTAGAGCCCACCAACGGACATCGCAAGTTCTCTCCAGTAAATTTCGCTCGATCATGTCGATTTTGATCATTGCGGTTGACTGGGAAATCGATTGGGAAGAGGTTTGCTTGGCTCGGTATAGTTGATCGAAGAAAACTTTGGTAATGGTGATCAAACTATTGGAAAAGAATTCCACTTTCTCCATCAAGTCATTGATTTGCTTTTGCTTCTGGGGGTCGTCGCTCACCTCCAACGCCTTGCACTTTCCTTGGTTGCATATGGGGAAAATCTCCTGCAAGTGACTCACGATCATATCGTAGGCCGCCCGATGCTCGTAAGTTATAATTGGGTTATAGATATTGAATTTGATATTTTTTGCCTCGCTCATGATAAAAGGTCCGGGGTTTCGTGAAGGTTTAGAATTTTGGAAGGTTCCAGAATGATGATAAAGGAATCATCACGACGAACCACATGTTTGTAAAAAGGGTGAACCATATTTGCGGGAACCGCCTGTAGTTCTTCGTTTTCCACCCGAATGACATCCGAAATACGATCTACGTGAATCCCAATGTTGTCCGGGGCGGTTTCCATAACCGCATCCGAATCCGCTACTTCCTTCAGTTCGGAATTGTTCTTGAATATAAAGATTCTGGATTCGTCCGAAGGTTCGATTTTAGATTCCTCGAAAGCCAATCCCAGATTCACGATGGTCACGACCTTACCCCGCAAATTGATCAAACCATCAATCACTTCAGGAGCACCTCGTACAGGGTGAAATTTGAAGGATCGCCCAATCTCCAGGATACAAGGAATCGGAACCGCCATTTGGGTCTGTCCAAGATAAAAAGTTGAATAGAGCATAACCTTAATCCTCCACTAAAAAACGTTCCACGGCTCGAAGGATATTCTCCTTGTTGGTTTTGATCGCATATCCATCAAATCCCGCCTCAAGTGCCTTTTCGCGACTTTCCTCCTCGGTAAAGGAAGTAAGGGCGATTACCGGAATTTTCGACAACTTTTCGGCTGATTTCATCGTCTTTACAAGCTCGTAACCATCCATGACCGGCATCACGATGTCGGAAACCACCAAGTTGTAGTAATTGGGTCTTTCCATTAGTAAATCCACGGCTTCCTGTCCGTTGTTGGCCAAAGTGACCCGGAAACCCACAGATTCGAAATAAGTCTTTTCCAAATCTCGGAAAAAAGGCGTGTCCTCCACTACGAGCAAGCGGTCTTTTTCCGGTTTCCCCTCCAGATCCGTTCGCTTGAACCGATCGGGAGAAACCTGTTCCGCCAAACTGAAAAGATCCACCAGAAAAGTAATTTTCTCCCTAACGGTAGTGATTCCAAGGATTGCCGCTTCATTGATCGGAGGGCTATCAAGATTAAGTCGGGTATGAACCGACTCCTCGATCGACGAGGCAACGATACCAACTTCGAAATCCTTGATCTTCGGAGTGATTATGTAAAAAGTTTCCAAATCTTCAGGCAAAGGTTCGAGAGTCAAATACTTGTCCAAATAAAGAAGAAGAATATTCTTACCCTCAAGATTGATAAAATGGTTATCAGCGACGTTTTGAATTTGCCCAACTTCGATCTGCTCAACTTTGAAAACAAGGGATAATGGAATGGCCAATTGTTCATTCCGGGAATACCGGAAAACGAGCAAGTCCTGTTTTTCCTGCATATCCAAAATTTGCATCTCCTCAAAAGACTTGGTCGATTGTACGCTTGTTTCCAAGTCGTGAATATGAAGCTTGTGACTCTGACAAATTCCATTGGCGCTCAAAACCATCGCAACGTCACTGTCTCCCAAGATTGAACTGCCGGCGTAAAAGGTATGACTGCTCAGGATTTGAGCAAGTGGTTTGACTACTATCTCTTCAGTGTGATCAATCGAATCAATCAGAAGACCAAATTGATTTAGCCCGGAATGCAGGACCAGAAAGAGAACCTCACCTGACTTCGATGACAATTTTCCATCTTTTTCCACCTCTCTGCGAACACCGGTGATTTCTTCCATAGAGAGTATGGGAATCAGGTTTCCGCGCAGTCGATAGACTTCCCGATCCCTAATTTGCTCGATCTGGATTTCGTCTTCGGGTCTTACGAGGATGACCTCCTTCAATTCGGAATGCGGAACCGCATAACGATCCCCTTCGATGCGAACGATCAGGGATGACATAATGGTCAGGGTCGTAGGCAGATGAATGATGACTTTGGTTCCTGAACCCAAATTCGTTTCAAGGTCAATGGCCCCTCCAAGTTTCTCGAAGGTGGACTTAACCACATCCATGCCCACACCACGTCCGGATAGGCTCGTAACCGCTTCCGCAGTGGACAAACCAGGATGAAAGATCAGCTTGGCTGCTTCGTTTTCGCCCATTGCGTCCGCTTCGATTTGGGAAATCACATTGTTGGCCACCGCCTTGGCCTTTACTTTGGCCGCATCAATGCCCTTTCCGTCATCCTCAACCGTTATCACAACCTGTCCACCCTCATGACGAGCTTGCAACCAAACCGTTCCTACCCTGTCTTTTCCCTGTCCGATTCTCGTTGAAGGATCTTCCAGTCCATGATCCGCACAATTCCTGATCAAGTGAGTCAGAGGATCGGAAAGTGACTCGATGATACTTCGATCCAGCTCAGTATCTTCTCCCTTGATCACTAAATCAATGGGTTTGTCCAACTGCTTGGCAAGGTCACGAACGATTCTTTTGAATTTGGTGAAAGTACCTCCGATTGGCTGCATTCGTGTCTGCAAAACCAGTTGTTGCAGATCCGAAATCATATGAGCCATGGCCACCAGATTGGATTTGTCATCCATCTTAGCAAATTGTCTAAGCAATTGGTTTCTCCCCAAAACAATTTCACCGGTCAACTCCATTAGTTTGTTGAGCAGATCGACTTTGACCCGAATGGTCTCGTTCTGATTCAGTGATTTTTCCAACCGGGAAACAACCGGGGGGTTGTCCGACTCTTCGGGAGGAGCTTTTACCTCCTTGGGTTTTGGGGTAAGGTCCACAGGAGCGGAAGATTCCAAGGATTCATTCGATGGACCTTTCTCGATCGGAACTTTTTCCTCGTCTTTTCTTTTCTCCGGTTCGACTTCGCTCGCCGAAGGGGAAGGAGCCTCATCTGGGCCCTTGCCTCCCTCAACCTCTCTTAAATCAGAGCATAATTGATTGATATCGGACTTGTTCCCGTAATCTTCAGACTCATGCATTCCCCTAAGGGCATCGCATGCAGAGTAAAAAGGTCCGAGCATATGATCCGCGTAAGGAAGTTCGCCTTCCCGAACTTTCATCAAAACATCTTCGAACACATGAGAAAGTTCGGATACCTTCGTAAGTCCAAAAAAACCGCCACCACCCTTAATCGTATGAACGGCCCGAAAGAGTTTATTTACCACATCCTGGGAAAATCCAGTTTCGAGTTCAGCCAAACCATTTTCCAGTTCTTCTAACTTTTCCCCCATTTCCACGAGGAAATTCTTAAAGACTTCGTCTTCCGGATTCATTAGGGGTATTGAATAGGGTTAGGGGTTTAGAAACACCTATGAAAAGGCGTAGTTATTCACAAGCAAAAAACTTATGTGAACAAGAGGCTCTCGCCATGAAATGCTTATTTTTGGGCATACACTATTTTGGTTTGAGTTTTTATTATTTTCGATGCAACAGACGATTAGCCCCTTTGGTAGGGACAGAACCTAAATGATCCTACTACCGTTGGGCAAAATCTAGCGGATCAATGGAATCGAACTCAAAATATCATTGTGAAATCCCGGATCCCTTTTAGCAAAGCAGTGCATTCGACCACTCTGCCATCTCTCCTTGAGTCAAGGATGAACATACAGGAGTTCATGCATCTGCCTAAACCCAAAAGATTCACAAACATACAACTTGCTAGCATCTTAAACTTTGAGATATAAAATAATTGTGCCCTTTTTGACGCATGCCTTCAGGAAATACCTATTTTTCGTCTTTCCATTCTTGGCTTCGAGCCCCTTGGTCGAGTCGCTTGATTACCTGAATAAGGACGCGGTCGCGGTCTCGGGAGATTGGAAACGGAATTCCTGGTTCGGCTATTACCATGACGGCGGATCGGGTTGGATCTATCATCCGGAACTCGAATGGATTTATCCGAGTTCTCCCGATGGAAATTCAAGTTGGCTCTATCTCCATGAAATGGATTGGGCATGGACTACAGCGGATTTTTATCCGTGGCTCTATTTTCATAAATTGGAAGATTGGAGATATTTTGAAAGAGAACGCAGGTTTTACGATGCCCAAACCGAAAGCTGGGAGATAAGAGAGGTCCTGTCCGAGCAGTTGGCTCAAATCGAATCGAGATCCGAAGAAAACAGCATCGGTGAAGAACCCAATCCAGCTACTGGATCACAGGAAGAGACTGACTCAAACGGGCCCCGGTTGATTTATTATTTCCTTACGGTCATTTCGGGAAAAGGCGGATCGGCATCAGGCGGAGGAGATTACTTGGAAGGAACGATTACTGGTCTTGCCGCAACACCCGCTAAGGGGTATCGGTTTCTCAATTGGTCGGGAGATGGGGTCGCCGATGCCAATGCCTCCGCCACCACGGTAACCATGGATCAGGACCGCAACCTGACCGCAAACTTCGCCATCCTGCAAAAAGTTCTGTCCCTCAACGCGGGAATGGGAGGTACAGTCACCGGAGCCAATACTTATGACCATGGAAGCGAGGCCAACATCTCCGCCGTCGCCAATACTGGCTATCAATTCCTCAACTGGACGGGAGGCGGAGTTACCGATGCCAATGCATCCACCACCACAGTGACCATGGATCAGGACCGCAACCTGACCGCGAACTTCGCCATCCAACAAAAAGTTCTTTCCCTCAACGCAGGTTTTGGAGGTACAGTCACCGGAGCCAATACCTATGACTATGGAAGCGAGGCCAACATCTCCGCTGTCGCCAATACGGGCTATCAATTCCTCAACTGGACCGGAGACCAAGTGACCGATGCTAATGCCTCTACCATCACGGTCACC
>NHCT01000054.1 GCA_002167605.1 Verrucomicrobia bacterium TMED40 | reverse complement strand
TTTTATTTCAGAACAAAAACCAGCAAGAGCTTCATCAATAGAATTATCAACAATTTCGAATACACAATGATGCAACCCTCTCTCGTTCGTGTCTCCAATATACATATCGGGACGCTTTCGCACCCCCTCGAGACCTTCAAGTTTTTGAATTTTAGAAGAGTCGTAATTATCTTCTTGCGGTAAGTTTTTTTCCTCGGACATGAGATTTCAGATTTAATTTATCGGAACACTGTCTTCATAAGCTAGGCTAATGATTGGGCGGGGTAAGTATGGCTCCAAATGTAATGATGTTGCTTGTGGCATCTATCAAATAATTTTGTCAATTTTGAGACAATGCGTCAAGGGAGGAGTAGATTATTGATGGAGAGATATAAAAATTTATGGTTCCCTTGTTCTGAAGTTTTTATTGTTCTTATTTTTCTCACTTAGCACTGTTAATCAACATATTATACGAATGTTTTAGGTATATGTTTTCCACTAACCCAAGTAATTCTTACTGACAAGTTGATCGATTTTCAATGTGTCAGAGATTGGAACTTTTGTGTTCCAGAATGATTTAGTGGTAATTCTATCGATTTTTCCCTGAAATAAATCCTATTCTCACACCTGTATAGATCTCTTTTGGAAGGTGTATTATAATAAACGATAATGTTCTTAGGGAAATAAATTCCAATACCAACCAACCAAGCCAATGGTTCCAAGGCAATAAATCAGATTAAGATAAATTCCAATTTTTATGAAATCTCCAAAGCGGTATCCTCCGACTGTATAAACAAATGTGTTTGTTTGATATCCAATGGGTGTCACAAAGCTAGCCGAAGCCGCAATACAGGTTGTTAGAATATAAGCTCTGGCATTCTCGACATTCATGCTCATTTCATAAGCAATCTCCAACGATATGGGGGCCATGATTACAATCGTTGCAGCATTGGAAAGAATCTCTGTCATCCAAGAGGTTATTAGGTACAGGACTATTAGAACTACGATTATTTGCCAACTTTCCGGAATGACTTCCGTGCTCAAATTACCAACCAAGGATGCAATTAGTCCCGAGGCTCCAGTTTTTTGCATCGTAATACCAAGAGCAAGCATTCCAAAAATAAGGATAAGGATATTCCATTCTATCGACCTGTACGCCTCAGTTGGTCGAATGCAATTAGAGAGTAAAAGTACAGAAACCCCCAAAAGAGAGGCAATCGATATTGGTAATAAATTAAAAAACGCACTACCAACAATACAGGCGATCACTCCTAGTACGATGGGGGCTTTGCTTTTCATGTTTTTTGCAGGGACGGGAGGGTTATCCAAAAGAATGACTTCCTCGGATGACCTTAATCGCTCTATGGAGCTTTCGGTGCCAAGGATCAAAAGGGTATCACTTGGCTTAAGCCTAATCTCATTTAACTGTGTTTTTATGTTCTTACCTTTCCGATGAATGGCAAGTATTGTTAAATTATATCTTGACCGAAAATGAGCGTCGGAAAGGCTTTTAGAAATTAGGGTGGAAGAGGGGCCAACCACTGCTTCAACCATGATGCCCGTCTCTGACGATACCTGTTCTATTCCCAATTTTGAATCATTGAACAAATCCATACCCTCAATTTCTCTGGCCTCAATAATCCCATGCGGTTTGCAAGAGAGTATCAGCTTATCCCTGGGTTGCAGAACTAGCTTATCTAGTGCATTTGCTGTTGATTTCCCATCCCTAACCACATCTAGCAAACGAGTTCCAGTAAGAGAGGGGATTCTCGTTTCAAAAATCTTTTTGCCAATTAAGGGGGAACTTTGCAGGATTATGGCTTCTGTAAGGAACTCCTTTCTTTCGATTCCAGAGATTATGTTAGTCAAAGCTTCCCTTTCCGGTAGCAGTTTCCGTCCAAAAATTATAAGAAAGCCAAGCGAAACAAACATTAGGGGTAGTCCTATTTTTGTCAGCTCGAACATCGACATAGGAGACATTTGTGGATAAATTTCAGAAGTGGACATTATGCCACTTGCCAAAATGTTTGTGCTTGTTCCAACCAAGGTACAGCAACCTCCGAAAATAGAAGCGTAAGATAAAGGGATGAGCATTTTCGAAGAAGAAACCCCCAAATCTCTGGACAAGCTCATCACAACTGGTAGCAATACGACAACCACAGGCGTATTGTTTACAAAGGCAGAAACAACTGCCACCAACAAAAGTAAAACAAGCATAAACCTTGTATATCCATAGCGGCAAAATTTACTAAGATACTTTGACGCTTGTTCAATGATTCTGCACTTACTCAACGCGGCACTAATAACGAACATGCAGGCGATGGTTAGTGGTGCCTCATTGGAAAAGACGATCAGTAGTTCGGAAAGTTCTGGCCATTTCGGGCTCAGGTTTAAGCTCGATATTGAAAAGAGTACCCCCATCAGAGCGAGTGCCGTTACATCTACGCTAACTTTTTCAAGAATGAACGCTGCGATGGTAATGGTTAAAAGAATAAAAACAGCTATAATTTCCAAGTCCATGGTGGGAAATATTTTTATGGCATGGGTTAACAATAAGTTTTATTTAATTGGAGTGGGTTTATTATATTCTTATCTTTCTCTTATTGTGAAAATTTGTCCACAGTAAGTTAATTACTCTTATAAAAATGTCTTTTGAGTTAACTAATCGCCCAAGAAGGCTTCGGGGCAATGAAGTTCTCAGGTCCATGACCCTGGAGAACAGATTGTCTACTAAGGACCTTGTATTGCCAGTTTTTATCTCCGAAGAAATTTGTTCGCCGGAAGAAATTGATTCTATGCCTGGAGTTTTTTGCTGGCCCGCAGTTCAAATTGTAGACCAAGTTGGTAAATGGGTTGCCTTGGGCATTCGAGCGTTTGCCATTTTTCCTAAAATAAACCCGACGAAGAAAACCATAACAGGCGAAGAATGCTTGAATCCGAAATCTTTAGCCTACGAAGTGGGAAGATTAATAAAATCTAATTTTTCTCAAGTTTCTTTGATCGGAGACCTTGCCCTCGACCCTTACACTTCACATGGACATGATGGTATCTTGAATGATAATGGATATGTGGAGAACGACAGTACAGTTGAAATACTGGCAAAAGCTTCCATTTTGGCGGCTAGTGCTGGATATGATGTCCTCGCTCCATCAGACATGATGGATGGTAGGGTTGGGATTATTAGAAGTCATTTGGAAAAAAACGGTTTTACTGAAACCTGCATTATGTCCTACGCTGCTAAGTTCTGCTCTTGTTATTACGGCCCCTTTCGAGACGCAATTGGAGCATCAAGCCACAAGCCCATTGACAAATCTGGGTATCAATTAAGTCCAAATAATTTTCGGGAAGCCGTCCGTGAGCTTGAACTTGATTTTGAGGAAGGGGCAGATATTCTCATGGTTAAGCCCGCCGAACCGTTTCTTGATGTGATTCATTATGCTAGAAATCACTTTCCAGTTCCAATCGCCGCCTACCAAGTATCAGGTGAATACTCACGCATCACAGCAGCAGGACTAAATGGATGGTTAGATACAGAGCGATGTGCGATTGAATCGCTTACCTCTATCAAGCGGGCAGGGGCAGATATGATTTTGACTTATTTTGCGGAAAAAGTTTCTGCTATCATTTAATCTTGTTCATCTGGAGCTCCACCCTCATAGGGTGTCGTTTCTTCTTTTTCCTCCTCTTCTTCCCACTTCAAGTCTTCGTCAGGCAAAAGTTTTTCTTCCTTGTCAGAGACCTCAACCAAGTCCGCCTCAAGGTCTGAATAATCTTCGCCATCTTTTTTGCTACCCGTACCCTCTTCATCTAAGTCTGAATCTATCACAAAACCATCCGGAACAAATTCTAATATGGCTATCAATTCATCACTAAAGTGACTTCTTTGGCTTTCGAGAAAGTCATTGTTTTGCTTTTCCGACAAAACCTCCTCCATTTCCTCAAGAGTATAAGGTTCGGCAAAATCAATCAGATCATTTAACATAGAAACTCTAATCTTTGATACATGGCTAAGGAAATCCGCATAAGGGCCTTTTTCCTCATCCAATACATCTGGAAGTGCAAACAACATGTCTTCGGCTTTTAATAAAGAATCTCGAACCCGAACGAGTTTGATCAAGCCCCCATTTAATTCTTCGGATATTTCAAATGTGAAAAACGCCTCATCGACAAACTGGGAATCAAGACCAAACTCAGTCATTGAATCCAGCAATTCGCTGATATGCAAAAATTGCTTGGGGTCAATTATGCTTAGATCATCAACATCCCAATTCTCTTTGTCGCTGATGGAATCTACCCACCAGTTTTCTTTGTCTCCAAGGCGCACTACACACCAATCTAAACTTGGTCCTGTTTTTTTCATTGGTTTGCGTTAAGATTCAATTCTTTTATTTGTCAACAACCTAGTTTTTTTGCCACTAAAGTTTTTTTCTATTATAGTCTTCAAATGCCAGACGCAAAACCTATTTAATTCTTTTCATGAGTTTATTTTATAAAAAGTTCATCAGGCCTCTTTTTTTCAACCTTGATGCGGAGTCTGCCCATGAATTGGTTTGCCGTAATTTGGCTCGTTTGGAAAAATCCTGTTTAGCCAAAAGGCTCATCTGTAATACACTTAGCTCAGGCAATTCACCAGTTGACCTTTTTGGGCTCTCCTTTCCCAACCATCTTGGTCTCGCTGCCGGGCTCGACAAGGATGGCAGGTTTCCGGGTATCTCATCTGCATTGGGTTTTGGGCACATTGAAGTTGGCACCGTAACTCCAAAGCCTCAGCCGGGAAATGACAAACCTCGACTTTTTCGTTATCCAAAGGATGAGGCACTTATTAATCGAATGGGTTTTAATAACGATGGTGCAAAAAAGCTTTGCGAGAGATTAAAGGCAACATACCCCAAAGGTAAAAGGTCATCACCCCTTGGAGTAAATATTGGCAAAGGCAAGGAAACGCCTATTGATGAAGCGAGCAGCGATTATAATTCCGCATTTGATAGCGTTGCCGAACAAGCGGATTACATAACCGTTAATGTAAGCTCACCCAACACTCCTGAATTGAGAAAGCTTCAAGACAAAGACCACCTTGAATCGCTTCTAAAAGCAATCTGCACGCGTCGAAACTATTGGTGTAAGATTAACCAATCAAAGGCACTTCCTTTGCTGCTCAAACTTTCTCCTGACGAAAGCTTCAGCTCTATTGAAAGAATAATTGGAGCTGCGAGAGATCTAGGTTTCGATGGCGTAATTGCTACAAACACCTCAATCGGTAGAGATAATTTGAGTGATCCAGGAACTCATGAGGCAGGAGGTCTTAGCGGTAAACCCATTGAAAAGAGATCCATCGAGGTGATTCGTTTTATATCAAACTTGACCAACTCACGCTTTCCCATCATTGGGGCAGGTGGTATACATGATACAGATTCTGCAATAAGAAAACTTGATGCTGGGGCGAGCTTACTCCAAATTTATACATCCTTCATTTACGAAGGTCCCCTTTTTCCCTCTACGCTTGCAAAATCCTTATCTCATAGAAAATCATTTTTTTAAAGCGTTGATTGAGATTCTATCGTCTTTTAGAAAGCAGAATGAAAAAACCATGAAAAAGGCATTTATACTGATATTCTCTATTTTGTTTTTAATCTTAATTTTTGGTTATGCGATTCTGTTTGAGGGAAAATTTGGTGTACTTGCATCCAAATGGTCCAACTGGACGAGAAATAGTGAGGGTCTTCCATTCAGTCCTTATAAAATTAGGCGTGAGGATTCAGCATTCTTGCATTTGGAAGAGGCTAATCGAGTTGTTTTCCAAGATAATCACCTATTTTGGAAAGGGACGGGTGCAAAAGCGCTTGCTGAACTAACTGTAAGCGGAAAACTTGTAAATCTTATAGTCAATGAGGGGGGAGAAGGATACTCCAACCAAGTAATGGCTTATGTAGTCGGTGCCAATAATCATGAATTTAAACTTGGAGAAGTTAAGGTTAGCGAAGGGAGAGTTATAGATGTAGCGGTGCTCAAGGCGTCGATTTGGAGTCATACACCCATTGCTTATTTTGGAAATGAGCGCGAACCGTTTAGTGGAACTATTGAACACAAATTTCCATCCGGACAAATCATTGAAGAAACACCATTTCTTTCAGGAAAAATTCACGGTAATATTTTAAGATATGAAGAAAGGGGAATACCAATATTTTCAAAAGAATACGATCATGGTAAAAAAGAGGGCACTCATATCTACTGGTTTCCTAACCCAATTGATCCAACCGATTATGTACCAAAAGTGATGCAGGATGGGGATCTAATTCCAACCCTATGGTTAAAAATTCAAAATGACGCTAAGGAGAAATTTGGTAAGAAATTTGGAAACCATGAATCAAACAAATGGGCGGTTGATAAGTACAAATTGTCAGGAGGAAGTTTTCAGGTCAAACTTCTAGAACATTGGTTGGAAAACAGAAAACATGGTTTATTCGAAGGTTTTGATGAATTTGGTAACAAAACCTTTAAAGATGATTACGACAAAGGATTGAGAATTAAACACAAAATATTTGATAAGACAAAATAAATGGTGCTCAAGGGGGGACTCGAACCCCCACGCCTTACGGCACTAGATCCTTAGTCTAGCGCGTCTACCAATTCCGCCACCTGAGCATANGTATATAATATTAATTTTTTCATTAATGAAAAGCAAGAATATCCGATAGGATGGGGAACGAAAGCAATGAGTAAGAGTGATAATAAAATTGATTTAGCTTCATTAGAAGGTTTTTCATTGGGACCCAAATGGGAAGACCAGCCTGTACAAGAGGGTAAGAAAAAGAGCCTAGGATTTGAACAGAAACAAAAGCGAGAAACAAAAAACAGAAGATTTAAGAAAGATAGATTCCAGAAAAGGGATCATAAATATACTGAAAATCAACAAATTACTATTTCTATAAAACCAAGAATAGAGATAATAAATATAATTAAAGAAAAAATTAGAACTGCTGGCATATCCTATTCTATTAGAGAGATATGTAACACATTATGTGAGAAAAAGGATAGGCTGTGTATTCAAGTAGAACTTAAGGCAGAAACAGATTTATTAATTATCAATAAATCTACCGGTAAATACTTTATATCACAAAAGGAAGCAGTTGATGATATAATATATAACCATGGTAAAGAGTATATCTCCTCAAAGGTAGTTTCAGAATGCGAATTTAAAAAAGGACTTAATTATGCATTGCAATGCAAGACTACAAAAAAGGTGTTTCCGCCTCCAAGTTTTCATTGTTTTGAAGATATAGTGAGAAATCATCTTTTTGAACACGCNATCAATAAAGAATATAATTCTTATGTAAAAGGTCTACTAAGAGTAGATGACCAAGAAGTAATTGATGANCTGTTAAAAATGAAAATGCAGACATTCGAATACCAAATTATTGCAAACAAAGACAAGAAATATGGCTCGTTCGAAAGTTTGAGGTCAGATATGTTAAAACATTTCAATAAAGACCTTTTTACCACAAGAAAAAAAGTGACGNTTAACTATTCAGACTTAAATACTTTGCCGGCAAAATTCCAAAAGGATATCGATCGATATCTATTTGATAAAAAGTTATGGACAAAAGAACTATATATTAATTGTTTAGTTCTTTTTAAAAAATCAAAATATATTATATACAAGAAAAATAATACAACATTTGTATGTAATTCAGTAGCACGTAATTGCGACTCTACTATTTTAAATAAAAAATCTGAACAAATTATAAAGACAATTTTAAGCATAGATAATTCTCCGGTATCAATTAAAGAGCTAATTTCGAAGAATGAAATTTCATCATTTTCAACCACGGTGATTTTAAAAGAATTAAAGTGGNTTGTTAAGGAAGGTTATATTAGAGAATTTAGTAATTCTACAATTTGCTTAGCCTAATTTTCTATTGTAGTAGATATTTGCCTACTTCGATCAGTATAGATATGTTTTATATTGATGATTATCTTTTGTGCGTTTAATTCAAAAGGAAAATGAGTACACCATTCAATAAGAAGTAACCACCTGCCCTCAAGAAGTGGTTCTATTTCGCTATAGAAAAAATTATCTGTCATTCCGTTTTTGTAAAAGTCGCAATGGATAAGTCTGACTTTTCCATGATAATAGGTAACTTTATGGAANGATGAACTCGTTATATTTGGATGATCGAATTGCCTTGCTATATTCTTGCTGATAAATGTTTTACCAGTCCCTAAGTCGCCGTTAATATTTATTACAGAAGGAAGGCTAATTAACTTAACAATGGAGCTGCAAAACTCTACAGTTTCCTTTTCAGACCTGGTAATGAAATCCTTCATTTATATCACAACATGATTTGTATAACCATTACAATGTTGAATATTGAGTGTACATAAACTGGAAATATAATACTACCACTGATCTCTTTTATTACGCACAAAAATATCGAGAGTGTAAATAGTGCAGTATATGCATAAACATTCTTGTGAATGATTCCAAAAAGTATTGAGCATATTATTATCGATGGTAATATTCCAAGATGTAACTTAATTTTAGTATATAAAATGTGTCTAAAATATAACTCTTCTATAATGGGTGCAACTATGATTGCGCTTACGATAATATATAGCTGTTCTTTGATACTCCCAGTTCTTAATAATGAGACCACATTTTGCTCAACTGCTTCAGTTATAAAGAAGTTACTCAATAGTGAAACAATATATATAAATGGCCATATTAATAAAATATAATAAAAGGAAACCGATATTTTCTTTAAATTTGCATTCACACTATCAATGCAAAATAAGGAGCTATAATTATTCTTAATTCTAGCACGATAAATATACATTAATAATAATAGAATAAATACTTGATCTATTGATATGAATAAGAAGGAACCTAATACGATTATTTCAATCGTACTTATTTTTTCTTTAACCTTTGCACATCTAACCTCAAAAACCAATTTCTTGGATGTAACCCATGCAAATAAGCTACCAGTGCCCATAATAACGGAAAGGGCGTTTTCTATCATGAGATTTTTGAATTAATTGGATGAATACACGAGACTTCCATTTGCAAAAGTTTTTTCAACTTTTCCTTTGANAGATTTTCCTATAAATGGAGAATTCATTATTTCGGGACATTCATCCGATGGGTTGTACTCCCATTCTTTTCGCGGATCGTATATAATCAAATCTGCTTTTTTACCCTCTTCAATAAATTCTTTTTCCAATCCCAAAATATTTGACGGAGCGATAGTCATAGTGCGTGTAATTAGGCTCATTATTTGTTTTTCTTCACAATATTTTGATAACGCNCTATGGGCAACTGACAGTGCTGTGCTTAGACCCAGTACACCACAAGGCGATAGGTCAAACTCGATATTTTTTTTGTGATTAGGAATGGGTTGGTGACTTGAGCAAATTCCATCAATAGTTCCATCGATTAAAGCTTCTAAAAGATAAATTCTGTCCTCTTCCTGCCTAAGGGGTGGGGATGTCTTACAGTTTGTATCATATCCCAAAATCGATTTTTCCGTTAGTAGCAAATGGTGAGAGGTTACATCGGCTGTTATCTTAACTCCGTTTTGCTTTGCTATTCTTATCAGGTCAACTGAACCACTTGAACTTATGGAGCTTAGATGGATTGGTGTATTTATATATTTCGACAAAATTATAGCTCTTTGCACAAACATTTCCTCTGCGGTTCTTGGAAATGGCTTCAAACCCATCTTTAGTGCGACGGGTCCATCATGAGCGGCACCATCCTTTGAAAGAGTATACTCCCTTGGTAACTCTATCACGGGTAAATTAAACATTTTTGCATATTCTATTCCTTTGGCAAAAATTTCGTTGTTTTGGGGACATCGTGGACAATCGGTTACCGCTACGATTCCCGCTTCTTTTAAGGAACCTAACGGTGCGAGCCTTTCACCCTTCGCCTGAGTGGTAATGCATCCGGTAGCATGTATACTAATATTTGATTCTTTTTTTACTGAATCTTTGATTAACCTAACTGCCCCAGGATTATCTGCTATTGTAGTAAAATCTGGCATTGCCAATAAAGAAGTAAATCCGCCTTTGGTGGCTGAAAGGTTAATCATCTTAATATTTTCAGATGCAGTACTTCCAATATGGCATCGCATGTCGACCAATCCTGGTAAAATAAATTTGTTTTGTGCGTTTATTTTAGTGATATGGCTGTCTCTTTTATTGGAGGGAGGGCTAAATAATACTTTTCCATCAATTATTAATAGGTTCTTATTTTCAAGTACTACACCCTTATCATTTACAAAATGACCTCCCTCTATATTGAAATTATTATTCATTTTACCTTAAGACATACAGCATAAATAAAGAATTGCCATCCGTACTGCCACACCATTTGAAACTTGTTCTAAAATTAAGGATCTAGAACAATCGGCCAAAGTTGAATCAATTTCAACTCCACGATTTATCGGCCCCGGATGTAAAATCAATGCTTTACTATCAAGGATTTTTTCATGATCCGAACTTAATCCAAATATTTTAGTATATTCTGACAACGAAGGAAAGTGTGAGGTGCTTTGCCTTTCGTGTTGTATTCTCAGAAGCATCACGGCATCAGCTCCATCTAATGCATTCTCTAAGTTGTGAGTTACTTTTGCGCCTAATTGCTCAAAGTCTTTGGGCACCAAGGTCGAGGGCCCTGCAAATGTAACATTCGCTCCCAATTTTGATAAACCCCACAGATTTGACCTTGCCACTCGACTAAATAAAATATCACCCAATATGGTTATGTTTTTTCCCTCTAGGGTTCCGAGGTTGTCCCTTAGAGTATAAATATCCAAAAGTGCTTGGCTTGGGTGCTCGTGTGCTCCGTCTCCTGCGTTTATAATTGGGACATCTATAGTTTTAGATAAAAATAATGCAGACCCTGGAGAGGAGTGCCTTATGACGATTGCATCTGCCCCCAATGCCTGTATGTTCAGNGCGGTATCCCTTAGTGTTTCTCCTTTTGTTAGGCTGCTTGAGCTTTCGGCTATGGATATAATGTCGGCACTCAAAGTCTTCGCCGCTACTTCGAAGGCAATCCTTGTTCTTGTGCTTGGCTCCATAAACAAATTAATGATACGCTTACCGCTTAGGGATTCCAACGAGCTACCTTTTTGGGAAACTACAGACTTAAATTCTTTTGCCTTATCCAGTAAAAAGATGATTTCCTCCGGGTTCATTTCCTCAAGTCCAAGCAAAGACTTTCGAGACCATCCCTTCATTTCCAAAACGTCTCCTGCTTTAATTCGTTGAGGGGGTTGCCGGGATTTTTGTCGCTAAAATGTTTTGGCGGAGAGCCTGTTCTTTCATCCAATTGAGTAAGTTTCTTTTTTATCATTCTCCTAAAAATTTCGCGTACCTTTTGCTTCATCCAAATGGAAGTAGGGGAGCCATTTGTATAATCCGCGGGTCCATTGTTGTGAACCCTGCCTCTTTCGACCAACTCACAACTCTGCTCAAACTCCCTTTCGCTCCTTGGGTCATAAACTGCATAAGCTTTGCCCCCCATTTGCTTAATAACCGCAAAAACTGGAACATCACTCGGGCCATCAGCTACATATATCATTTGATCGAACGGCACTCTGCGGTCATCGTGTGGCATGGATGTATTAACATCGATAGAATGGTTCTTGTTTGCCCCCTTGTTTATCTCAAAAATAAATCTAGTTTTTATCGTATTATCAACAGACATTCCTACTTGAGAGATTTCTAAATCCACAGGTAAAGACAGCTCTGTTTGGCTCATAAAATTGGGGGAAACCGGCGATTCTATAAATTCACAAGCAAAAACATCTTCAATAAATGGATAGATTTGACTACCCTTTATCATTGGAGCTAAGCCCGTGCTGATAATATAATGCTCAATTTTAAAATCGTGGTTTTGAAACTCTTCGTTATTGGCTATTTCGGCAAGTTCTGAGAGGAACGATGGGAGTCCAGGATAAAGCTCCAATTCTGACCCCAACTCTATAAGCTTCTGATTGGTAAGCCCTCTCATTGGACCATTTTTAACATAGCTGAGAAGGTGGTTCAGGTAAATCGTATCTGATGAAACTCGTAATCCTCTTTCCATGTACAATCTTGGAAGTTGGTTCACCTCTCTCCAAAATAGTCCCTCATCTATTCCGTAATACTCAAATAAGGGTGTTTGCATATATCCCGGAATAAGTGTTTTGTCGAAGTCCCAAACACAAGCCACTATATTTTGACCGTGAATTTGTCTGTGAGTGTTTTGCTGATTCAAATTGCGATTTATATTGGTTGGTGCTTTTGGTATAAGTTAACTAATGGAAGAAATACCAAATATTGAACCGTTTCGGCAACGATACAATGAAATTGAAAACAAACTTTCGGACCCNATGGTTTTCAAAGATACAGGTTTGGCTTCAGANTTATCGAGNGAACATAATCGCCTGNGAACNATTATTGATTTGCATACACTGATTTCGCAAAGGCAATCACAAATACTAGAAGCTACTGAATTGATAGACGATGAGGAATTTGCCGATACCGCAAAGGCAGAAATTGATCAACTTAATGGCCAAATTNNTTNTGATAAAAAAAAGTTGTTGCTGGCNATGCTACCCATTGACCCCGATGAGGGAAGAAATACAATCTTAGAAATTAGGGCAGGAGCCGGGGGTGACGAAGCATCGCTTTTTGCTGGAGATCTTTTTAGGATGTATTGTCGTTATGCCGAGAACAAGGGCTGGTCAACCGAGTGCTTGGGTCAAAACATGTCGGACTCCGGAGGTTTCAAGGAGGTTATCTTTATCGTCAAAGGGAAAGAGGTTTGGACAAAGCTTAAGTTTGAAAGCGGTGTTCACAGGGTTCAGCGAGTTCCAGTTACCGAAGCCAGCGGGCGGATTCACACCTCAACGGCTACAGTTGCAGTATTGCCTGAAGCAAAAGAAGTTGAAATTGAGATTGATAATAGTGATTTGGAAATAAGCGTCTGCAGGGCAAGTGGCCCGGGTGGACAAGGTGTTAATACTACCGATTCTGCGGTTCAATTGCTTCATAAACCCAGTGGCATAACCGTATATTGTGCTGATGAACGGTCACAATTAAAAAATAAAAACAAAGCNTTGACTGTACTTAGATCTAGATTACTCAAGAAAAAGCAANGTGAAGAGAAAGCCAAATATGCGAAGGAAAGGAAAGATCAGGTAGGCACGGGTGATCGAAGTGAAAGAATTAGAACATACAATTTTCCACAAAGTCGAATAACTGACCATCGAATTAATTACTCTGCCCACTCTCTAACAGAAACTCTTATGGGAGATATGGATCATTTGGTAGATATTTTGGCTAATGAAGACAGGAATGAAAAAATTAAAGAACTAACAGGCGTTGAAAGCTAAAGAGAAGTTAACCATAATTGAGATTGTTACTAAATCCACTGATTTTCTGTCTTCCAAGGGAATTGATANTGCCAAGTCCGAGGTAGAATGGATTTTATCTAGNGTTTTAGGAACCTCTCGGGTTCAACTTTACTTGGACCATGAGAATCTTGTTTCAGAGGACAAGGTAAACTCTATCAGNGATATGGTAATGAAAAGGGGGAAAAGAATACCGCTNCAACATATTCTTGGAAATACTAACTTCTTCGGAATGCCAATTAGGTGCGACAGTCGGGCACTTGTCCCGAGGATGGAAACGGAGCAAATGGTTGAGCAGATTGTGGATAGAATAAATAATTCCCTTGATGGGCATGTGGTTGATCTNGGCACAGGAACTGGGGCTATTTTGCTTTCTCTTTGCAACACANTCGAGAATTCCACGGGCACAGGGTACGATAACTCCCTGCAAGCCTTAGAGTTAGCAAGGGAAAACCTTAGTGGAAAAAAATGTGAACAGAGGGTGGAGTTTGAATTACTTGATTGGAATGAATTGACACCCGATGCACTGGGTACTTCCGTAAATTTGGTTGTTTCAAACCCCCCTTACTTAACCGAGAGTGAATGGANCGAATCCATGCCAGAGGTTAAAGAATATGACCCAAAGTCCGCCCTTGTAGCAGGGGAAAATGGTTTAGCAGACATAATTAGTGTTATTAAGATCAGCTCGACTTTATTAAGCAGTGAAGGCCTATTCGTAATGGAAATTGGAGCAGGGCAGGCACGAGTGTTAGAGANTGTTGTTAAATCCTACTACACTCACTTTGAATTTACAAAAGATCTTCTTGGGGTGAGAAGATTTCTATGGGCTTCAAAAAGCTCTAAATTTCCGTGGCAGAAGGCTTGATAGACAAATCTGCAGCATCTCTTAGGAGTATCCAGTCCGAAACGATTCTTAAAGATTCAGTTAGTCTGATATCCAAATTTTCAGGTATTTTGAAAGTTTTATTTTGGTCTAAATCTTGAACTTCCTCTTCACCTCTTGCTTTAAGAGATTTTGCATTTTGCTCTTGGACGATATTTAAAACTATATTTTGTTCCGGATAAGATTTATCGGAAAAGGAATCATATATATCATTTAATTCATTGTTTTTAATTTCATCTGTTTTTCTTTTGGTTAACCTTTCCGAAAGATTCAAAGAGATNCTCTTTTCCTTCTTTTTTAATCTAAACCAATCGACNCTTTTATTAAGATAATTGAATTCCTCATATGTNCTCTGTCTNAGATTNCTAATNTCTTTAAGTTTCTTTATATTTTCGCTTTGGTAAACAAATTCGTTTTGAGGTCTTCTNGATTGGACTGGTGGAATCGTGTCTGACTTCAAGGCAAAATCCAAGTCAGATTCTCCAATTGGTCTGTAAGTGTTAATCGTTGGCATTGAGATATCGCTTTTTACTCCGTAGATTTGAGTGCTGTTTCCAGAGGGAAGATAATATTTTTGAATGGTAATTTTTGCTGCACTTTTCTTTACATTTGAGTGATTAAAATTAAATGGTAAATTCATTTGTATGAGTGACTGAACAGTACCCTTACCATGAGTTGTAGGATCACCTATTATAATAGCCCTATTGTGGTTTTTCAATGCACCGGCTACAATTTCAGATGCTGATGCTGAGAATCTTGAAACCAAAATAGCTAACGGTCCGTTCCACGAAAGTTTAGGATTGAAATCGAATTTTTTACGAATACTGCCATCGGTGTTTTTAACCTGAACTACGGGCCCCCTTGAAATAAAAAGACCAGCCAAATTTACCGCTTCGCTAAGGTACCCTCCACCATTTCTTCTTAAATCCAAAATTATACCTTCAATTCCGTTATTCTTAAATTTTGTTATGATTTCCTCAACATCATCAGTTGCTTTCGGGCCATTCCCCGATGATCCATAGAATGATGGCAGTTCAACCACTCCAATCATGTTAATNTTCTGTCCATTTTGGACTTGGTGAATTTTGCCTGAAGCTAAGTTTTCGGTTAGTTTAATTTTATCTCTTATTATACTAACAACCTTTGATATACTTGGGTTTTTAGTAGGTCTAATTTCTAATCTTACTACAGTATCCTTTGGTCCTTTTATTAATTCAACAATTTTTGGAAGTTTCATGTCAACTACATCTATGAAATCACCGTCCGATTGAGCTACCTTTAGAATAATATCATCTGCCTCCAATTCTCTAGAAGCTTCTGCGGGTCCCCCCGGCAATAAACCCTTAATTGTGCAATAACCATCTTCGTCTGAAAGCCTCGCTCCAATGCCCACAAACTCATTGTTCATTTGCTGGTCAAATTTTTCCTTTTCTTTCAAATTCATAAAGGTCGTGTGAGGATCAAACATTTGTGTCAATGCGGTTAAATACAACTCTTGCACATCACTTGCCTCAAATTCTTCTATATTCTTTTTCCATCTAGAATACCTCTTAATCAAAATTCTTTTGGACTCTTCTTGTGCTTCCGTAAGGTTTGAATCCGGAATGACCTCAAAGGTGTTATTGCTATCCAATTGACTAATGGTCTCGTTTAGGAATTCAAATGTGATAAGGTTCTTCCATGTGTCTTCCAGAATATCTTCAGATGTCGCCCAATCTAGGTCGGTCCTGTCCGGTTCATAACTACGATTGGATTCAAGGTTTGGAAATTCATCTAAGTAATTTATGGCCCAATCAATTCTCTCTAAGGAATTTTGTTTGTAAGAATTATAAATTTCGAACCCTGGAAATAAATTACCTTGTTCGAAAAAAGTAACAAGGGTTGCTTCATATGATTTTTTGAACTCTTCGACTTCGTTATTTATAAAATATAGTTTTTGCTTATCTAGCTTTTCTAAGTAGTGGTCGATAAAAGACTTACCATCCAAATTCTTAATGGATACTTTACTGTAATGAGCCTTTTCGAGTGCTTCAACTAACCATTTTGTTTCATGTTTCATTAAGGCAGTTGGTTCCAAATCGGTAGCCGATTCAANATGGGTTATATANCCAATAAGGATGGATACAGAAAANAGAAANNTCTTNATTGTNTNCAGCGAANCGAGGTGACTTCTCATANACATAGTTTGAATGGAAACCTACTTGCGAAGCAACCCTTTTGCTTTATCTAAGATCTTTTTTTCTTTTGCAGTCAGTGACCCAAAGCCTTTCTCATTAATTTTATCGAGTATTTCGTCTACCGCAGTTTGCAGTTTCTCTTGATTTGACAAATCCACTGAAAACTCACTNGGCATTATTCTTTTTTTATTCTTAGAAAGCTTGCTGCGTGAGCTTTTAACAAATTTGAAACTGGGCAAACCGCTTCTCGTTCTGATCCTGTAAAAGCAAAACGCTCCAGCAATCATACCGCCNAAGTGTGCAGAATGAGCAACATTGCCAAAACTTCTTAGTTCACTGAAAATGAATCCATAGAGTTCGAATCCTAGAACAGCACATAATATGATTTTAGATTTTAGCGTAATGGGAAACGGTAATAGGGTAAGTGCTTGATCGGGCCTGCGNAGGCAAAATAAGGTTAAACTGCCAAGNACAAGTGCTGATGTACCAATCAATACNCCGCCACTTACATTAAAAATTGACCACATTGCGGAACCAAAGATGAGAGACAAGAGGATTAGCCAATAGAATTCAGATGTACTAATTTCGGATTCTACTTGTCTAGTTATGAGATGTAAGCCAATTAAATTGAATACAAGGTGGATGGGGCCTTCGTGGAAAAATCCATAACTAATAGGAGTCCATAAATATCCATTAAAAAAACCTTGTGGTGAAAAAGCGAGGTATTGAACATATTGGCCAGAATTTGTAACAAGACCGACCAAACTAAATAATAAGAAAAATGCAATCAGTGAAATAATGAGAATGTCAGTTACTGACGATAAGCGAAAGCTTCTTGCACTCTTCATGTATGATCGATCGTAAAGCATTGATCAAAACAATATCCGAGATAAAATTTTAAGCAAACANAGATTGTGACAGTATCGCAACACGGTTGTAGGTCATTATTTCTTTTGATTTTGGTATCAATCAATCTCATCCATCATGAATATGATTTAACACTAAATATAAATGGGTTTATTTTAGGCATTATATCGCTAATCTTACTCTTAATCTACACAAGAACGACTGTAAGATATAGAATTAATGTTATCTTACTTTATAGTTTTCTGTGTCTTTCTTTGATAAATGGAAATCAAGATAGAGACTATTTCTTTAACTCAAGCCAATTATATGAAGGTAAGGTGCGAATTGAAGTAATAAAGGAAAATATAGATATTAAAAATGGTTACAAATACCACAAAGTTAAAATAATTAATGCCCCCGCTACACTTTCGTTTATTAAAAGAAAACCTTTAGTGTTAAAACTTAGAATATATTATGAGCTTAAAAAAGATAATATTTATGATGTAGCCGGAATTATAAGGTTTCTAGAACCTGGTGTAGAAACCTTTAGTGTGGTTTTTGAAAGAATAAATTATTTGGAGAAAATCAAAAATAAGCATTTTCTAAGAGATAGTTTTTACAATAGNGTTAATAATTCGAAATTATCCAAGGAATGCAAAAGCTTTATTTTTGCCTTTCTGTTAGGAAATAAAAGTCACCTTTGTAGTGATCAATTTGATACATTTAGAGCATCTGGTACAATGCACCTATTTGCTGTAAGCGGATTACATGTTGGATGTTTATACTCGATTATTTATTTTTGTGTAAACCTTTTACTTAAAAATAATAAACTGATCGTAATAATTCCTTTAGCCGTTTTACTGATATATATTGATTTAGTTGGGTATAGTGTTTCTTCGGTAAGGGCTTTTTTGATGATCACAGCTTGGTGTATTGTTAAGCTTGCACAAAGAAGAACAGTCGCTCTGTATATTATGGTTTTTTCGATGNTTTTTTGTATTGTTGAAAATTCAAAAATTATACATTCTCTAGCTTTTCAGCTTTCATTTACTGTAGTTTTAACGATTTTATGGTTATGTTCGCTTAAAAGTAGAACTAATTATGATTCGATAACAAAATCGTTTCTTCGGAACCTAGCAATTGTTGGTTATGCTTCTTATTGGGGGAGCTTCTTGTTAATACTAGATCATTTTGATNTAATACTTACNTTTTCATTTTTTATTAATCTCCTTCTGATACCTTTTGTAGGAATAATAATGATAGTACTATTATTATACCTCACATCTTTATATATTTTTAAAAATGATATTACTTTCTTTATTATTGATCATATTTATAATTTAGTATATATCTTTCTTGAATATTCCGGTAAACTTCCATTCGCTATAGTCAAAATAAATTTAGAGATAAATGATTATTTTCATTTTCTTTATTTTTTTACGATTTTATTTACTTTCTATAAATTTAAAAGTACTAAGGCTAAACTTATATTCCTCCCTGGTTTTTGTCTCACTACATTGCTTTTAAATCTGCTTCTATCTTGGTTTTGTTAACGTTGAATTATCCTTTTATAGGCCTAGAAAATCCACGATTTTTCTTCTTAGTATATGATTCTCCACCTTACCACCTTGATGATGTATTACTTTCTGTTTATTAACTAAAACACATAGAGGTGTAATAGATTTAACGCTATTGGGGACGAAGGATGTCAGGGGAGAGAAATCTTGACCTTCAACTAAAAAATTAAATGCACTCACTTGAGCCTTCTCCAATTCATTTCTAATTAAATTAGCATTTTCACTCGATTCTACACATACAGTAATCACAGCTAAACCTCTCTTTCTGTATATTTTATGAATATTTGATATTGCTATTAGGTTATCTCTTTTCTCTTTATCATTATTTGCCCAGATATAAATCAATTTTAATTTCCCTATTTGAATTCTTTTTATGAAGTCTATGTTTCTTTTTTCTAGGACTGACAATTTTACGGTTTCTTTAGAGTATCTTTTTAATTTTGCTTCCGTTGTTTTAATGTCATCCGCTACCTTTACTTTTGACCCATAAACTGGCGTTTTAATTAATGTCGTTTCTAGGTTATTCCGCATGAGAGCTTTGTAGAAATCCAGTTCGTTTAAATCCTTGATTTCGTCAAGCCCACCAATCCTTCCAAAATAAGTTAGCTTCCTATTCTTGTTGAACACAAATGCTGAAGGAGTAACTTTTACATCTAGAGCATTTGTCAGCTCCTGTCTTTCACCATCATACAGATAAGAAAAGTTATAATTTTTGTGTTTCGCACGAGTTTTCATTTCTAAAAAACTGTCACCTAGGTCTGAATAGGCTAGGTCATCAGGATCAATGGCTGATTCTTTGTTCGGCGAGACTACAAAAAAATCATTTTCAGTTGAATCCATCATGCTTTTCAAATCAACAAGATAATCTTGAAACTTTTGGGAGATTCGGCAGTGATTTGACAAGAAAACTATTCCTAAATTACCGCTTTTGTTGAAATCGTTATTCTTGTAATATTTACCACTGACCCCCGGAAGCAGAAATTTTGGTAAAGCTATATCTTCTGCCCTTTCTCCTCCTAAAAGGATGAAGGGCAATATTATTTTTGCTTTTATTATAGATGATATGACCAAAGTCCTTTTAGGTTAAACCCCTCCGACCAATTTAATTAAGTGAAGCTTTCGCTAAAACTTTTTCCATGAATTTATTAGGTTGTATTTTAGTTGCAAAGTTTTTTGCCTGAACTTTTTCCCTTACAACCGGCATACCTGTACTAATGAGTATCACATTTCTAGTGCATCTTTTCTGCCTGCACTGGGTATATGCATGCTTTTAAATAAAAAAGTCCTTGAAGTTAATCTGTCCGAATGGGCATAACCACACAAAGAATAGATACATCTGATTTTTCTGATTCCAGCACCCTAAAGACACCTGGACTCATATCGTCTCTAAATTCTAATTTTAACTTATCTTGCGATATGTATCGTAGAGGATCTAATATAAAACGTGGATTAAAGGAAACCGTAGTTTCTTCACCAACATAAGATATGTTCATAGATTCGCAGGCGTCTCCCAATGTGCTTTGCCCCGTTATCTCCATTTCTTTGGGTTTAATTCTTAAGGTGATTTTTTCATCCGATACCAGTGCTGCTCTATGCACGCACTCCTGCATGAGTTCACGCTCTACCTCTGCGACATTAAAATCGTCTCTGGGAATGACTTGCTTATAATTGGGGTACTTCCCCTCCACCACTTTTGAAACCAAATAAATGTTTTCTATAAAACCATGGTTTTCGTCCTTCCCCTCGCTTACATCTAATTGAAAAGCAACTTGGCGGTCAGTAAAAGCTAACCGGACGGTTTCGCCTATGTCTGGCATTTTTTCTATTTCGGAAACCGTAAGAGATGGTAGAATAAACTCCCCCTGTTCTTCCTCGGTAGCATTGATTGATTTTTGTGTTACTGCTAATCTTCTTCCGTCTGTGGCAACAAGCGAAAGCTTTTCCTTATCAAACTGAAAAAACACACCTTTGAGCATATACCTTTCTTCATTTACGGATTGAGCGTACGAAACGCTCTTTAACATCGAAATCAACTCACTTCTCTTTATGGTAAAATTCTTTCGTTCCTCTAATTCTGGGAGTGGTGGAAATTCTTTACTATCCATACCAATGACATTGAATACCGAACCGCGAGTACTTATGGTCGCCTTTGGTGTTTCTGAGGTTTCTACACTGACCTCCATGTCAGCCAATTCTCTTATTATTCGACCTAATTCTTTGACAGGTAAGGTTACAGAGCCCCCTTCTTCAACTTCAGCTTTTACGGTACACCTGGCACCTAAATCCAGGTTGGTGGTAGTTAGGTGTATATTTGATCCGCTTGCTTCAATGAGAACATTTTGCAGTATGGGCATGGTTTTCCTTGCTCCAACCACGCTTGTCACAAACTGTAAGCCAGAGCTGAAATGATCACGATTTATTTTAAATTTCATTTTGATGATCTTTTTGAATGAATTTGAATCTTTTCACAACTTATAAATATTAGATATATATAGACTTAAAAGAAATTGTATTCTTATTATATTTGTTAAGAAGTATAATTATTCCATAAACTATTTTTAGATAACAGCTTAGGGGCAAAGATTTTGTTAGAAAGAAAAAGGTAACAACCTTAAGTATAAGAAGATTGTGAGAAAAAACGACAAATCCCCCCCCTATTAACATTAGCGATGTTTACATCTGTATTAATTTTTGGTGAGTGACTCTAAGTAATCCCAAAAACTTTGGTGTTCTTCGAGCACCGCTTCATCTGAAGCAGGCATTTTGCATCGAAAAAGAAAATCATTGAGTGAGTTTTTAGGAAGCATAAAGTGGCAATGAAGAGAGATATCTATCTTTTCAAAGTAAACCCTCAGGCCATCAACCCTAAGCCTGTAAAACAATTTGCCCTTCCTTTGGAACCGGCCAATGTTGTTAGCTGAACCAGAAAGAATGCTATTGGAAAGAGAACTTAAGCGTTCGATCAATTCGAGTTGCTCAACTTGAGGTAGGGAACTGAGCACTTCTAGGCTTTGTTCTGAAAATGTTACTTGAAACATAAAGTATGATGTAGGATAAGGGTAAGGATCTTAGAATTGTTCAAACTAGGTCAACAATAACAAACGAAATCCACACATTCAAACTTTGTTGATATAAAACTAAATCTAAATTTATCGTATGGAGAAATCGATCACAAAACAAAAAGAAAGAGCAGAAGCTAGGCATGTATTAGAAATAGAAGCCGAATCGATACAACTGGCATCGAAAAGGTTGGGGGAAAACTTTTCAGAAGCAATTGATCTGCTTCACAAAGACGATAATAAGATTATTGTAACAGGAATTGGAAAATCGGGACATTTGGGAAAAAAGTTAGCAGCAACCTTCTGTAGTACCGGGTCACCGGCGGCCTACCTTCACCCTTCGGAAGCAGTGCACGGGGATTTAGGAATTCATCAAAAAGGTGATCCGGTAATCTTTTTATCCAACAGCGGTGCTACTCCAGAATTATTGGCATTAGAGCCAGTTTTTCGTCAAAGGACTGCATGCATATTGGGGATTTTGGGAAAGGTGGACAGCCCCTTGGGGGAAAAAGTTGATGTCCTTTTAGATGCATCGGTTTCCATTGAAGCGGACCCTTTAAATATTGTGCCAACTGCCAGCTTTACTGTAGCCGCGTCTTTAGGCGATGCACTTTCTTCGGCTCTTATGAGAAGAAGAAATTTTTCAGAAACAGATTATGCGATGACACACCCAGCCGGCCAATTGGGAAGAAATCTTATTCTTTGTGTTGCTAATGTCATGCATACCCCGGAAAAAGTGGCATTTGTAGAGCCTTCTACACCCTTAAAGGACATCGTAATAAAAATGACAGAAAAGCCTCTTGGTGCTGCGTGTGTTTTAAAATGTGGTAATTTGGTGGGTATAATAACGGACGGAGATTTGAGGCGCTCCCTGAAAGAGGTCAAGGACCTGAATCTACTAACGGCAGAGAAAATAATGTGCAAATCACCACAGGTCGTAAGGCCAAATATGTCGCTTGGCTCAGCTTTGGAAATTATGGAAGGTGGGCATTCACCCATATCCGTATTACCTGTAATTAAAGAGAAAACGACCGAGGTAATGGGGTTGATCAGACTTCACGACATCTTTACACCGCAAAGCAATTAAGAAACTTGTACAAAAAAACAAGTAGTCTATTATTTGCATTATAATGGAAGGGATCATTCATGGACTCTAAAAAAGTATTGTTGGCAACCATAGCCACACTTGGTGTGATTGCCTCCATCTATCTCTTTTTAGAGGGGAAAACAGCTTTCGAAGAGTACACTCACTGGAAATCTAGGGAAGCCGTCCTAGAAAAAGAACTAGAACAATTAAGAGTAGAGGCCAAAAACCATAGAGAATTCCTTGATCGTTTAAGGCGTGACCCTCAATACCAAGATGCTGTTGCTCGCAAGGAATTAGGGTATGGAAGCGCAGGCGAAAGGCTTTACAGGTTTCCAGAAATAGATGGAAATAAAGAATTAAAATAAGAAATTGGGAACCGAAATCTACTAATAGAATAGGCCCAAGTCACAAACCAATATAATAAATGGAATCAAACGAAATAAATGCTTTGAAAGAAGCAAAAAAAGAGGGAAAATTGCTCGAAAGCACTTTACTAAACATTAAGGAATTCTCTGATAACGAAAATTTGCCTCAGTGGGTGGACGATTCTCTCTGTGAACTTATCCAAGCTTCGAAATGGGAAGAGTTAAACGATAGGTTCTATAAAAATTTGGCTTTTGGCACGGGAGGAATGAGAGGTCGAACAATAGGACAAGTGGTGACCGAAGCAGAAAGAGGGGGTGTGCAAAAAAAGGAAACACCTAAATATGCAGCCGTTGGTAGCAATACTCTTAACGAAATAACCCTACTAAGGGCAACAAAAGCACTATTCTTATATGTTAAGCAATGGATGGCAGAATGCGGAATTATGGAGCAACCACGTTTGGTGGTAGCCCACGATGTTCGTCATTTTTCTCAAAAGTTTTCAGAATTGGTTGCTTACACTTGGGGTGAGTTGGGTGGTTATGCGATGCTCTTCGATGGTCCTCGCTCTACACCACAGTTGAGTTTTACTGTGAGAAATCGCTATGCTCATGCAGGAGTTGTCATAACGGCCAGTCACAACCCCTATCATGACAATGGCTTTAAGGCATACTTTGATGATGGAGCACAGTTAGTACCCCCACATGCGGGGAATGTTGTTGAAAAATACAATGATATATCCATTGGCGAACTATTGCCCTTGCTCATGAGTGAGAAACCGACGCAAACATGGACAATTTTGCAAACCGGCGATGATCTTGCCTACCGGGCTGCATTGGAAGATTCAGTTTTAGATCCGGAAATGTTGAAAAAGCATGCCCCGAAATTAGTGTTTACGCCCATTCATGGAACGGGAGCAATAGCCGCGATTCCTGCTCTTTGGGATCATGGTGTCGATGTGGCGGTGGTTGATGAACAAAATAAGCATGATCCTAATTTTTCAACGGTAAAGTCACCGAATCCGGAAAACCCGGAAGCACTGAAGGCTGGAATTGCTGTCGCCAGGAAAACCAAATCCGCGCTTGTAATGGGGAGTGACCCTGATTGCGACCGAATTGGAGTTGCGGTAAAAGCAGCAAAGGGCGACTTTATTTGTTTAACGGGAAACCAGGTGGCGAGTATGCTGGGGGAGTACCGCCTCTCCACACTTAAAAGAAAGCAATTATTGGATGAACAAAATGGTTCAAGTTTTGCAATTCTCAAAACCTTTGTAACAACACCCCTGCTTGGAAAGATCGCCGAGCTTTATGGAGCAAGGTGCATTAATACACCCACAGGTTTTAAATGGATGGCTGAAAAGCTTGCCAAGTATGAGCATGCGGCGTCAATAGAGGTAAAAGAAAACGAAGGTTTGTCTTTAGATTTTGATGGCACTGATCTTTTTGCGCGAATAGATGTACTAACCCGCTACTCAACCTATGTAGCTCTCGCAGCCGAAGAAAGCTATGGGTACTTGCCTTTGGATTTAGTTAGAGACAAAGATGGGAATGCATCGGCACTCGCAATTGCCGAGCTATTCGCGTTCCTCTCCTCAACGGGCACCTCCGCCTTTGACTATCTGGACAGCCTCTACAAAAAATACGGATACCATAAAGAGCACACAGAAAATATTTATTTTGAGGGAGCGGAGGGAAGTGCAACGATATCAAAATTAGCATCCTCTTACCGAGATAATCCATTATCGAAGGTTGCGGATATCGGTGTATTCCAAACGAAGGATTTTTTAAGTTCAGGCTTCATAGACGAAGACGAAGATCCCCTGCTTCAGGAAAACTTTATAAAACTGAATTTGGATAATGGATTCTCCATTGCAGTAAGGCCAAGCGGGACGGAACCCAAAATAAAATATTATTTATTTGGGTGCGGAGAGCCCATGGTAAGTGACCTTGAGGCATCAAAGCAAACCATTGACACCGAAGTGGAAAGGATTGCTTCTTGGTTAGTGGAAGATGCTCACGAACGAGTCAGGGGCACCTAAGGAGCTAGACTAAAAGGCTCGCAGGGTTTTCCAAGTTTTCGGCAAGGAGTTTAAGAAAACCAGCCCCAATGGCACCATCGACCAACCTGTGGTCACCACTTAATCCTAACATCAAAGTCTCACCTGCAACAACAGAGCCGGTTTGATCTAAAACGGGTTTTGGTATGCTTGCTCCAACAGATAATATAGCAGCGTTTGGTGGATTTATAATACCGCTAAAAAAATCAATGCCAAACATCCCTAAATTTGTAACTGTAAAAGTGGAGCCAGACATTTCATCTGGCATAAGCTTTTTTGTCCGAGCTTTTACAATCAGGCTTTTAGCCTCTGTTGAAAGAGATACCAAGCTCATGGACTCAGCGTTTTTAATAACCGGAGTAACGAGTCCGTCCTCCACGGCAACCCCAAAGGACAGGTGCACATTGCCATGAAATTTTATTTCCCGATCGTGCCAACTCGAATTAATTGCCGGAAACCATTTTATCGCATCAGCACAAGCATAAAGCACCAAGTCATTTATACTTACCTTAGAACCATCCTTACGATCCGCAAGCCTTTGATTGATTCTTGATCGGGCCAACTTAAGTGGCAGTGCATTGATTTCCTTCTGTAAATAAAAGTGAGGTATGGAAGTCTTTGACTCGAGTAGCCTCTTGGCAATTACGGACCTCATTTTTGAGATAGGTATGATCTTATCCTCGATTATTCCGTGGTTTGAAGAAATAACAGGCAAAGGTACACCACCTTTAACGGATTGAGCATCGCCTCCTTGACTGTCCTCGCGAGCCTTTAGATCCTTTTTTACAATCCTTCCATTGGGGCCTGTTCCCTTGACTTGTGAAAGATCGATATTTCGTTCAAGTGCAATTTTTCTTGCAAGTGGCGATGCCAAAATGCGGCCTGCTTCTTTTGTTGCGACCGGATTGCTCGGCGGTTCGTTTGGGTCTGACTTTGAATCATGAACAGGGTCCGTTGAACTTTCACTCGCAGGTTCCTCTACGGTGTCAGGGGGTAAATCTGGAGATTTTTCTTTTGTAGGCTCGCTTGCTGGTGATTCGGAAATCTCGGGAATTTCCTCACCCTCTGCACCAACGACGGCAAGAGGACTGCCAATAGGTACTTCACTGCCTTCCGAAACAAAAATTTTAAGAAGTACACCATCTTCGAAATTTTCCAACTCCATGGTCGCCTTGTCGGTCTCGACTTCCGCGAGAGTATCACCATTTTCTACGCTATCACCCTCCTCTTTATGCCACTTAACCAAAGTTCCAACAGACATGGTGTCACTTAACTTCGGCATTTCAATGATTGTTGCCATTGTATTTATCTCAAATAAGTTCGAGTGCTTTTTCTAAAACTCGATCGTGATCAGGAATTTGGACACTTTCAAGCGACTTACTGTAAGCCTGCGGAACATCAATAGCGGACACTCTTTTTATGGGAGCATCCAAGTAATCAAATGCCTGTTCTTGTATGAGGAAGGAAATTTGAGCACCCACTCCACAAAATGGTTTGTTTTCTTCTACGAGTAAAACCCGATTTGTTTTTCGGACAGTTGAAAGAATCGCCTCAGTATCAAGAGGTCGGATCGAACGCAAATCAAGCACCTCGGTGGAAACGCCATGTTTTTCTTCTAAACTTTGTGCAACCTCGAGCGATGTATGGACGGCTTTCCCGTGAGCAATAATCGACAAATCAGATCCTTCCCTGATCAAATTAGCCTGTCCAAGGGGAATAATAAATTCATTATCGTCGGGCACATCACCCTTCAAATTGTACAAAATAGTGTTTTCCATTACACAAACTGGGTCATTATCCCGAATGGCTGACTTTAGCATACCCTTCGCATCAGCGGGAGTAGAGGGACAAATCACCTTGAGTCCAGGCGTATTTGCGGCAAAATTTTCTGGTGTATGGGAATGGGTCGCCCCAACATTTGTTCCACCGTTAGCCGGTCCACGGAAAACAATCGGCACATTTATCAAACCGCCCGACATGTAGCGCACATTAGCCGCATTGTTAAAAATTTGGTCGAAAGCAACGTAGCAAAAGCTCCAAAACATGAACTCAACCACTGGACGCATACCCATCATGGCAGCACCGACTGCGAGCCCGGAAAAAGCTGCTTCACTGATAGGAGTATCAACGATCTTGTCGGAACCAAACTTTTCCAAAAGACCTTCAGAAACCTTGTAAGATCCTTTAAATTGAGCAACCTCTTCTCCCAACAGAACGACATTTTCGTCTCGTTCTATTTCTTCCGAGAGGGCTTGGTTGAGGGCTTCTCTATAGGTAATTTCAGGCATATCTAAAAGTAATAAGAAAGATTACACACTTTCAAAGAACATCGTTCCACCAGAAGTTCTTTCCGAAGGATTATCCGTTTCCCAATAAACATCATCCATGAGCTCAGAGGGTTCGGGGTAGGGGCTGGCATTTGCAAATTCAGCAGAAGCATCGGCTTCTTCTTTGGCCTTAACATCAATACTCTTTGCGCTTTCTTCGCTAAGAACACCTTCATCAATAAGTTTGGACTTAAAGAGATTAATCGGGTCTTTACTTTTCTTATACTCCTCGATCTCCTCTTTGCTTCTGTAAGTTTGATCAGGGTCCGCAACAGAGTGCCCCCTATACCTGTAGGTAATGATTTCAAGAACCGAGGGTTTGGAAGCTTCATGTGCCTGCCGAATGGCATCTCCCATAGTTTGCCGCACTTCATAAAGATCATGACCATATGAAACTGACCAATCCACATCAAAGGGTTCGCCCCGTCGGGCAAGTGGTTCGCCTGCGGAGTGTCTGGCTTCGGCCGTACCCATTGAATAACCGTTATTCTCAATCACATAAACAACGGGCAAATTCCATAGGGAAGCTAAATTTAATGACTCATAGAAGGGACCCTGGTTGGTTGCACCATCGCCCATAAAACAAAGACATGAACCCTTGAGCCCCTTATATTTTAGAGCGTAAGCCATTCCTAGGCCAAGCGGCGTTTGTCCTCCAACGATACCATGCCCTCCCCAATAGTTCTTATCTGGGGCGAAGAAATGCATAGATCCACCCTTGCCTTTAGAGCATCCGGTCCTCTTACCAAAAAGTTCGGCCATACATTCATCCATATCCATGCCAACCGCGAGAGCATGTCCATGATCTCGATAGGCAGTGATAACATGGTCATTATCAGACATTACAGAAACTGCTCCAACGGCCACAGCCTCCTGGCCTATGTAAAGGTGCAAAAAGCCGCCAATGTGACCTTGTTGATAGGCCCTCAATGATCGTTCTTCAAATCTCCTTATACGAACCATTTGGTTGAAAAGCTCAATTTTATCTTCAGGGCTCAAAGAAGCATTCATAGAGGTAGAAGAAAAATCTTTTTCGCTATCTGCAACAGAGGCCGTTTCAACAATTTGTTCCTGATCTGTGGAGCCAGGAACTTCCTTGGGTGGTTCATTGTTTTTTTCAACCATTGTATCGTGATGTAATCCTTCCATAGTATTAAAATCGAAAAAGTATTATCGTTTTAAGAAGGCGAAGCTTCAATCTTTATTTTAGGTGTTGATTCAGAACAATCTGCTCGTAATCCCCAAAAACCAAGTTCTTTCTTGTCGTAAAACGGCCAAACGAACTCATGATCGGTTGGGGGTATCGAAAGAGAATCTATTTCCAAGCGGTTGAAAAAGGCAAAGGATCCCTCATCAAAACATTTCGGAGTATTTTCAATGAACTTTCTGCACTCGAATAGAAACATCAGCCAATGACCCGAGTTTTGGTAATTTTTTTCGGAAACATAGCCGAAGATTCTAAGGTCATTATCTTCAAGAATCAAACCGGTTTCCTCCAAAGCCTCTCTTTTTGCACATTCGAAAGGGGATTCGCCAGAAGAGAGATCAAACTTACCTCCGGGTGGACTCCACAAGCCCTTATTTGGCGATTTATTACGCTTTAGCAAAAGGATTTTGCCGTCTTTGCGTTTTATGAACAATAAGCAAGATAACTTTAGGTGCATTTAATTTAAGCTTGTTTTCATCTTGTAAGTAAAGGAAGGATATAAGGTCATAAATTCAAACCCCCCAATACCCATGAAAAAGACCTGCTATCATTTCCTTCTGCTTATTACCATCCTTTTTGCATTTTCCACCTCCAGCGCGGTCGAAGATCAAATTGTAAAGATGGCTAACAAGGTAACAGTGGTGAAGGATTCGGATATGTGGTTAAAAGTGACTGTGCCTTTCAATATGGTGGCCCACCCAAAATTGGCGGGTGGTTCTGCAAGCCGGCCCACCTCGGTGGATACTGCCTACAACCCGGAATATTTGGATAATCTCAAAGTGAAGGTATACCTCTGCTTTAGCAATGAGTTCAAAAAGAAGTTGCTTCGATCCCAAAACCTCACAGACGCTCAATATTATCAATATTACAGTTCAGAGGTGGAATTCACCACGGTGGAGATCGACAGGGCTACCAAAAACGCATTCTTTTTATTTCCTACATTGGTTGCTGAAAGAGATGGATTCCTAACCGGATATGTTAATCTGATTGGATATGCAGTAGAAATTACTTCAGATGGGAACACCTTCGAAATGAGCAACTCAATATTTTTCGAAAAATACCGTGATGAAGAAATCCTAGAAAAGTTCAAAGAGCAGGCAAAAGCCAATAGCGAAAGAAACAATGGAGTCCTCATACCTGCTCATGCGGTCAGCATAAACTATCTTGATGGAACGGGCCCGGTCAAACTAACCGATAATTAGGTTAATAACTGATATCCATAAAGATACCTTTGCTCAATGAAATGACATTTATCAGTGGCTAAGAGAAGAGAAATCATTATAAATTGCGGAAATTCCCATATAACAGGGGGGATTTTCATTTCGGATGGGGACACAACGGTGTTGGAGTACGCAGAAATGGAAACCCTGAGCCACGATTACTCCAATGATTCTCAGTGGCTAGATTCAGTTACAGAAAGTATCGAGAGGCTCGGTGAAAAAATGAAGCTCAAGGGAGACGCGAGAATCATTTTTCCGGGCAGTCTTTTGCTAACCAAAACGATTAGGGTTCCAAAAGTAGAAATTGAAAAACAAGCTAAGATTGTGGCCTTTGAGCTTTCCCAGAAAATGCCGTTTCCGCTATCGGAATTAATTTGGGATTATCAGGTCATTGATGATGATGGGGTGGAGCAAGAGATTTTAGCTTTTGCGGTTAAGCCTGAGGTTGCTGAATCATTTTGCGAAAGGGTTGTTGGGATTGGGCTAAACCCAATTCAAATAACCCCAGCACCCGTACTGGACTTCAATGCACTCAAGGCAACCATGAAAGAATTGGACCAGTCATCTCCCGAAACATTAATCGTAAATGTAGGTGCAAAATCAACAAACCTGCTGTTTATTAATCCTACGGGCTTTTTGGTTAGAAATATAGCCATAGGAGGTAATGCCCTTACGCAAAACTTGTCTGATAATTTAGGGATAAGTTTCCCCAAAGCAGAGGAACTCAAGAAAGGTTATTTTTCAGGCGATGTAGTTTTTTCACCCGAAGATCCCAATATTCAAGTAATGGAATCTTGCACAAAACAATTTCTTGCTCGGACCAGCCAAGAAATTACACGCTCAATAGTCACATACAAAAGAGTAAAAAAGGGAAGGTCACCACGAAAAATATTTCTTACCGGAAGAGGGTCGCTTTTAAATAGACTTCCTGAATATATAAGCCAAACGCAACAACTAGATATCGATTATTTCGATCCAGTAAAAGCACTCACTTTAGGAAAAGGTATTCCCGAAGGTATGCAAAGCCTTTTGCCTTTCGTATTTAGCGAACCAATAGGTTTAGCATCGAACCTTTTCTCAGATGAAAACAAAGATTTTGTAAAAACATTAAATCTATTACCATCTGCGAAAATATCTCACTTAGGCTTGCGAAAAAAACTGCCTTTTATCGCAATTTCAGCATTTGTTATCTCGCTCTTACCACTGCCTTCTTACCTTTCAAATTTAAATGAACTTGATTCAATAAATGTAAAACAGAAAAACACTAACAATCTTTTAAAAAACGAAGAAAAATCACTATCAGAAATATCAGAAAAACAAAAAGATTTTAACTTTATCGATAAATTAACCTACGAAGTTTTCACATTAAGCGAACCGTATTTCCGAACTCAGAATTCTTGCTGGAGTGTTATAAACCTGATTAACAATCTACAAAATACAATTTCGGAAGAATATGTCCAAGATACATGGTATGATGAATTTCACATTCTTCAGGAAACAGCAAATTCTCCAAACAATCGAAACACAAGAACCTCAATGAGGCAAACACCCACATTTAAACTAAAACTTACAGGCAGGTATCTTGTAAAGGTAGAGGAATATGATGAGGTGGATCACGACAACACTGCTCGCTTCAGGGAAATACTCATCGATTTGAATAGTAAAAAACAACAAGCATTAACACAACGATTGCAGGATATTCCCCAAATCACCAAAGTAAATGATAAGATATTTAGCATAGATGGGAAGGGAGATTTATTTAATCGTTACTTTACCCATTTTTCTTATGAATTCACGCTAAACTTTTAATATGAATTTTATAAAACAGCATAAACTGTTTAATTTAATAGTACTTTTATTAATAATAGTTTTTAGTACGCTATTTTATCTTAGCTATTCTTCATCAAAAGAAATTAAAGAATCCATGGCTAAACTTTCTCAGCTAAACAAAAAAATAGATTCTATTAATGAAGAAACTTCACTTTATTCATCGCTTGATTTAGATTATAAATCTGCCGTCAAAGATTTGGAAAATCTTGCCAAGGTGGAAAAGGAACAGCAGATATATTGGGGAACACTCCTTAATGAAAAGGAAAATCATTATTCTAATTGGGAACAACAATCTTCTGAATCCGTTAATGCTGAAATCACCAAACTTTTCACTAGCCTAAAGAACCAATGTGAAGTGGCAAACCTGAACTTACCGTCCTCCTTGAACTCATTTGATACAGGCTTTACCGGAGGTACTGAGGGGGAAGTGAAATCTTATGGGTTTGGTCTTTCATCCTACGACGGTTTCTGGCCCAGCATTGACAGTAATGAATCAAAGAGTTTGAGTATTCAAGGAAAGATAATTAAAGAGATAGTTAGCCTGCTCTGCAATTCAACCAACAAATTACACTCCCTTTTTCTTTTGGAAATTAAAAGGGAAGCAGTTGGTCCAACTGACAACAAACACATAGGCTCTGACAAAATTAACCTCGAAGGTAAGAATAATTTCTTACTAAGAAGTAATGTTGCATTAGAAAGTTTCGTTTTTGAGCTGAAATTCAGATCACATACTTCACATGCTCGCCTATTTATTAATCAACTCAGGCCTCCTTTTCTCGTACGTAACCTAAGAGTGGAAAGATTGCTTGGTGATACTCAATTCTCTTCCTTCCAAGGGAGCGAAAATTCACCTACATTCGGGGAAAGTAATGAAGATAAAAACAGTGCAAAGAAACTTTTACCAATTGTTACTGATGTAAAGTCTGATTTTACTATTCTGATAGAGTACCTTAAAACTACACGAAAAGGCATACTAGCACTCTATGAAAATAAGTTTTTTTGGGAAGATATTGATGTAGAGATCTTCGATAAATTTCTCATTGATTCGGGGAATGAAGATCTCGTTAGAAAAACAAAAGAATTTCTTTTGAAATGAAGATTCTAAAAGCTCATTACGAAAAAATCATTTTAGCTCTATCACTGTTTCTTTTGATTGGTATCTTCGTCGTCCATTTTCTTTTCGAAGATGATAACGACAATCTCAAAAAGGATTATTCTAGAAACAGCTTTTTTGAGATTCAAAAAAATAAATCGAATGTGGAAATTACCTTCTTAGGAAATATTGAGCTTATGCCGGGAAACTTTATTTTCGCGACCTTAGAATCTGGAAAAACTGAGCAAATAGTGGTTGAGAGTGCCTCTTTCAAGAAACGATCGAAACTCTTGGTTGTTCTTAATGACGGGATGAAAATAGAAGGCAGAGTCTCCCCCAACCAAGACTTATTTATTAAGAGTGGTTGGAAAAACCGAAAAGGCACCATAAATGTCGATGCTGAAGACGGGACAAAATCAATTGCCTTTTCAAAAGTGGAAAAAATTAGTGGGAGCGGAATCTATTCACTTGGACCTTCTGCCACTTCGATAGATTTAGAAAAGGCAACCATAAGCACATACCAACCAAAGAAATTTAGTAAACCCCAAGATGATCTGTCGCAGAGGGTAAAATGGCAAAAGAAATCTGAAGATACGAACGCTTCGATTTATGACACTTTTACTCCCCCTGTTATTTATCTTGTGAATGGTAGACTTACTGCGAAATTGCCAGAAGAACCCATTGAAGAAAACGAAAAAGAACCTTTCGGGCTCGAATTAATAGATTTCTCTCAACGTCCATATCCTCATGTACTTAAGAGATGGATCGGAAACACCCCATATTTTGAAGACCTAAACACCCTCATATCGCCTAATTCTAAACAAAATGTTTTTAATCGCCTTGAGGTGGGTAAAACATACAGGCCAAATCTTGGTCGCAAAGCAGGAGAATCATCTTTGGTAGAATGTGAAAAAAATCATCCTGACGCAAAAGTTTCCATCGAGTACTTCACAGTTCAACAATTAAAAACAAAATCAGGTGGTAGCATGCTTGTAGGAAGGGCAATGGTCAGGGATCATAAGTTAGATACTAACCCCTTTGAAATAAACAGTCTCATGAAAGAAGTTTTTGCCGGAGATTACAGCATTAAGTTACGTTTTGTTCTGCCCGGCCTTCCAATGAAAGAGTTTGAATTTTCTGAAGATCAAAATGGTACTGCTTTTGAGCATGAAAGCAGGAGATACCAGATAGAGAAGATTGATATTGAAGGCAAAAGCGTACTCATTTCAAAAGAGGGTATGATTACGCAACCGCCTCAGAAAATTATACTTTCATTGTCCCCAGTCAATCCACTTTAATACGGAAAGCGTGTTGTCATCTGGCAATTACTGTTTACATAAATATTTACCTCTGTGGGTTTTGTTTTCAAGGTTGACCAAACCCAAGTATTCGATGGAATCATCAACAACCCTATTCTTTTTAGAATTGCCCCTCATTTGATGTTTACAAAGATTTCACAACCTATGAATTTCAAACCAGTCTTTTGTATTTTATTACTTTTGGCGTTTGGAATTTCTTCAGCGTCATCTTCGGATGTGGAATTACCTACCGTCATTATTCCTTCTCAGGAAACACCGCCAACCATCCTTAAGGCAAATGATCAAAAAGTATCATCCGGAATTGGTAATGATACCAACCTATTGGCTCTTTTGGAGAAGATCAGAGAGAAGTCTTCAGCCGGTTCTTTGGCAGAGGCGCAAAAGCTTGCAACTGAAGCATTGGAAAAAATTGAGGATACCGACTCATCCCGTTTTTACCTAAGGCAAATTCGAAAAGAGGAAACGAGGCTTTATTTTGCTCGTGCTAATTTAGCAATGAAAGAAAAGAACTTTTCACTGGCAAGTAAGCTTTTGGAAAGATATCGAGAAAATGTGGCTCTTGAATTAAGTGAACGTAAAATTCAAAGAGAGGTTCAAGTGAATGCGGCAATGCCCAAGGATGTTTCTCTGGTTGGTCGCTTGGTAGAAGAGCTGGATAATGCCAAAAAAGACTTGGCTGAAATTAGGGCCAAGGCGGGTTTGCCAATCGATGATGCAAAGCCTGATTTAGAAAAACTTATGGCGGAGGAAAAGTCCAAGGTAATTCTTTACTCCAGGCAGGCTGAAAGACTCTTGCTAAAAGCAAGAAATGAAAGTGCAAACGCTAGGTATGATCTTGCTCTGGCCCATATTGACGAGGCGTTCGCCAACTTACCCGCTAACACCTCAACGATAGCTTTAATAAGTGATCTTTTCAAAGCGAAGCAGCAAGTCGTTTGGTATAAAATGGGAGAAGCCATGCTTAGAGGTCAGGTATCCGATGTGCAAAAACTTGTCTTGGAGTACAAGAAAATCGAAGACTCACGTCGAAAAGCGGAAACAGATACAATGGGTGCAGGTCAAGAAATTGACTTTGATGCCGAAATTGCGAAGGCACAGGAAAAGAACGAGGAACAAGCCAAACTCGCCGATAATATGCTTTATGATGCCAAGGCAGAAATAAAGAAGAAAAACTACGATAAAGCTGATGAAATCCTTTTCAAAATAAAAAACTTTCTCGAACCTAATACTCTGACTTGGCCGATAATTCTTGAAGCTGCCCTGATGAAAAACCGCCTATTTTTATCAAAAGCTGAAGATGCAAGAGAAAATAAAGATTGGGAAGGGGCAAAAAAACATTTGGATTCATTCAGAACTTCTTTTTATCAGGATCGAGACATTCAAGGAGATACCCTGACCTACGGAAGGCCCGGACTTAAGGAAACCCGAGGAACAAAAGCCGTTGAAAGAGAGCTTGGGCTTGCTGATAAAGAAGAGGAAAAACTTGAGGATGACATGAAGGATCCTTTTCAGCGGGATATAACAGAATATACTGCGAATTGGAAAGAGCAGCAGGCCCAGTTGCAAGAATTACTCATGAGAGCGAAGGTGCAATTTGTGAACGGAGACCTTACTGGGGCGATCGAGAGTTATCGTGTAATTGAGACCAGATTTTCAGAAAACTTTGAAGCCAAGGAAATGCTAAAGCGAATTTCACAAATGAAAGAGCAGGAAAGTTATTTGGGGTATCTAAAGACTCGACAAGAAATGCTCGAAGAGATCGAACGAGAGTGGGAAAGACCAAAGGTTTTTGACAGGCAAGTTGAAGAAATTCAAGATGTAAAGGAAAGTTCCAGTAAGCTGGAGGAAAAACTAGATCTTATTCAAATATCCGGAGTTCAATTCTTCGCAACACCCCTACCGGAGGTTGCTGCAGAGCTTATGAGACAAGCTCGCCAATTTGACCTTACTGAATCGGACCCCGCCTTGAAAGGCGTACAAATCGTAGTTTTGCCTGATAACGATGAGCCACCTCCTCAGGTTACGATTACCCTGAATTCTATGTCTTTGCGTCAAATGATCGAATTCATCACACAAGCGGTGAACTGGAGTTTTGACATAGATGGCCCCGCAGTGACCATATCTAAAGCCGGGGGCTCTTTTAAGGGAAAGCCTATGGAAACTGAATTTTACGAGGTTACACAGGGAACCATCCAGAGAATGACCGGAGGTTCAGATGGTGGAATGGGTGGCGGTGGNGCTGCTGATCCCTTTGCCGCACCTGGCGGAGGAGGGGGAATGGGNGGAGACGATACGGGTATAAAAATCAAAGCATTTNTGGAAGGGGCAGGCGTACCATTTGATGATTCNAAGGGNCAAAAATTCGTTTTCGATGGCTTTCAAATGATTGTTACTCACGAACGCAGATCTCTTGACTTGATAGAAAGAATTTTGGCGAAGTTAGACCAAGATTCCAGCCGGCAGGTAGAAATAGAAACTAAATTTCTTGAAGTACAAGAAGGTGCCCTTGATGAGATTAGCTTCAACTGGCAATTTGGATGGGGTGGTCCCTTTTTTAANACAGACTCATTGGGGAACCCNTCAATAGGNAGTGATGGAAGACCCGTAATCGGTTTNCCTAAAAACCTTGCTGGAAATACTCGCACTTTAGCCGCTGCTCATTCTCCCACNGGAACCACTCGAGATACAATCATTAGTGTGCCAGATGATGTTGATGCATCTTTGAATATTCCAAACCCAATTCCAAACCTTCCTGGAAGAATTTCTATCGGAGATGGCGTATCTCCATTAATGGATTCGACTTTTGGAGATGTATTAGGTGCGGGAAATGCAATATTGGGTAGTTCTCAGGCATCTGTTTTGATTAACGCTCTTAAACGNAAGCAGGGGACCGATTTACTGAGTGCACCAAGAATAACCGTGATGGATGGGCAACCAGCAACCATAACCATTGCCCAAGAATTCATTTATCCCACCGATTACGAACCTGCACCTGCACCCGTTGTGGGAGGAGGTGGTGGTGGAGCGGCTGGCGGACAAGCAGGACTTGGTGGTGCCATTCAATTACAATCNGCAATCCCTACCTTTGATACCGTTGCCCCTGACGACGAACAACCTGGTTTCAGAGAGGTGGGTGTTGTTTTGGAAGTCGAACCCACAATTGAAAAGTATAATTCCATCAATCTAAGGCTTAANCCTAAGGTCACTGAATTCGACGGTTTTATTGAATACGGGGGAAATTCTGCAATGATCGGCACCTCACAAACTGGGGCCCCGCCCATGGTTATTCAACCTTCGGGTATCTTGATGCCTATTTTCTCTGTCCGAAAAGTGGATACGCAAGTCACTATTTTTGATGGAGCAACCGTNATNATCGGTGGACTTACACGAGAAGAGGTAAAGACGGTTAATGACAAGATTCCCGTTTTGGGGAATATTCCCTTAATAGGCCGACTTTTTCAGTCTCGAGCAGAAAGCTATCAAAAAAGAAACCTGTTGATTTTCGTAAGTGCAAGTATTGTCTCAAGAGGAGGCTCTCCCGTACGTGAGGTGATTCAAAGCATATCGCCGCAATCAATTTTCAAGGATCCTGTAATCATGACACCCACNGGGACCATACGTCGTAATTTCAAGGGAGATGATGGGCTTGATTAAGACAAGGTATAAACCGAACATTNGGAGAAAATGAGANTTCCGATGCCCGGGAGTTAAACCAAGCCACACTAATCCATTGCAAAAAGTAACTTCCTGAACTATTTTTTATCATGCTNGTANCTCACTGCCCTGTTTCATCNGCAACGAATTTATGGGATNTTGTATGTAGCGTAANTNGTGTNTTTAACACCTCANTATNTGGAAAAAGAAACTTTATGTTTTCGAACCANTTTTNCNNTAAAAGGTTAAGGATGTTTAGAATGTATACTTGTATATGTCGACTATCGAGTCTTTCTACTCGATCGCTTAATTTCATAAAAGATCGTAAGAGGTTATTTTGGTGGGACATCTCTTTAAATGTATGAGTAAAGTGCCCTTGCTATCTTCGTTCCTTCTGGTTCTGTTCACATGTCTTGTCATTTTTGTCCAGACCTCCTCCAGGATCGTACCTTCAGAAGAAACACCGCCCCAACAATCCTCGACCACAAAGGTAACTCTCCCTAATGACAGGGTATTGTCGCTAACGACAAAATCACCGAATGATTTGACCTTGGATAAAGAATCCTATGACGAGTGGTGTGAGGTTAGGGACTACAAGGACTTATCGGGTCACCATATATTTAAACAATTTAAAGTTTGGATAAATCAATATCATGAGATTCCAAAAGCAAAACGAGAAAATCTTAATGTTCATAATGCCAGGTATGGGGCTTTTTATGAAGAGGGATTAAAAATCTCTCTTGAACGAGCGAATGTTCTTACAAAAATTATCCGAGGGGATCCACGGAGTGCACTTAGATTAGCGATTTCA
>NHCT01000053.1 GCA_002167605.1 Verrucomicrobia bacterium TMED40 | reverse complement strand
TGGGAGGATGCCCAAGTCTTCTTGACCCGTTTGAATGCTCAGCAATCGGCGAATATTCCCGCCGGGTGGGCGTATGTGTTACCCACCGAATCGCAATGGGAGTATGCCTGTCGGGCCGGTACGACGACGATGTATTCGTGGGGAAATGATATTAATTCATCGCGGGCAAATTATAACTGGGATGGTGCCTATAATACGGGTGTCGATTTTAAACAGACCCGTGATGTGGGTCAATACGCGGCCAACCCGTTGGGCTTTTTCGATATGCATGGAAATGTGTGGGAGTGGACCGCAGACTGGTACCAGGCGGCCTATCCCACCGGCAACCCGGTGGTGGATCCCACCGGACCGGCTTCGGGCTCGGGTCGGGTCAGACGGGGTGGTTCCTGGGGCAGCGACGGGTCGGACCTGCGTTCGGCTCGGCGCAGCCACACCCCCCCGAGCACCCGCGGCAGCGGCCTCGGCTTCCGTGTTGGTTTCCAAAAAAGCCAGTAATGAAGAAGCGAGGGAAGTCTTGGCCTGAGGCGGAGCCAGGCCAAACGAACCGAGCGACGGACTCTTAAACAGTTTATCATCGCGAGTCCCTTTCACCTTTGTCATCGCGAGGGCTGAAAGTCCGTGGCGATCCACTGTGATCCAGTAAGCGAAGAGATAACCCCGTCTGCGTTCCACAAGACACGATGGATTGCCGGGTCGGTCACTTTCGTTCCCTCCTCGCAAGGACAAAGAGAATGGTTTGTCTATCTATGTGGATGACTGAACTGAAGATTTCATATCTGCAGGGCGTTCGGTTGACGCACTCGAGAAATCAAATAGAATCGAATTTATGCGACCCATTCTTTACCTAACCGCTCTCGCCCTGCTTTTGACCAGTTGCACAGAATCTCCTGAACAAGAAAACCTTCCATCGGGGGAATTGAGCGAGTTCGTGGAAAAGACTCAGCGCTTGGTTGAGGATATGAATGGGAGCCCATTTGAAACAAGTTCTCCAGCCCGTGATTTCATAGCCTTGGAACCCCTGAAAATTACTATGGGGGATGATGGCTCCGTTTACCTGAAGGATTTTGAGATTAAGACTGAAGAGGACTTTCCCTCTAAGGAATTGATCAGCGAATTGAAAGAGCGAAAAGCCCTGCGTAATCAAATGATTGCAAACGGATCAAAATCGGTGGAGGAGGCGAGTTTACGCTTGTCCATCACCTTCGCCCAAAACCGTTCCCCGGAGGTTCGGTTTACTTATGCCAAGGTCCTAGAGGCGTGCAAGGTAGCGGGGTTTGTGATTCATTCGATTGAGGAGAAGGAAGTGATTTTGCTCGATCAGGAGCACATCGAGCTTCTGAAAACTGATTGAATCCTCAGTCGGTTTTCTTCTTTCCTTCCAATTGATCGCGGATGGATTGTCGGATTTTTTCTCCGGTGAAATCCAAGACAGTCACGATTGCTAGGATACAAAGAAGAACTAACGAGAATTTATTCCAACTGTCTGCAGATTCCGCGTAAAGTTTGAGATGTAATCCGATACCCCCTGCACCCACATAGCCAATGATGCTGGCGGAGCGAACATTGTATTCAAGCATCCATAAGCAATGACTCCAGATGATCGGTCGTGCATTGGGCCAAAGCCCAAATTGAAAAGCCTGAAGAGGACTGGCTCCTAGGGAACGGAGTGCCTGCTGGGCATCGGTGTTTGCAGTTTCAAAAGTTTCGCTGAAAAATTTGGCGAGGTACCCCACACTGTAAAAACTGAGGGCAATAACCCCTGCGAGTGGATTCGATCCCACAATGACCACCGCAAGCAAGGCCCAAAGTAAACTGGGGATGGTCCGGATGAGGTTGAGTAACATGCGGGTGGGCCAGAGTAACCAAAGCGGAGCAATGGTTCGGGCGGCACCAATGGAAAGCACAATCGAGATAACAATGGAAAGCAGGGTGGAAACCAGGGCAATTTGAACAGTTTCCAATAAGCCTTCAAGGGTACGATCAAGAATCGACCAGTCCGGTGGGAAAAACTGAGATGCAAACCGGGAGAGGTTTCCCCAGTAATCAAGATCGCGACCTGAGCCCTCTATGGAAGGCAGAGCCCCAACGGCCCCAAGTAAAAAGAGCAGGAAGGTAATTCCAAGAAGATCGAAACGGCTGTGCCAGGGAAGTTCGAGTTTCAAGCTACTTCCTTTGGTTTGAGGTCTTCGAGCTTCCACCCATTGGGGTCTGACGGATCAAGCCGTAGTACAAGATCAGCAAATTTCGCCACTTGTTCATCATTATGGAGGGCACAGACAAGGCAGCCATTTTTTCCGGAAATTTCATTGGACAGATGGGCGAGCACCTCGTCAGCAAGGGAGGGGTCAAGGCTGGAGACGGGTTCGTCGGCGAGAAGCAAATGCGGGCGGGTGAGGAGGGTGCGGCAAGCAGCGACTCTTTGCCTTTCGCCTCTGGAAAGGGTGGATGCCCATTGGTTTGACTTTTCGGATAGACCAAATTTGGCAAGTAAATGGAGGGCCTTTTCCCGTTCTTCGGATGGAAACCTAAAGAGGGTGGAAAGAAAGGAATGTCTACCAAGACTGCCACCCAGGACATTAGTGAGGGCGGTGGCTCCATCCGCCAACTGAAGATCCTGGAAGATCATGGCGAGACGGGTGGGGCAATCGAGATAATTTACCACCTTGCCCTCTGCGGGATCTAACTCACCTGCGAGGGTTCGCAGGAGTGTGGTTTTGCCGGATCCGGACGGACCAGTGACCGCGACAAAGGTGCCTGGGTTGAGGGAAAGAATTAGGCTTTTAAGTAGAGTGCGACCTTCTACTTCAAGACCAAGATTCTTAGTCGTTAAGAGAGTCTTGGGCATGAGAAAAGCGATAGGCTATAGTATATAAAAAATACCCTGAGAAGATTTTATGGCATAAGAGTTTTTTGAACCTCAAGTGCATCGAGAGTAAGCTGTATATGTTCGTTATTATCTAGGATAATTAATTTGCCATTGAAAATTTGATCACAAAGTTTTGGATTTTCTTCATTCATATCCAATAATGCTTGTCTTAGGATTTTTTTGTCATTGTTGGAAAGACTTATTCTAGCTGATATTACATGATTTGGAACCGGTCCTTGTTCTTGAAATATTTTAAGTTTAGATTTTTGCGTATCAGTAAGAAATTTATTATCCTCCTTGAAGACATAGTCACTGACTGCTGCAGCATCAACTTCGCCACTCAATACCTTTTCAACAGCAGAAACATATCCATTGCCATAAATAACCAGAGAAAAGAAATCTGTAAGTGACTTGCTGGGACCAATAAATCCTTTTTTAGCAAGGTCCAATGCTGGTATTAGAAAGCCTGATGTGCTTGAGCGGCTAGAAAAGGAGACGGGTCTATTCCTCAAATCCTTGATAGAATGGAAATTTTTCTCTTCTAAGCATAACCATACACTTTGATAATGACTGTTTCCTTTATTTGAGCTGCTAAGTAATATGCTACCGGTATTTTGCTCAATATTGCGAACGGCATCTGTGTGACTAGAAAATGCTAAATCAACGGTACCATTTCTAAAGGATTCTATGACTACTGAAGAATCGGAAGAAAGAATAACTTCCACTTTCCGTTGTAGCTTATTTTGTAGATACTTTTCAAGGTTGAATTTCTCTGCGAGCATCATTTCAGGTTTCTTATTCGCCTTGAGAGAAAAAATAACTTTTTGAAGACTTAACTCCTGATCATTAATTTCCGAAGGTACGCTAGGCTCCGTACGATCGCTACAAGAAATGATGAGGGTAAAAAAGAAAAATATAGACCAAGAATGGAAATTGCGAATCGGAGATATCATTAAATTACTTACCTGAAGATTAGTCTTTCCTTTTAACTTGGTCAATGGAGTAAGCATGATTGACTGAGGAAAACAACAGGTAACCAAGTGTTTTTGATTAGAATTTGACCATCAGGTCTATGGTTACAAATTCGCTAAATATTCTTCTGGAATTTTACAATTCCGCTGTAAACTTAAGAAGGGGGCAACACTCCCTTTGCCATCATAGTTTTCTGAGTTTCAATTGCCCGGTTTAAGATCCCTAAATGCTTATCTTGTTTAGTAGTAACGAGTTTACCATTAAATACGCGATTACATAGTGAAGGGTTTTTACGATTAAGCTCTAGAAAGGCGTTTAATAGTAATTTTTTATCATTATTGGAAATGGAGGAGCGGATGCATAGGGTGTGCGAAGGAACGGGACCCTGGCTTTGCACGATCTTAAGCTTTGCCCTGTCTACATCGTCCAAATAATTGTTTTCGAGGTACACATAATCGCTAACTGCCGCCGCTTCCACTTCTCCTGACAGTACTTTTTTGACTGCTGAGACATAACCTGTGCCATAAACCGTTTTAGAGAAAAAATCATCAAGACTTGAATTGGGACCAACCAACCCCCTCTGCACAAGATCATACACTGGAATTAGAAAACCAGATGTACTCGAGCGACTTGCGAATGAAACTGGTAAACTTTCTAGGTCCAAAATGGAATTGTAAGGTTTATCTTTAAGGGATAGCCACACACTTTGATAAAAAGGATTGCCATTTTTTAAGTGGACTAAGAATAAAGATGCAGTGCTTTGTTCAATGTTACGAGCTGCATCCGTAGAACTAAGATAACCAATATCTAGAGTTCCATTCCTGAATGATTCAACAATTATGGAAGAGTCAGTTGGAATCAATACATCTACTTTCCTATTCAACTTGGCAGAAAGATATTCTTCTAATTCCAGTTTTTCTGAAAGCATTAGCTCCGGGTTTTTGTTCGCTTTTAAAGCAATCACAATGTTGGAGAGACCAAGCTCATTCTTACTGGTACCAATACCCTCACTGGAATCATTTAAGCAAGAACCGCACAAGGTAAATATCAATGGTAAAAACAGTATCTTAAAGTAACGCAATGTGAGCATTATTACCTTGTTTTTAAATTTGTAAAATAATTGCAACATAAAAGTACGGAAAAATATAAATGAGATTGAGTCTCAACTTAATACCGCGTATTTATTGAGGTCAAGCCTTATTGAGACTAAATCTCAATTTTTCGAAATGTAACAAATTATACCGATTTTCTTTTTTATAAGAAAAAAAGGCGGGCAATTTGTAGATGAAACTAAGCACTTTTCTCTAAAGAAATTTTTTCAAATTCTCTAGAGATAGCTTCATATGTATACTGACTTGGACGCCCCTGCTTGGTCATCCAAGCATTACAGTTATGTTTCATTTGCTCCCTTAACTCTTTATCCGTTGCAATTTTCCAAATATTTGATTTGGTTTCATCAATATTTTTACCAATCAAAACTCCTTCATGCTTAAGCAAGTCGTGGCAAGTTTCTCTGAAATTTTGGTAATTTGGTCCCAAAACTAAGGGGAGTCCAATTGCCACCGGTTCAATCGGATTCTGACCACCATGGTGTGGAGGAAGAGATTTTCCCATGAAAGCAAAGTCAGCAGCTTGTAGGAGAATTATAACTTCTCCTGTAGTATCACCCACATAGGCAATGGTTTCATTGGAATCTCTCTGGCTTTCTGTTCGAAACTGATGAGTAATTGCCGAAGATTGGAGGACTTTCTTAATTTCATCTCTGCGCTCGGCATGCCTAGGTATAAGAAGTAATCTACAGTCTATTTTTTCAAGGCGCAGTAACTGGACCAAATCAACAAGCATTTTTTCTTCACCTTCCCAAGTCGAAACACCAGCAAGCACAAGGGTATTTTCAGAAAAGCCAAGGTCCTTTCGAATCTGAATCCGATTTTGCGGGTTAATTAAGGTTTGGTTTACTGCGTCGATTTTAAGATTTCCTGAGATTTTGATTTTTTCGGGTGGTAACGGGAAGCTAGCCCAGCGGGAGTATTGATTTTCCGAGGAAGCGATGATCGATAGATTATCAGGAAAAATCAAAGGATATGCCCATCTTAGAAGAGGAGATGAAAGACGAGCAAAGGTTCTGTCGGACAAACGGGCATTGATAATCATAACGGGAACCTCTCTTTTTTTTGCCTGATGGAAATGTTCCGGCCAAAGCTCGCTATCCACCAAAATTGCTAGGTCCGGTTTGATTTTGTTCCAGACTTTATTGGAGAAGGGCAGCCAGTCCAGGGGGAATGGTCCGTGAGCAAGCAACCTGGAGCCGAATTGTTGATCTCCTAATTTTAAGCCTGTGCTTGTCGTGCTACTAAGGACGATCTCAAGATTTGACGATCTGAGCAAGTTTTCTAGCAGCTTCGTTATGGAGCTGACTTCTCCTACACTAACAGCCTGAATCCAAATTCTTATTACTCCTTTTTTTCTTGGTTTTAAATCAGGCCAAAATCCGAGGCGATGCATAATTTTGTGGGAGTACCCACCACGACGCAACATACGATATAAGTAGTATGGTAAAGAGGCGATCGTGGCGAGCGGTAATGCAAGTCTGTACAGATAAATCATTAATCTATAATTCAGACTTTAAGTATTGGGAATTATTATGTTTTAGCAACAGTACGATTTTTGAATGAAATCATAATAGATTCATTGAGTTATTAACCAGTACACGGATTGGATGAACCCTTTAAAAGTAAACTCAAAAAGCAGAGAGTATTTTCTGAAATAAAAAATAAGTTTTTATTAACAAACGAACTTCTTTGTTACTAAAAGTGACCAAAAGAACAAATTTGGCTATGCTGGAATTGAAACTTTAAGAAAAAATGTAAATTAGTCCTTTACCACTGCTCGGGAGTGATAGACCCAAGAATCTCGAATTTCTTTTCACCTAAGGGTTTAACGACATAACAAACTCCCTGCGGCTCAGGATATATCCCCGTCGAGGCTTCAAATGGATCATCATGGGCTACTATAATTGTATTTTTCCCCTCGGGAGGAAGAGTTGAAAGGTATGGTGTGATTGTCTTTTTCATCTCTTCAAATTGTTCAACAGTGTAATCCTCAAAGGGAAGAAAATTAAAATCTTTATTTTTTTCATACTTTCCAAAAGCGAGCCATGCCGTTTGCCAAGCCCGAAAGTATTGGCTGCTATAAACCTTACCAAAAGGAATGGAATGGTATTTAAAAGAGTTTCCAATATGTACTGCTTCGTGCCATCCCTTTTCACTCAAGACCCTTTGCGTTGAACCGTCATTGGGATCAGCTTTTATTTGATCCGCGTAGTCTTTCTCCGTCGAAGCGTGGCGAAAATAGAGTATAAGACCTCCCTCTTTCATGCTTGCGATTAGTTCACTGTGTGGAAGGTTTTGGTTTTTAGGTTGGTCGCCGTAAACGCGAAAATTAACCATTAGAAAAAGAAAAATTAATATCGTTTGATTCATGAAATAAAATGTGAAAGAGGTTTTGATTCAAAAGTCTCCTTATTAACCTTTAGATTTTTTCAATCCATATATTCCTGAATTGGATTTCATTTTCATTTCCCTCGAGAACGATAGGGGATTTTGGCTTATACAAAGAGAAGTTTTTGTGAATTTCAGTCCCGTTAAGTTGAACTGAAAGGAAAGCACTAGATTCATTTTCTGTTCCAGATGATTTTTTCAGTTCAAGATCTAAAGTTTGCCATGAACAGGGGGGGAAGCACGCATTTACTGAAGGAGCAAAGAGAGAATTAATTGAACCACATTCGTCTCTCAAACCTTCCAATCCATAAGAATCCAATAATGTAATTTTTATATCGTCTGAGAGAGAAACTTGACCACCTGATTTTTTTTTCCCTCTTTTACTTGGAGAGAATGAGAGCATGAATTCTAGATGAAGACGGTAAGAGTCAAACTTTTGCACCGTTTCCATCTTCTTTTTTNCAACCAANATAACCTGATCANGTNGGTCGTATTTCGCACCTTTCCAGTTATCGGTTCCATTTTGGTCGAAAAGAATCACGGCTGTTTGGGGCGGTTTCTTCCCGAGGGTGGGACTTTTACGAAAAATGCGGGTCAATACTGACTTTTTTCCATCTACTGAGATGTGCATTTTATCTTTTTGGATATGACCAATATACTGAGCTTGTCCGATTGGAGGAAATTGGAGACTTGCACTGAAACTCTCGGAGTTTTCAGCGGAATACTCACGGTTTCCAGTAGACTCAATCAATGATACCCGACCATCATTTAAGTTACCCGAAACTAAACTTTTATTAACTCCGTCCCAACCCTCGCCGGGAAATCCTTTTTTGAACAATACTGTTTGGAAGTGTCCCTCACCCAGGGCAATATTTTGGGCAGCAAGCTTTTCTTTGCCCTTTGTTTTCGTATCCCACCCGATGTAATCACCTTGAAATGAGAAATCAGGATCTTTTCTGGCTTCAAGAGGGTTTCTTGGAGACTCTTCGGGAATTTTGTTTTTTGCAGGAATTAATTGCGGTACATTTTCTTGCTTTCTGGATTGGCAGGACTGAAATAAAAGAAAAATAGATAGAGCTAACAAAAATTGCGTTTTGGCAGATTGATTGGTCATATCGGAAACGAGATGATTGTAAAAAATTGGAATGCTAGAGTAAAAAAGACAAACTGCATAAATACTTATATATGTAAAATTTTCATGACATTTACTTAAAAATTGGGCAAAATATCTAGAAATGCTTTCTCCTGTTTATCATTGCAATGGGATTTCCTCTAAGAGATGATTCACGGCTTTTGATTTATGGAGACAATTGACCGAATCGCGAAACTTTTTTCGTCTTGCCGTGAAAAAGGACAGGCTGCCTTTGTTAGCTATGTCTGTGCCTGTGATCCGAATTTCGATATTTCCCTTGAGATTTGCAGAAGCCTGATCGATCGGGGTGCTGATCTATTGGAGCTGGGTGTTCCTTTTTCAGATCCGCTGGCGGATGGGTTAACCAATCAGTTAGCTGCCCAACGGGCCCTGGAAGCCGGTTGTAAGCAGGATGATGTGTTTCGTCTGGTTCGTGAAATCAGAAAGTTTTCTGAGGTGCCGATCATTTTCTATACTTATTATAACCTGATTTATTCTCAGGGGGTGGAAGAGTATGTGAAAAGGGCCAAAGAGGCGGGGGTCGATGGATTGCTGACTTTGGATCTGCCGCCCGAAGAGGCGGATGAATTGATCGAGGCTTCGGACCTTCAGCAGATTAAGAATATTTTCATCATTGCCCCAACCACTCCAGAATCCAGAATTCCTAAAATCGTGGCAACGGCGAGCGGCTTTTTGTATTATGTGTCTCGTGAAGGGGTTACAGGTGAACGAAAGGATCTGGCCGGAGATCTTGGTGAACGGATCAAGGCGATCCGGGCTCACACGGATTTACCTCTGGTGGTGGGTTTTGGGATTTCTTCACCTGAACAAGTCCGGGAAGTTGCCTCTCACGCCGATGGAGTGGTGGTCGGGAGTGCTTTGGTTAACTGCGTGGCCAAGGGCCTGGACCAGCCAACCGGTATTCCCGAAAAGATCGGCGATGAAGTTGCTGAATTGTGCTCGGGTTTGAGCGGCTGATGGATTTTGCTTTTTAGTACGGGACGATGAGCCGGGCGGAGCAAACCCTTCATTTTATCGCTGGGGTCACCGCATCGGGCAAAACTGAATTGTCTTTGGAATGGGCCCAAAGGCACGGGGCAGAAATTCTTTGTTGCGATTCCATCGCAGTGTATCGGGGCATGAATCTTGGTTCGGCCAAACCGACCGATGTGGAAAGGACCATGGCGCCCCATCATGGGTTGGACTTATGCCCTGTTTCTGAAAACTATGATGTCATTCGGTTTGCGGACTATGCTCGAGAAGTTGTTCGGGAGGTGAGCGATCGGGGCAACCCTCTGCTGATCGTTGGCGGAAGTGGTTTTTACCTCCAGTCTTTCTTTCTTCCGCCCAGTGATGGGATTGAGGTTTCCAGGGTCATTCGTGAAGAGGTCGAGTCTTTGGATACTCCCGAAGGAAGACCTGACATGCTGAAAAGATTGAAGGCCCTGAACCCCGAGGGTCTCGGAGATTTGGATGTGTATAACCCAAGACGAGTGATGCGTGCCTTGGAGAGATGCTTGAGTTCGGGAAAGACTCTGGGAGAAATCCGCCGGGAGTATGATGACCTGCCCAAACCTTATACGGAATTTTCAAAGCGGGTTCTTTGGTTGGACCGGGAAAAGGATGAATGTAAAAGACGAATTGCCCATCGCACTCAGGAAATGCATAAGGGTGGATTGGTTGAGGAAACTCGTCATCTCCTGTCGCAAGGCCTAGAGCAGAATCCGACCGCCCGGTCAGCTATTGGTTATCGCGAGGTGGTTCGGCACATCCAGGGAGAATGGGGGGTGGAGAAGATGATGGAGGAAATCAATTCATCCACTCGCCGGCTTGTGGCAAAGCAGAGAAAATGGTTTCGAAAACGACTCCCGGAAGGTTCCAGGATGGTTTTGAGTGAAGCCAAGAAGCCCGATTTGGATTCCTTGGCGTGGGTTTCAGGTTCTTGACCCATCCGCCATCCTTTGCCTAGATTATGAAACCAATGATTTTACTTTTTACATTCCTTCGATCATGAAACCTTTGCAACGCATAGCGGTAGTTGGAAATGCAACCAAGGATGGAGCGGGGGTCATTGCGGACCGACTCGAAACTTTGGCTAAAGCGGAGGGGTTGGAGGTCGAGCTCACCATGACCTTCCCGCCTCCGGATGATCTGCTTGCTGAGGTGGATGCGTGTTTTGTCGTCGGAGGCGATGGTACCTTACTCAATATGATGAAGCAGGCGGTGCGGCATGATGTTCCGATAGCCGGTGTTCGTCATGGCCAGTTGGGTTTTTTGGCCACTTTTTCGCCGGAGGAAATGGAGCATACGATGCCAGGGATCTTTCGTGGTGGATACGAGGTCAGGCGTAGAAGTATGCTTTCCTATGCGATGGCAGGAGGGGAGGAAGCCTTTGCCTTGAATGATTTGGTGGTTAAGAGTGGGTCCAAGGGAAGACTGGCCCGGTTTTCAGTTCATGCGGAATCTGAACTTGTCGCGGATTATGCGTGTGATGGCATTGTCTTCTCAACGCCCACCGGTTCTACGGCCTACAACCTTGCGGCGGGTGGGCCCATCGTGCACCCGGGTTCAGAGGTGATGATGATGACCCCTATTTCCGCACACACCCTGACGAGTAGAAGCGTGGTGTTCCCAGCTGGAATTTCGCTTTCAGTGGATTCCAAGAATAACCCCGACGAGCCTCTGGTTTCCGCAGATGGTCAACCTGCGTTTGCATCTTCCGTCGAATTTCCCGTGCAGGTGTCGGTCTCGGTTCATAGTTTCCCCCTTCTTGAGGAATCGGGGCACTCTCATTTTCGGGTTCTCCGCAACAAGATGAAATGGGGGTAGTAAGGGTTCCACTTCACCATGCTTTCTTCCGGTACTCGAATAGGTTCGCATCGAATTTTATCCTGGCTAGGGGAGGGTTCCTGTGGGCAAAGTTACCAATGCGAGAGCACGGAGGGTTTGAGTAAGGGCGAGCCCCGATACATTAAACTCATTTCACGCGAAGTCTCGGACCGAAAGGGCTTTGGCGATTTCTTTGAACAGGAAGTTCAAGCCCTGCTTCAATTGGAGGGAGCCGGGCTTTGGCCAATCAAAGATTTTGGGGTGATGAAATGGAAGCACTGGATCTCCTACGAATGGTTTGAGGGGAAGGAAATCCAATCTGATGTCAAGGAGGGTGATCCACTGCCTNCGGAGATTGAGGAAACGGAAGTCCTTCGTTCTCTTTCGGATTGGATGCGGTTGAAACCTGGATCGATCGANAAGGATGCACTTCTTGCCTTAATGACGGATTTGCATCGCGGGTTGCACAAGNCNCATTTGAATGGATTCATTCATGGCAATATCAAGCCAAGTAATCTTCTTGTCGGTGGGNGGGAAGANGCAGCGTGGCAGGCCTGGATCACTGAGTTTGGACTGTATCGCTTGAGCTGCTATAAAAGCCGGTTGGATGATGGCAACGAAGATCCGGAAGTTTCCACCCTCACCCTGGATGCTCAGCAATCTCATGAAACCGGTGCAGAGTTCAGNCCGAATGAAGCAAAAATNGGAAATGACCCTGAGGAAAAATGGGATCTTTTTGCTTTGGGGCAGGTGGTTCGCTGGGTAATCAAAAACAGTTCGAGAGCANAGAGCGAATGGGACGACTGGACGAACTGGGCGAATCANGCTTGCTTGGNNAATGGGTTTCCCACNGTTGCCCATTCCATGGCTGCGTTGCCGGGGATCAAGGATCTTTCGNAATTCGGGATTACGGTGGAAACCGATTCCGGAACCAAGTCCAAANATAGCGAAGCAATTCGCCTNGAAAGGGAGCGTGAATGGGCTTTGGCGGAGAGAATTTCCNCCNTNAGGTTTCGGCGCAATATGACNGGGTTTGCCGGNATCCTCTCCTTGGTGGCCTTTTTGGTCAGCTCGATTTANTTGTTCCTGTTTCCCGCACCTTGGACCGAGTANAGCATGGAAGGGGTGTTGGATAGTTACCAGCTNGGAGCTGGTTTGTGGGGNGGTCAGGCTTGGGGGATTGTACCGGGAGCTTATGACGACGAGGGATCGGGNGGGCAGAATGTGGTGGGCGAATGGGAAAAGGAAGACGGAATGTTCAAAATGATCTTTCGGAGATTCAAAAAGATCAATGATCAAAAAGGGGACAAGAAATTGTGGCAATTTATTGGGCAGGGTAAGACTTCCTCAACCGATTACCACAATTGGACGGATTATTTGCAATANGACCGTAAGAGAGAAGTGCTNTTACTAAGGAAAAGAGTCGATGANCGCGANACTTACNTTCCGGGCAAAACNAAGGATGGAGANGCCAGGNTGTATCCNAAGGAACGAATTTCAAGGAGCGGAGGAGAGGTTNCCNTGGCGGAGTTGGCGTTCCCCCGCAAGGATGGNCCNGGAAGAAGTTGGGAATTGTTTTTTGCCTGTGGTTTTATTCTGNCGTCCTCCCTTTATCACAGGGAACTTCGAAAGGTTGAAAANACCAAGGNTGGAAAAGATTGAACTTTCAGTCGAATCCGTCTTAGTAAATAGANTCTCTTATGCCAGGACTACGCCAAGCAATCCTGTCGACNATAGCCTTATTCTTAAGCTCATGCGGCAGACAATCCCCCTCCGGTGACTTCGCGGGGGANCTCAGNGACTGGGTGCACGAGGTGTTTCAGGNGAAGGTTGTGACGGGGGGGCATTCCTGTGAATTGCTTTTGATCCTCANGCAAACCCCTGAGGGCACTTTTGCGGAGATGAATTTTAGGCACCCCAAAATGGAAGCGGTTCGACGGGTGGGGAAGTGGGAGGTCGGAGACGGGGAGCGGGTGATCTTTTTTGATGATGATAAAAGCCCATCCGAATACTACCTGATCAAGCGTGGCGTTCGATTCGCCTTTCAGACCAAGGATGGTTTGAGCAACGACGACGGGTCTCCAGTCCTAATGGTACGNAATGAAGGACTCTCGAGAAAAGCATCTTATCCNTTGAAGCTTTCATTCGAAGGAAATGGAGTGGCCAGAGTCAAGGGGGTGGGGGAAGAGGTTTTGCAGGGTGAATGGAAGTGGGCCTCTGAAAANNTAGTGGTCGCGGTGAGTATGCCGACTCCTCCAAACCCCACTCAGAGCCTCGAGGCTTCCGAAACCTACAAGTATTTTCTTCAATGGTCGGACACACATCCCTCAGAGTTACTTCTGGAAAAGATGTTAATCCTTCGGCCCTTCCTTAAAAAGGATGGATCCAAGAGGCAAAGTTGGATGAGTTCCCTGCATTTTACGGACAAACCTAAATTGAGGCGGGTCGGGCATTGATNGCTCACCTTGTGCCTTTGCTCAAAAGTTTGACTTCACAGCGTGACTTGTCATNNTAATATGCTTTTTTTAATCCTTTATCCTTATGATTACAGCCATACAAAACTTCATCTCAAGAAAAGGTAAGTTAGTTTTTCTNCCTCTTCTTGCCGTGATCATAGTTGCGTTCGTTTTGTACCTGGCCCAAGGTGCGTCCGTTTTCGACTTTTTACCTGACCCGAATAGCGAGCGCAGAGANTTTTANGGAGTTAACTTGAATGACCCCGATGAAAATCGGAAACTTTCCGTTTACAACCGAGCCGCTTCCGACTTCGGTGCTTTGGTCGCTCCTCTGCCGGAAGCGATGCAAAAAGCGGATGCTCGCTTTATGGAAAACTTGCAAGCCCAAGTGCAGGCTGCTTTTCGGGCCAACCGAGAAGATATTGATCAGGCTGCGTTGCAAAGAATGTTTGGTTTCATGCAATCCTGGCCGAACTTGCCTAATTCTTACAANATTCGGGAGATCGCTCGAGCAGGGGTTTATGATAANGAATTTTCNCANTCATCCATCGAGGCAAAGATNATCATGGATCACTTTGCCAATGAATGGGGTTTTTTGCCATTGAATCTCAACGATCCTCAACTCAATACTCATTTCTCCACCTTTGTCGAAGAACTCGACCCCACATTGAGTAATGAAGAAAACCGAACCCGGGCGTTTGCTTTTGTNGGNCAAAGGAACGGGGTTCCGGTTCGCCATTTGGAAAGTATTCTTTATTCGCACTTTCGAGCACGAGAAGTAGANCGCTCCTTTTCTCAACTTGGGTTGGCTTTGAACAAAGAGGGCGAACTTGACATGCATTCCTCTGGGTTCGCNTGGGATGCCGATCTTTTTTCGGTCAAGCAAGATGACCTGGGTTTGGAAGACGCTGCAATGTTCAAAATAAGCCTCAACGCAAAACCTCAGGATAATGACCGAGTATCCATAAAGAATGGCTCGAAGTCTCGAGACTTTGTCTTTGTCAAAGAAGCAAAGGATAAGAATGGGACTCAAGTATTCGTCAAATTGGGAGATAACCTTGGGGAATGCCTCGGTTCATTGAGCGAGGCTTTGGAGCAAGCCGGGCTTGGTTTTTCCACCGACCGGAAGCAGGATCATCTTCTCATGACTCCATTGAGGGTGGGACTTGCAGCCAAGTACCCCGAAGTTTCTTCCTCTTCAGATAGGGTCATTGTGGAGGATATGCTNAAAAATGAGTTGGAGGTNTTTCACGATGAGCGCAAGGANGATGAGCTTTTCGCTGAACCGGCCCGGACCTTCGCCTCTGCGGTTATTTTCTCTCCGAAAAAGTTTTTGTCCCTTCCACNCGAGCCTGATGAAGCNAGGATGAGNTCNTATTTCGANCGAAATCGCTTTGAATTCGAAAGCCCTCTCCCTCCTCCCTTGGATGCCGATGGAGCCAAAGGACCTGTGGGTCCAACAGATTCGAATGGTTCGGTTGAGGCAGGCACTCTTGCCTTGGTGGATCTCAATGCGAGTGACCTCAACCAAACAGTCGCCCAAGAGATCAGCTTTGAGGATGTGAAAGAACAGGTTCGTCAAAGGATTTTAGACGGAGATCGAATTGATGCTGAAAGGGAAGCGGAGGACTTGGCGAAGGAGAAAGCCCTTGCTTTGCTTGATTCATTGAACGAGTTGGGCGATCGACTTCGAACAAAGTACAGTTCTTATGGTCAAAGAAGGAATTCCCCTGAAATTAAGGAATTGCTTGCCGGCGAAGACGCAACTGTTCGCCCCATCACCTTTTCCCAATCGGAGATGGTTGTTCAGGGGCGTGTGCTTGGGTTGGAGAGAAGGGAGAGCGANAAAAGAACGAATCGGGAGCCTCTTGCCGAAGTTGCCGGTTTGAACGAGCGAATCTTTTTCACCCGATCGATCCGTAAGTCAAGAGATGGTTTCGTGGTTTTTGTGCTGGATCGAAAGACCGAGCAATCGCCCGGTTCTTTTGCCCGAGCTTCTTTTTCTTCATTATATCGTGAGTTTGCCGATAAGCGAAAGTCGGATGCCTTTTCAGATCGGACCGAGCTTGTTCTCCAATCCTTGCGTGAGGGAAATGAAAGTGCCTATGGGGCNGGNCANTTGATCAGTGTGNATGCTAAGGATGGAGCGGGTCTGCGGGCATCCTATGATTCCCAATCTCGATCCATTACCGGACGGTTGACCCAGCTGGAGTCCGAGCGCGAAGAAATTACCAATGCGGATAGGGATTCCAATGCCACGGCTTCTCAAATCGAACGCAAAAAGGAAATTGATCTCGCCATTGAGGAACTTCGGGATGAGCAATCTGAATTGAACCAGGAAAGAGTGCTTGCGGTGCGATTGGCGGAAGCTTGTTCGGGCTTGGAGGCAAATGCTCAGTGGACTGAGCTCGAAAGGACCGGAGAGGAAGCCATTTTCGTCCGCTTAAGAGGAGTCTATTCCATGCGGTCCAAGAATACCGAATTCAGCGAGACGNCTGATCGTGTNTCCGATTTGGAGTTAGCCAGAGCGGAGAGGAGNAGGGATCAAATCCTTAAATCTCTTCACGGTCTCGCGAAGTAAGGCTGGACTATTCTTTAGCTCGGGAGTTTCTGCCAGGCGAGAAAGTATTCCTTGTTACCATCCGTTCCTGNGGGTGAAGCCTCAAGCTTGTGTAGGAGTTTGCCCTCGGGCAATTTCTCTTCAGCAAAAGTGATGATCTCATTTAGAACTCGTTTTCTGATCTTATCGTCTCTGATGATGCCACGTGTTTGATCGGCTTCTTCCTTTTTACATTCGAATTGCGGTTTAACCAACGAAATCAGAATCCCACCGTTTTTTACGAAACCCCAAGCCGAGCTAAGCACTTTTCGTAAGGAGATAAAGGAAAGGTCCATAACCACAAGGGAAAAGGGAGCTCCTTCAAACTGAGTCGCATCCAGGTGCCGAAGGTTGGTTTTTTCAAAGTTGGTTACCCGGGAGTCCGTTCTNAGTTTGTAATGAAGTTGACCGTGTCCGACATCGATGCAGGTGGCTTGGCTTGCACCCTTTTGTAACAGACAGTCCGTGAAGCCTCCGGTTGACGCTCCGAGATCAAGAATGGGACAGGATGGCACGGCGATTTGTGATTCGCGAAGAAAATTCTCCATTTTCAATCCACCTCTTCCCACATAAGGCATGGGTCGCTCAAGGGAAATTGGGGCGTTGGTCGGGATGATTTTGGCGGCCTTATCCAATTTTTCGGTTCCTAACCTTACTTGCCCTGCCAAAATAAAGGCTTTGGCTTGGCTTCTACTCTCGCAAAGGCCTTGAAGGACCAACACTTCATCCACTCGAGCCTTTTCCGTATTATTCATCTTTGAGCAACTAAAAGAGTTCCTTGANGCCATGCAAGCAATGTTTGTTTTCCGCTGAATTTGTTAACTGAAAATTAAAAAAATAAAAAAAACTTGACCATGGTGGGTTAAAATGGCAAGAAATGGTTAGGAATGGAAATTTATGGATAGTNGGGGATAAAGCGTGTCGGANGTAAGTACAACTTTCTTCGTTGGGGAATTCACTCATGCCCTGGATTCCAAGGGTCGGGTTACCATTCCCTCAAAGTGGAGGATCTCTGGCGGAGATAATACCTACCTGGCTTTACCGAACCCCGGGGGGTACATTACCGTCTATCCACCCAAAATGGTTGCGCGTCTTGAGGAGAAGGTAGCTGANGCAAGTCTCAGCGACACGCGAGCCCAAGCTTTGCTTATGGAGTTATTTTCAAAGGCTCATTCCTTTGGTTGNGATAAGCAGGGTAGNATTAATTTGAACGACAAACTTTTGGAGCATGCAGGAATTAAGGGGAAGGCCGTTTTGGTGGGAAACTTCTCCGCTTTTGCGATTTGGTCCGAAAAGGGGTANGGATCAAGGCAAACTGCAGATGAGCGAAATGTTTTTGATGCGATGAGGGAGTTGGGGTTGTGATGCGAATACACGAAAAAGGAGTNACTTTTAGGGATGTTGCTCCGCGAAGGGGATATCGTTTCGTGCATCACTCTCCTCTCCCTCGCGTTCATTTAGGCGCGGGTAATTGGTGGAAATTGGGGGAGATAGATGTATTGTGGAGCGGTTGAATTCGTTTGTTCTCCAGCAGCGGTGAGGCATGTACCCGTCCTGCTTGAGGAATGCTTAAGCTTTTTGAGTCCCCATGCAGGTGGGTCCTTTGCTGACCTTACTTTTGGGGGTGGGGGGCATAGTCACTCGATACTTTCAGCTAGTCCGGATTCGAGTTTGCTTGCCATGGATTGTGATCCGGATGCGTCCGTTCGGGCAGAGGCACTTAAGTCTGAGTTTGGAGAGCGATTTCGTTTTGGGGATGCGAGTTTCTGCAACTTGGATCAATTTTCTTCCGAGGGAGAGTTTGATGGTGTCCTGATGGACCTTGGGATTTCTTCGTTTCAATTAATGGAGCCCAATAAGGGTTTTTCTTTCAAGNTGGATGCGCCGATTGATATGAGGTTGGACCCGAGGGTGGGNCAAAGTGCAGCTGAGTTTTTGGAGACTGCATCTCGNGANAGCCTGATTCGNGCGGTCCGTGAGTATGGTGAGGAAAGACGATGGAGTCGGGTGGTAAATGCGATTATAGAAGCGAGGGGTAGTGGGGTTTTGCAGAGAACCATGAGTGCCGCGGAGTTGGTTTCGGATGCGGTTGGGGGAAGNCGAGTACGGCANAGGATTCACCCAGCCACTAAGACTTTTCAAGGGATTAGGATTGCTATTAACGGCGAGTTGGAGGCNCTTGCAATGACTCTCCCAAAAGCATTTAGGTCAATGAAAGATGGGGGTATTTTGGCGGTGATATCATTTCACTCTCTTGAGGATCGAATCGTAAAGAGATTTATGAGGAAGATGTCGGGTCGGCCTGTTCACAGAGGGGATTCATCCTTTGCTCAAGATAGGACATCCTATGCTGAAATGATTCAGGCTAAGGCAATCTTTCCATCAAAGGATGAGGTGAAATCGAATCCTCGGAGTCGTTCCGCTCGTCTGCGTGTATTAAGGAAAATATCACAACCTGAGATATGAATAAGCGTTCCATGGTGTTGATTCTTCTCCTTGTGGCTATTTTTGGCTCAGGGTCGATTGTGATTGTTTGGATGNGAATGGATATATCAAAGGTAGCGAAACATTGCGGAGAATTAGAGGATGAACGGGAGATCGTTTCAAGGGAAGTCCAGGAATTGAGGGGGCAGAGATCAAGAGCCTTACGACCTTCGACTCTTGCTGCTATGGTTATGGGGAGGTTGGCGATGCCTGATCCTTCTCGAACCTTTCATGTATCGAAGCAAAATCTTTTGAGTACAATTAATGAAGAGAAGCAATTAATGAACGATGCNAAATTTGCATTAAAGGGAGAATACGCAGGAAGACGGTAGAATGAAGAGCCTGTTTATTTTATCTTTTAGGTTTTATTTTGTATTCTTTTTAGTNATTCTCGCCTTCTGCTCGTTGGGTGTTCGGTTGGTGCACCTGCAGGTCATCAATGCGGAGAAGTATTCTCAAATTGCCAACGGNGCCAGAAAGAATTTNATACCTCTTCAGGCCNGGAGGGGNGATGTGGTCGACNGGAAAGGNAATTTACTGGCAACNACNCGATCGGTCGTTGAAGTGGGAATGGATCCTCATTCGATTTCGAAAGAAGACCGNTCTAAGTTTGATGATTTGGCAANGTTTTTGGACTTNGAAGTANGGGAACTTCATGANGCCGCTGATAAACTCACACGNAAATCCCAGGATAATGGTGAAATTCGGAATGTCAGGTGGGTTAAGTTGAGGGAGGANGTGGATGAAAAAGTGTACCGTGACATTCGTAAACTCGGGGTCAAAGGGGTGTANGGGAATTTTAAGCATTCGAGATTATACCCAAATCGTAGCCTCGCNTCTCATGTTCTTGGTTTTGTAAACAAGGAAGGGACCGCAACCATGGGAGTGGAGCGTTTTGCTGATTATTATTTGAAAGGGCAGGACGGTTGGTTGGAGAGTGAGAAGGATGGGAAGCGTAGGGAAATGCCTCAGCACCGAGCTTTTGAGGTCAAACCAATGGATGGATTAAATGTGGAACTCAGTTTGGATCGAATGATTCAGGATATGGTTGAGGAGGAGTTAAAGCGGGTGGTTAAGGAATTTGAACCACTGAGTGCAAGTATGATCGTAAGTGATCCAAAATCAGGTTATGTGCTGGCTTTGGCGAATGCTCCTGATTTTGACCCAAATTTATTTTTCAAAGCAGATTTGGCTACTCAAAGAAATCGTGCTCTTTCCGATCTCTACGAGCCGGGGTCTACTTTTAAAATTGTCCCTGTTTGCGGGGCATTGAATGAGGGGTTGGTCGATCCTGATTATATTGTTGATTGTTCCAAGGCCACCTACCGTAGAGGAAGTAAACTCCTGAGATTGCCAAGTGATCATCATCCTTTGGGTAAGATTAGTGTCAGTAAAGTGGTGCAGAAATCAAGCAACCGTGGTGCCGCACAGCTGGGAATTAAGCTCGGTTCAGCAAGACTCTACGATTATTGCAAAGCATTTGGTTTTGGAAGTAAGACTGGATTCGGTATTGGGGGTGAACGAAGGGGCATGCTGCATGCCCCTAAAAATTGGGATGGGTTGACGATTACCAGATTGCCAATGGGGCATGCAGTAAGCGTCACGGCTATGCAGATTCACCAAGCGATGTCTGCAGTGGCGAATGATGGAATTCTTATGAAACCTCAATTCATAGAAAGAGTTTTTGATCAAAGAGGAAAGACCGTAGTGCCGTTTAATCCGAAACCAGTTCGTAGGGTAGTTTCCTCAAGTGTCGCTAAAACTTTAAGCGAAATGCTAGTCAGTGTGGTTTCAACGGAGGGAACGGCAAGGCAGGCTCGCTTGGAAGGTTTTGCGGTTGCGGGGAAAACGGGAACGACTCAGAAAATTATAGAAGGAAGATACTCAAACCGGCATCATGTGGCTTCATTTGTTGGATATTTTCCAGCAGAAAATCCATCAATAGTGATTACCGTGGTGGTGGATGAACCCAAGATGAAGAAAGGACTTCTGGGTTATGGTGGTAGTGTTGCCGCTCCTTCTTTCAAGAGAGTGGGGGAGAAGATAATAGGATATTTGGGGATAAAACCAAAAGAACAGACTAAGGATTTAGCTTCGGGTCAAATGAATGGCGTGAGTGCTTTGTGAATTATAGGTTATGAAAACATTACACGAAAAGATGGAGTCCATGGAAGCGGTTAGAAATCGTATGAATGGAAAAAAGAACTTGGAGGAATTACTTGTTGATGGTGAATCTATGACTCACGGAGATAAGGACCTTTTGGTAAACGCTTTGGTTTCAGATAGTAGAAGGGTGACTCCTGGGTGTGCATTTTTTGCAATGCCTGGAATTAGGGATGATGGTGCCAATTTCATTAAGGATGCAATCGACCGTGGAGCTCATGCGATTATCACAGAAAAGGATTCCGTTGAGATTCCTTCGAGTGTGGCGAAGATAAAGGTTTCTGATACAAGAAAAACCTTAGCAAGGTTAGCTAGAAGATATCACGGTAGTCCTGATGCAGCATTAGATTTAGTTGGAGTAACCGGAACTAATGGGAAAACCACGGTAAGTACATTGACTCGCCATTTATTGGAAGAACCCGGAAAGCCTGTTGGTTTAATTGGCACCGTGCGCTACCACTTGGGTGATCGGGAGGTACCATCATTTAGGACAACGCCTGAATCTGCTGATTTGTATCCATTGCTTAAAAGTATGCTGGTTGCTGGGTGTTCGGAGGCGGTGATGGAGGTGAGCTCCCATGGTATTCATCAACAGAGAGTTTCCGGCCTTGAGCTGGAGGTTGCTGCATTTTTGAACCTTTCTCGGGATCATTTAGATTATCATGATGGAATGGAAGATTACTTTCGTGAAAAAAGAAAGATCTTTAACGGGGAGAACGGATCTCTTCCCAAAATAGCAGTAATCAATGGTGACTGTCCGTATGGGCTTAGGCTCATAGAGTCATTGCCTCCACAAGTGCGGGTTTTGAAATTCGGGTTTGGAGAGGAAAACGAATTTAAGGCAAAAAATTTGGTCGTTAATGAAAAGGGAACTGAATTTTTATTGGAAAGCCCAAATGGATCTCATGTGGTGACGAGTCCAATGTTGGGTCGTTACAATGTGATGAATTTGCTGGCATCTCTGGCAATCCTCCATGCATTGGGAAGGGATGTAGCGGATTCGATTCGAAAAGTGGGATCCTTTCAGGGAGTCGATGGAAGAATGGAGACCATCGAAAAGGGGCAGGGCTATAAAGTGGTAGTAGACTATGCCCATACACCTGATGCCTTACGTAATGCTCTTGGAATGTTGCGTGAGTGCACCAGTGGTAGTTTGCATGTGGTCTTCGGATGTGGCGGGGATCGAGATAAGGGGAAAAGGCTCGAAATGACCCGTGTGGCCTGTGCAGGGGCTGACCAAATTTGGGCAACTTCTGATAACCCAAGAACTGAGAGTTTGAATGAGATTTTTAAAGATATGCGAAAGGGAATCTCAACGGGTTCGGATATTGCGTTCGTTGAGGACAGAAGGAGAGCAATAAGCTTGGCTTTGGATGAAGCGAAACCAGGAGACTGTGTACTTATTGCAGGCAAAGGTCATGAGGAATTTCAGGAAGTTCAGTATACGGCAATTCCTTTTGATGATCGTCGCGTAGCGAAGGAATTACTCAAGGCCAAGGCACTTGCCTAGAGGATGATTGATTATCATCCAGAGGATATTGCGAAATGGGCAAAAGGTCTGTGGCATGGAGAACCACCGAAAAGGATTACAGGTTTTTCAATAGATACTCGTACGATTTCTGAGAACGAGGTTTTTGTTGCTATTAAGGATACCAGGGATGGACACAATTTTATTGAAAACGCTAAAAAAAGCGGTGCCAGCTGTAGTTTGGTCGAACGAGTGGATGATCAAATAGGAATGCCACAATTGGTAGTGTCAGACTCGCTAGAATCGTTTCAGCAGATAGCTCAGTCTGTGCGTGATCATTTCAAAGGAAAAGTGGTTGGAGTTACGGGAAGTTCCGGAAAAACTTCTACTAAAGACATGCTCAGCATACTGTTGGGGAAGGGTGACACTCTTTCCACAAGAGGAAATTTAAACAACCATTTGGGCATACCTCTAACACTTGTGCAGATTGATTCAGCCCAACATAAATGGGCGGTGATTGAGGCGGGAATAAATCAGGTCGGGGAAATGCAGGGGCATTCCAGGATGATTTCACCTAATTTAGTGGTGATCAGTTCAATCGGACCTTCACATTTGGAAGGTTTGGGGTCGGTTGAAAATGTGGCAAAAGAAAAGGCACTCTTATTTAGAGAGTCAAAAAACCTTGAAAAAGCTATTTTTCCCGAAGATTGCATGAAATACGAATGCTTTGCTGAATGGGTAAATGAAGGTAAGCGATGCACCATTTTAAAAAAGGGTGAGCCGAAACAGGAACCCTCATTCAATGAAGCCTTTTACGACTTTTGGACTGAAACAAACAATACTGGGCGGTCGGTGACGATCAGGCTTTGGCGTCACCGATCCCCAGTATTTTCAATTTCCATGCCCCCGATGTCAGATGGCATAGCCTCAAATATGGCACTTTCCATCGTTACTGCTTACGAGATGGGGGTGACTGATCAAGAAATTTCTGAACGCCTACCCCAATATCGCCCTTCGGCTCTGCGAGGAAAACGCCTCCAGGGCCGAGGGCGAACCTATTACTTGGATTGCTATAATGCGAACCCATCTTCCATGTTGGATTCTCTTAACTTTTTTTCCAGAGAGTTCGCCNACCAGCCTAAGATGTTTGTCCTTGGAGGAATGGAAGAGTTGGGCGAAAACGAACGCATTCTTCATGCCCAATTAGGTGCATCACAAAAATTGGGTGCGAAGGATTTGGTTTTACTGATTGGAGAAAAGGCCCGATGGATGGCCGAGGGATATTTGGATGCCGGTGCTCAAATTGATCAACTCATACCGCTGCAATCGATAGAAGACGCACGTCCGATCGTAGATGATTTTGAGGGAGCCTTATTGTTTAAAGGAAGTCGTGCCAATCAGTTGGAGCAATTAATACCAACTTGGGCGGTTGATCANTTGCCGGAGGAGGACTTGGTCGAATGTTAAGTTATCTCCAGTATGGGGAGGACTGGTTCGGCCCTTTGCGTTTGTTTCAATTCATCTCGGTTCGAGCAATATTTGCTGGGGTAAGCGCACTGTTCATTGGATTTTTTTTAGGACCCCGAGTGATTCGCTTTCTTCAGGATTTTGGTGCAAGGCAAGCGTTTCGAGATAAGGACGAGGTTGGNGAGTTGGCTGAATTACATGAGAATAAAGCCAAGACACCAACCATGGGCGGATTATTGATNTTTGGATCAGTGTTTNTTTCAGTGATCCTTTGGGCAGAACCAAATGTTTATGTCATTACGGCTCTAGTTACTTATCTTCTTCTTACCTTGGTCGGTTTTGCGGATGATTACTTGAAGGTTTCAAAGAAGAATAGCAAAGGCTTACCGGGGAGATTTAAATTGCTCGGTCAGTTGATCACAACCGCAATTGCCCTNTTTATNTTATTGGGACCTTTAAGCGGGTTTTTAACNGGGGTGCANGAAAGGGCGGTGGGGAGTAGTCTNGAAATGCGAGAGTTTTGGGTGCCTTTCTATAGTTACGATTCTCCTGAAGCGATTCCTGTTATGCCAATCGCTGTNGTATTTTTATTTTTTCTGGTCACGCTTACGGGTTCGAGTAATGCGATTAATTTAACTGATGGGTTGGATGGCTTGGCAATCGGATGCACCGTGACGGTGGCCTTGACCTATGCAATTATGGCTTATGCGTCAGGTAATTTTCTTATATCNGAGTATTTAAAGATCAGTTGGGTGCCAGGTACNGGAGAACTGACTGTCGTCTGTACGGCACTCCTCGGCGGTAGTCTGGCATTTTTGTGGTTCAATGCTCATCCTGCAGAGATGTTCATGGGGGATACAGGTTCCTTGGCTATTGGTGGGTTGGTTGGAATTATCGCTCTTATGATCCATCAGCCTTTGACACTGATTATTGTGGGGGGGATATTCGTGATCGAGGCNGGTTCTGTCATNCTCCAAGTCGCATCATTCAAGACTCGNGGGAAACGGATTTTTAGAATGTCTCCGATTCACCATCACTTCGAATTAAAGGGGTGGAAGGAAACAAAGGTTGTGATTAGATTCTGGATTTTGTCCTTACTGTTTGCCATTCTTGGATTAGCTACCTTGAAGATCAGATGAAGGGACCCTTGCAAAATTGGAAGTCCATGAGATCGCAACCGGTGTCAATCTTAGGTAATGGAGTGAGTGGAAAAGGTGTGCTCAACCTGCTGGAAACCCTAAAGTGGGAGGGGCGGATTTACGACGAAAAGGCAGAGCTTTTCGACGNAAAAGCAGCAAGGGAATCATCTGTAGTTGTAATAAGCCCGGGCTTTCAAAGGAATCATCCTTGGATCGAGTTAGCGGTTTCAAACCAAACGATTGTGTTGACCGAATTGGATTTTGCATCGTGCTTCCTGTTTTCTCCAATCGTATCGATTACCGGAACCAATGGTAAAACCACACTCACATCTTTACTTGCTCATGTATGGCGGAAGATGCAAAGACCCTGTGTTACAGCTGGAAACATTGGACGCTCGTTAAGCCAGGTCATAGCGGAGGGTATTGAGCAAGATTCGGTGGTTTTTCTGGAGACGAGCTCCTTTCAGTCACAAATGCTCAGCTACATGAAGCCAGATTCAGCATTGTGGACCAATTTCACAGATGATCACTTGGATCATCATAACTCCCTGAAAGAGTATTTTTTAGCTAAGGCTAACTTATTGAAAAGATGNACCGGGTATTCATGGATTGGTGAGAGTGTGAGAGCAGGCTTTAAAGACTTGGACTTGAACATGCCTTCGAAATACAAGGTTGTTCGGAGGTTAGATGACAAAACAGTACCTCTTCCCGATGATCATTTCCTTACGACTTTTCCACAGCGGGAAAATCTTGCATTAGCTTATGCGTTTTGCGAGAGCGAGGCAGTAGATAGGCAGTCTTTTTTTACTATGATAAAAGATTATCAGGGCTTTGAGCATAGGCTGAGGAAAATCGCCGAANTGGAGAGAGTTTCATTCTGGAATGATTCGAAAGCAACCAATTTTGCAGCCACANTATCCGCATGCGAATCAATGAAAGGAACTATTTTTTGGATTGGTGGCGGACGNTCAAAAGGTGGGAATTTACGTTCGTTTGTTGAATCAATGGTTCAAAAAATTGGGAAGGCGTTTTTGTTTGGAGAGGTTGGGTCCNGNGTGAAAGAAATCTTTGATGAAAAAGGTTTCCCCTATGAAATGTGTTCATCTGTTGAAGAAGCGGTTGGTAAGGCGTATGCTTCGGTAGTTAGACCAACAAGCATTCTTTTCAGTCCCGGTTTNGCAAGTTTTGANACTCATTCAAGCTATGCAGACNGAGGAAAAGATTTTATGGACATCGTTTTCGATTTGAAGAACAGGCTTCATCAGACTACTCAAGAATGCTTTACATGATCTTACACAAGCCAGGAATACTACTATGAAACTAACCAAGATATTCGGAATCGTTCTATCTCTCCACGTCGCAGTAATTTTACTAGTGATGTTCCAACCCGGATGCCAATCCGTTCCCAAGAATGAGCCACTNGAGCAAGCAGTGNTAGAGGAGGAAACGACGGACGCTTCCTTTAATCCGGGGGTAGCCCCATCGGACGAAGTTACGAAAGAAGAGGTGACGACGAATCCACCTTCTTTTGTTTCACCTACAAGACCGGCTGCCGGGCAGTTGATTATACCAGGGCAGGATGAGATCGAGAATGCTCCCCTGGNAACNCCACAAAGGGAAGTCGTGATGCCTGAAAAATCGATNAACCTTCGCCCATCCGATCTGAGCATATANAAAATNCAGAGAGGTGATACATTATGGGGCATTGCNCGAAAGAATGGTATCTCAATGAATGACCTCCTTGGCTCGAATCCAAATTTGGGCAAGAGCTCNAAATTGTCAATTGGTCAGGAGGTTATGATCCCCGTNGCNGTTCTTCAGGCAAGTCCGGCAGCTATCATTACTTCCCCACAGACCGATGCCTCGGTGNNCGGCGGATCAACATACACCGTAACCAAAGGGGATTCCCTTTCCAGAATTGCACGAAATAATGGAGTAAGCTTGGGGGCTTTGCTGCAAGCAAACGCATTGACAAAAAATTCGATTATTCAGCCTGGCCAGACATTGCTTATTCCTGCTGGCGGTGAAAGCCAAGANGTNCNAAGCTCACCCTCTTTCGTTGTCCCTTCNGGGGCCACTTCCTATGTGGTTAAGAAAGGTGATAATCTTACCCGAATCGCTGCTATTCACGGAACTTCGATTANGCAGATCATGNACTGGAACGGGTTGGCTGATGCGGGTAAAATTCGTGTGGGACAAAAATTGATTGTTTCCAAAACGATCAGCGAACCAACACCTCAAGAGGTGATTGAATCNNCTTCGGAGCAAACCCNAGTGATCCCTGTTGCTCCACAGAGTGACGATTCGAGTGTACAGGATTTTTTCAAAGGGCAAGTTGANGAACGTCCAATTATTGATGCACCGGAAAACCCTTNAGATAGTTAATTTTTGAAAATCGTGGATGTGGAAGGGAAAGGGTGGCGCAAGTAACGGTAAGTCAATCTGCAGCAAGAACAACCAATTGGGTTTCCNTTTATGTTGTAGCGGTCGCCTTAAGTCTTACGACCTTGGGATTGGTGATGCTCTTCAGTGCCGGTGCGGTTCGTGGTGCCGAGCAATTGTTAGTTAAGCAAATAGTCTGGGTCGTTTTGTCNTTGGGACTTGGTCTCTATGTGTCATTCGTAAACCTCGAATGGCTTGGACGAAAGACCTGGTTGATATTTGGACTTTGTNTCCTGGCCTTGGTCTTAACCCTGGTNCCGGGAATTGGGGTCAAGGTTAATGGAGCCCAACGTTGGATTGGCTTGGGAAGTCTTCGGGTTCAGCCTTCCGAGTTTGCCAAAATCGGATTGGTGCTAGCTCTCGCTTATTACTTCTCCTCTCGACAGAGGCACACGGGAACTTTCTGGTTAGGGTTTGTGGTTCCCTCCTTGATAACGGGTTCCGTTTGCGGATTGATTATACTTCAACCAGACTTCGGGACTTGCTTTCTTTGTGGAGCGGTAGCCGCCACACTTATGTTTCAGGCAGGAACAAGCCTGAAATGGCTCCTTCCAATCGCGGGCTTGGCCGTNGNTGGCTTTTCGGTTCTAGTTTATTTTGATCCTCATCGAATTCGTCGAGTAACCTCATTTCTTGATGTTGAGGCAAATGCGGACGATAGTGCTTATCAGTTGTGGCAGGGGATGCTGGCCTTTGGAGTAGGCGGGGTTGATGGCGTTGGTTTGGGTATGGGGCGGCAACAAATGCATTTTTTGCCCGAAGCTCATACGGATTTCATTTTTCCGGTGATCGGTGAGGAACTTGGGCTTTTATGTACATTCGGCATCGTCCTGTGCTTCCTATTCCTTTTTGGATTTGTCTACTGGCGACTGAAGCAAGCACCCCGAATGTACGAGTACTTGGTTGCGATGGGTGCCCTTCTTTTTGTCAGCCTTCAAGCAATTATTAACATGGGTGTCGTAACCGGTTCCATGCCAACGAAGGGCATGTCGTTGCCCTTTATAAGTTATGGAGGCTCCAACCTCATGGTCACATTCATCTTTCTTGGTCTGATCGTAAATGTCTTCAGGCGCTGGGATAATCCTCGAGCCCTACACCCTAGGGAATTATGAGGAATATCGTTATTGCATGTGGAGGTACAGGTGGGCATTTGACTCCCGGGATAGCCTTGGCGCAGAGCTTGGAGGAAAAAGGATACCCCTGTTGGCTCTTTATCAGTCAGAAATCCGTTGATACTCGTTTATCCAGTAAATATCCAAAGCTGAGTTTCGAACCGATGCCCGGAGCCCCACTTGTTAAGTCACCACTTGGCTTGTTCAGATTTTGCAAAGGATTCGTCACTTCCTTTCTCCGTTCTCAAGCTTTTTACCGCAAGGTTGGAGCCGATGCTCTTGTAGGGTTTGGGGGCTTCTCAACATTTGGGCCCGCCATGGCAGCCCATTCCAAAGGCATTCCCGTTTTTGTCCATGAAGCAAATAGAGCGGTTGGCAAAGCCGTCCGTTTTCTGGCAAGAAGTTCGACACGGGTCTATTTACCGGAGGGGATAAAAATAAATGGAATTTCTCCTGAGGTCGTTCGAAGTATGGGTTATCCTTTACGACAAGAATTCCGTCGTTTGCCAAGAGAGCGTGCACGCAAGTTATTGGGGATTCCTTTAAGAGATCGTTTGCTTGTTATTCTAGGCGGAAGCCAGGGAGCATCCTCCCTAAATAATTGGGTCAAGGCGAATTTAGCTTTTTTGGCAGCTGAGGGGATTTCTACCTATTGCCTAACTGGAATGAACAAGGAGAGTACTGGGGTCGTACAGTTAAATGGTCCAGGTGGGCAAACCGTAACCAGTCGCTTTGTCTCTTTCACTGATGAGATGAATGTGTTACTTTCAGCGGCTGACTTGGTTATTTCGCGTGCAGGTGCAGGAGCGATTGCTGAAATCGTTCGTTGTCGGGTTCCATCTCTACTGGTTCCTTATCCTCATGCCGCGGACAATCATCAATTCTTAAATGCCAATTTTTTGGAAGGAAAAGGTGGTGCAATTGTTTGCGAAGAAAAAGATATACAAAATTCGATGTTAGACGAGGTTATAGAGGTCATGTTTAATGAAGAGTTTCGTGCTATTCTTCGTAGGAATTTGTATTCTTTGGATGATGGAGAATCAGCGGTTCGGATGGTTGGTGACATTACACAATATTTAAAGGAACAACCCGCTAACGACGCACTGCAACAGGGATCCTTGCGCGTGATTTCATGATCGAACCCAGAACAGTGCTTTTGCTGGGTGCAAGTGGAATGGGAATGGCTCCGCTCGCACTTTATTTGCAAGGTGCCGGTGTGGGGGTGGAGGCGTATGACGATCGGTTTTGTGAACCCCTGCGATCCATGATGATGGATTCTGGAATCACGGTACTGAGCGAACCAACTCCTACCACCAAACCGGATTGCGTAATCCGGTCGAGTGCGATCAAGGAAACGGATAAGCGAGTACGGTCGTTTCTCCTGCAAGGTGTACCGGTTTATCAAAGAGGTGATTTCATTAGCAGACTTCTGGAGGGCAAGAGCATAGTCGCTGTTGTGGGCAGTCACGGGAAAACCAGCACCACCGGGATGTTGGTTTGGGGACTTAAGCAAATTAATTTCTCTTTCTCATATCTGGTGGGAGGCCGTTTTAAAAATGACTCACTCGCCTCGGGGGAATGGAACCGTTCGTCTGTGGTTCTTCTTGAAGTGGATGAAAGTGATGGAACGATTGATCGCTTCTCGCCCGACTACACCCTGGCGTTGAATTGTGAATGGGATCATGTCGACCATTATGCCGATTCTAAGGCATTTCTGAAAACCTTGGGGGAACTCTTTGAACGAACCAAACAAGGGCTGGTTTTCCCAAAAGGTTCAAACATTGAAAAGCTTATCGGGAAACTTAAGTTTGATTTTAATCCAATTGCTTTTCAACCTCACGAAAACCCCGCTTTATTCGATGATTCTAACCGACGGGCGGTCATTGCCATGGGCAAATCAATGGGTGTGGATCTAGGGCAGGTGGACTTTTCCTTATTTCCGGGGATGGAACGGCGTCAATCCGTGCTCTTTGAGTCCGACGGGAGGATGGTCGTAGAAGATTATGCCCATCACCCTTCAGAACTTCGTGCCTTCTTAGCTAACCGGCGTTTGGATGCGCCCAATGATCTGCTTCGAGTCGTTTTCCAACCCCATCGATTCAGCAGAACCCGAGCTCATGCAAAGAAATTTGCCGAGGAATTATCGTTGGCTGACGAAATGTATCTTATGCAGACCTATGGTGCCTTTGAAAAGTTTGACGCTTCCGGGACTGTGGAGGCACTGTCCGGGCACCTTCCTCCTCGGTTTCGGGAGGACGCCAAAGTCTATGAGGAGTTTCCTGATTTGAGAGCTGCCTTGGGAAAAAAAGGAAAGGGGAAAGCGAAGAGAGATCAGATTTTGTTTGTCGGTGCAGGGAATCTCGATCGCTGGGCCCATGCATTTGCCTCTTACGAAAAGACCAAGGGTGACCGCGATCGGGCGTTTGCCGATTACTTGAACAGTCGACTTTCCGACGGTTGCGATGTGCGATTTAAGGAATCAATGTCATCCAAAACGACAATGAGGGTTGGCGGAGAGGCTCTATGGTATGCCGAGCCTGCAAACCTTGAGGATTTGCTTGCTCTGGTGGAGGCTTCCCATCTGTTTGAATTGCCAAGAGCGATGATTGGGCGAGGTTCGAATCTCATCATTCCGGATGATGGATATGCCGGACTCGCCCTGAGGCTAAAAGGTACTTTTTGGAGCGAGATTTCTTTGCGTTCAGAAGCTTTGGTGGTTGGGGCGGGTGCATCTTTAAAAGAAATTTGCCGGGTTGCGTGCACGGGAGGATTGAAGGGCTTTGAGTTTTTGGAAGGGATTCCTGGGACCCTCGGCGGTGCTCTTCGCATGAATGCCGGAGCCATGGGATGGGAGACTTTCGATTTGGTGGATTGGGTCTTATTTCTTATGCCCGATGGTTCCATGAGAACGATCGCAGGGGCTGACATGAATGTGGGTTACCGCTATTGCCGGGAAGCTTTTGATGGTATTGCTCTCCGGGCCAAGCTCCGATCTGAAGGNCTTTCGGATCATCGTGCCATAAGAAAGGCCATTGATAATATGGCCAAACGAAGACGTCATTCACAACCAAGAGAGGCAAGTGCCGGTTGTATTTTTAGAAACCCCGAGGACGAATCGGCTGGAGCTTTGATTGATCAGGTCGGATTAAAAGGAGAGCGTGAAGGGCATGCCGTGGTTTCCGATGTTCATGCTAACTTTATCGTAAATGAAGGTGGTGCATCTGCGGATGAAGTTATTGAGCTTATACGAAGGGTGAGGAAACGGGTGGAGGAGTCCAACGGAAAATTACTTGAACCGGAAATCGGAGTTTTGGGCAAGAGCTGGGAGGAATTCCTCTCGTAGTGAAAAGATGAGCGATTCACCTAAAATTGCGGTTCTCTCCGGAGGCTTTGGAGCTGAAAGGGATGTCTCTTTGGCTTCGGGCCAGGCATTAGCGGATGCTTTGGAACAGGATTTTTTAGTGGATTTGATCGATTTGAGGGGGGCGGCATTGCCTTCTGAGTTGGATCCTTCGAATACGGTTGTCTTTCCTGTGGTTCATGGAACTTTTGGAGAAGACGGAACGCTTCAAATGCTATTGGAGGAGAAAGAATTTTCTTATGCCGGGAGTGATCGCTCTTCCAGCCGACTCTGCATGGATAAAGGACGAACCAAAGCGAAGGTCGAGGAAGTTGGAGTTAAGGGGGCACCCGATCTCTTTTTTCAGGATCCCAAGACTGTGGATATTGCAAAAGTCTTATCGGGACTTGGAAATGATTTGGTCATCAAACCGATTGATCAGGGAAGCAGTGTCGCTCTCTTCGTAATTAATGGAGAGAAAGATTTAGAAGATGCACTGTCTCGGATCGAAGAAGGAAATTGGATGGTCGAAAAGAGAATCTTTGGTCGCGAGGTGACGGTGGGCGTCCTGCAGGGAGACTCGATGGGTATCGTGGAAGTGATTCCGGATGGCGGTGTCTACGATTTTAAGAGAAAGTATTCGGCTGGAGCCACGGAATATCGATACCCAGCTGTCCTACAACTTGAGATCGAAAATGAATTAAAGAGAAAGGCCGAGCTCGTTTTCGAGCATTGTGGATGCAGGGATTTCGCCCGAGTCGATTTTATCGTTTGCGAGGATGGTCATTCGCATTTTTTGGAAATCAATACTTTACCCGGTTTGACTTCAACGAGCCTTTTGCCCAAAAGCGCGTCTTGCTCGGGATATGATTTTCAGTCTCTCGCTAAGCGTCTGGTCGAACCTGCGGTTGCTCGATTTACCCGACCTGTCGGTAATCTTCTAGAAACATGAGAAAAAAAACCAAAAAAGAAAGCTCACAAGCAAGCGGGTGGAAAAACCTTGCTCCTCGTTCATCCCGAAAACCAGCATCTGCTGCAGCCTTTCGTAAACGGTTCCTTACTGGAGCAAAACTTTTTCTCTTGGTTCTCGGCGTTTGCTCTCTCGGTGGAGGCTTTTGGTGGCTGGATCAGAAAGTCAGCTTGTCCACTGATCCCATTGATATCACCGGCGTAGGCACATCCGTAAATCAAGTGATCTTTAAGACGGATGGGGTTCTGACTAATAGGTGGTTTGGCAATTGGTTTGGACCCATGCGATCCCGTACTCTCATGCAATTGGATATATCGAGAATAAGAAAGGAATTGGAAGCCGAACCGCAAGTGGAACAGGCGAAAGTGCGAAGACAATACCCTTCTTCGTTGGTTGTGGAAATTAAGGAAAAACAACCTGTTTTGGTTTTACGTTTGCGAGCTAAGAATAACGGTTTCCAGGATTGGATGGTTGCGGATGATGGATCCTTGTATCTCGGTACTGGGTATCCTACAGCTACCTTATCCTTGCTTCCATCACTTTCGATTAAACCCAGCTTGCTTCGTTTGAATCCGGATGGGGCAGGTTACAGTAAATTAGATGGAATACCGAGTGTCGCTCCCTTGTTGGCCCTCGCTCGAAAAGACTACCCCGGGCTTTACAGGGATTGGCAAATTGTTTCCTACGAGAGACCGGATCAGTCCGATCCGGGTGCACATGTTTTAGTTCGGTCGGGCAAGGTGAGTTCCATCCGTTTTGCTCCTAATAACTACAAAGCCCAGATGCAGAGATTGAAATACCTGCTCATGGAACCTGACTTTAGAAAAAAGAATCGAATCGAATCGATCGACCTATCTCATGATCGGTCCGTATACGCTAAGATTTAAAGAACCTAAGAGAAAGGAAAGCCCAGCATGAGCAAAATAATCGGAGCCGTTGAAATTGGAACATCCAAGGCAAAAGCCTTGGTTGGTGAGGTAAGTGAAGATGGAAGCCTGAGCATTGTGGGAATGGCATCGCGTCCGAATGAAGGAATGCGAAAGGGGGAGATTGTTGATTTCAGGAAAGCGGCGGCAGCGGTTCACGCTGCGCTTGAGGAAGCGGAGAAAATGTCAGGTACCACCGTAGACTCGGTCTACTTGGCTCAGACTGGTGCTCATTTGGATGGTCAAATGCTCCGCGGTTCAGCCTTTGTGGCTTCTTCCGACAATCGGGTGGCGGTCGATGATCTGAACCGGGCTTCTTCGGAAGCGAAAATGCGCCAACCGGAAACTGGCAGGTCTTATGTTCATCATGTGCGCACGCCCATCGTTCTTGATCAAAAGGTCGTGGATGATCCGGTGGGTATGCTGGGTAAGAAGATCGATGTAGGCTATTGGTCGATCGATGGGGATGACCAAGCGATTCGTTCCGCTCTCCATGTCATTTCCAATTACAGTTTGGAGGTCGATGACCTGATTCTCTCCTCGATTGCATCGGCCACCATGGTCGCAGGGCCTGACCTTCGTCGAGCTGGATCCTTAGTGATCGATCTGGGGGCGGGAGTTACTGACTTGGTGGTGTATCGCCAGGGGTATGTCGCTTACACCGGGGTCATACCAGTGGGAGGGGACCATGTGACGGGAGATCTCAGTATGGGGTTACGTATCTTGGAACCTTATGCCGAGAAACTTAAGATTGAACATGGTAAGGCCAGTCCGGACCCTTCCGATGATGGTGAAGATATCTGGATAATTGGAAATAAAACCATTGGAGATCGTTCGGTTTCGCGAAGAGCTATTTCGGATGTTATTCATGTTCGGGTTGTCGAGCTCTTTGAAATCATTCGAAAGGAACTTGGTTCTTTGCTGGATGAAAAAGAATTGAGAGGAGGGATTTTATTGACCGGCGGAGCTTCTCAGATGCCGGGGATCGAACAGGTTGCCAGTAAGGTACTGGGCTTACCGGTCCGTAAGGCAGGCTTCCCTCCGGGGATCGAACCTGAATTGGCTCAACCTGAAAATGCCACGGTCATGGGTCTGCTGCATTATGGCATGCATGATCATAACCTGCCGGGGCAAAAAAGGGATGAAGCCCAAACCGGATTTCTNGGAAAACTTGCCAGTACCTTAGGAATCGGAGGCTAATCCTTCAATTTTTGNNTNATCCAAANTACCAAATCACGCCATGACACAAGATAATTTTCTCGAACAGNAATCGGTTTTTTCNTCAAGCAATGAACACCCGGGNATACGAGCCAAAATCATAGGGGTGGGTGGAGCCGGTTTGTCTTTGGTGGATGGATTGAGGTTGGACAATTTTCAAAGTGTCGAGCAATTGGCAGTGGATGTAGATTCAAGAGCCCTCGCGGATAGCATNGCCTCCGAAAAACTGGCAATTGGAAGAAGACACACCNGGGGNATGGGNACGGGCGGGGATTTTGCCCTTGCNCGNAAGGCGGCAGAAGAGGANAAAGATTNGCTCCGNAAAAAACTGGATGGGATAGATGTGGTTTTTCTTTTNGCTGGACTAGGCGGAGGAACAGGGGGCGGTGCCGTATCGGTGATTGCCCGATTGGCCCGAGAGGCGGGTGCCTTGGTTTTCGCATTTTGCCCCCTNCCTTTCAGTTGGGAGAAGGGCAGGCATNCCCANGCAGAGGACTGCCTGGGCGAGCTCCGGAAGTTTGCCAATGCCGTGGTGCCTTTACCGAACGATTCTCTTCTTCAAGTTGGTGGGCCGGATGCGACCGCGCTNGAATGTTTTGCTGAAGCGGGTCGAAACGTCAGTAAGGGAATTTCCGCAATTTGTTCNCTTATTTTCCGCAGAGGGATGATTGATGTGGATTTCGTTCACTTGCGTAAGGCCTTTTACCGGCGGGCCGGTCGAACTCTATTCGGGTACGGAGAAGGGGAAGGCGAAGATGCCATCAGGCACGCATTGAGGGAATTAATGCTTTGCCCAATGCTGCATTTACCTGAGGTCTCCAAGGCTGCCGATGCTCTCCTGATACTTATTACAGGAGGCACGGGAATGGGGATGTCCGCTTTACAGCAAGCGGCTTTGGAGATTAGGGAGGAATTCAAGGCTGGTGACCATGTGGTGTTTGGTGCTCATGTGGATGAAAATTTGGGAGACCGTGTTCAGGTCATCGTTCTTGGAGCCACGGATTTGGAAGCTGGTGCCAAAGCGGATGTAGCTCCGGTAGCTGATCAGGTCATGATGGCTACACCCAATTCCAAGCAATCGCACGCTTCTAAGCTCAAGCCCCAACCGAGTGCAAAAACAAAAGCTAAAGAGAGCAGGAAAATCCGGGGCCGGAAAAAAGATCCCGTTGATCAGAATACCTTTGATTTCATGGAGCAGGAGAACCAACGTGGAATCTTTGACGATCTTTCTTCTCGGAATCTTTATGAGGGTGAAGATTTGGATGTTCCAGCATACCTCCGCAGAGGAGTAAAAATCGCAGTTTAGAGCAGATCCTTACTTTAAATTTTAGACGAAAGGTCTGAACAAATACTCATTGTCCTTTCGAAATTAATAATTTGTGCATTTTACGTATTTTATTTTAGGTTTGTGCTAATAGCCTTTTAACAACTATTTTATATATTTCTAAAGATTTATTATAACCCTGCATTGTTATCCTAAAATTTGCCCGATTTTATGAAAATGCTTTAACCTCTTGGTTAGTAAGCATTTTCATTTTAAGAGTTGGAATTGCCCTTCCAACTGCGATCAGCTTTTGCTTGATTTTATCCTCCCATGGAGCAACTCCAAGCGTCTCCGTTGGATCTGCCACCTCGGTTACCGCCAATGCAGCAACTGTCAATGGTACTTTAAATTCCTATGCGGGTGCCGATTTACCCACCGTTACTCTTTTCTACGATAACGATCAAAACTACTCTGTTCAGAGGACGGATCCTTATATCCCTTTGTCCTATGCTTCTGATTTGGCGATCTGGCTGGATGCCAACGATACATCCAGTGTTATCCAGTCTGGAGGAGTAGTTTCCGAATGGAGAGATTTAAGTGGAAACGGATTGCATGTTTCGCAATCCGATACCGCAAAAAGCCCGCTTACAGGTTCGGCTTCGCAAAATGGACTCAATGTGCTGACTTTTGACGGAGATGATTATTTGGTAAGAACTTCCACGAATTTTCAAGATGAGGACCAAATTTGGTTTATCGTCACGGAGATTGACGCAGGAGGTGTTGATAACAGGGCGGATGGTATTATCACCTACGGTAGTTGGGGTGCGGGTCGATGGCAGGTACGGGCCAATAACAACACTCAGTTCCGGAGTAAAGTTTATGTGGACGGTAATGGTTTGGGAACAACGAATATGAGTAATTCAAACCTGTCTGGGTACCAGATGTACACCATAGGATTTAATCGTAGCGGGAGCAAGCATTCGAATTGGTTAAATGGAGTGATCAATGACAGCAACATGACTCATAATACCCCGAGGTTGAGTGAACAAGAACTCCGATTATTTACCGGAAGCAATATTAGTTATGGCCCAGCCGGAAAGTTGGCAGAAGTAATTTGTCTGAAAACTTCCTCCGATGCCGTTCGTCAGAGGATCGAGGGGTACTTGGCTTATAAATGGGGCATCGAATCCCTTTTGGATGGCTCGCACCCTTATGCTTCGAGTGCTCCAACATCAAACCTGCCCTTGCAGAAAATTTCGATGGGAACCCAATCCGCAGGATCTGTTTCGCAAAACCTAAGTGGCTTGTCCCTTGGTACAAATTACCATTATCGGTTTTTGGCTAAAAATTCCGAAGGCGTTGCCTTTTCCCCAATGGGAACATTTGCAACCAAAGGCCCGGCTTCCCTTATCACGGTTTTCCCTTCCAATTTGACACCAACTGGTGCCACTCTCCAAGCGACCTTGCTTGCCACCGGAGAGGAGGATCCAACCGTTACCTTTTATTGGGGAGACAACAACGAAAGTGACAACTCTGATAACTGGGCCTTTTCCCAAACCCTGTCCGGTACCCATGGAGTAGGGCAGTTGACGCACTCCATAGCCGGTCTTTCCAATGGTACAACTTATTTTTTCACCGCCAAGGCAGTCAATTCCGCTGCAACCGCATGGGCCCCGGTAACCAGTTTCACCGCCAACAGCAACCTTCCTCCCAATGACATTCAAGCCGGATCAGCTTTGGTGATGAACGAAAACCTGCCGATTCATTCAAACCTTCTTCCTTTTACTGCGACCGATCCCGATGCCGGTGCCACCCTTAGCTTCAGCCTTTCCGACCTTAATGGAACCACGCAAAACGCTTTGTTTAGCATGGATTCCAATGGAACCCTGAGAAATGCTTCTTCCTTTGATTACGAAAGCGATGCATCGAGCTATCTGATCCGGGTGCGGGCAACCGACGAGTTCAACGCATTTCTTGACAAAGAATTCACCATCACCCTGCAAAATGTGAATGAAGCTCCGGTCCTGACCTCGTATTCGGGTTCTGCATCTGTGGCTTTCAACCGATTGGAGAACGAAACCGAAGTCGCCACAGTCAGTGCCTATGACCTTGATTCGACGCTGAATTATTCGATCAACGGGGGAAGTGATCAGGCACTCTTTGAGGTCAATGCGAGCACTGGAGTTCTTAGCTTTTCCCAGGCTCCGGATTTTGAGACTCCCTTAGACAGTGATACGGGTAATGATTACAATGTCACTGTCCGAGCATCAGACGGAAACTATTCTGTGGACCAAAGTTTTCTTTTTACGATTAACAACGCCGAAGATCCTCCTGCGATTGATTTAATCGGGGTGTCCGCAATCACCGCGACTTCCGCAGTAATTGAAGGGAACCTTACCTTCTTCAATGGGGCCAACCCCCCTCAAGTCTATCTCCTCTATGACGATAATGCCTCTTATCAATCGCTTCGCTCAGATCCTTATGTTCCGTCGACTATAATCGGGAAGTTGTCCCTGTGGTTGGATGCCAATGATTCAAATACTGTTATCCACAGTGGCGGTGAAGTCAGTCAATGGACTGATAAGAGCGGCAACTATCATTCCTTGACACAAGATACCAACGACTCCAAACCAAGCACTGGTCTGGATACCCACAATGGCATGAATGTCCTGACTTTTGATGGGAATGACACCCTTCAACGTGGATTCTCCAACATTCTCGATTACAGCCAGACTTGGATGATGGTGGTGCAAATCGATACGGGAGGAGTCAACAACAATGGAGACGCGGTTCTCTCCTATGGAGGGGGATTGGACGGTCGATGGGAGTTACGATCCAACAATGGCAGTAATTTTCAGTCTAAAATTGCCAAAAATGCATCCTGGTTACAAGGCACCTTGACCAAAACAGTGACTTTGGGGGCTTACCATTTATTTACCATTTCCTTTGACCGGGAGAATGGAACGCTTTCCAACTGGGTGGACGGGCAATTGCGTACCGACTCTCTCCTTGATCCTCTTGGTCTTGCCGAAAAGCAAAAGATCACCCTGATGGGAAACCGGGCTAATAACATACAAAGTCCGGTTGGCAAAGTGGCGGAAGTCATTTGCATGAGAACGGTGGATGCCAATGATCGTCTGCGCATGGAGGGATACTTAGCCCATAAGTGGGATCTGAATTCAACCCTCGATGCGGGTCACCCCTATGTCAGTTCCGCTCCAACCCTATCCCAACCGCTCACCCGAGTTGGGTTGGGAACTAAACCGCTTGGCTCCTTTACTCACACGCTCACCGGGTTAACTCCATCAACTAGCTATCAATTCCGTTTCCAAGGAGTTAGCGGATTTGGGCGGGCCTTTTCGCCAACCGGCTCCTTCACTACCGCCGGGCTTTCTCAAGTTATCGGAGTTTTTCCGACCAACACCACACCCACTTCTGCCACGATCCGTTCCCAGATTCTATCCACCGGGGGAGAGGATGGAACCCTCACCTTCTTCTGGGGAGATGACAATGCAAGCAACATCGCCGCCAATTGGGACAGTAACTATTCTCTTACGGGTTTGAAAGGAGTCGGATTGTACGGTCATCCCATTTCCGGTTTGTCGGCAGGGGTGAACTACTTTTACACCTCTCGTGTTGTTAACTCTGCCGGTGCATCGTGGGCACCGGTCCGAAGCTTTCTTGCCACCAGCAACGATCCTCCTGATGATGTTATCCCAGTTGGGACCCTTTCCATGGCC
>NHCT01000052.1 GCA_002167605.1 Verrucomicrobia bacterium TMED40 | reverse complement strand
TTCAGTCGATGACGGGACATCCCCGCACAACCAAGTACAATTACACCCGCTCCCAATTCAATTAATTGGTATCCAACCTCGATAAGTCTTTGATATGTTCCAGTCCCGTTCGCACTTTCATCTACAGAAATATTAAGTGCAATCTCACCAGCTAACCTGCTCAATACTTGCATTCTCGAGAGATATCGCCGATGCCTTACTACTGAAGCGTCTGAAATTGCGATTACACCAAATAGCTCTGCGCGAGATAGAGCAGTTAATACACCACTCTCTTGGATACCAAATACTGGTTGCGAGGTAATTGAACGACAAGCATCTATTCCAGGGTCAGAATAGCAGGCAATAACAAATGCAGCAGCGTCTTTTCGAGTTTGCACAAGATTAGCAAGTGGAATAACNACACTATCNGAGTCAAGTTGACTTTCTATNCCNAAGGGACCTTCTTCAAGCGTGACGCATTCNATNAANNATCCCTCNAACTGATTGAAATGGNTCAGACTTTTTTCGAGACCNTCAGTGACAGTTTGATTNGAATTGGGGTTGATCACNACTACTGGTCGANTCATTTGAAAATCTCCNCACCAAAATTTGTCTGAGNCTCAGTCTCAGGTAATGACGTNCCAGTAAGCCCAGAAAGATCTGTGCGCCCNCGATGTATGAANTTACCATAACCNGGCTTGGCGAGCAGTTTTCCTTCGTCAATCACCCTTTGACCACGACTTATTACCGTAGTTGGCCAGCCTGTAATCTTCATACCCTCAAATGGATTATAATCCATAGCATCATGCATCTCACCTGCAATCCGAGTTTCACTCGGATCCCAGATTGCGATATCAGCATCAGCACCGATAGAAAGTGTCCCCTTACGCGGCAGCATACCGTAAAGTCGAGCAGCATTGGTTGATGACAATGCAACAAATTGATTTACTGAGANTCTNTNTTTCAACACTCCTTCTGAGAACATTAATGGAAGCCGCATTTCGATCCCTGGCATTCCATTGGCAAAGCCCCGAAAGTCGACGTCGCGACCATTGGAAAATTTTCCGCTATCATCGAATCGGTACGGAGCATGGTCCGACGATACAACATCAAATGTTCCACCTGCTATGTGGCGCCAAAGTGCCTCTTGTGTAGCAACATCACGCAACGGCGGNGAACAAATGTATTTTGCACCATCAAGATTTGGACGATTAAGATCTTCTCGTGTCAGAAAAATATATTGAGGACACGTTTCACTAAAAACGAAGGCGCCATCCATTCGTGCTTTTGCCACCAGTTCAGCACCAGCCGGTGTTGATACATGAACGATCATTAAAGGCGCATTAGCGAGCTTTGATAGGCTAATAGCTCTGTTAATAGCTTCTTCCTCTGCAATACCTGGTCGTGCGGGCGCATGAAAGCGCGGTTCGACATAACCTGCCTCTGTCAAGGNGTTTGACATCCAAGTTAGCATGTCATGGTTCTCAGCATGCACCATCGTCAGTCCACCGTGACGTCGCGCGACCGTTAAAATATCAAGAAATTGAGCGTCGCTTACTCGTGTTGCNTAAGTCATAAAAACTTTAAATGACGTAATTCCCCGCTTAAAAGCAGATGGCAACTCATCGAGGACATTTCGATTTGGATCTGTAATAATCAGATGATATGAATAATCAATCACGGATTTCGTTTCTGCACGTCGGTCGTATTCATCAATGGTGTCCGAAATACTTCCACCTTTTTTCTGCGCAGCAAACGGTANAAATGAAGAATTGCCACCGAAGGCTGCTGATATTGAGCCCGTTTCATAATCGTCTGATGTCATAACGCCCATGCCACTCTCTTGGGCAATATGGCAATGTGCTTCAATACCGCCTGGCATTACTAATTTTTTATTAGCGTTTATCTCATCATAACCTTTAAGGCTTTCTCCCAAAGTTACGATTTTTTCTCCCTGGATGCCGATGTCTGCAATAAACNTTTCGCTAGCAGTCACTAANNTACCACCTTTAATCACCAAGTCATACTTCATGATCGCCCCCTACACTGACTTTATCAGACCACCGTCACAGCGAATTAAACTGCCAGTAATATAACCGGCACGATCACTGCATATAAAAGTAGCTGTATCAGCGAACTCTTCGACTCTGCCGTAGCGACCAATTGGAATAGTTGCTTTGCTTGCCTGCCTTACACTTTCCAGTGTTTGACCCGTTTTGTCAGCAACAGTCTGATCAAGCTCGTCAATGCGCTTCGTATGTATTCTGCCTGGTAAAAGCATGTTTACCGTAATGCCGCTTCCAGCCAGATCGTTTGATAACGATTTTGTCCAACCTACGAGTGCCGAGCGTACAACATTCGATATACCAAGATTTGGAATTGGCTGAATAACTCCTGAGGAGCCAATAGCCAGAATTCGTCCCCAACCGGNAGCTTTCATGTCCGGAATAAATTTAGATGAAAGTTCGACAATTCGTACAACCATTATTTCGAGTTGTTTTGTTAGAGAGTTAGNATCCACGCCAGATATNATTCCAGGTGGCGGGCCCCCGGTGTTCGCAATGAAAATGTCAATTTGGCCAAGTAATTTTCTTGCNGCTAACTGAATGGTATTTACTGAGCTAGGGTCTACCAAATCTGCCACAACGAAGTCAGCTTGACCACCCGCGGCTTCAATTTCATCTACTATTTCGCTTAATCTATCTTTATTTCTGCCANTGAGCAAAACATGCACGCCTTCCGACGCAAGTGATTTAGCTATCCCTTCACCTAGACCTCTNCTTGAGGACATAACTAAAGCTGTCTTTTTCTGTATTCCGAGGTCCATTAATGCAGTNCCTTTAATTTNGTTTCTAGACGATCCATAAGCCGTGTAAGTTCAGTGTGATCTAGTTTTGTTAAGGATGGACCTGGTGAACGTACCTTCGGTGACTTCATTACCCCACGCCGGTGAAGAATTTCTTTTCTGATCGCCAAACCTAAACCTAACTGCTGCTCATATCTAACCATCGGCAAGTATGCATCGAAAAGGTCTTCAGCTAAATCAATCTTACCTGCTTTATGCAAATTAACAACTTGAACAAGCATCTCGGGATACGCAAACCCTGTCATCGCGCCATCGGCACCTCTTTGTAATTCCTGAGGCAGAAATAAAGCGGCATTACCAACTAGTATCGACATTCGAGGAGTGGAACTTGTATCGGACTCCGTCCGCACCCGCGATAGCTTTGTTAATCCTGGCCAATCCTCATGCTTTAGCATTACGATTTGTTCATTTTCCCTTGTCAATTTCAGAATGGTTTCAACCGAGAATTGAACGCCGGTTGTTTGAGGATAGTCTTGCAAACAGATAGGCACTTCGGGACCCAATGCGTGACATACCTGTTTATAGTATTGATCAAGTTTTATCTCTGTACAAAGTCCGGGCATTGGAGCAACCATTACTCCTGATGCACCAGCATCCATAACCGATTGTGAAAGTCTCTTCATGTTGTCAAGGCTCGCACCTGAAACGCCAACAACGATAGGGATACGCCCATCAACACGGCTTATTATATGGTTCGTAAATTTTAAAGATTCAGCTGCGGTCAATTTCTGCGCTTCACCCATAATACCAAGAATAGTCATACCAGAAACACCACTATTCAAGTAAAAGTCCACCATACTATCCGTACTGCTGAGATCTAACTCGCCATTTTCTGTGAAAGGTGTAGCGGAAATGATAAATACGCCTTCTGAGTAACGATTTATTAATTGTGACATAATTATTCCTTCTTTTTACGAGCGCGCTTCGGCCTAGGAATTGAGTGTCTACTTATTCTACCAATCTCAGCATATTTATCAGAAAAAAGACGTGCGATTGGGTAATCATTCGCCCAATCCACGTGGAGTGTGGCTGCATTTATCAAACCGTTTTTAGAAAAAACACCCATCGCCCGACCTAGCAAAATAGATCTTTCTTTACTTAGTGACAGAGACATAATTCGTTCGCACTCTATAGATACTGGTGCGTTAGTAAGTCTTGGTGGCTTTACTTTTTTAGACGATGTTAAAGACAAGCCAAGGATATCAGGCTCGCTTTCGCCGGGGGTATAAGCTGCTGCGGTTTGAACCATATCTTCCAACATGTCTGATGAAACCAAGTTGACTACAAATTCATTGAGCATGTTTATGTTATTTTCAGTATCTTTTGCGGTTCCATCTGCCTTGTGTTCTAGCCCTAGGATAATGATTGCAGGGTCTTGGCCGAACACGTTGAAAAACGAATAAGGAGCAGCGTTAGTTGCTCCCTCTACACTCACCGTAGTAACCCAAGCGATCGGACGAGGTATTACCAAAGCAGTTAGTAATTTGTACCGCTCAGTGGCTGTAAGTTCGTCGAGATCGATATGATGTGACATTAATCTGGTCTCACGACACCTGTCTGAGTTGAGATACGAGTGTAATGCTCGATACGTCTGTGTCGTGCAAAATCAAAAATTGTGCTTTTGCCAAAATTACAAGCATCCATATCACATGCATGCACAATCAGCTCATCGTCTTCACTTGATGCTTTAGCAACAACGTTCCCATCGGGATCAACAATTATCGAACCCCCAATTAGTGGATGGCCGTCCTCTGAACCAGCTTTGGCGACACCGATTACCCAAGTAGAATTTTGGTAAGCTCCAGCTGTCATGCATAGTTCTGAATGATAAAGTCGTTTTTCTAGGCCTTCATCAGACATTTGACTATTCACTGATGGGGTGTTGTATCCAAGCATTAACAGTTCTACACCCTGCAAACCCATCTCTCTGTATACTTCCGGCCACCTACGATCATTACAAATGCACATGCCCATCATCGCATTTAAATTTCGCCATACGGGAAAACCCATGTCTCCGGGTAGAAAGTATCTTTTCTCTAGGTGTTGAAATGCTCGATCGTGATCGTATTCAGAATGTCCGGGCAAGTGTACTTTGCGATATTTACCAATAATATTACCTCGCTTATCGGTAAGAATCGAAGTATTATAGTGCAATCCGTCAGGCGTTAGCTCCGCATAACCAAACGATAGCGCAATACCTAATTCTTTCGATGTTCTGAATAGTGGCATTGTAGCATCGTTAGGCATATTTTTTTCGAACCACACATCTATCTCGGCTTGTTTTTCGAAATACCAACGTGGAAAAAAGGTCGTTAGGCATAATTCAGGAAACACAACTAGGTCGCAGCTGGCCCCATGTGCTTCCTCCATCAATGCTAGCATTCGCTCTACCACAGCCTCCCGCGGTTCAGCTTTCTGGATAGGCCCCATTTGTGCGCCACCGATAACTATTTCACGCATTTTGTCTCCAATTGTAAAATCACACATCCAAATTTTTACCAAACTGACTAACCAAACGCACCAGTGGCCACAAAATCATCAGATAAATGAAGGCAGCCAGAACGATCGGTGAAGCATTATACGTTATTGATCTAGCCATATCGGCGGAATACAGTATTTCGGCTAATGAAACTACTGATGCCAGTGACGTCAACTTTATAACCTCTATCGTGTTAGACAATAGATCTGGAAGTACGTTGCGGACTGCCTGCGGGAGAATGACATAAAGATGTGCTTGCAGAAGATTAAGTCCAGTGGATCTCGCAGCTTCAGTTTGTCCATACCCAACCGAATTCAGTCCTGCTCTCAGAATTTCTCCATAATAAGCAGAGTTATTAAGAAAGAAGGCAATCACTACAGCTAAAAATGGGGATAGCCGTATTCCTGCGAAGGGAAGTCCCGAATATACGAATATGAGCAATACCAAAGGAGGAATTGAGCGAAAAAAATCTACAAAGGCGATAGTGGGCCAACGAATAATCTTATAATTGGAGTTTGATGCTAGCGCTGCAACCAGACCGCCAAACAATCCCATTGGAATAACAGCTAAGCACAGCATTAACGTTACCGCCAGGCCTCTAAACAAAGTAGGCCAAGCAGCTACCATAATCTGGATATTAAAGAACTGCTCAATAAAACTTGACATGCCTAGGCTTTTCTCCAAGAAAATTTTTCTTCTAACCAACGAGATGCAATAACTAAAGGCAGAAAAATGATCACATATATAATTGCTGCTATCATCAATGGTGACGCATTTCCCGAAAATGACTGTGCCGTAGTAGCCTGGTTCAATATATCAGGAACTCCTATCACAGTCCCAAGCGCAGTCATCTTGGTTATCGCTATGGCTCTGTTGGTAAGGGGTGGTATGGCAAGCCGAAACGCCTGAGGCAAAATGATCCAAATTAAAGTTTGGTTCAGACTTAGCCCGGTAGATAGCGCAGCTTTCCATTGACCACTATCGACAGATGTCAAACCAGCCCAAACGATCTCCTCCGAAAATGCCGCCAGTACCAATGTTAAAATAATGAACAGCACAAAAAAACTTGACAAATAAACCCCGGCACTTGGCAGACCAAAAAAAGCAATTAAAATTAAAACTAGTGGAGGCAAAGCTCGGAATACATCTGCAAAAACGATGATGCAAAAGGATAGTGGCAAAATTTTGTAAACACGTAAAACTGCCAAACAAGTTCCTAATAAAATGCCAAATATTACGATTAAAATAGAAAGCTCGAGTGTTATCCAAATTCCGTGATAAATGTCAGGTAAATATTTAATGATAACTGCGCGATTAAAAAATGTATCAGTAAACCTTTCCCACTGGCTCATTTTAGTTACCTGAGACCCTGATTAAAAATGACTTAGTACGAGAATTAGTCGGAGCAGTAAAAATTTTCTCAGGTGGGCCCTCCTCAATGATGGACCCATTATCCATAAAAATTACTCGATCAGCTGCCTCCCNAGCAAAATTCATTTCGTGGCTGACTACTAACATAGTAATTCCAGAGGCTTTCATGTCACGCATTACTTCTAATACATCGCCGACCAATTCCGGATCAAGCGCAGAAGTGGGTTCATCAAACAGCATCACTTGAGGTTCTAGAGCCATAGCTCTAGCAATCGCAACTCGTTGCTGCTGTCCTCCCGACAATTCAGATGGATAACTGCGATATTTATCGGCCAGCCCCACCTTGTNCAGAGCGCTGCGCGCAACTTCATTTGCTTTCTCAGTNCTNAAGCCACGAACTTTTCTGAGTGCCAGAGAAACATTTTTTTCTGCGTTTAAATGAGGATATAAATTAAATGCTTGAAAAACCATACCGATCTTTTCACGAGCTTTATTTAGGTTCACATTTTTTTCAGTTAAAGACTCTCCATTGAGAAATATTTCGCCTGAATCTGGTTCTTCTAGGCGATTGCAACATCTGAGGAAGGTTGATTTCCCAGAACCAGAAGGACCGAGAATGAACACCATTTCACTCTTAGCTACCTCAAGNGTAATNTTGTCNAGCACTATATTAGAACCAAAAGATTTTGATAAACCACGAACTTCTAAAGCTGCAATAGCCAATAAACTCTCCTGNGTTTTAAGAANGTTGATATTTCAAGTTGCTTCAAATTTCCCCGTGGGAATACTCCCACGGGNTATTTTCAAGCTGATCAACAAGAAGGAGTGTNTCCGTTGCTCTCATGCCCATCATAACCAGGCTGACCAAAACCAGGCAATGGTGTGACGGCAGCCGAGCCAGCAGCTGGAGCAACCCCAAACCACTTTTCATGTAAGCTAGCAATAGTACCATCAATTTTCATGCACTCAATTACTTTTTCAACAGTACCACGCAACGCCGCATCATCTTTTCTAAATGGCATTCCCCAAACCTTTCCTGTGGAATACAGNTAGCTCAACTTTATATTNGGATTTTTCTTCACTGCGAAGGCAGACACTGTGTTTCCAGCAACGTTGGCGAATGCTCGCCCGGATACAACTGCTTGGACGGCGTCAGTATTAGTTCCATAACTTTCAACAACCCAACCAATGTCACCTTCCAAANCACGCGCCCATCGNTCATATGCAGAACCTTTGTTAACAGCAATAACCTTACCCTTAAATCCGTCCATGTCAGCAACGTCCGGACTATTTTTAGCTACAACGAATTGAAAGTCCGTGTTTAAGTAACCCTCAGTGAANAGCATGTTGCCCGCGCGCTCCTCCGTAATGGTGGTTGGGGCAACCACAAAATCNTAGGTGCCGGCCTGTAAACCNGGCAAGATACCTGACCATTGTGTCGCGACNATATCCATTTCAACACCCAAGCGCTCTCCGATAATATTCGCTAAGTCAACATTGAAACCTTCAATTCCACCACCCAATTTNGGCATCGCATGAGGTGCAAATGTACCATCAAGCGCAACTGTGTATTTATCCTTGGCCGCAGCGAAATTAGCAAATGCAACAGTTGCACAAATGACTAGTGCAGACTTAAGTACTCTCATAATTTTACTCCTTTNANTGAACATTGNTGGAAAGCGTACGCGTNTGAGCTTATTAAATGCAAGNAATTTATCTCAAAAGATAGCCTACCAAACTTAGGAGNCTAATNACTAAGCAAAGTGCTTCNAAGCAGCANGTCNGAACGTCATGATGAAGTGGNGTTCACTCGGTGATCTACGTATCTGTGTTGTTGTTCTGGTATTGGTNGGNTCTCGTTGGTCGCGGCAAGTTGAATAATCTCTGGACNGGNNTTGAAGTGCGAAAGGATACCGAATTACTCAANGNTGAGTAGCNTAGTTCCGCATCGACGTCAGGCAAGGTGGTTTTATTNTGACAGAGCCGAGGCTTAGTAGGAGAAATGTCGTCTACTTCGCATTCCGGCGNTTTGAGAGAGATGCAACTGCAACANCTGCTAAAACAATAAGGCCAACAAAGATTTCTCGGACATAACTATCAACTNTTAATTGGGTCATACCATTGTCGAGTACTCCTAAGATNAGCACCCCAACAAGCGTGTAGACTACCTTGGGCTCGCCTCTCCGGCTCATAGTCNTACCAAGAAAAACAGCTGCGATAGCATCCAGCATAAGACCAGAACCTTGGGTAGGGTTCTCTCAGACCAACTAGCCCAAAGATCCAACAATCCCTGCTCTTTTCACTGGACTTCCAGCGTTCTGTATAGCTGTGTGTAGCTGCGCCCGAAGAGTGTCGGGCTCTGCTCAGTAGGAGCGATCGGTACGGAGTAGAGTATGAGACGAGATTTGGATGGATTGGCGGATGCCTCGCGTGAAGCGCTGATGTCTGAGTGGCGCAAAGTGGTGGGTCTCCCTCCTCCAAAGTACTTAAGCCAGCCCCTGATGATGCAGATCCTCAGCCATGCCTATCAACTGGACACCGTGGGAGGATATACAAAGCGTTTA
>NHCT01000051.1 GCA_002167605.1 Verrucomicrobia bacterium TMED40 | reverse complement strand
ATTCTTAGGGACCTCAGTCTATATGAAAAAAAAAATCAACAAATTAGAACATTATCAGGCGGTATGAAAAGAAGAGTAATGATTGCAAAAGCTTTATCTCATGAACCAAAGATTTTATTTTTAGACGAACCAACTGCTGGTGTTGATGTTGAATTACGAAAAAATTTATGGAAAAATTTAAATGATTTAAAAAGGAGTGGTGTTACTATTTTTTTAACAACTCACTACATCGAAGAGGCAGAGCAATTAGCAGATCGTGTGGGAGTCATTCATGAGGGTAAGATAATCATAGTTGAAGAAACGATTAAATTACTAGAAAAACTTGGTAAAAAAACATTGAAAATATTAATTAAAAAAAAAAATAAGAATTTTAAATTTATTGAAAAAAAATATTCTTTAAAGAAGTCAGAGAATCATTATCTTCTGAATTATGATTTAAGTAACAAAAATATAGTTTCTAATTTCTTTAAAGACCTTAATAAAAATAAAATTGAGTTTGAGGATTTAGAAATCAATAAAAGTAGCTTGGAGGAGGTTTTTTTAAATCTAATACATAAATGAATATAAGAGGTATAATTGCAATTTATAAATTTGAAATGTCCAGAACCTTCAGGACATTCTCACAAAGTATAATTTCTCCTGTTTTAACAACTTCACTTTATTTTGTTGTATTTGGGTCAGCAATTGGGTCTAGAATAGAGGATATTGATGGAACTCCCTACTCCTCATTTATTATCCCTGGATTAATAATGCTGACGATACTTAGTCAAAGTATATCAAATGCTTCATTTGGTATATTCTTTCCTAAATTTAGCGGAACTATTTATGAAATACTTTCTGCACCAATATCACCTTTTGAAATAACAACCGGCTATGTTTGTGCCGCAGCCTCAAAGTCTGTAATTGTTGGAATAATTATCTTATTAACATCAAGCTTTTTTGTTGATTTAAATATTTTACACCCTATTTGGATGTTTTTTCTATTGATTCTTATAAGTATAACTTTTAGTCTTTTTGGATTTATAATCGGTATATGGGCAAATGACTTTCAAAAAATTCAGTTAATTCCTACATTTATAATAACACCTCTAACCTTTTTAGGAGGTAGCTTTTATTCAATTGATATGCTCCCTGAAATTTGGCAAAAAATTTCTTACTTTAATCCAATTGTATATCTTATAAGTGCATTTAGATGGAGTTTCTACGAGCATTCTGATATCAGCATAGGTGTTTCATTAACAACAATAGCTGGATTTCTTATTCTGTGTCTAATAGCAATTTATTATATTTTTAAGTTGGGGTATAAAATAAAAGTTTGAAATTAATAATCTTTTAAGATTAGCTATTTCTTTGATTAATAGAAGATGAACGTTTGACTCAGTATTAATTAATTTGATAGTGATAAATTGAGAACAATTAATATTAACTTAATATAAGGATAAGATAATGGCTTGGACAAAACCAATGATTTCAGAAATCTCTGTTGGCCTAGAAATTAACTCTTACGCTTGCGCTGAGAAGTAATTCTAACAGATGTTAAAAATTTAAAGAGCCCAGCTAATTAGCTGGGTTTTTTTTTGCCTTTTATAACTTAGAAAAGAATTCTACTCTTCAATTCTATAAGAAAATTTAATTAGAAATTAAAATTAGTTTTATGAAATTTGTTTTTTGGAAGCTTATTGGAATTCCGCACTGCAATTTGCAGTGCGGAAAATAACCAATTTTACTACTTACGAGCAGTAATTTTATAGATTTCACCTTCGTCTACTGCAGCATATAAAGCTCCATCAGGTCCTAATCTAAGACCTCTGAATCTTTTTGTAAGTCCAGTAGGCATGTGAATTACACTTTTAATTGATTTACCATCTTTAGCGATATCAACAACGTCGATTCTCATTCCAGATGGTGTACCACCGAAACCAATACCCATGATTCCAACAGCCATACGACCTTCCCAGTAACCCCAGTTACTTCCTTTTAAGAAAGCAGCTGAACCAGTACCTTGAGAAAGACCATTATTATTCCAAGCTGGAGGCATCAAGTCTTTGAAACGCTCATCACTCATTGGCATGAAAGCAGCACGAGCAGCTGGTAACATTCCTTCTTTTTGGTTAGGCATGTATCCACAATATTTGTCTGGACAATCGCCACGACCTGCTGTATTAGGACGCGGATCCCAACCACCGTTACCACCATTTACTAGTGCAGTGATTTCATCATTTTGCCATGGACCATGTTCAGCAGTGAAAGCTCTTCCATCACTTGGACGGAAATCAATTCCTTGAACATTTCTATGACCATATGTGTACATACGCTTATCAAAACCTCTAGGAGGCTTGTTGCCCGGATGCGCTTCGCCATCAGTGTTAACTCTTAGTACGTTTCCACCAAGTAACTTTGGTGATTGTGGTACTACACCTCTATGACGATCACCAGTGGTTGCCCATAAGTATCCATCAGGTCCAAAACGTAATCTGTTACCATTGTGAGCACCTGGTCCACCGAATGGGTGGTTAGATTCAAATGGCTTATACTGAATATCTTTAATGATGTCAGTACGATCAGTAACTTTCATGTTCTTATCTAATGTAAGTCTCATTACGATGTTACCATCACATTTTTCGAAGTTAGTTTTACAACCACTACCGTGATATTTGTCTGATGTAGAAGCAACATAAACTCTACGATTTTTCTTAAAGTTTGGATCAACAGCTACACCCATCATGCCAGCCTGACCTGAACAGAATAGATCTCCGTTTGAAGAGTTGTAACCTTTTGAACCTTTCATTCCTAATACGTTAACAACGCCAGAACCAGTTTTTACTGATAAACCTTTACATTTTTCAGTGAAAAACATGTCTCCATTAGGAGCGAAGGCCATATCCCATGGATTCTCAAGACCATTAAGAATGGACATTGCACTAATCTTTGGGGTACCCATTGTATCAGCATGACTTGGTGAAGCCATGAAAGCCGCAGTTGCGACTATCGCTGCTGATANAAGTTTAGATTTTTTTAACATTAAATCTCCCTTTCATGTTATTATTATTTCTGCGCATTTAAGTACGCAGCTAAGTTATTAATTTCCGCATCTGATAACGGTTGAGCCATCATGATCATCAATGAAGAGTTAGGACCAACTTTCGTTCCAGCTCTGTATGTTTTCAATCTATCNACAAGATAAGGAACTTCTTTACCTTTTAGTTTAGGATAACTAGCTAGACCCATGCCNGCGGGACCATGACAGTTCCCACAATTCTGAGCNTATCTAGTTTCACCNGCTNTAATATCTCCNCTNTTTGCAANATTGAAGCAAAAAAANGACATAAAAATANCNNCTGAAAAATACAGACTTCTCANACATTTCCTCCATAANTTAGGGTGCGCAAGCACACCCAACGTAACCAAATACGATTATATAATTATTTGCAGTTTTTTATGTGTATTACAAGGTTTAATTTTAATTTTTTTTATCTTTTCTTGCTTGTAATTATAATTATTTTTTGTTAGGGGCGAATATTAAGATAACAGTTTCATTGCCTCCTCGAGACCCTTTAAATTAAGGGAAACCATCTTATTAGAAAAAATTTCCTTAATAATTCCATTTGAATGAGACATGTCCCAATAATTCTCAGGTAATGGATTAATCCATACGTTAGATGGCCAATTTTTAATTGCTCGCTCAAGCCAAATCTTTCCAGACTCATGATTATAATGTTCGTTCCCAGCACCAGGAACTAAAATTTCATAAGGACTCATTGATGCATCGCCAACAAATATACATTTATAATCTTTATTAAAGGTTCTAAAAATGTCATGTGTTGAGATTCTTTCTTCCCATCTTCTATCATTTTTCTTCCAGACATCTTCATATAGACAATTATGAAAGTAAAAGTAGTTAAGATTTTTGAAAACATTNCGGGAAGCAGCAAAAAGCTGTTCTACTTTTTGAACATGGTAATCCATTGATCCACCAACATCAAAAAAAAGTACAATTTTGATTGAGTTCTCTCTCTCTTTTTTGGTGGTAATATCCAAATAACCATTTTTAGATGTATTATTAATTGTTTCGTCTAAATCTAATTCTTCATTTAATCCAGTCTTTGCCCATTGTCTTAACCTTTTCAAAGCAACCTGAAAGCCTCTTGTATCAAGTTCATTAGAACTATCAAAATCTTTGAAAATTCTCTTATCCCANACTTTNATTGCCTTACCATTTATTCTAGAATCTTGACCAATTCTTATTCCTTCGGGATTATATCCATAGGCTCCAAAAGGAGAAGTACCTGAGGTTCCAATCCATTTATTACCCCCTTGATGCCTTTTCTTTTGTTCTTCNAATCTTTTTTTAAATTTTTCNATTAATTTATCAATNCCNCCCTGAGATTTAATACTTTCCATTTCTTTTTTTGNAAAATGTTTACTTAAAACCTTTTCCAACCAATCCTTAGGTATACTAAGAGAATTTAAAACATCATCTAGTTCAATNTTTTCAATTGCTTTAAAATATTCTCCAAATACAATGTCAAATNTGTCAATTAATTTTTCATCTTTAATTAAGCTTGNTCGTGCTAAGTAATAAAATTTATTAATATCAAACTCAACAATNTTAAATTGNAACGAATCTAAAAATGTTAAGAANTCACNNAACGANACAGGTAATTTNGATTCTTTCANTTTGATAAGAAAATCTAAAAACATCTTTAATCATTATTTCTTGACATAAANGCTAATTGCTCAAAAAGTTTAATNTCCTGTTCATTTTTAATCANAGCTCCATACANNTTTGGNAAAATTTTCTTNCCANCTACTTTTAAATCAGCGGGATCTAAGTCNTCAACAAGAAGTANTTTAATCCAATCAAGTGCTTCTGAAGTTGATGGTTTCTTTTTTAATCCAGGAACATCTCTTATTTCAAAGAATTTTTGAAGCGCAGAATCTAATAATTTTTTTTTTATATTTGGAAAATGAACTTCAACAATTTTAGATAATGTTTCAATTTCAGGAAATTTTATATAATGAAAAAAACATCTCCTTAAAAAAGCTTCTGGTAATTCTTTTTCATTATTCGAGGTAATTATGACTATAGGTCTATTNTTAGCCTTTATTAACTCACCAGTTTCATANACATAAAACTCCATTCTATCAAGTTCTTGTAATAAATCGTTNGGAAATTCNATATCTGCTTTATCTATCTCATCTATTAAAAGAACACATTTATCTTTTAATTCAAAAGCATTCCATATCTTCCCTTTTTTAATATAATTAGAGATATTATTTATTTTTTTATCCTTNAGNTGACTNTCTCTCAACCTACTAACAGCATCATATTCATATAAACCTTGTTGAGCTTTTGTTGTAGATTTAATATTCCATTCTATTATTTTNAGTTTTAAACTAGAAGCTATTTGGCGAGCAAGCTCAGTCTTTCCCTGTACCTGGCTCACCTTTTACTAGNAAAGGTTTTTCNAAAGTTATNGATGCNTTAACAGCAACTGACAAATCTTCAGTTGAAATATAATCTTTTGTGCCGAGGAATTTCATAAATAGAAACTTTATAATATAAGNANTTTAAATATTGAACATTTATTTAAAAAAANTTTNATTTGATATCATATAAATGTTTGAANTCANATAGCATNAGTATACNNNTAANGAANTAACTAAATAGCAAAACTAAANTTTNATNTNAAGANTATATCTTGAAAATCTATTAAACTTACCGACATACATTTAATGGAACCTCTGCAAAGATATGGTCTGCCTGATGGAACGTATATAAGGTACAAAGTCTTGGGTAAAGGGAAACCNCTCCTCCNTCTCCATACTTTTAGAAATAGNCTTGAATACTCAAATGAAGTTTCAAATATTCTCAAAAATAAATTTTCGATCTATCTTGTTGATCTGCCAGGATTTGGTGATTCTCCAATTAATAAAAATACAAATTATACGCAAGAATTTTTCACCAATAGTATTGTTAAATTCATTAAAGATTTAAAGATCGCTGAAGTTACAATTGCAGGAGAATCAATTGGAGGTATTTTACCAGTTACTATTTCTTTACAGATCCCAAGATTAATAAAAAAAATATTTTTATTTAATCCATATGATTACGATAGTTACTTTGGCGAAGGTATTGGCAGAGGTAATTTTTTTTCAAAATTTATCATGTTCAATATTGGTCTTCCTTTTGCAGGTAATTTCTTTGCTAGTTTGGAAAATAAAATAATACTTAAAAATGTTATGAAAGGTGGATTTGTGGATTATGATTTACCCAATGACTATTTAAACCTATTATGTTCTTCAGTTAAAAAAAAATATTACGTTTATCATTTCAGAAATGTTTTATCCAACTTTAAAAGTTGGGCGAATGTTAAAAAAAATTATCATAAAGTTATAACACCAACAAAACTAATATATGGAAGTAATGACTGGGCTAATGAAAAAAATAGAGAAGAGTCTCAAAAATTACTAGGGCTAAAGAAGTTTGAAGTCATAGAGCAATGTGGTCATTTTTCATTTCAAGAGAATCCAAAAAAAGTTGCTAGCATTATTTGTAAATAAATTTATTGAAAATATTTACTATTGATCATTTAACTTGATCTTTATAAATCATGTCGAAACTTATTTGCTTTTTCTTCACACATAACTCGGAAATAAATTAATATCGAGTTTATGGTTGAAAAAATAACCAATGAAAATAAATCATCGAAAAATAAACAAATTAGTATCACTTCAAGGAAAACAACAATGTAATTTGGATGTCTTAAGTATCTAAACATCCATGTTTGTATTAAAGGTTGGTTTATTACTAATATTCTTGTAGTCCAGTATTTACCAAGTTCATAAATAATTCTATATCTTAATACCTGAACTATTAAAAAAATATAAAAAAAAAGTATATTAATATTTGTATCATTTAAAGATTTAAATAAGAAAAATGAAACAAAAATAAGATGAAAGATGACAATAAACTTATAATGTGAGCTATAATGCTCTTTAGCACCTTCATTGAGAAGTCTTTTTGTATTTTTATTACTTAAAATAAGTTCAAATAACCTACTAATAATTACATAAATCATCAAGTAAGTATCAATCATGACTATTTAACTTTAGCTTGGAAAGGGCTGCTGTAAAACCAGGACCAAGTGCACACATCATAAAATTACCACAATATTTTTTTTTTATCATTTCTAATAATACTAATAAAACAGAAACTGAAGAAACATTTCCATAATTTGCTAATATATTTTGTGACTCCATTATAGTTTTATCCTTGTTAAAAATTTTTTTGTAAGCCTCAATTATCCTCATTCCTCCCGAATGAAGTATATAACCATCTAGTTTTTTTACTGGGAACTTTTTTATAACATCTGGTAATTCTTTAGAAATAAAATCCGGAATTACTTTATCAAAAATCACTGATAAACCATCGTTTTCAACACCCCAACCCATTAAAGATAATGTATCTTTCCAGGTATATTCCATAGATTCTAAAACTTCACAGTTTCCCTCTTCCTCAACTAAATAGGATACACAACCATCACCAAATAATGCTGTACTTACAATATTTTCTTTACTAAAGATTTGAGGCCTAAAAGTAAGGCTACATAGTTCGACATTACAAACAAGAACAGATTTTCTAAGGCTCTTAAATATTGTAACAGCTCTATTTAATCCTAAAACACCGCCAGCACAACCATATCCAAAAATAGGTAGTCTTAAAATTTGATTATTAAAACCAAACAAATTAAAAATTTCAGCATCAATTGTTGGAGTTGATATTCCTGTACTATTTACAAAGACAATACCACCTATTTTTTCAGGCTTAGTATTTGTCTTTTCAATTGTTTGAAGTATTGACTTTTTCAAAAGAGAAATAGTATTTTTCTTAAATAAAACATTTCTTTCAGACCAATTATGTTCACTTAAATACCAATCTAGTTCCTGTGTTAAGTATCGTTTATTAACTCCAGAATTGTCATAAACTTTTTCCATTTTTTTAAAGCTTGACCTAGAAGAAAATAATTTTCTTCCCAAATCTTTTATCTCATGCTGAAAAACTTTATTATCCGGAAAAACTGAACTTAAGCCATTTATACTTACCATGATACCTATTTAATACTTATAAAAATTAATGAAAGGATATTTTATTCAAGTAAATAATATTACTAATTTAAAATTCTTATTTATATTAAAGTTATAAATACCTATATTAGATGAGGATCTATGCTAGATGCATTCCGTACATTTTATAATTACTGATTCTTACTTTTTCATACTAGCATGTTGTAATACGATTTTTTCTGAAATTTCTTGAGCTTTGGGATTTTTTCTTACTGACCAGATCATATCTTTAGCAAATTTAGTTCTTATTTTGTTATCAATTATTGGTTCAAAATAGTCATTCCCTAGCCTAAAGTTATATTCTTTTTCTTCTAAAAAGTTTATTTTCCATGGCTCATGAATAAGATAATTAGGAAGATTTTTTAATTCTGGCACCCATCTTCTAATAAAAATACCCTCTGGGTCTTGATCGTATGATTGTTTAATTACACTATACATACGAATAGTATTAATACCTGTGGTACCTGACTGCATCTGTATCTGTGGATAGTGGATACCTGGTTCATAATCTGTAAATTTACTAGCCAAGAATTTTGAGGTTTTTTTCCAGTCCAACCAAAGTTGATATGAAGCAAATGATACAATCATTGCTCGCATTCTAAAATTTAACCACCCTTTTTTATTCAAGAATCTCATACAAGCATCTAAAAATGGAAATCCTGTTGTGCCTTCTTTCCACCTTTTAAAAAAGTCAAAATTAAAACTATCTTCTCTTAATCCGTTATAGAGGGGATGCAAATTTTCATATTCAATTCTAGGTTCATCATATAATTTTTGTATAAAATGACAGTGCCAAGCTAATCTTTTCTTGAATGAGTTAATAGCAATCTTTTCATGTTTTTTCTGTTGTAATATTTTTTCAATATTATTCATTATATATTTTATTGAAATTGTGCCGAAACTTAGATGAGGACTTAGTCTTGAACAAGAATCTTCTGCGGTTAATGGGCTGGAAATTTTTTTAGAATAGTTTTTATACCTTTGATTGAGAAAAGTATTTAAGCACTTAAACGCATTGCTTTCCCCACCTTTTTGACAATTAGTATAGTTAAATTTAAAGCTCAAATCCCCACAGTCACCTTTTATAAAATTTCCAAATTCAATAGTTCTACTTAAGGGTTTGCTTATAAATTTTTTCCAATTTACTGACCACGTTCCTCGAATTCTTTTATCAAGTTGAATTCCAAACTGATTCTTTTCAATCCAGTTAATTTGTTTTTCAGCAAGTAAGGAGCTAACTTTGTTATCGAGTTCATTAAAATAATTTCCCTTAAATATTTTATTTGAGTAAATATTAGTTACTTTATATTTGTCTGTTAAAAAATTTAATATTTCAGTTGTGTCGCCCTTATAAAAATTAAGCTTAGCATTAATTTTTTTCAGGTTACTTTTCAAATCATTTAAAGAGTCATTTAAAAAACTTAAATGAAATTCACTTGTAGTTTTTAAATTTAAATATCCTTCATCTAATATAAACACTGGTAAACAATTTTGATTTTGAGAAGCTTCAAAGAATGCATCATTATCATTTATTCTCAGGTCATATCTAAACCACATTAATGAATTTTTCATGATTTATATCTTTACTTTATATTTTTAAAGAGCTCATTTATAAGCTTCTTTTTATATCTTCTTTGTCTTCTGATCGCATTAGATGGTTTTGACCTCCAAATTTCTCTTTTATCTTTTACGAGTATTTCTAAATCATATGCGTTTTCAATTAAAATAGCATCGTTTTCATATGTACGCCTAGGCATGTATATTAGATGGTAACATTTGAAAAAAAAACTATAAATAACGTAAGAGAAAAATAAAATTCTTAGTATAAGATAAATTTAATATTACGGTTGAGGGGATTTGACCCTCCGACACCCAGATACCACAAACTTAATAAAAATTCTATTATTTACCATGGTATTATATCGTTTTCATGAAAAAGTCCCCCACTTGGCCCCTCATCATCAAGAGTAGCTAAACGCAAAGATGTTTTGTAACTTTCTTCAACTTCCATAGGTGCATTGGGACCACCTAACTCTGTTTTTACCCAGCCAGGATGACCAGAGTTAACTTTTATATTTGTATCTTTCAACTCAATTGCTAGATGAATTGTAAAAGCATTTAGTGCAGTTTTAGAGGCATTATATGCAATTTCTTTAGCAGGAGTAATTGGAGAATCTTTTGCTGAATGAAGGGTCAAAGAACTTAAAATTGTTGAAACATTAACAATTCTTCCCGCATTTGATTTTTTTATTAATGGAAGTAGTTTTTGGGTTAGTGATATTACGGAGAAGAAATTAGTTTGAAAGGTATCTTTCAAATCTTTGTCTGAAATAGTGGAGCTATTCGTAACGAATAAGTTTCCAGTTAAAAGAACTCCGGCATTATTAATTAGGATATCTAACTTTTTATATTTCTCTGAAATATAGTCATAAACTTTTTGAGGAGCGTCTTCATCAAACGCATCATATTGAACTAAATCAGCATCAATTCCAAAGTTCGATAACTTTTTCACCGCTTCTTTACCTTTATTAATGTCTCTGGAACCTAAGATTACTTTGATTCCTGATTCAGCTAATTTTTTTGATGTTTCGAACCCTATGCCTCGGTTAGCTCCTGTTATAAATGCTACTCTTTCCATTATCACTCTCTCCTTTTAAAAATTAATTTAATATTTAAGTTTTAATCATGTTTTAATCCTTAAAAAATGGCAAGAGAATTAATTAACAGTTATAATAATTAAGAAAATATTATCTCTAATTAGGCTAAGTTAAAAAAATTTTAGATTAAATAATTTTAATGGGGTGGCTGAGAGGATTTGAACCCCTGACATCTGGTACCACAAAAAAAGTCTAACTTATTAGAAGTTGTATCTAATCCCGAGTTTAATCGCATGGTTTTTTAAATCTTCACTATCAAACCTATTCTCATTATCAGGCTCTTTTAATGCCGCTTGACCATAATCAGAATAGTTATACTCAACAAAAGTAGAAAAATTTTCAAAAAACTTATAGTCTCCGCCAAAACCTAGAGACCAAGATACATTATTGGATTCACTTGCTCTTACTGCCACAGCATTTGTTGTAGTTAGGATTTGAGGAACATCAATACTTGCTATTCCGATACCTGCTTGAGGATACAATCTAAAACTTTCATTCACATTAAAAAACTTGCCTAAATTAAAAGACCAATTCGTTAAATCAAGTGTAGCTTCTTGAATGGTGGCGGTACCTGATGCAGTTGTAAATGTTCCTGACGTGTCTAAACCATTTGAAGATTCATAACCTACCCTCAAGAAGAAATCATGATAACTTGCTCCAACAGAGCCACCGATAGTATCGAATGCCTCATGCATTAAAGTGTCAGCGGTTATTCCAGTAACTCCTGAGTTGTCAAGTGCCTCATCATTATCTGACAAACCAAAACCATAAGAAAAGTCAGCAAAGAAGTTAAATTCATTACTTTTTACTTTGTCAAAGTTAAAAAGTATTAGCAGAGAAAGAAGATAGAGAGATAAATTTTTCATTTTTAAAAGCTAAAATAAATACAGAATAAATCTATAAAAAATTTTATATATAAAAATTATATGTATTTTTTTTTAAAAACACTTGTAATATATTTTATTAATCTTGTTAAAATGCACCATACAAAGTCAAAAAAATTAATTGATGAATTTCTTTTAAATAATAAAGATTATGAATGTGTAAATTTTTTTAGATCGAGTCCATATGGTTATCTAATTTTACTATACATTCATTATTATCAAATAAATAATAAAAACTTATCTCTAGCCAAACTGACTGAATTAATACCTACAAGGATCGCCAGTAATTTAACCGTTTTAAATACTGTAAAAGTAGGTAACGAAAGTGGTTTTTTAATCAAAGAATCTAATGATCTGGATAGAAGAGAAGTTTCAATTAAATTCAATAAAATCTATTATGATGAAGTTAATAAGTGGTTAGAAAGTATTAACATTTAATAAAGGTGGAGTGGCTGAGGGGATTTGCCCCCCCGACATCCGGTACCACAAATATAATTTCAAACCAATCTATTTGAAATCCACATGCTTTGATAAGGAAGCAAATAAATTTTATCATTTATATTTTTAATTCTTTTACTTTTTATTATATCATACCATTTATTAGTAGAAATTAAATTTATATCGTGTAGAGAAATTCTTTGTCTAAATTTAGTTAAATTACTTATACAGAAAATGCTTTGGCTCCTGTCAATACTTTGCCTCCAAACACCAAATAGACTTTCTTCTAATTGAAGAGTAAATTGAGTTGCATTGGGATGGAAAGCTGGTTGTTTTTTTCTAAGAGCAATCAACCTAATTAATTCTTTGTAAATCTTGTGATTTTGTGAATCTGGTGTTTTTAGTCTTTTTATAAGTTTATCATAGTCCCAATTTCTTCTATTTAAAGATCTATACAATTTAGTTTTTTTAAATTTACTTTTGTCATTATTGGATCCAACTAAATTTTGTAAATAAACTGCTGGAATACCCTCCATGCAAAATAGTATTTCATGAGATAATATAAACCTTCTAATTTTATAATTATCCTTTCCATCAAAAGTATTAGTAAAGGCATCAAGTAATGTAGTATTAACCTCATAAACATTTTTTTTATTATTTGAAGATCTAAAAGAAAGAAATGCTCCTGACTTTTGGAGTATTTTAAAGAATTTTTTCAATTCTTTATCTGGAACAATTCCCTCTAATGGACGCATGCCGATACCGTCATGTGTTGATAAAAAGTTAAGATAAGTATTTCCAATCTGTGCTGGAGGCATGCTTCGTGACCATTTTTTTAAATAAAAACTATTTCCAGATATAATTGCATGAATCAAAAGTGGAGCTAAAGAAAAATTATATATACAGTGAGCTTCATTATTATTTCCGAAATAACTTAAATTCTCCTCATTAGGAATATTGGTTTCGGTTATTAAAATAGAGCCTGGAGAGTAATTTTGAATTAAAAATCTAATTAATCGAACTATACTATGAGTTTCAGGTAGATTGATACATTTTGTTCTTTCCTCTTTCCACAGATAAGCAACTGCATCTAACCTTAAAGCTAATGCACCACTATCTAAATAAAATTTGATTATATTAAGAAAAAAAATCAAAACTTTTGGATTTTTAAAATTTAANTCAACTTGATCATGACTAAAAGTACACCANACATAACCTTTTTTAAATTTNGTTTTTATTTCTTTTAATAGATTAGNTGTTCTTGGTCTAACTACCTTTGATAATCCGNTACTATTTCTTCTGTGTATAAAGAAATCTGANCCTGGTTCATCATTGTTTAAAAAATTTTTAAATAATTCATTTGATGATGAACAATGATTTATTACAAGATCAACCATTACGTTAAATTTTGAACTNATTTTTTTGAAATCATTCCAGTCACCATGATTATTGTCTACTTTCTTATAATCAATAATTGCAAAACCATCATCAGAAGAAGATGGAAAAAAAGGAAGAATNTGTACAAANTTAAAATCTTTACAATATTNNTCTAAAAAAAAATTTAATGTNTTTAAATTTTTTTGNTTTTTCTTAATTANAGAATCTGCATAGCTTATTAAAAAGAAATCTGTTTCATTCCATAAATTATTTTCTNGTTTTTTTTTTGAATTTTTAAAAAAAATACTTTCTATATCTTTTTTTAATTTATTTATTTCTTTTGATGAGGATTTCTTATAAATATTTTTGAGAAAGTTTTTGACTATTTCGGAGTTGGAGTTTTCCATCAATAATATTAGCCTTTATTATCTAACTCGATTGNATTCTTTAACTCATCTAAAAAATTTGGAAAAGCAGTATCAACTCTGTTCCAAGTTGGAATATTAGGAGATTCCATTGGAGAATCAAGAAAGGTTTGACCGGCTTCCATTATATTTCTTGCAAATAATTCAACTGCTGATTCTTCCTCATGCACATCAATTTCATATGAATTCATCATTGCATCTTTTTTNTAAATTTGNACAAAATCTAGTGCCTCTCTAAAATATGTTGCCTTTAATGACCGAAAAATTGACATTGAGAATACTTCACCCTGAGAAGCAAGTTTTCTTATTAAAACCTTGATAATGTCTATAGACATTTTTGATAANCCTGTACTTTTATCNTCAAAAGAAATATTTTGGTGTTTGTGATCATANTTGTCTGCTATNTCGACTTGACANAATCTATTTCCNGANAAATTTCTATACATTTCTGATAAAACACCAATTTCNAAACCCCAATCGTANGGAATTCTAATATCTTTNAAAACTCTTCTCCTGAAAGAAAACTCACCAGCAAGAGGGTAACGAAATGAATCAATAAATGAAATAAACTCCTTGTTTCCTATAGTTTTTTCCAAAGCTCTTAAGATGGGTGTAACGAGAAGCCTTGATACTCTTCCTTTAACTTTGTTTTTAGATATTCTTGGATAATATCCTTTGCAAAAGTCAAAGTTAAATTTTGGGTTTGCAACTGGGTAAACTAATCTAGACAAGAGATCTTTTTTATAGGTAAGTATATCACAGTCATGAAGTGCAACAGCTTCAGTGTTTCCAAGTGCCAAAATGTATCCCATACAATACCAGACATTTCTTCCCTTACCCATTTCTTGCGGAGCTAAATTATTATCTGCTAATTTCTTATCTAATTTTTTAANATTGGGGCCGTCATGCCATAATATTTTATGCTTTTGAGGAAGCTTCGAAAAGAACTTTTTGGCATTTATAAATTCNCTTTCATCAGCTTTATCTAGGCCTATTACTATATTTTGNAAATANTTAATTTTACTAATTTCATTAACTATATTTGGAAGAGCTTTNCCTTTGATTTCAGANTANAGTGANGGTAAAATTANAGTTATAGGCCTGAATTTTGAAAATTCCAAAATATCCTTCTCNAGTTCTTCAATTTTNCTTTCTGAAAAATTATGNAGGGTAGCNACAAGTCCATTTTGATAAAAATCAGAAATTTTTAATCTCCTTNTTAAATATAAAGTCTAATGATTCTTTCCAGCCATCAGGAGCCTTCATATTACTAATATAGANATTTTTATTTACATTATCTAATTNTAATTTTGATTTTGATTTTATAATACANGCAAAATNNGTTAATTTAAACATTGGNAAATCATTNTCACTATCACCTAGTGAAATAGTTATAAAGGGTAAATCAAATTCTTTTTTAAAATCTAACAACTTATTTATTGCTAAACCTTTATCAAATCTATCTGATATATGAAGAAATCTCCCACCTTCTGAAATAGAATTATAATTATAGAGAGTCTTTACCTCTTCTATAAAATTTGACTTTTTTTGAAATGAATCTTCCCAAAGAATTGGATTAGAAAATTTTCTAAGCTTACTTAGTTTTACTGAATCATTTTTCAAATTTGTTAATTCTGTTATTTTTTTATTTGGCAGGTCCATATAAAAGCTAAAGTTATACTTTTCCTTTAAAAAACTAATTTGCTTGTAAAATTTAACAGCATCAAATGCAGTTAATCTTAACTCTAAATGATTCCTATAATTATCAAATTTGCTAGATATCTTTTTATTTTTAAAGTAATCTACAGGGAAAAAAATGCATGCTCCATTTTCAACGATAAATGGAAAATTTATGTTTAATTTATTCTGAATGTCAATGATTTCATCATATGTTTTACTTGAAACAAAGATGAGTTCGTATTGAAAATTAAATTTTTTAATGTAATTTTTTAAAGAACCAAAAGAATATGTTTCACTATTTAAAAAGGTTCCATCAAGATCAGAAAAAATTAAAAATCTCATATTAATAGATAATAGAATTAGTTTTTATAAAACTCAATAATTAGTTAATGATGAAATGTGGTAGCTGAGGGGATTTGAATCCTCGACATCTGGAAGCACAACTCAGATAATTCTTGATTTAGAAAATTTTTAGTTATAATCTTTAATTAACGTTCAACCATTATGGTCGGAAGTAGGTTTGAAAC
>NHCT01000050.1 GCA_002167605.1 Verrucomicrobia bacterium TMED40 | reverse complement strand
GTTGTCGTGTCAACGGCACCGCCGGGTAGCTAAGCACGGACTAGATAAGCGCTGAAAGCATCTAAGCGCCAAGCTATTCCCAAGATAAGATCTCCTTTGGTCTTCGGACCATGAAGGAACCTGGAAGACTACCAGGTCGATAGGTCGGATGTGTAAGCGTGGTAACACGTTNAGCTAACCGATACTAATGATCCGAACCATTCGTTTTTTACAAATCGTCGTTTTTTCGGACGACGCTTGCGTTCCCATGCGTTAAACTAATTTTTCCGTTATCGCGGACTGTCGCGGTAGCAACTTATCCATCTGGCGTCATATTCTGACAGTCCCAAGGACACACCTCTGGTGATCATAGATGAGGGGAAACACACGTTTCCATCCCGAACACGCTCGTTAAGCCCTCAATCGCTGATGGTAGTGCAGCCTCGCTGCTGTGCGAGAGTAAGTTGTTGCCAGTCTTGCGACCCGTACCTTCTGAAANGAAGGTACGGGTCTTTTATTTTATCTANAATCAAAAATCATACAATTAATCCAATAAAATGGGCAATTTGAAAAAAAAGCGTCGCCTAAAAATGAATAAGCACAAGCGTCGCAAACGTATTAAATCCAATCGTCACAAAAAAAGAGATTGGTAAGTAAGNTACAGTAGCTTCCNTCTGTAACAAAAAATCTTTCCGCATTCTTGGTTTGTACGGATTGGTTTAAGCTTTAGTNTGATTCNTAATGAAATTAAACCAAANCCCTACTGATTCTTTAGTCTTAGAANCTTTAGATCAAGAAGTTTCTAATTTTCTAAACCTCTTTGAAAGTGGAGTATCGTCATTTCTTGATGACNTGGATGAACCTGTTCAATCCTTAGCAAAGAGGGTTTTCTCAGCAGGTGGGAAAAGGATACGTCCCCGTCTTTGCTTTCATTGTTGCCTGGGGACTGCGGTTTCTACGGTTGATTTGATAAAGGCATCTGCTGTCATTGAATTTGTCCATGTGGCAACTCTAGTCCATGATGATATCTTAGATGGAGCATCTGTACGCAGGGGCAAAAGCACAATTCACACAGAAATTGGAAATCATTCCTCAATTCTTCTGGGTGATGCTCTTTTCAGTTATGCCTTAGAGTTAGCCACGGAATTCCCTTCGCCCTTTATCTGTAGGATTGTTTCAAAAGCGACAAGGAAAACCTGTTCTGGTGAAATTCGGCAAACCTTTTGTCGTGGAAATTTCTCTNTGACGCTAGATGANTACTTTAAGATTATCGAAGACAAAACTGGAGAATTATTTCGTGCATCATGCGAAGTGGGNTCACAAATCGCCGGCTTTTCCGATAAAACTATTAAACAAGCTGGGGACTTTGGTGCTTCTTTAGGCATAATTTATCAAATTTTTGATGATCTTGTCGATTCCTTCGGTAATCCTGAAAAGTTTAACAAAAGTTTAGGTACAGATTTTGACTCGGGTAAGATCACGCTCCCATTGTTACAGTTGCTTGACGAAGTCAATGATTCCGAGAGGGAAAATCTTTTGATAATTCTCGAACAAAAAAGAGATAACCGTGCAAACCGTGAATTTATTTTTAAATTATTTTGCAAGTATGAGATTCTTGAACAATGCATTGAGGAGTTAACTACTCANATTTCTTCTGCGACTACTTTGCTCGATGACATCAAAGATGGAGGNCTAAGTTCAAATCTTTATAGTTTTTTAAGTTCCTTCAGAATGAAGCTAAATAAATTGCATGACTTAAGCACAAGCAATTTCCTTGCAGTTTGAGTCTAAATTNCTCATTNTNNTCAGATGGATTCNCTGGTCGATCANTCTTCAAAANTATCCAANAGTAAGGATATAGCCGATCGAGTCATTGATGAAGTTCAAAATCTNGTCTCGCGTGCCATTGAGGGTGATNTCGATGCTTTCGATCAAATTATGTTGCTATACCGTGAAAGACTTTATGGTGTAATTTATAACATGACATTCAATCATGAAGACGCGGCTGATTTAACTCAGGAGTCTTTTGTCAAGGCCTTCCGTTCTCTTTCCAAATTTAANAGAAAGTCTTCTTTTTTCACCTGGTTGTACCGTATTGGTGTAAACCTTACTCTTACTCACTTAAAAAGAAAAAAAGCCCGTAAATTTTTCAGTTTCGATCAGTTGTCCGATCACAAGAAATCCAAAGAGGTTTTGGCAGAGTTTTCATCTTCAGAAAAATCNTCGATCAAGACTACCTTATTAAATGAATTGCATGAAAAATTGAACGAAGCACTTTCTAAGTTGTCAGACAAACANAGAACTATTGTGGTACTTTTTGAAATAGATGGGTTAAGTCATAAGGAAATTGCATCAATTATGAAATGTACCGAAGGCACTGTCAGNTCTCGTTTGCATTATGCTAAGCTACAACTTCAATCTTTATTAAGCGATTATGTAACATAATACTGCTATGAGTATTGATAAAAACAAACCATCATTAAACAACCTNTTCGAATCAAANAAACTAGATTTGCCTAAAGATGATTTTTGGAAAAAATTACAGAATGANGTTAAAGGTGAGGTTTTCGCCTCCGCTTCTCGTCCAAGTATTTCACATCGTATTCTAAAGTCTACTCTCTTTACGCTACCGGTTTTCCTTNTTGTTCTATTTGTCTTTCAANGNAATCANNTNGGANACGAGTCAATACTCCTGANTGATATCGAGAAAATTTCTANTGAGATATCTTTAANTTCTACAGATAATGTNAAACAGAACCGCTCTATTTTACAAAGCCTTGAAGAATCGGAATATGATCTTTTNGTCACNAACACCGATCTTTTGGAAATAGACCTTGAAACTTCTTCATTTGTCGTAAAAACCTTGAAACTGGAACAACCTGATTCTTTTGAAACTCAATTTTTGAACAACAACGAGTATCGCCCAGATGACCTGTTTGCTCGGTTTACGTTTTGATTTGAATACCAAATTTTCTCTTTGTGCAGTTCTTTCCTGCATTTTTTTTTCCTGTCAGTCTATTCTCGGAGGAAATTCACAAGATTACTTTAACCTTCAGTCTAGGATACAAGAAATTTTTGAAGCGTCTAAAACCTCAATAGTAAGAGTTAAGGCAACACGAGAAATAGTTTCTGAAGGTAAAAGCCGAAGAATCCTTAAAATGGGTACCGGTTTCTTTGTAAGTAAAGATGGTCAAGTGCTCACAACGGGCTTATTAAAAGATCCTGATCGTATTTGGGTTGAACATATGGGTTCCTTTTATTTGGCTGAAAAGTTGGGGCAAGATGCTCTTTGTAACTTGTCTTTGCTAAAACTCGAGGAGAGGCCAAGTGATTTTTCTTTCGTTACCTTGTCCGATTTCCCGGATGATCCGAAAGCAGGTTCAATTCTAGTTGGGCTAACTTGTGCTCTTGAGTTCGAGGTGGGACCCACTTATGGCATTTTACAAAGCGAGGAATTTTCTTTGGGAAAAAGGCTTTTCCCTACTAAAATGCTCAGAACGAGTTTGGCTTTGGGACCAGGTGAAATTGGAGCGCCAATTTTTGACCTTCAGGGTAAATTTGTGGGAATCAGTCATATTGGTTTGCCTGATTTAAGGTCATCTTTTGTTTTACCTGCTGATGCATGTATTCGGATAAGGGAAGCTCTTACCTTTTCTGGTGAAGTCGATTATGGGTGGTTTGGTATAACTACCATGCGCAAATTGAACGATTCCAGTGGCTTTGATATAGTTGTTCAAAATCTAATCGAAGGATCCTCAGCTGCCGACTCTCTGATTAAGTCAGGTGATGTCATTAAAAGAATTGGTAATCGGGCAGTTTCAAATCAAGGAGACCTTGCGAACGCTGCGTTCTTTTCCCGTCCTAATACATTCGTAGAGTTTTTGGTCTTACGGGACGATAAAGAAATCAAGATTCCTATCAAAGTTGCGAAAAGACCATCTTTGCGTAACGAACTTGCTGAAGTCGAAGATCCGGTCATAGACGGTGATATCGGTAACATTACTCCCATCAATAAAGATATAAACGAAACCAACCCTTTCTGAACCCTGCTGTCCCCTAGACTTGATAGCTCGTTTCGTTGGATAGGAATTTTGGCTCTACTTGAGTGGTAAGATTTACGGACTTCTTAAAATTCGCCTCTATGATACCAAGTTTGTTCAAACTGTTTGCCGAAAAGTTTCTTTTGTATGCTAACGATTAATTATCCTGTGCATGTTGCTAAATATTATTTGTCAAATACCGATATTGATTTTTTGAGTCTAATGAAGAATACTAATTACACATGAGTGAAAATTCTAGAGTCGAACGAGATACGATGGGTGAAGTCAAAGTACCGGTTTATGCTTACTGGGGAGCTCAGACGCAGCGAAGCAGGGATAATTTTAAGATTGGCCCCGTTGCTACTATGCCACTTGAGGTCATTTACGGATTTGCTTATCTTAAAAAAGCTGCTGCTCATGCAAACTATGATTTAAAGGTATTATCTGAGGAGAAGAAAAACCTAATATCCCAAGCTTGTGATGAAATTTTGGAAGGGCAGCATGACGACCAATTTCCGCTCGTTATCTGGCAGACAGGGAGTGGAACTCAGTCGAACATGAACGCTAATGAGGTCATTGCTAACCGTGGTCATGTTCTTGGTGGTGGGAAATTAGAGGATTCTGAAAAGGCTTTACATCCGAATGACGATGTTAACAAGTCGCAAAGCTCAAACGACACTTTCCCAACGGGGATGCACATTGCCGCATACAAAATGCTTGTTGAGACAACTATTCCTGGGATAGAGCAATTAAAGGATAAACTGAAGGCTAAGTCTCATGAATTCATGCAGGTGGTGAAGATTGGTCGAACTCATCTCATGGATGCCACCCCCTTGACCCTTGGACAGGAGTTCTCTGGATATGTTTCACAACTCGATCATGGGCTTAAGGCACTTAAGGCAACTTTAACACACCTTTCGGAACTTGCGTTGGGTGGAACTGCAGTAGGTACTGGAATCAACGCCCCCCAAGGGTATGCTGATCAGGTAGCAGTTAAAATTGCCGATTTCACAAACCTTCCCTTCGTGAGTGCAGAAAATAAGTTTGAGGCTTTGGCAGCCCATGATGCGATTATAGAATCTCATGGTGCACTCAAGCAATTAGCGGTTTCCCTCAATAAGATTGCCAATGACATACGTCTGCTTGCATCAGGTCCTCGCAGTGGAATCGGAGAGATAACAATTCCGGCAAACGAACCAGGTTCGTCGATTATGCCTGGGAAGGTAAATCCGACACAATGCGAAGCATTGACGATGGTTTGTGCCCAAGTTATCGGCAATGATGTGGCCATTGCAGTCGGTGGTCTTCAAGGTCATTACGAGCTTAATGTTTTTAAGCCAGTTATGGCGGCGAACTTCTTACAATCCGCTCGTCTATTGGGCGATGCTTGTGTTTCCTTTGAGCAGAATTGCGCATCCGGCATTCAGCCACACTACCAGAATTTAAAGAAAAACTTGGAAAACTCACTCATGCTCGTGACAGCTCTGAACACAAAAATTGGTTACGAGAAAGCCGCCAAGATTGCCAAGACTGCTCATGAAAACGGTACCACTCTAAAGGAAGAGGCGATTAACTTAAGATTCTTAACCGGCGAGGAATTTGACCAGTGGGTAAAGCCCGAGGAAATGTGCGGAAACTTGGACTAACCTTTCCAAGCCTTAACCTCGGTCTGCAATGCAACGACTAGGGGGAGAGAACTGCATGGGTTCTTCAAATAGAGCATCATTCGCTAAATAATGTTTCAAGGCTTGTTTCGCAGTGGTGCCGGGGGTGTCCTTGCTTCGCTTCAAGTCTTATAAATCCAACGATTGAACAAACTTACGTTTCCTCGCTAAGGAAGCGAAGTGCGGATAGGTATCCATGGTGGCTCATTCCTGCTACTACCGCAACAGCTATGCTTGAAATCATGGACTTGTGTCGAAAGTCTTCACGTGCGTAGATGTTGGAGAGATGCACTTCCACAGTTTTGAGACCAGATGCTACCACTGCGTCTCTTAATGCGACACTCGTGTGAGTGAGCCCTCCCGGGTTAAGGATGAGTCCATGAAAACCACTATCGGACCATTGGTGGATCTTGTCGATGAGAGCACCCTCATGATTGGACTGAAAGGCTTCGATTGCGCAATCGCAGGCTGCTGCCTTTTCTATGACCTTAACTTCGATCTGATCGAGCGTAACCGAACCATAGACTTCGGGTTCTCTTTTGCCTAGACGATCAAGGTTAGGGCCATTCAATAAACCAATCTTTTTCATAAGCCTATTCTAGACTTTAGGGGCCGGGTCGCAATGCTTGATTTAAAGGAGGCATTCAGTTTCTATGAATTCGTAGGGCAAATTAAATTTGCCCGCCACTTCCTTAGCCAATGCATTCACTCCAAATGTTTCGGTCGCATAATGACCGCAGGCATAGAGGTTGAGACCAAGTTCTTGGGCGAGATTAAAGTGTTGTTGCTTGAGCTCACCTGTTACTAAAGTATCGCTTCCGGCATCAAGAATTTTGTTCACGGCACTCTGTCCGGAGCCGCTGAGAATCGCGACTTTTGAGGGGTTTGCTGATCCGAATTCCATAGCCTTTATGCCTCGGGGGAATATTATCTTTAATTGCGAATGAAGATCTTCACGCTTAAGAGGACAGTCCGCTATCAGTCCTATGTCATTGCCCTCGAAAGGAAGAAATGTGGAGTGGAATTCTAGACTAAGTTTTGCTGCAATTATTGCATTATTTCCAATTTCAGGGTGGCAGTCGAGGGGGAGGTGAGCCCCATAGACCGCCAGGTTATTGGTTAGGCAATGGTGGACCTTACTGTAATTGGGGCCGGTTAGTGGGGTGGGAGGAGTCCAGAACAAACCGTGGTGAACGATAAGGAAATCCACGCCATTTTTTGTGGCTGACTTAAAAGGTTCGAGTCCTGCATCCACTGCAGCCCCGATTTTTTTGACTTCCCCACCGTTTTGAACCTGCAAGCCATTGAGCGCCCCAGGGAAGTCTTGGACTTCATGCACCTTCACTCGGTCATTGCAAAAGTTTGTAATATCAATCGTTTTAACCATCAGCAACCATTAGAGTTAAAGTAGGGTTCTTGGCAATACCTCAAGTTTCAAACCTAAGGATGGGGTGTTTTTCATTTGCCAACGATGACAAATTATGAATAGTAACCGTTTCTCTTGTAGCAGGGTGGAGCAGTCTGGTAGCTCGTCAGGCTCATAACCTGAAGGTCGCAGGTTCAAATCCTGCCCCTGCTCCCAACAACCTTAACCAATAAAAGAAAATTATTTCTCCCTTACTTTCCAAGTGCGGGCTTTGAATCACAGTCATTATGAATATTACCGTAAAGGATCTCCTTGATGCCGGAGTACATTTTGGGCATCAAGTTCGTCGTTGGAATCCAAAATCAAAACCGTTTGTCTATGACAACCGCCATGGAATTTCCATCATTGATTTGGAAAAAACCTACGATCTTTTGGAAAAAGCTTCCAAAGCAGTTGAAGAAGTAGTCTCTCAAGGCAAGCAAGTGCTATTAGTTGGTACTAAAAGACAAGCACAGGAACCTATTCGCGAGTTGGCTTCTGCGACTAACATGCCATTCAGTGTAAATCGTTGGATGGGTGGAACCCTCACCAATTTTGAAACCGTTTCGACAAGTTTAGCCAAGTATAAGAAATTCCTTCGCATGGAAGACGATGGTAGCTTGGACAAACTTCCTGGAAAGGAAGGAGCCGCCATTAAGCGCCAAATGTCCCGTATGCAGAGAAATTTTGAGGGATTACTTAATCTTCAGGGTCTGCCCGGTGCTCTTTTTGTTATTGATTCCCATAATGAGTCCATTGCAGTTGCAGAGGCGAATCGTCTTAAGATTCCTGTCTTTGCTTTGGTTGATAGTAATTCTGATCCTTCTTTGCTCAGTCATCCAATTCCAGGTAACGATGATTCGACTAAGTCGATTCGCATTATCGTGGATGTTATTTTAGACGCTATCCAAAGTGGTGCCGTTCGCAGAGTTGAAGCCCCAACTCGTCGCAAAGACATAACCCCGATTGCCCAGGAACCCGACTTTTTGGATCAAGAAGACGAACCCGAAGTAACCCTTCCTGAGGGCTATGATGAAATGGATTTCGATGATCGTAGTAAATCATCCGGAGACTCCGAAGAGACTGTGGAAGCGGATAGTGCGGAAGGTACTGAATCTGCCGCAGTTCAGGTTGAAGAGTCTGTCTCTGAAACAGCTGTACAAAGCTCCGAAGACTTGGTAGAGACTACGGTAACGAAAAGTTCGGACGAATCTGATTCTGCCTCTGCCCAAACTGAAAAGCCTGTTGAGGAAGGAAGTTCCGAATACTCGGTTGAGGCATCGACTGAAGAAGTACAGGATGAAGCAGAAAAGGCGTAACCAATATAAATAATAAGTAATCATTTGTCATGTCACCCATATCAAAAGAAGATGTTGTTAACTTGCGTGAAAAAACCGGAGCAGGATTGATTGACTGTAAACGAGCCCTTGCGGACAGCAATGGCGACATGGAGGAGGCAATATCCATCCTTCGCAAGAAAGGAGTCGCTTCTGCGGCTAAGAAAGCAGGAAGAGATGCTGGGGAGGGAATCATTGCCCAGTACCTCAATGATGATCGTTCTAAGGGCATTCTTGTTGAAGTAAATTGTGAAACCGATTTTGTTGCAAAAAATAAAGACTTTATTTCGTTTTCACAAGAAGTCGCACAAAATCTCTTGGGTAATCCCGAGATCGATTTGGAGTCAAAACGAACTGAGCAGGTCGCCAAAATTGGTGAAAACATTAGGATTTCCAGATCAGAGAGCCTCGCTCCAAGTGGAAATGGATTGGTCGAATCTTATGTCCATACTGGTTCAAAAGTCGCCGTTTTGATTGCAATTTCTTCAGACTTACCTTTGGCGGAGGGTTCCAAGACCAAGGTCCAATCGCTTGCTAAAGACTTGTGTATGCACATCGCTGCCACTTCTCCCGTTTGTGTCTCGAGGGATAATGTGCCATCCGAATTAGTGGAGAAGGAAAAGGAAATCGCATTAGCTCAAGCCGAAGGTAAACCTCCTCAAGCAATTGAAAAAATTGTTCAAGGGAAATTGGAAAAATATTTCTCAACTTCATGTTTATTGGAGCAACCTTTTGTCAAGGATCCGGACCACGCAATCAAGGATTTGTTGTCATCTCTTGGAAAAGATGTTGGAGCTGCATTGGGAGTCGAAAGCTTTATCCGCTTCCAGGTAGGAGAAAATTCCTAAAGAGACCGGACGCATAGCTGGTATTTGAAACTGGTGTAGAGTAGATGTCTACCCATTAAGTGTCCATGTTGTTGAAGTTGCTATAANATAAAGTGCGAGAAGGAGATAGCCTTCTTTCTTTTCAATTTTTCGCCCTCTTAGCCAAAAGCAAAACAGAGCGGTAAGCAAAATCATAAAAAGATAGTCTATCCACGGATAAGGAGTGTTTGATAGGACGGGGCCCAAAACTCCGGCAACCCCTCCCACTAGTCCTATATTGAACATATTTGATCCTAGCACATTGCCTAATAACATTCCACTTTCACCTTTTTTTAGCAAGGCAAGGGAGGCGGCCAATTCAGGAAGGCTTGTCCCTAAGGCAATCAGTGTGAAACCGATAAGTTCCTCGGGTATTCCCGCNGAAAGGGCAAAGTTTTTCGCACCAAAAACCAATGCATCCGAACCGACCCAAAGAGCAATAGTTGCAAAAACAATCATTGCCAGGGAGAGAATAACTGGATTCGAAGGGCCATCCTCATTTGTCTGATGATTAACCGTTGAAGATCGGATTGCTCCCAAGGTAATAAAAAAGAGATAAGCGANTATGTAGATGAGCAAAATCGAACCTATTNCCCATCCTATTCCCTGATCGCCCTGAATAATGAGTNCAATNGAAAAGAAAATGGTCAGCCCAAAGAGAAGAAAGATCTGAGAGGTGGGAATCACACCTTTTGTCTCAATCGGCTTGATCACTAGAGAAATTCCTAGAATTAAGCCGATGTTTGCAATATTGGAGCCGATTACATTTCCCAGGATCATACCAGTCGAATGATTCCTTAATGCAGCAATAGATGTGAAGAGTTCGGGAGCTGANGTTGCTATGGAAACAATNGTCAGCCCAATGATAACGCTTGGCACGCCAAGGGAGGATGCCAAGTTAGAGCAATGGTCGCTTAACCAATCACCTCCTTTNGTGAGTAGATAGAACCCAATAACTACGCTTATTCCGAATAAAAACCAGGGCCCAAAGNAATTGNNAGAGCCCAGATGTGGTAAAATGGATTCGAGAACTTGATACATAATTAAGCAAATCCGCTAGACTGCTTTGAGCTTTGGAGAAAGCAAGTAGATTCTCTGCAGCGAATTTAGACCCTTGACGTGCGGACTTATTCGCACATCTTTCCTACGCTTTCCCCTNTATTCTTAAAGTATTCGATGAACCAAGCAGAAAAGCTCAAGGACACCTTGAATCTTCCTCAAACTGATTTCCCCATGCGNGCCAATGCGGTGGAGAGAGAACCTGAAAGATTAAAGCATTGGGACGCTGTNGGTGCCTATACTCGCATGCAATCTAAGAATTCTGGAAAAGAGGCATTTGTGCTTCATGACGGTCCTCCGTTCACCAATGGAGATGTGCATGTCGGTACGGCATTGAATAAAATCCTTAAGGATACGATTCTTAGGTATAAGAATTCTCGCGGGCACAGAACGCCCTATTTCCCGGGTTGGGATTGCCACGGTCTTCCTATAGAGCACAAAGTTACGAAAAACCTGCGAAAGGAAAAAGTTGATTTTGACGCCCTTTCCATTCGTCAGGCTTGTGCAGAGTTTTCAGAATCTTTCATCACCACACAGCGCAGGCAGTTTCAAAGATTGGGCGTTTTGGCAGATTGGGAAAAAGAATACCGCACCAAGAACCCCAACTACGAAGCCGAAATTCTCAGAACATTTTCTCAATTCGTTGAAAAAGATTTAGTCTATCGAAGTAAGAAACCAGTTTATTGGTCCATCCCTTGTAAAACAGCTTTGGCCGAGGCGGAGATCGAATACCAAGATCATGTAAGTCCTTCGATTTTCGTTCGTTTTAGGATGAAGGGAGTCGAGCGTGAATCCTATGTGATCATATGGACGACAACACCTTGGACTTTGCCTGCTAATTTGGCTATAGCGGTCCACCCGAGGGAGAAATACCAAGAACTTAAGATTGGTGAATTGAGTTATTGGGTCGCTTCAAGCTTGGCGGAGAGTGTTATTGAAGCCTGCCAAATGGAAGATGTTGTCCGTGGTAAGGAAATTCTGGGTGAGGAGTTAGTCGGATCGAAGACTCAGCATCCTTTCATCGATAGGGAAAGTCCTATTTTGCCGGCCGATTATGTAACCACGGATGCGGGGACGGGATGTGTGCATACTGCTCCAGGACATGGGTTGGACGACTATCTTACCGGTGTTGCAAATGGCTTGGAGATTTATTGTCCCTTGGATGACAACGGTTGTTATTTAGACGACGGGCAAATGCCCGAGAGCTTGGTTGGTGTCTCAGTCCTAGAGAAAGCAAGTGGTTGTCCCGCCAATCGTGAAGTGCTCGCAATCCTTGGGGAAAATGGAAGTTTACTTGCTACCCATGAGCATAATCATCAGTACCCTCACTGTTGGCGAAGTAAGACCCCAGTTGTTTTCAGGGCTATGGATCAGTGGTTCGTTGCTTTGGATAGGAATGGTTTGAGAGAACGAAGCATGGAGGAAGTCTCCAAAGTTTCATTTACCCCTGATTGGGGCCAAAACCGAATCAAAGGCTTCTTGGAATCGAGACCCGATTGGTGTATCTCTAGGCAGCGTGCCTGGGGAGTACCCATCCCAGTTTTTTATGATGAGAATGGTGAACCTTTTTTGGACTCTGATCTTATAGTCTTTATCGCACAAAAGATTGAAAAGCACGGGTCAGATTGTTGGTTTTCGATGGCAGAGGACGAGCTGCTGAGTGGTTTTGAATTGCCGAGTGAGTGGAAAGGCAAAATCCTCAAAAAGGGGACCGATACCCTGGATGTGTGGATTGATTCGGGTTGCAGCCATCGGGCGGTCTTGAGAAGCGAGGAGGAGCTTAATTGGCCCGCAGATTTGTATTTGGAAGGAAGTGATCAACATCGCGGTTGGTTTCAGAGTTCTCTTTGGACAGCAATGGTTGCTTTCGGGCATGCTCCTTACCGAAGGATCTTAACCCATGGCTTTGTTGTGGATGGAGAAGGCCGTAAGATTTCCAAGAGTGATGGGAAACCTCAAACTGCTGATTCATTCGTAAAGAAATACGGAGCTGATGTCTTGCGTTTATGGGTTTGTTCCGAAGATTTTAGAAGAGACATTCCCTTGTCCGATGAAATTCTTGGTCAGGTTGTTAGGTCTTATCGAACCTTACGTAATACGATTCGATTTCAACTCGGTACGCTTGATGACTTTTCATGGGAGGATAACCATGTTGAAATTTCCGAAATGGACATCATTGATCGATGGGCCCTAGCTAAATCGAGTCAATTGATTGATGAAGTGACCAAAGCGTTCGAATCCTATGAATTTCATAAAGTCGTTCAATTGATTAATCGATACTGCTCCGGTGTACTTTCATCGACCTATCATGATATAATAAAAGACAGGCTCTATACTCTTCACCCCAACGANCANAAAAGAAGATCCACTCAAACTGGAGTGCATATGATTTTTGAGGCTCTCATTCGTTTGATTGGTCCCATTATGCCTTTTACTGCAGACGAAGCTTGGTCCTATCATAAATCTGGAAAATCTTCCTGTGCTGATTTATTGTGCTTAGAAGACTGGCCGACTTTGCACACTGAAGGGTTGGGAGACGAGTTTGTGAAAGATGCCGAGTTACTATTGGAACTTAAGGAAACAAAGATCAATGAAGCCCTGGAAAGCCTTCGTGCAGATAAAAAAATAGGTCAATCCCTCGATGCTGAGATAGAGATCGGAATTGCCATGGATGATCCATTGTTTGAGGTGACTTCTCGTCNTTCGGAGGCTTTACCCGAGCTATTCATAGTGTCTTCCGTACAGATAAAAAAATTAGAATCAGGTAGCCCGATTTCCATATCCGCTAGCCATGCCACAGGAGTTCGATGCCCAAGGAGTTGGAGATGGGTTCCTGCATTGATTGAGGTCNAACCTTGGGGAGAAGTTTCGCCTCGCTGTGCTGAAGTTCTTGCAAAGCTTTGATGAAGTTGTATTTTTCCAACCCGAAGCATTATGACTAAGAAAACAACCGTATCTAAATCCTCTTCGAAGAAGGAAGCCCAAAAAGCAAAACCTTTGGCAAAGCCGAAGACGGCAAAGGCTTCGGCCAAAAAAACCGTTNCAAGAACAAGTGCTGAATCATCGGCTAAAACTTCCAAAGCTAAGAAGGGAAAGAAGACTGCCCCCAAGAATTCCAAAACCGCGTCAAAGTCCCGNGTCGAATCAGCCGAAGGGGAGAAGAGAGTACGCGAGATAGCCTCTAAAAACANAACCCTCAAAGACGAGGAAAAAGCAGAGAGTGTTGGATTTTCGCTCAAGGATGTGCGCAAAATCCTTAAGACAAAAACAGATAAGAAGGATAAGCAGCCAAACATCGCCAAAAAGAAAGTAGCTCCTACAGGGACTTCTGAAAAATCTAAGACGGTACCACAAAAGAAATCGGCCAAAGTTAAAAAGCTTCAAACCGCTTCGGTTGACGATATTCTTGGATTCGGTGTTTCTCTTGGACCGACGCGTCCATTTAGGGATGAATCCAAGGTGCCAAGTGAGTGGANGTCTTTTTACAATGACTTGATGTCTTTGCGAGCATCTCTAAAAGGNGCANTGGGAGANCGTTCAAGTGAAACGATTGGGGCTTCGGCTCGAGAATCTTCCGGCGAACTGTCCTTGAATTCATCCGATGCGGGTACAGAAACTTTTGATCGTGATGTGGCTTTGTCTATGGTTGCAAGNGAGCAAGAAGCNTTGGAGGAGGTGGANGATGCCATTGACAGGATTTTTGANGGTACCTANGGCATCTGTCAGGAAACTAAAAAACCCATCAAGAAAACTAGACTTAAAGTTGTNCCATTCACTCGTTTTTCGCTCGAAGGGCAAACTCAATATGAGCAGCGAAGCACNAGGGAGCAGGATTCCGGATCTGGAGCNTTTGCCACTATTGCCGATTCCACGATGGGANTTGAGGAATAACCCCTCTTTCCTTGCTTTCTTTTGGGTAANTACGCNANATTTTGGNTTTTCCTTATTTGCCTTTNNGGGCTCGACCTAATCACAAAAGCNTGGGTTGTGGAAAATGCTTTTGAATTACGCCGAAACCCAATACAAGTCATTGATCTGATCGATGGTCATGATGCATTGCTCGAATTCACCTACATAACGAATCCTGGAGCTGCNTGGAGTATGTTCTCCGAATACCCCCAATACCTGACACTGCTTGCTTTCGTTGCTTTGGTGGCAATGTTTTCGTTCAGAANGCATTTGGAATTACATCNCATGCCTCAACAAATTATTTTCGGNNTAATCTGTGGTGGCATATGCGGAAACTTATCTGATCGATTNTTTCGNGAACCCGCAGAGGTAGTAGACTTTATTGATGTNTTTATACCTATAATAGAATATGATTATCCTATCTTCAATATTGCGGATTCCGGGATATTCGTAGGAGCNATTTCCTATTTCATTTGGGGACTATTCGAATCTAAAAGGGAAAAGCAAAAGGAAAGCTTGCNNGANGACGATTAATCAATTGATCGCTGNAGGNTGAATCATTCGATGTTCATCGNCTGTTCTTTCATTTTTTCAACTTCTGCCCGAGCCTCCAAGGCCAGGTTTGTACATGAAGTTTTGGTTGATTTCGAGCAGAGAGTATTCAGCTCCCGACCAATCTCTTGCAGGAGAAACTCGATTTTTCTCCCCACGCTGGAATTTAAGCAAATAGTTTCGGAGATTTGTTTGAGATGGCTATCAAGCCGTGTTATTTCCTCGGAGACATCGCACTTTTCAGCATAAAGAGCGATTTCTTTTAAAACTCGGTCATCATCATGATCTAAAGTTAAGTCAGATTTACGAAGTCTCTCCAAAAGTTTATCTTTGAAATCTTTTGCCATGTCTAGGCTNGAGGATTTCAATTGCTCGGATAAATTCGAAAGAATTTCAGTTCGATTCTTCAGATCTTCTGATAATTCCATGCCCTCCTTCGCACGCATAAACTTCAGCTCTTTTATGGCTTGCAAAAGCGCCTTTTCAAGAAATGGGAATGCTTCTTCGTAACCAGGGATTCCAGCTTCTCTTTTCCTTAAGTTTGCAACTTGGACAATCAGTTCTGGAGAGAGAACGAAATCTTGACCTCTTTTTTCCATGAAAGATTGAATAGCCTGTAAGTCCAAGGTGAGAGATTCCTCGTCAAATGGATTATCATTCTGCGATTGCGACACTTGTTCGACATTCAATGAAATTCTTATTCGGCCCCGATCAAATTGTTTTCGCATAAGTTGAATAGCATGTTGCTCGAAAGCTTGCCATTCCTTTGGCCCAGAGAATACAGCCTCAAGGTTTCGCTTGTTGACCGAAGAAATCTCAATCGAAACTAGGTGGACGGGCAATTCGGTTTTAGCACGTCCATAACCGGTCATGCTGTTCATTACATTTCCATCTTGGGCAGATTCTTGACTCCCATCAACCGAGCCGCTTCCATTGCATCCTTGTCGCCCCGACCGCTAAGGTTAATGCAAAGCATTTTTTCCTTGGGCAAATCCTTCGCTCGTTTAAACGCATAGGCAAGGGCGTGTGAGGTCTCGAGTGCGGGTAGTATTCCTTCTTCAGAAGAAAGCATTTTGAATGCATCCAAGGCTTCCTCGTCCCCGGCATGAGCAAATTCAATTCGCTTGCGATCGTTGTAGAAGGCATGCTCGGGCCCGATCGCCGCATAATCAAGACCAGCGGAAACCGAATGCGTTGGATTAATTTGGCCGTCTTCGTTTTGAAGAATCCAAGTCTTGCACCCCTGCAGAACTCCAACCTTTCCTCCTTCAAAACGCACAGCATGTTGGCCTTCATCTAAGGAGCGCCCGCCTGCCTCCACTCCAGTCAACCGAACACCAGGTTCTTCGAGGAACTCGAAAAAGAAGCCAATGGCATTGCTGCCACCTCCTACGCAGGCAATCAGTTCATCGGGCAGTTTTCCATGTTCGTGGATAAATTGCTTTTTTGTTTCTTCTCCAATCACTTTGTGGAAATCACGAACAATTTTAGGGTAGGGGTGTGCCCCCAACGCGGATCCCAAAATATAGTGCGTGCTTCTCACATTCGTAACCCAATCTCGCATGGCCTCATTTATGGCTTCCTTGAGGGTTTTACTTCCGGCTTCGACCCCACGAACCTCAGCACCGCTCAACCTCATTCGAAAAACATTTAGCGCTTGTCGTCGCATGTCCTCAGCCCCCATGTAAATGACACACTCAAAGCCAAATCTAGCACAGACCGAGGCGGTGGCGATTCCGTGCTGTCCAGCTCCCGTTTCAGCAATGATTCTTTTCTTGCCCATGCGTTTGGCAAGCAAGGCTTGTCCCAGTGCGTTATTAATTTTGTGGGCACCGGTATGGAGCAAGTCCTCCCTTTTCAGGAAAATTTGAGCACCTCCGAACTTTTCGCTTAGTCTTTTGGCATGATAAAGTTCGGTGGGTCGCCCGGCAAAGGTTCGGAGCAAATGTTGGAGTTCTTTCCGAAAACCCTGATCCTTTTGAGCTTCCGAATAGGCCGTATTTAACTCATTCAAGGGATGGGCAAGTGTTTCGGGAACGAAGGAACCGCCATAAGGCCCGAATCGTCCCTTATCGTCAGGTAATGAAAATCGATCTGTTTTCGATTGGTTTTCGAAGATGTTGGTGTTCATTAGAAAAAGATTAAAGAGTTAAATACTATTGATGGGATTTGCTTGCGACAACCCAAGAAAGCATATCAGAGTGATTTCATTGATTTTAAACATGAGCGATCATAGCAAACCTACCATCATAGTACCTGCCCGCCTTGCCTCGGTTCGTTTCCCGAAAAAGTTGTTGGCCGAAATTCATGGCAAACCTCTCATTCTTCACACGGCTGACCGTTTGCGCAGTGAAGTGCCTGAATTTGATCTGTTTTTTGCAGTGGACGGAGACGAAATTTCTATCCCCCTNCAANAAGGTGGTTATGANACGATTTTGACGAATCCGAATCTTGCCTCGGGCACGGACCGGGTCGCTGAAGCAAACGAGGTTCTCAATCGAGATANTATCATTAATGTNCAAGCGGATGAGCCCACCGTNAGTCGATCTCATGTATTNGCNCTNGCCGAAGCNTTAGANGACNCAGCTACCTCCATGTCCACACTGGCCGTACCTTTTCACCTTGAGAATGAATTTTNGGATCCCAATCAAGTNAANGTNGTGCTTGGANACGATGGAAGTGCACTTTATTTTTCTCGGTCGGCNATTCCCTACGATCGAGATGCTCAAACGGAATGGNNCTCANCTACTGAGATGAAGCGACCNCTAAANCATCTCGGCATNTATGGTTACAAGAAAGNTTTTCTTNAAACATTTGCCCAATCGGAGCCNGGNCNACTTGAANGACTTGAGAAATTGGAGCAGCTTCGAGCATTGGAAATGGGATTTAGGATTGCCGTTCGTNTTGTCGAAGAACCAACTCTCGGTATTGATCAACCCCANGANTTNGAAGCGTTTAANANCNNNCTTNNTTANATNNTGAAGNTNCGAATCATNNCTCGNTANTGGTTNGGAGANTTTTTTCTTNTTACTNTCNTNNGNACGGGAATNCTGACCTCNCTGCTTCTTTANGGAAATNTNATCAGNAACGAAGAACTTTTGGTNCAAGCCTTATCGATATCTTCANCNCATTTTCTTGAATTNTTTTTTNTCCTNNTTCCTTATGCTNTATCNATNGNNNTNCCTTTTGGNTTTGTCNTTTCNGTCGTTTTNNTAATCGGNCGNTGGTCCTCTNANNGAGAANTAGTNGCTTANCGNAGNTTGGGGGGGAANNTNTTNNATTTANNTNGGGTNGTCTTNCTTTTCNGNATNCTTATTTCNNTNNTNAGTNCNTANTCATCNNTNGAATGGTCNCCNNTNAACCGNTCGAANTTCGATNTNNNAAAAAGNGAAATTCTNTGGACCCAAACGAATTCATTGATCGATGAAAAAGGAGAAATTGAATTTACCTTTAGGGCAGAACAACATTCTGAAACCTCTGGGCAATTAGGTGCCCTAACTGGCAAAAGAGTAACAAAGGCAAGTCTGTCAGCCTTTGAGACTTCGGGAAATAATTGGCGAAACCTTCGCATCGTTTTATCCGGAGGTCCTAAGGAGGAAGTCCTAGTTGTGATGCATGCGAGGCATGCGTTCGTTGAAAAAAATAAAGAACGAGGCGAGCTGATTCTCGATCTTCGGAATGTGGACCTTGAGTATGGTTTTTTAAATGGGGAAGCAGATAATGGAGAAGCTCAATTTCTATCCTTCGAGCGTTGGAGAAAACCTATCGTTTTTGAAATTAGCCAAAAGGACAAGCCCAAGGGTGTTAAAAGGATGGGTTTTACCGAATTGCTTTCGACGATTAAAAAAAATCATGATTCCCGGACTCGCAGTGAAGCGTTATTCCATTTGAGTAAAAATTTAAGTTTTGGAACTTCACCGCTGTTTCTTGGTATGGTCCTTGTTCCAATGGGGATTTTTGCTGGAAAGTCGGAATCGTTTCTAAATTTAACCTTGGGTCTGGGGGTTGGTTTGTCTTTTTATTTACTTGGACTTCTATTTTCAGTTTTACTTGAAAACAATGGTCTTGGATTTATAGGTTGGTGGAGTCCAAATATTGTTTGCTTTCTTGCCGGAATGCATCTTATGATTATAACTAATAAGATTAGATAAATATTCGAATCGCAACATTGCACGCGAACTGCCTCACAAGAAAGCCTAAGCCATAATTGTCCACAAGAAATTAAATTTTTTCAAAAATTATTGCATTTAGATGTAATTTTTTCACATTTCGTGCTAATAATAGTAAAGCCACTCCACTAAATCCGTCTAGCTCATGAAAATTTTCCTCTTTGCACCACTAATAATCTCAATCCATATTTTTTTCTCCACCTTCGTTTCGGCAAATGAACAATCTAGCGAGTTTTCTGGCACAAATTCCATTTATTTAGAAAGTGCAAGTCAATCTTCCCCTAAGTACTACATATCAAGCGTTTCTGCATCGGGTGATGCAGTATTTTCTGGTACGGTTGAAAATAGGTGGGATGGCAATAGCTCCGTTTCTTTCACCGTAGACACAAACTCATCTGGTGATACGGTTTGGCCTATTTTTGCTTCAGGAGTTTTCAAAACCGATATGCAGATTCCAGCAATCGGATTAACCTTTGATGGGTCCATTTCTGCGATGTCTGCAACTTACCACGGAGGCTTTGGTTCAGCCGCTCAGCCAAGTGGTGCCTTTACTGGTGGAGCACCTGAAGTTATTATCGAAGGCCCCAGTGACGGTGCTGATGGAGCTGAAGCNAACGCGACGGTTAACGGTTCTGGTGAAATTACTGGATTTAATGTTTATGCCGGAGGCTCTGGATACGGAAACGATGCGAGTTCTCCTCCTGAGGTCACCATTGTTGGCGGTCCCCACTTTTTGAAAATCACTGACGAAGACAGCAATTACTCGGGTCGTGTTTTCCTNATNACCAATAACGAAANAAACAGCGTTATTTTAGAAATGTCTAGGCTNGCANANAGNGAACCGACAACCGTATCCTCNTATTTCNCAGTTGGNACTCAATGCGAAATCATACCNGCACCCACACTTGGNTCNACTTTTGGNATGAGTTTNACTGACTTNCCNACGNATTGGACNACCGGTCTTCCNGAAGTCACNGATTGGATATACCTNTGGAATGTCGATTCCTGGGGCTACCAACCNTACTTTTTCNTNGATTCATCATACGAAGGNTCTGGATTCGGGCAAGGTTGGTATTCCCAGACTAATCCCGGTCAAGGTCTGAAAAACAATATGGTTTTATACCCTGACGAAGCGTTTATTATGGCAAAAAGAAGTGCAAACGCCGTAACCTTTGAACTAGATGGTATGGTAAATACTAGTGACCAAAAGCTTTATTTGCCTGAATCTGGTAACCAAGCATTAACGAAAAATCCTTACGGCACCGATCTTCTGCTTGGTGAACTTATACCCTCCACCTCAATTGGTACGGGGACTGGTCAATTCAGACCTGGTAGTGGCAGTGCTGATGCTAATTCTGACCAAATTCACATTCTTACCACTGGGCCCTCAGGGATGGTTTGGACCAAGTATTTTTACATCAGCAGCGTAGACACTGCGGTTACGGAAATGCGTTCTTTAGATGCAAGGCAAACTTCCACCTCCATGAGTGCTACGGATTTCTACATCGGAAAAGGTCAAGTCACTGGTTTGCAAAGTTGTACGGACACTGCGGGCTCTTCCACCTTGGCCAATGGCACAAGCAACGATGGGAATTACACAAAAATTTCCTTGAATACCACCGGTGGATACTCTCCTTCTGGAAGAACCGTGCCTGAAACTGGCTTCACGATCACCTTAAGCGACATTCAAGGTCGTTTGTTGTACGATGGTGGGGCATACGAAGCNAACGCANCGACNGGAGAATCTGTTGCTAATNCTGGAGATGATCAAGGAGGATCCGTGGTGTATTCTGACCTTATCGGCTCGCACGAAGTCGTTGGATCCGGCTCTGGATTTGTGGTCATTGAAAAGCAACGTGATGTAAACTTCAAGTCAGATGAGGGGACTCCGATCTGGACAGTGGGATCAGCGGGAAGCGGATACACACACGCCTCTGACTTTTATTGTGTTGGTGGGAATAACGGTACTACTGACACAAATGCCACTGGAACTGTCAATGTCTCAGGAACTACCGTTACAATTACAGTTTCATCCGGTGGCTCTGGTTACACTTCGGCACCTAGTGCTGTGGTCACTACCGGTGGATGGCGATTGGATGGAGATGACTCCACCAAGTATGGAAATGAGCGGATTAAATCCTCAGATGGCGTCCTTATAAGGAGGAGGGGCACCACTGGGGTAAAAGCATTCATTGATTCAAGCAATCCTTTCTAATCTCTTTTTTACATAACGAGTGCCTTGGGGGTTTCTCGTAATTCGTTTTCATTTTCAAATACAACTCGTTCGATTATTTAAAACGATTTAGCTGTGGTATANGTACAGTCTGGATACTTGTTCTCTTACGCTACTCTTGTTCTCATTTACACAGGTACATGATTTTCCTATCAAATATTAGGAATAGGTAAAAGCAAGACTCTGGGGGGATTATTTATTTGGGAGGGGCTTGTTTTACAATTTCTTACTTAAGCTTCATTACATCAGCTATTAAAGTGTAAGGAATAATAAGCTCTAGTATTCGTACCAACCTGCCTTGATATTGTTGTTGTACTCTTCAAATAAATAATATCGCAGGGGTGAAGACTGAAATTCGAAATATATCCATGTAGCTGAGTTATATAGATAGAAGTATGGCATTTTGGATTTTCCTGACCACAACCAACTGGACAATCGGTCACTCCAAAACCAAAAGTTTTCGTTGTCAGTGAAGTGGAGATAAATCCAACCAAGTTCTATATGAAAGACCCAATGTTGATTTGGAAGCATCCAGTATGTCCCAAACCATTCACTAGAGAACCAACCTGAACTAAGGTCCATGGAGTCAGGAACTATTGGACTTACTTTGAAGACCGCTGTTATAACAGAATCAGTAGTAAGGCGGTACTGCGAATTTGTAATAAACGAATCCGAAAACTCACCGCCGGTCCATTGATCAAACAAATATCCTTCGTTGGCTTGGGCATAAACTCCGACCCAACCTGAACTGTAAACACCGCTCCCTGCAGCAATTCCTTGCTCGGGATCTGCNGAANTCACATCGAGGTTATANAGACCAATCGATATGGATTCGTTGATGTCGGTTGGGGGACTTTCTGGATCAATAAAGAAGTGTGCCGTTATGGTTTTATTTTGATCAAGGAGGATGCTTGTATTTGCATTCAGTTGATCCAAGATTCCCGTTCCTGACCAGTGACTAAACAGGTAACCTGGATTTGTTTTAGCGAAAATCGAGTGAGAGGTGTCATAATCATAAGCACCATTTCCAATAGNCCATCCNNNGTTTTCCGGGGAGATTACAATATTCAAATANATNGGAGNATTCTGGGAGAAAGTTGCATTCAGCTCAATGTTTTGATCCAAATCATTAATTGTAAGAAGGGGATTTGTGGGACTTTCTGGTTGAAAATTGACGCCGGTCCATCGCACAAAGTCGTAGCCTTCTCTTGGCAAGGCTTGTAAATTGATGTTCTCTCCAGAGGCTAAGGTGTCGGCAAAGTAACTGGATTCTCCTTTTCCTTCCCATTCTATAGAACCTTTTTCACTGGTTACGGAAGCGACAATAACCTCGTAAGAAATCGCCTCGAAAATGGCTTCCACCGTGACATCATAATTGATTGTAAAGCTGTACTTACTTGAGCTTTCAATGATTTCCCCAGTTGAATCCGTCCATCCGACAAGCTTGTACCCAGAATTTGCCAAAGCGTAAAAAGTAGGACTTGAGCCAAATGAAAATGAGCTGCCTCCAATTATACTGCCACCACTTTGCCCAACAGAATTATTGCCGCTGTAGTCCCGAGTTGTTACTTTCTGAGTGACGGTCGCATAGTTCTGCAGGGATTGCGATTCTTGGAAAACTGCCATGAGAACAACCGAGTCTTCTGCCAAGTAGACTTGGGTATTTTCCGATAAGGGATCGGACACATAGTTTCCTTCCCATTGTACAAATTGAAATCCGGTTTTCGGGACTGCTGAAATGTCAGCCCACCCANATCCAAAGGTTCCGCTTCCGGCAACCCCTCCCTGATCGGAATTTGAAGTCAAAAGCGTAAGAGTTGAAGTGCCGTTTTGNTCGATGACTGGATAGTTCGGGGCAGATTCGCTTGTTTCCTCTTCAAAGATTGCAGTGATGGTAGTGTTTGAATCAAAGTACATATATGTGTTGTAGCTATTGGGGTCATTGACTCCAGAACCGACCCATCGGCTGAATTGGAATCCTTCATAGGGTACAGCAAAGATTGAATGAAAGGTATTCTCTCTGTAACCCTCTCCAAATACAATTCCGNCACTTGGTGGAGAAGCGTAGATTTCTAGGTAGGGACTTGGTGTTGGTTCAAAATGAGCTACTATGCGCAAGCCATCCTGTGGAGAAACCGAAAGTAATGAGTTTGTTCCATCTGTTTCCAACTCTAAGTTTGAAGACCATTTCTCAAACGCGAAATCTCCAATGGAATAAGCATCCAAATCAAATGAGTATCCATGACCCATGGTCAATGTGGCACTGCCTGTGATTTCTTGATTTTGGTATTCAACATAACCGGATCCACTTGGAGTTANTTCAATTACAATCTCGTATGAATTTTGTTGGAAAATTGCCTCTATGGATGAGTGCTCGGTAAAAGATAGGCTTGCAATTTCTGAAGTTGACAAAGTTTCTCCATCAGCAGATTCCCAGCGCAGAAAAGAGTATCCTTCGACGGGTAGAGCAGTATATGTGTTAGNTTCATTTGGTTTAACCAGACTTGGCCCTGAGACCTGTCCTCCCAATAAGGGTTGATCAAGAGTTTGCCCCAAGAAATCTTTCGTTTCTGAGGAAAGTGCAATGGAGAACACTTTTTCTTTGAAGTTTGCCTGAAAACTCAGATTACCGGTTACAGTAGCATTCGTTTTTGAAGAGGTGGAGTTATCAACAGTTCCACCTGTCCATGAATCGAAAACATAATCGTCCTTTGGAGTAGCCTCTAGGCTCACTGTATTGCCATACTTATGACCCGTATTCCCTTCCACTATCCTTGCAACACCTGAATCGCTAGGCGAAACGGAAAGATTAATCTGGTATGTGATCTCTTGAAAAACCGCATTGATCAGACTTTCTTTANCNACAAGCAAGGTGGTGTTCGAACTCGTGGGTTCTGCGATCAGATCACTGCCTTCCCAACGGACGAATTCGTTATAACTGTCCGGAACAGCTATCAATTGCAGAACTTGCCCGTACGAGTAATTACCTGAAATCGGAGTTTGTATTTTTCCACCTTCATTTGNGGCAAACGATAGCTGGAACTCTTTGGGGGAGAAGGAAGCAGTCAGTTTTAAGTCGAAATTCAGCAATGGTTGAACGCTGAGATTCTCCGGATAGGGGAGAATATCCGTATCATTTAAAGAAATGACATGGATAAGGTTTATTTCATCGATGCTTGTGCTTGATTGGTAGTACAAAACATCAGGAGCGTTTTCTGGGACCGTGAAAGAAAGGGTGTTACTCGAGGTTCTCGAATTTGAAATGCCTTCGAGGTATTCACCATCGAATACCTGAGAAGGCTCTGCCAGCGAAGAAATATAAAATAAGTCTGTGTCATCGAGATTACAGGTGAATTCGTAGGTGAAACCACGGATCAAGGAGAGGGCAGGGCTTTCCTGGTTATCAACAAAAAGCTTATTCGAGGA
>NHCT01000049.1 GCA_002167605.1 Verrucomicrobia bacterium TMED40 | reverse complement strand
AACTGACTGATAATCCCATCGTCAACCCGAAAGGAGAAGCAAATAAAAAGATTACCTATGCAGCCATGGTGGAGGAAATGGATCTCACATTGGTTGATGTGCTTGATGCGCTTGAGCAAACAGGTGAACTGGACAACACCTATGTTATCTTTACCTCCGACAATGGAGGCGGGCACTCTGAAAAGCGGAAAGTGGATGGAGAAATCCGCAGGTTTAATGGTCCTTTGCAAGAGGGGAAGCGTTCGATTTTTGAGGGAGGGATCCGCGTGCCCACAGTCATCTCAGGTCCTGGGATCAAAGCCGGTTCGCAATGCGATGTGCCCATCGTACAGTGGGATTTCCTGCCCACCTTTCATGACCTGAGCGGAAGTGAGGCTCCGATGCCTCCGAATGTGGATGGTGGAAGTCTCCGTCAGGTTTTCAAAAAAGGAAACAAAGGAAAGGTCAAGCGGGTTGCGCCAGGCATCATTCACCACTACACCTGTCACTACCATCCTCCGATCAGTTCCATTATCAGGGGTGATTACAAGTTGATGCGACATTTGAACTCCAATGAATTCAAGTTGTTTAATTTGAAGAATGACTACCGGGAGGAAAAGAATCTGGCGGCTGAAATGCCCGAAAAAGTGAGGGAATTGGATGAGATTTGCCGTAATTATGTAAAGAAGGTGGACGGTGGAACTGCCGAGCAAGTGAGGCAGGCACACCATAAACTGATGGATCATTTTAGTCAGCAATCCATCGATGGATACAGGAAAAAGCTAGCCGTTCTCAAGGAACAGAATCTTCCTGATTTTGAAGATCAGAAGGCTGCTTTACTCAAGGTGTTGAACCAAAACCTCTTTAAAAATGTTGTGAACAAGGAAAAAACAAATGTACACCGAACCCTTTATTCTTGGAGAGAGGGACCGGAAATAAAAGATGCAGAAAAAAATGCCCGTATTAAGTTTGTTGAATTTAGCGAGTAACCAGCATTTACAACCTGCACAGCCAATTAATTTATGAAAAAGTTTTTCTGCCCGTTCTTTCTCCTGCCACTCCTGGTCGTGTTTTCCTTTGCCAAGGATTCCCCCAATTTCATCATCATTTACATGGATGATCTCGGTTGGCATCAGACTTCCGTTCGCATGATGGATTCGGAACCGAAGTCCAAGCATTCTTTTTACAAGACACCGAATGTGGAACGCCTTGCCCAAATGGGGATGCGATTCTCAAACGGGTATGCACCCACTGCGACCTGCACCGGATCCCGCGTGAGTATTCAATTCGGTCAAACCTCTGCCCGCACGCAGTACCGCTATGTGTTTGATGTCTTCCATGAAAAGCAGCGCCCAGAGGGTTATGCAGGCCAATATTCGCTGGCCGATGCGGTGAAGACAGCTGGCAAGAACTATGTTACCGCTCACTTTGGCAAAGGAATGACGGAGAAGCTGAAGGTGGTGAATTATGATATTACCGATGAGTACGAGAAGTATGCCCCCAATGGTAATTTACACGGTGAAAAAATTGACATTCCTTCCCGAAAGGATCTTCCGTTGGATAACCCCAAGCGAATCTATTCCCTTATTGATGAATCGATGAAGTTTCTGAAGGAGAATGCAGGTCAGCGACCGTTTTTCATGATGGTTTCCCATTACTCGGTTCATGTTCCCCATGCCGCATCCAAAGATTACATGGATAAGTGGCAGGCTAAATACGACGCTCTTAAAAAACCAACGGACAAGGAGGAACTCAGGCTTTTTGAGAAGGAATGCAAACCGCTTTACGGTGCCATGCTTGAGGAAACGGATCAGCATATAGGCATTCTCCTTGATTACCTTAAAGCCGTGGACGAACTGGACAACACCTATTTTATTTTCACCTCAGATAATGGCAGTGAATGCATTCCTCGTACAAAGGAGAATCGTCGCTACAACGGTCCCCTGCAGGAAGGGAAGTATTCCTGTTTTGAAGGAGGCATTCGAGTTCCCTTTGTTGTTTCCGGTCCCGGTATCCGAGGTGGTACTCATTGTGATGTTCCAGTTGTGCAGTGGGATCTGCTTGCCACCTTGCACGACNTAAGCGGGAACGAGACACCCTTGCCGGATGATATCGATGGGGGCAGTTTGAAGGATGTCTTCTTCAATGGGAACAAGGGAAAAGTGAATCGCCGAGCACCGGGCATTATTCATCACTTCCCCAGTCACTACCAGGTGCCGATCAGTGCGATTCGTATAGGCGATTATAAGTTCATGCGCAATATGAACACGGATGAGATGAAGCTTTTCAAGGTGGCGGAGGATTACCGCGAAGAGTATGATCTCGCTCAAAAGATGCCCAAGAAACTTGCTTCNATGGATAAGATTCTGCGAGCTTATATTAAGGAAGTGGACGGCGGCGATGTGAAGGACAGTTACCAGGCTTTTTACGAAACTATGGATGATTTCGAAGGGCGAGCCGAAGATTCTCATCAACGCCAGATGAAAGAACTCGAAGAGAAAAAGCCTGACGACTACGCAGATCAAAAGGCAATNATTGATCAGGAGCTTGAACTAAAAAAGCGTGGCTTTTTCGCGAACCGAGCGATCACAAAAAAACAGGAAACCTGGCCTGACTGGTACGACACAGCCCGTAAAACCGTGGAAGCGGAAATTGGTATGACCAAGGGCGGGAAGCTGCTCAAAAAAAAGTAAACTGTACACGAATCTCGAAGGATTTTAATTCCTCAAACTGACCCACAAATGACAACCAAATCGATCATTCCTTTAGTCTTAACGCTAGCCTGCTTCTGCTCTTANGGGGAGAATGCCCCCAACTTTCTTATCATCTACGCGGATGACCTTGGGTATACTCAAACGAGCGTACCGATGATGAAAGACCGACCCGAACTTGGCCATTCCCTGCACCAAACGCCAAACTTAGAAGACTTGGCCGCCCGAGGGATGCGTTTTTCCAACGCCTATTGTCCCTCTCCTGTTTGCACGCCTTCTCGGGCAAGCATTCAGTTCGGAATGACTACAGCCCGAGTGGGATGCATTTCCATTCATGATGTGGTGATGAATAAGANACAGGTGGATTTTAAAAAGAAACTTTCCTTGGCGGAAATGCTCAAGGAATCCGAAAAAGGGTATGTAAGTGGTTTTTTTGGTAAGGGATGCACTCCACTCGGTTGGTTCAAGGATCATGGATATGACGAAACTGATTTCATTCATAAACACCCCAATGGCAACGGACACGGGGACTGGTGGGAACCAGCAGACAAAACACTCATCCCGCTCGAAGATCCTAAGCGGGTATTCAGCCTGGCCAAGTCATCCAACGCATTTCTCGAAAAACGTGCCAAGGACAAGAAACCTTTCTTTTTGACGATNTCTCATTATGCCTTGCATGTTCGAAATATGTCGTTGAAAAGCACCCGACGAAAATACCTGGATATGGTTGCCGAACGGGAAGGTATCGAGGAAAAGATTCCTGATATTTCCAAGTTTGATGATAATGCCGAAGAAATGCCCCTNAAGATGAGGGCTCATTGGGANCGAGCCAATTACGCTGCGATGATGGAAAACATGGATACCTCGATTGGGATGGTACTCGATCGTCTTAAGGAACTGGGTCTGCAAAAAAATACCTTTGTTATTTTTTCTTCTGACAATGGAGGTGGAGCCAGCAATCAACCACTCCAGGGAGGAAAGGCCAGAATGTGGGAGGGTGGTATTCGGGTTCCCATGATCGTCGCCGGTCCAAACATCCCCGCAAATTCGCAATGCGATAAGCCCGTAGCACAGTGGGATTACCTTTCTACGATGCATGATCTGTCCGGCAGTTCAGCCCCTTTGCCAGAAAACCTCGATGGGGTGAGTCTACGCCCGGTTTTGGAAAAAGGGAATAAGGGGAAACTCGCCAAGCGTGACACTGGATTCGTTTTTCATTTTCCTGCCTTCTACACCATTCCGATTACTTCTTACCGTGCTGGTGACTACAAGCTAATGCGTCATTTGAACACTGGAGAAATCAAGTTGTTCAATGTGGCTAAAGATATGGGAGAGACCAAAGATTTAACTAAGACAATGCCTGCCAAGGCAAAATCTATGGTTCGGAAATTGNATGCTTATTTAAAAAAGGTTGGGGCATGGACCATGGATGAAGTCTATGAGACTAGACTTGAAGAACTGGATAATTGGATTGGTCTTCACAAGGCCGAGATTTCAAAATACAAAGCAATATTGAAAGAAAACCCTGAGGATAAGGATGTTCAGCAACGACTTAAGAAAGCTGAAAGTTTGATCAAAGGTAAATTGAAATCCCGTGCTGATATGTTGGCCAATCAAGCATCCAGCAATTGGCTGTAATGATTAGCATCGTATTCGGGATTCATTGCAAATAGGTTCCCACTGTGGAGGTGGAGCAAATAAATCGTTTCATTTTAGAACGAACCAATGCNGAGGAGATTANGGACCGGATTGAAGTTCAGAGCCTTTGGAGCGGATATGGTGGGATACAGAAAATTGCTTTAAAGGGTGCAGATTTCCCAAGTGTTATAGTTAAGCATGTTCAGCCCGGTGGTGGATCGCATCCACGGGGATGGAATACTGACCTTTCTCATCAGCGAAAACTTAAATCCTACCAGATCGAAACCAACTGGTATGCTTCGCAAGAAAATAAGNCGAGGAATAATCTTGCCCGCATTCCAGCTTGTTATGGAACTAAAAAGGAAGAGGACGAAGNGTTGCTTGTNTTAGAGGATCTGGATGCATCCGGTTTTGCCGGACGAAGGGGGGCGGTAAACCAGACCGAGTGGCAAGCCTGTGTTCGCTGGTTGGCCGCCTTTCACTCCGAGAACCTAAACCTCGAACCAGAGGGATTNTGGGCAAACGGAACTTATTGGCACCTCGAGACCCGGCCTGATGAGCTGCAACGAATGGATGATCAGGCCCTTAAGGGTTCAGCGNCTGCTATCGATCGAATTCTGAAGGATTGCCAATACCAAACCTTGGTTCACGGGGATGCNAAGTTGGCCAACTTTTGTTTCAGTCGGGATGGTTCACAAGTCGCTGCAGTGGACTTCCANTATGTTGGGGGCGGGTGTGGGATGAAGGACTTGGCTTACTTTGTGGGGAGCTGTTTTCGGGATGATGAGTCCGAAAANATGGAACGAGTCATCCTNGACTTTTATTTTGCTGAAATAGATCGTTTTCTCACGGGTATGGGGAGTGAGGTCGGAGGGGATCAATTGGAAGCGGATTGGCGGCCTNTGTACCGGGTGGCGTGGGCGGACTTTCATCGTTTCATGAAGGGTTGGAGTCCGGGGCATTGGAAGCTGAGTGATTACAGCGAACGAGTGACCCGTGAGGTCTTGGAGGGATTGCTTTANANGTGAGTCATCCGGATTTCAAGGAATTAACACTCAAGGCGGTGCAGGCCGCTCGTGAAGCTGGTGCTTTCATTCGTTCCTATCAGGGTGGGGAAATTGAGGTTTTACATAAGGAGGGTGGGCATACTTATGCTTCCCANGTGGTGACGGAGGTGGACCGGAAGGCTCAGGATTTGATCCTGAATCAACTTGAAACCACTTGCGTGACTTATGACTTGGCCCTGCTTACCGAAGAAAGCGAAGACGATCGGTCCCGCTTTGAAAAAGACTATTTTTGGTGCATTGATCCTTTGGATGGGACCCTTCCTTTTACCCGTAACGAAGCGGGCTATTCCGTTTCTATCGGTCTGGTGGCAAGAGATGGTTCGCCCCAAATCGGAGTGGTGTATGACCCGGTTCATGATATTCTNTGGCAGGGAACTCGGGGGCAAGGCGTACAAAGAAACGGTATTCCATGGGGTATGTCCTCNCCAGCAAATGAACTGACTTTCACCTACGACCGAAGCTTTGATAGCCATCCCCAGCGCCTGCGAGTTCTGCAGGCACTTGAAAGCTATGCGTGCTCCATTGGGTTGAAGGGCTTGCGGGCGATTCACTATGGCGGTGCGGTGATCAATGCCTGCCATGCCCTGGAAAGGGCTCCAGGTTGTCACTTCAAGTTCGCCAAACCGCAGGAGGGCGGAGGCAGCCTCTGGGACTACGCCGCCACCGCATGTCTCTTCGAGGAAGCGGGAGCGGTGGTCAGTGATGTGCATGGATCAGCCCTTGATCTTAATCGTAAGGACTCGACTTTCATGAACCATCGGGGTGCCTTGTACGCCACCGACCCAGCTTTAGCCGAACGGATCCAGGTGATCCTGATGCAGGATTGAAGGAATGGGCAGGGGTTGCGTCCGCCCGCTCGGTTTTTTGAAAAGAAAGCATGAGTATGCTTCTTTCTTGCAAGGAAAGAAGCAAAGCAGAAGGATAATGATTTCCTATTATGAAACCCGCTTTTTTTCTTTATCTTATTCTTTATTTTGCATCTTCGGTTTGCGGTGCACCCAGACCTAATATCCTCTACCTTTATGTCGATGATCTCGGTTGGGGGTCGATCGGCCCGAATGGGCAATACGAACGAAAAGATCAGGGTCTGCCCTATGTGTTGACTCCCAACCTGGATCGCTTGGCAAAAGCTGGAGTCAATTTCAGGAGAGGGTACGGATGCACCGTTTGCTCACCTGCCCGATCCTCTCAGCAAACCGGCTTCCATCAGGGCTATACTTTTGCCGACCGAAATGATCCGGATAACGCGAAGAAGGCAATTCGTGCGGAAGACATTACCATGGGGGATGCTCTTTCCAAAGCTGGGTATGCCACAGGTTATTGGGGGAAGTGGGGATATGGGGGTTCCAAGGATATGCAGAGTCCCACAATTGATAATGTGCAGACATTACCGACTTCTCANGGATATCAGTTTGTCGTCGCAGAACTGCATCATGTCCGTGCTCATACCTTTTTCCAACCAACTTTGTGGAACGGACCGGCAAAAGCGGGGGCAGTTGGCGGATTGGAACTCAAGCCCAACAGTATGAAAAAATTCCGCAATAAAAAGTCATACTCCAATTACCCGGCCTTTCAGAATCATCCCGAATATCCAAATCCTGCCTATTGCGATGATGTTTATGCATTCGCCTGCCTGGATTTTGTGAGAAATCAGGCAATGGAGTACAACCGGACAGGCAAGCCCTTCTTTGGGCTCTTTGCCGCCCAGATTCCTCACGCTCCCTTTGCGGAGGTTCAGAAACTGCCCAACTGGGATCATGATTATAAAGATAAGCCCTATTTTGCACAACTATCCCCCCAGTCCAAACAGTGGTGTGCCATGGTCACNCGGATCGATGCTCATTTTGGGAACATTCTACAAGCCTTGGAGGATCCCAATGGGGATGGGGATAGGTCGGATTCAGTAGCGGATAACACCTTGGTGGTTTTTCAGTCCGACAATGGAGGGCCGGGNGGAAGCAATCGGGAACAATTGGATGCGAACGGAGGCCTCCTTGGTTCCAAGGGNAGCATTTATGAGGGAGGGATTCGGGTGCCAACCATCATGTGCTGGCCCAATACGATCACCGGTGAATCGAAATTGAAGGCCGGTTCCAACTCGGATTTGATCCTAGATTGCTCAGATCTTCTGCCTACCTTTTGCGAATTGGCAGGGGCTTCCATTCCCTTGGGAGTGAGTGGGGTTTCCCTGGCCCCCACTCTGACCGGTGAAGGCAAACAAAGAATTCGAAATTTTCTGATTCATGAAACCAACGGCCAGGCTTCGATCATTCGAGGCCGTTATAAATTCATTCGTCCCAAGCATGCATCCAATGGATCCAGTAAAAGAAAACCCACCAGGAAAAAGGACGGGAAGGACCCCAATAAATGGCAACTTTACGATCTGCACTCCGATGCTGCAGAGGCAAACAACTTGGCTATGGAGCAACCGCAGTTGGTCCGTGAATTGAATCAGTTGCTGACCGCTGAGCGGGTGGATGAACCCGCCGGGTTCGCCAACACCTATCATGATTGGAGGGGCAACGGTGGCCAAGGAGGCCTTCATGAGGCTTCGAATTGGACGGAGTACCAGTATGAAAATGCAGGCCTTACTTATATGAAAGAGAAGGGCGAACCGCAGTCTCACTGGACAGCTAGAATCAAAAAGGGAGGCTCGGCTTTGTCTACCAAAGAAGANGAGTTTCTCTCTCTCGAAGTTAGAGGAATGCTTACGGTTGAGAAGGGTTCGAGGATTATGGCGAGGAACGAATTAAGAATTTGCAATGGAGGTGAATTGAAAATCCTCGGNGGCTNNGTTGAATCCTCAAGGTGGGTGGACAATAAGAAAGGTAGCACTCTAAGCGGATACGGAACNATCAAATCTTCGCTTTATAATGAAGGGAAAATGACCCTAACCTTTGATCAGCCATTAGTGGTGGATGGCTCCGTTCACTTGTCAGGTAAACTGGCAATGGAAGACTCTGGTAATNCCAATGAAAAAAGGAAGATGCCANTTATACAAGGCAAAGCCATTGTTGGAGAATTTCAAAACAAAGAAGTTAGCCTGGATGGAAAAACCTATTCCATTAAATATNCCCCAAAGGAAGTTTATCTGGTCGCCAAATAATCCTGGCTGACAGGAAAGATGTATNCTGATCTTTTGGTATTCCGGTCATNAAAANAAGCTCACCTATGAAAAAACAGCCCATTTTTAAACCCTTGAATCGTAGAACCTTTATCCGGGGGGCTGCGGTAACTTCGGCAGTTGCAGGTTTTCCAGCCATCACTCATTCCAAGTCGCCCAACAGTAAACTCGCGATTGGCTTGATTGGAGTAGGAGGTCGTGGCCGTGGGCATGTGGCTGGATGCCGAAACGAAAAAGTCGTTGCTCTTTGTGATGTGAACAAGAAGAATCTCGACGGTGCTGCCCGGTTTCCTTGGTGTAAGGATGCGAGGAAGACCATTGATTTCCGCGATTTTTATCAAAAGATTGATGACCTGGATGCGGTGGTGGTTTCCACCACAGAACATACTCATGCCTTTGCCACGCTGCCTGCTTTACAGGCGAAAAAGCATGTTTATTGCGAGAAGCCACTGACGCGTGATGTTCATGAATGCCGGATCATCACGGAGGCTGCCGCCAAGGCGGGTGTACAAACTCAGATGGGTACCCAGATTCATGCCGGTGAAAATTTCCGCCGGGTGGTGGAACTGATTCAGTCCGGAGCAATCGGGGAGGTGCGGGAAGCTCATACCTGGGTGAGCCGAGCATGGGGTTGGTCTAGCCCTGCTGATGATACCCCCAAGACAGCTGATCCAGTTCCTGAATTCCTGGACTGGGATCTTTGGATTGGACCTGCTCCCTATCGACCTTTCAATAATGTCTATTTTCCAGGACCCAAATGGTACCGCTGGTGGGACTTTGGAAATGGTACGATGTCAGATCTGGGTAGTCACCGCAATGATCTCCCGTGGTGGGCCCTTAAATTGGATGCACCCTTGACGATTGAGCCTTTGACTGGACCCAAACCTCATCACGACATTGCCCCAGCCTCGATGAGCGTAAAGTACAGTTTCGGACCGCGCGGAGTCGGATACCCAGCGGTTGAACACACTTGGTATCAGGGAACGGAGAAACCGAAGATTTGGAAGGATAAGAAGATCCCCCAATGGGGAAATGCCACTCTCTTTATTGGAGAAAAGGGAATGGTGATCTCTGATTACGGCAAGCATGCCCTTTTACCCGAAGACAAATTCAAGAATTTCGAACGGCCCGAGCGGTGGATTGAATCTTCACCTGGTCAAATGGCGGAATGGATCCGTGCCTGCAAGGGAGAGGGACCCGAAGCCCTCTGTAATTTTGCTTATGCCGGACCCTTGACGGAAGCCAATCACTTGGGGAATGTTGCTTATCGTGCCCAGCAAAAACTGAAATGGGACCCGAAAAACATGAAGTTTCCCAATGCTCCCGAAGCAGAAAAATACTTGGGCCGCACCTATCGAAAAGGTTGGAAACTTGT
>NHCT01000048.1 GCA_002167605.1 Verrucomicrobia bacterium TMED40 | reverse complement strand
TCATCTTCTTCAAGAAGGTTTTCACAAAAGCCTCTAATGATGGTTATAGGTGTGCGGAGTTCATGAGAGGCATTTGCCACAAAGTCTTTTCTCATACGCTCAGCCCTTTTAATTTTTGTTACATCGTGAAGTAACAGAAGGATGAGTTTTTCATTATTTTCCTGTAGATCAGAAATAACGGTAGCGGTAATTTCGAAGTCATATTTGCTAGATTCAATAAGCAGATTGAAGTGAGCCTTTTCTGATTTTCCGTGAGTTTTTACTCGGTCAATCATTTCCAACACTTGGGCTGAATCCAGTACAGATTCAAGCCTCCTCCCAACCAAAGACTGACCTGCGGCAAGAAGCTGGTTTGCAGTCTCATTGGCAAATGTAACTGTGTGACGAAAATCAAGGAGTAAGGATCCGTCTAAAATGCCGCCCAAAGTTTCATTAAATTCGTTGATCCTCTGAGTTTTTTCGCTTTCCAGTGAACTAATTTTATTCCGATTGTCGTCCAGAATTTTCTGAAAACGACTTAAAGAAAAAGAAGAAGAGAGCAGGGGTGATTTTTCCAGTATTAAATTGTGGCCTTTTTCAAGAGCCAAGAGAATCTCTGCAATAATATTCTGGGTTACGCGTTTTTGAACCCAAAGAAAAAGAGATATAAAACCAAAAGCAATAGCTAGGATTGTCCACATGCTGTAAGTATGTGGATGAGGAGTTGATCAATCCACAAGAAACTTGTAACCGACTCCTCTTACCGTTTTGACGAAATCACCTTTATCTCCTAATTTTGCACGGAGTCGCCCGATATGATTGTCGACAGTACGAGTTTCAATTTCAGAATCATAATTCCAAACATTTACAAGAAGATTTTCTCTGGTCTGTACCCGTCCGATTCTTTCCATCATCAGGTGGAGTAAGCGAAACTCAGTATTTGTGAGATCAATAACTGACCCTCCGATTGTCACTTCGTGAGACTCTGGGTCTAGGCTGATTCCTCCACCATTGAGTTTACCTTGCAATGCCTCTTGTTTTCGAAGACTTCGGCTAAGTATAGCCCTTATTCGAGCAACTAATTCACGATTGTCAAATGGTTTGGTAAGATAGTCATCACCTCCGCGATTAAAGCCTTTTATTCGATCTTCGACCTCATTTTTCGCGGTTAGAAAAAGAATTGGCACATGCTTGAGCACTCCATCTACTCGGAGCATACTGCAAAGACGAAACCCATCAAGTTCTGGCATCATTACATCCAAAATTATGATATCAGGCCCAAAATCTCTCGCCTTCCCAATTGCCTCAAGAGGGTTCGTGATCCATGATACTCGGTATCCTTCCTTGCTGAGTTTGAAGTCGATCATTTCGCAGATGGCTTCNTCGTCGTCTATAATAAGAACNGAGTGGGAAGTTGNNTCAAAAGTAGAGTCTTGNATCATNTTAATATGAAAANTANTAATTATACTNTTTANCATATAATCGTAACAGTTTTGTAACAATGGAAGAAAAATCATGTGACATTAATGCTCTACNGCGGTAGTTTTNACAAAAAATTAGTCTTTAGNCATTGGTAATGAAAGAAAACCTGTGCTGGAAATAATCTTTTGACCGTCTGTACTTGTTAGAAAGTCTATAAATTCTTTTGTTCGACCAGCTGGTTTTCCGTTCGTCACACATGAAAGTGTTCGTGAAAGACCGTAGGTTGTTTTGAAATTATCAGTACTGGGAAGGTAACCATTCACTGGGATTGTTTTAATTCCCTTTACCTGAGTAAATGCCAAACCAGCATAGCCAATCCCATAGGGATTATTGGCTACCTCTACAGCTATCTGTTCGTTTCCAACTAATTTCTGAGTATTGATTCCATAATCGCGGTTGGAAAGTGCTTCTCTTTGAAAAAAGGAATAAGTTCCTGATGATGTATTACGAGTATATGCTGAAATAATTCCGCTCCGACCACCAATAGAGCTCCAGTTGGTGACATCTCCTGTAAAGATTCTCTCAAGGTCCTTAGCCGATATTTTAGTTAACGGGTTTTGGGCATTGACGATCACCACTACTGCATCCCATGCNACAACTGTCTGGTAAAGACGCACTCCATTTGCACCGGCTGAAGCTCTTTCGCGACCCTTGATCCCGCGACTGGACATTCCTATATCTGCAGTTCCGTCAATGATTGCAGATATTCCTGTAGAAGTACCTTCAGCTGCTATTTCAAATTGTGTCCCAGGGTTCTTATTGGAAAAAGCTTCTGCTAGTTTGGGCATCATTTTAGCTCCAAGGGTGTCAGAACCCTTAATAACTAGTTTAACTTGTCCGCAAACTATAAAATGACTTACCAGAAAAAATACCCAAATCTTGTGCATGAACAGGAAGCCTATTCNCTAAATAACTCACCACGCAAAAGAAAAGGATATCAGNATATAAACTTTTACCAGAAAGAATTCAAAAGGTTGCAATTATAAATTCTTATTCCTGTTAAGNCGTAAAAAATCAGTTTAATTTAAGGAGTCTATTTTCTGAGTAATCGTCTTGCGTCTTTTTGAAACTACTTTGCTTGCTGATGAGAAGTTGGCTCGGGGATAATATACCGACTCTTTATGCCTTTTCATCTTCTTAGAGAATTGCTCGTAATCTAAAATCTCTAAGCTTCCGTCTTTTTCTTCAACTATTGCTGAATTCGACTCCACCCAGTCTCCACTGTTTAGATAATGAATGCCGTTGATCATACGGTCCGCCGCCACGTGGATATGTCCGCAAATCATTCCATCACAGTTATGTTTCCGTGCCATATCGGCGAGGCTATCCTCATACCGGTGAACATGATTAACTGCACTTTTCACTTTGGCCTTAGCCCAGGCACTCAGGGAGAATGGCTTTTTACCTCTGAGTTTACGGTATTTGTTGTAGAAACGATTAAACCGCATGAGGTTGTCGTAGCCAATTGAACCAATGCGGGCGATCCACCTACGCTTTGTGGAGAAACTGTCAAAGCAGTCACCGTGAAGAACAAGATATTTTTTATCTTTTCCCTTGTGAATATACTTTTCACAGATTTTGATTCGGTCGAAAGTAATGGGGAGAATTCGAGATAAAAAATCATCGTGGTTACCCCGCAGATAGATGACCTTGGTCTTTTCCTTCTCAACCATTTTAAGAATTAGTCGTACACATCGGGTGTGTGCTTTTTTCCATTCCCCGCTACCTTCCAAGGCCCATCCATCAATGAAGTCGCCGTTAAGAACCAAGGTTTTGCATGAGATATGAGAGAGAAAATGATTAAGTTTTTCAATGCCTGTTTCTCGCATCCCCAAATGCGTGTCAGATAAAAATACTGTTCGGTATTTCAGTTTTATCTTTTTGGATTTCATCAGGCCGGATTAGGTTGAGATTTTCTTGAAGGAGAAAATTCACTTAGATTATGGTTTTTATCCTTTTTGATAATCTGTAAAAGGTCTGTATGGAACCTTTGTAGAATGAAATCCCAGTCCGCTTTTTGGGTGGATTTTTGAGCCGCTTTCTTAAATTTCGATAAGATGCTTAAATTAAGACTGAGGATTTCGTTAAGTTTTATTTTGAGAACACCTTCATCACCAAGCGGGGCCAGGAAGCCATTTACATTTTCTTCAATAAACTCAGACGGAGCGGCGTAATCATACGCGACAACAGGAGTGCCTGAGGCGAGAGCTTCCGTTACCACATTACCAAAAGTTTCGGTCACACTGGAAAAAAGGAATATATCGCCAGAGGCATAATGTTCTGCAAGAGCTTGTTTCGAGAGACAGCCGGTGAAGTGTAATCTCGGGAATTTTTGCTTAAGCTTTTTAAGTTCAGGACCGCTCCCAACAATTACCCCTGCTTTGGCTTTTCCCTGACTTATCATTTCATCAGTTAGCGAACAAGTAAGGTCCAGGTTTTTTTCAGCCGCAATACGTGAGACTGTGACTATTACCTTTTCTGTTTTGCTTGCTCCCCATTTTTCCCTGAGTTTTTCTGACCTTCGTCTGGGGGAGAATAAGGTCCTGTCCACTCCACGGCTAAGCATGTGCAGATTGCGGTAGCCTTTATTTTCCAGCTCTTCGATCATCCAATCAGTGGGGGCAAATGTCGCTGAAGTACGGTTGTGAAACCACTTTAAGTAAAAGTCGATTAAGGGTTGAATGAAGGAAATTCGGTAGTGTTTTAGGTAAAGATCAAAATTTGTATGAAAGCCTGATACGACCGGAATTTGAAGTTTTCCAGCTACTCGTAATGCTGAAAATCCTGCCGGACCTTCGGTGGCGAGGTAAATAATATCTGGACGCTTGCTTCTCCATAAGTTTTCTAATTTTTTAGCACAGGGTAGTCCGAACCGGAGCTGCGGATAGTTTGGAATGGGGCATCCGGGAATATCAATTTCCTCCCATGGTTCTTCACCTGATCCAATATAAGAGCGTTTGGGGCGGAAAACCTTAACATTTGCACCAAGTGAGGATAACCCCCTGGCCAATCTGGCGAGAGTGAAAGATACACCGTTTACCTCAGGAGGGAAAGTTTCAGTTAACAAACAAACCTCAATGCCGCCACATTTTAGTCCCATTTTTCAAATTTATCTTAGTTTTGCGCCAATTTCCCCCGTAGAATGTAATGATTTTAGGTAAATCGGGCGTTGGTTGTCATAAACATGGTAGATGATTGCATTTAGTCGGATGACTAAATATAGAGATTTACTTGAATAATTTATTTAGAGCACTGGGCGACCGTAACCGCTTTCGGATTGTGGCTTCCTTACTGAAAAGAAAAGAGTTGTGTGTATGTCAAATCAATGAATGGCTTGGCGTTAGTGGTGCCACGGCCTCGAATCATTTGAACGCACTCAGTAAAGCCAAAATTGTCAAAAACCGGAAGGATGGGAGATGGGTCCACTACTCGCTCGATCAGCAAGATGAGGATCTCAACACTCTCATGAAATGGATAGAAAGAAAAATTTCAGAAGATTCAGAACTACTGGAGGATCTGAAGCGATTGGAAAAAGTAACTTCATGTACCCCGATTGAACTGAGGAATCGTCAGAGAGAAAAACAGGCAACTCTTTCGTGTTGCTAAACCTAAATAAATAAAATGACTGAAAAACTAAAACTTCTTTATTTATGCACCGGCAATTCCTGCCGAAGTCAGATGGCGGAAGGTTGGACACGCCAGCTTAAGGGGGATTCTATTGAAGCCTTCTCCGCAGGAATAGAAACGCATGGGCTTAACCCGCATATGGTCAAGGTCATGGCTGAGGCGGGGGTTGATGTGATTAAGCAAAAATCAGAAAATATTCGCGACTTTGCGGATACACAGCTTGATGTGGTGGTTACCGTTTGTGGGCATGCTCATGAAACCTGTCCTGTCTTTCCCGCAAATTGTAAGGTGGTACACAGTGGATTTCCGGATCCTCCAAAGATGGCAAAGGAATTGGCTGAACAAGGTGGATCCGAAGAGGCTCAATTGGATTGTTATCGAAAAGTGCGTGATGAAATCAAAGAGTATATCCTTACGTTACCCGAATCTTTGGGGGAGAAATAATTTACTGAAATGAAATCCAAGTATTTTTCTGAACTCTTAGGCACGGCCTTTCTGTTTTGTACGGTGGTGGGTTCGGGAATCATGGGACAAAACCTGAGTTCCAATGATTCCCTGACTCTGCTCGCTAATACCCTGGCCACCGTATTTGCCCTTTATTTCCTGATTACCATTTTTGGAGAACACAGCTCACACTTCAATCCGGTGGTCTCCATGGTCATGCTGGTAAGGAAAGAAATAACAACACAGGTGTGCACCATTTTTATTATTCTCCAAATTTCCGGAGCTATCCTTGGGGTGATGCTTGCCAATTATATTTTTGAATTGGATCCCGTTTACTTTTCGGAAAAGCCAAGGAGTGGTACCCATTTGTTTGTCAGTGAAATACTTGCCACCTTTGGCTTGCTGATGGTCATTTTATTGTCATCCAAGGAAAAGGTAGCTCTAACGGTGGCAGCCTACATTGGGGCAGCTTATTGGTTTACCTCCTCGACTTCCTTTGCCAACCCTGCGGGAACGATTGGCAGATCCTTTTCCAATACCTTTGCCGGAATTTCCACCAATGATATTTTACACTTTTGTGTGGCCCAAATCATAGGTGCTTTTCTTGCCCTTTTTGTTTATAAGACATTTTTCGAATCGCAGAAGTGAGCGATTCAAAAGACCTTGAGGAAACGGAAGGAATTCCGTTCTCTACCTCAACATTTCTAAAGGATGTTTTTATGTGCTCTCTGGTTGCTTTTGGCGGCCCTGAGGCTCATTTGGGCGTTTTCTTGGAGCGACTCGTCAAGAAGAAGAAATACCTCACTGAAAAATCGCTGATGGAGTGGATGGCTCTTTGCAGTTTTCTCCCTGGCCCCACTAGCACGCAGGTGATCACCGGAATTGGCTTGGAAAAAGGGGGCCGACGTCTGGCAAGCCTTACTTTACTGGTTTGGGCGATGCCCATGATCATCGTGATGGGAGCTCTGTCCTTTTTACCCTATGGGCTGGGTTCGGATGGTCGTTGGCCTGATTGGTTATCCTTTTTGGTCCCTATGGCGGGTGGTTTCATCGCCTGGGCGACTTGGCAAATTGGGAAGAAGGTAATTTCCGATTTATTGACATTGGCACTGTGGGGGCAGGGTTTCGCAGTCGTACTTCTGGCCAACTCTCCCTGGGCCATTCCCCTAATCCTTGCGTCAGGAGGGCTGTTGGCGGCGATTTTGGGAAAGGCTCCGGAAAAAGGGGGAGACTCCGAATTTTCACCGACCCGAATTCCATGGGGTCTTTTCATGCTGTTTGTTGCATTCGCTGGAATGAGTACGATTGCCCTTCAGTTTTCGACCGATTCCTTGGTTGGTGCCTTCGAACGTTTTTACCGCTTTGGTTATTTGGTGTTCGGAGGAGGTCAAGTTGTGGTGCCCGTGATGCAACAAGAATTGGTGGATCATGGGGAGTTCCTGACCACCGATCAGTTTCTTGGGGGATTCGGCTTGGTTCAGGCATTGCCAGGTCCCATGTTTTCCTTCGCCGCCTACGCCGGGGGATTGTCCGAGGTGACTGGTGGGAGCGGACGGCAAGCTCTTGGCGCAGCGATATCGGGGCTTGCGATCTTTTTACCGGGCACACTTTTGCTTTTTTTCGTTTATCCAATTTGGGGTCGGCTCCGGAATCTCACTTGGGCGGGAAAAGCATTGAACGGACTGAATGCGACGGCTGGCGGATTGGTGGGAGGAGCTTTGGTTCAAGTGGTCCTGGTTCTCGCCGAGGTTCCGTCGTCCCTCGGGTACTTATTGCTCACGGTTGCCTGCCTGAGCCTTAGGAAATTACCCGCTCCATTTATTGTAGTTCTCCTTGGTGTTTTATCCTTTGCATTAGGCCAACTGTGAAGGCTTTGCGTTGAGGTTTGGAAGTGTTATCCTGAAACTGAACCCACAAGAAAAAGTAGAGAACCATTTTGATGACTTGAGAGGTACAGCATGGATAAGCTCAGTTTGGATTCATCGGTCTCGGCAGTATGACTAAGCCCATGGCTCGCATTTGATCGAGGCTGGTGCCCGACTTACTTTTTCAATCGGATGGACGGGAGCCTTTGAAGAACTTCAGGGCTAAGAGGGAACACTTGCCTCGTTTCCCAGTGATTTGGCGGAGAGGCTGGGAAGTCACTGCTTCGGTTCAAAGAACAGATACACCGGGCTTTCGCTGAGTTCGAATGTGATGGAGCCCGAAGTTGAAACGAAGTCTTTTGGCTCACTTTCCCCGGAGGTTTGCATAGCGAGCAGGCGATCTGGTTTTGAGGGCAGATCAGCGAGTGTGATCTCAGTTGCCCGGTGGTTTTTTTTGACTTTTTGATCCGATCGAAAACCAGTGGGTGACCAAGCTACCCAACAAACCTGATCCCTGTCCTTTCCCTTCAAGAATTCGAACAGGTAGAGCTGGCTATTTTTTTGGACGATCCGTGAGAACCGGTAGTCACCAAGGGTTTGGTAGAGTTGACTAACTGCATGAAAACTGGGCTTTGGTTTTCCGTTTCTGGTGATACCGGACGATCCGTGAACTTGTGGCTCATCCTTATCGTCGAAAAAGTAGAGATAGGCACGATCCACCTTCATGGAGGAAAACAGCAAAAAGGAGCGAATCAAATACTGAGCCTGCTGAAGGTCCGTAACTCCACGCCAGTCCAGTTTTTCAAACCACCCCGTTCGATTGGCCATAACCCTTGGGGTGCAGGAGTCATAACCGAATTCAGTTATCCAAATCTCCTTGCCGGGAGCATGATGATCCCTCCATTGAATCGTCTCCTCAATCACCTCAAGATAGGTCGTGTCTTCCCCCTCGGGGTAGGTTCTTGTCCAAGGACTTTTAGTTAAGCCTTTTTCCAGTTGGGCGTAAGTGTGCACGTTGATCACATCGAAAAGCTCGAGGATTTGGGGGTCGGAAAAAGTCTCTCGTAGGTCCTTGGAATATTTGTCGGCTTGGTGGGCGTGGGCGGTGCAAGTAACAATTTTGATTTTCGGATCTCCCGCCCGAATCCCTCTGGCCATGCTCCGAAAAATGGATTGATACAGGGGGTCGTCGAAATCATTGCCCGGTTCATTATCGATCTCAATGGAAGTGATTAGTTTTTCATTCCCTGAGGGACCGAAGTAGCTCGCCATGGACTTGCCGTATTCAAAGCACCAATCCTCCTGACCTTTCCACAGTGATATATAATCCTTGTTGCTCTCCCCAAAGGATCCGAACATGGCGCAGAGACTGTTCTCGAAGCCCCCGCTTATCCATTTGCCGTATACGTGAGTCTTCCAATTCACTTTATTTACGCACAGGGGAAAGGTGATGGGATCACCGGGCTTTTTTACGTCCCAATTTAGGTTATGGTAATTGCGGGCAAGTCTGCAGGTTTGTGCGTATTGGTTTGGGTCGAAATGAAAATGTCCGTTGATGCCCATGAAGTCTCGCAATAGGGGTGGTTGCGAAAACCCTTGAATCATTGCCAAGGTTTGAAGTGTGAAAAGAAAGATGACTTTTGCCATGAAAGGATGGGGGTCTTATAGAGTTTTCCTAGATCGCCAAGCGGGAGGCAAGCCGGACCGCTGACTTTAGGCTGCGGGAATCCGCCTTGCCCTGCCAGGCAATGTCAAACGCGGTGCCATGATCCACGGAGGTGCGAACAATGGGTAAGCCCAGGGTGACATTCACCGCCGATTCGAAGGCAATCGCCTTAACTGGAATCAGGCCCTGGTCGTGATACATGCAGACGTAAGCATCGGTTTGCCGTCTTTGGGTCTCGGTGAAGGCGGTATCGGGTGGGAGAGGACCCACGATATCGCAACCCTCTGCGCGCATTGCGTCAATTGCGGGTTGGATGATACCTTCCTCTTCCCGGTTTCCGAACATCCCGTTTTCCCCAGCGTGGGGATTAAGCCCACACACCGCGATCCTCGGCTCCTTCCCCAGCAATTTTTTATGGGTCTCACGCGTAAGCTCAATGACCTCTGCAATTCTTCGTTCATTCAATAAGCCCGGAACCTGCTCATACCCCGCATGCACCGTGACCAAGCTGCAATTGATCTTGTCGGATAGAAAGGCCATGCAGAATTTTTCAGTTTGGGTCCGCTCGGCAAAAATCTCCGTGTGTCCGGGGTGGGGAACGCCTGCGGATTGCAAAGCCTCCTTGTTGGCCGGGCAGGTGACCACCGCATGGACGCTTTGGGCAAGGCAGGCGTCGATTGCCTCGATGACATAGCCGAAGGTTGCCTGCCCACAGGCGGGACTGATTA
>NHCT01000047.1 GCA_002167605.1 Verrucomicrobia bacterium TMED40 | reverse complement strand
ACTGGTTGGTTCCCCAGTAGTAAAAATGCAGGATCATCAATCCGCTAAGCACACCGGTCCAGGGTAGGGCAGCATGGTTGGATGCATTGTAAAGATGAAAGCGTTCCACGCCCTCGGCACCCAAATCCCGGGCCATTAAACTGGCCCAGCCCCCGATTTCGGGCTGGGAAAAAGTGATGAAGGCAACCAATAGCCCGGCCAGAAGCAAGAGCACGGACTGAATGACATCGGTGATGATGACTGCTTTCAACCCTCCGATGATCACATAAGCTCCGGTAACCAGAGCCATGATCAGGATGCCCAGTCGGTAATTAAATGGATCCACATCACCCGGAGAGATGTCCGGGTTTTCAAGATTACCCCCGGAGAAACTGATGCCCAGGGGGGCGTTTAGGTAAGCTTCGGGTACGGGAGCGGTCCGTTCGACTTTGCCTACCTGATCATCGATCAGGCTGGCTTCGAGAAATTCCACTTCCAAGTTGTTGATCAGAACCTTGGGAACAGAGCCGTATCCTTCGCCGCCATGGAGAATCTTAATTTCCGAAAGCGTTCCTTCGTCGGTAACCACAGCCTCCGCCACCGCCTTGCGACCCGTGTCACCCTGCAGGAGGATATTGATCGAGCGCGAACCGATGTAAAAACCCGGAACCATTTGGATCACCACCATGATGATCACCATGATCAGGGCATAACTCACCCGGCTGCGGTCATCGTATCTTCGGCTCAGGTAATCGCTCAGGGTGTATACATTGAGCTTTCGGTAAACCGGAAGGAAAAAATAGCAAAGCATCAGCAAGCCGGCAATGGCGGTGATTTCAAAGTGGCTCTGGGCAAAACCCACCGCGAAGCCCACCCCCATCATCCCGACAATATGATTGGCCGAAACATTGGAACCGAATATTGAGCCGGCAACTCCCCACCAGCGGGTGCTTCTTCCGGCGAGGAAGTAATCTTCCGAACTGTCCTCCTTTCTTCCCACCCAGAGGCCCATGCCCATCACCGCGATGAGAGAACCAAAGAAAATGACCAGGTCGGTGGAGGAGAGCAAAGAATTCATCCACTAAAGCTACCTTTGCCAGCTTGATGAGTAAACTGCTTTCTCAGAACAGGGATGAGTTCGACAAGCCACCCATCAAGGTGTAAAAGAACGGATGATTCGAAATGTAATGGTTTTTCTCTTGGTTGGATTGCTAACGCTTGCCTGGGTGGGTTGTGGTTCAGAGTCTACTCCACTCACAAAGAATGAACCCGTTTCAAAGACGAAGATAGATTCGAATGTCTCCTTGAAGGAAAAGCAGGATTTGGATGGTGAGGCGGTGCAAGAGGGGCAGGGCCCTTCGCCTTTACAAGCTTCCCCATCTCCCACACAACCGGAAGAGAAACCAGTTCCCAAAGAATCTGCTGGGGTTGTTCAAATTCAGGAAATTCTCATGCGGGCGAATCCGGAGTATCGTGGGCAAGGTAAGTTGCATGAGGAAAATGGAGTGATTGTGGCCGCGGAGTTTCCCAGTTGTAAGTTACGTGATCTTTCTCCACTTCGGGGTTTATCTCTGATGGGCTTGGACCTGAGCGGAAACCCGGTCCGTGAAATTCGTCACCTGCGTGGCATGCCCCTGCGTACGCTCTTTCTCGAGAATACCCGAGTGGAAAGTCTGCTCGAAATAAGTGAGGCCAAGTTGGTGGAGTTGAGGCTGAACAACTCACCCATCAAATCCCTGCGTGGATTGGAAGGCCATCCCCTGGAAAACCTCTATGCAGTAGGTACGCAAATCACTGAAGTGTCTCCCCTGAGCTCTTCCAATCTCCGCCAACTTTGGCTTTCCGAATCTCCGGTCTCTGATGTTTCCGGTTTGGCCGGTCTCCCCCTGGTCAGTCTGACCCTGCACCGTACCCTCGTGGACGATCTGTCCTTTGTCCGGAAACTTCCGGTTTTGCAAAGGCTGCATATCGGAGAAACGCTTATTTCGGACCTATCTCCTCTGGAAGGGTTGAACCTGACCCGTTTGGTGTTCACTCCGCCAAGCATCAGGAAAGGCCTCGCTGTCGCTCAAAGTCTTCATAATTTAAAGGAGATCGGAACCGCTTTTGACGAGCAGCGGCGAGACTTGACCAATCCCGAAGCCTTCTGGGCTCAATTTTAGATTAACGATCAGCAAGCGGATGAGTTGATGAAGTCCCTAGGGGGAGAAGCGATCCTTTACGACTTCCAGTCTTTTTTTCATCCCTGCGATTTTTGCTCTCATCGAAGGATCTCCCATTAAATTGCTCAGTTCGTTGGGATCCTTGTGTAAGTCGTAGAATTCCCAGGTGTCGTATTCGTAGAAGGAAATGAGTTTGTACCTGCGGTTTCGGATGCCCTCGTGCCGGGGCATATTGTAGGGACCCGGTTTTTGCAGGGTTCCTCCGTCAAAGTATTGGTAAAGCACCTCCTCCCTCCATTCCTTTGGACCGGACTCGGAAAACAGCGGTTGCAGAGCNAAGCCGTGGAGGGCGCTTGGAACATCGAGGCCTGCGGCTTGAAGAAAGGTGGGAGCCAAATCGATGTTTTGGACCAAGTCCTCGATTANACTACCGGGTTCGATGACCCCGGGCCAGCGCACCAGAAGGGGAGACTTGAAACTTTCCTCATACATCCATCGTTTTTCAGCCCAGCCGTGTTCTCCGGTGAAAAAGCCCTGGTCCGAACTGTACACCAAAAGGGTATTTTCCGCCAAATTCTCCTCATCCAAAAAGCGGAGAATTCGACCGATCTGGGCATCCAAACCNTCAATGCACCGAACATAATCNTTNATGAACCGTTGGTAGACATAGAGNTTTCGCTCATCCCCCTTNAGCTTACCCTGTTTTTCNAGTTCGCGGTAACGNTNGTTTCTGGGGTCGTAAGCTTGATGCCAGGCCTTGCGTTGCTTTGGACTCATTTCCGTAAGGAAGGGTGGCCTGAGCTTGGGGTTGGCCTCGATTTCGGACTCCAGAGGGGCGATGTTGAGCACATGCCCTTTCATGCCCTTCAAGGCCATCCAGGTTTTGGAAACGAAAGGTGAACGGGTGGAGAAATCGTCGAAGAAAGTCTCGGGGACCGGGAATTCGTACTCATCGTACCCACCCATATGAGCAGGAGGTGGTAGGCGGTGGATGTGGGGAACTTTGTATTGGGTGCAAAGCAGGAAGGGCTTTTTGCGGTTTCTCTTTTTCAGCCAATCAAGAGCTTTGTCGGTGATGATTTGGGTGGAATGCCCGTTCACTTTCGTTTCTCCTTTGGGGGCAAGAAAAGTGGGGTTGAAATAGGAACCCTGTCCGCCCTTACCGGAAAGAATTTCCCAAGATTGGAATTCGTCCGTCGGGTTACCCTTGAGGTGCCACTTACCGATCAAGCCGGTTTGGTAGCCGGCTTTTCCAAGTTCCCGTGGGTACACCCACTGGCTGCCGTTCCACTTGGACGAGTTTCCGNTGACACCATTGGCCTGGCTGTGTTTNCCGGTGAGGATGGCGGCTCGACTGGGGCAGCAGATGGAATTGACNTTGAAGGAATGAGTGAAGAGGGCGCCTTCCTTTGCGATCCGGTCGAGGTTTGGGGTTTGGTTGATCGAACCAGGGTAGGCCCCGATGGTGCGCAGGGCATGATCATCGCTAAAGAGAAAAAGAATATTCGGTCGGTCTTCCGCCTTCAGAGAANCCAAGAGAGCGAGTNCGGAAAGAATGGTTTTTNTGGAATGCTTCANCTTTGAGTCACTTTCCCAGTAAGTCGGCCAAAATCCCTTCGGTGGAGGGCNCCGGTTTCTTGCGGGCGGCATACATTCGGGAGGTCGACTTCGTGACCACCTCGGTGAATGCAGGGTAAGACTGACCGGCAACATCAATGAATCCACATTGATGGTTCTCGCGGTCCTGCCTNCCTGCAGCGGACTGGTCGATCCACTGAAACCAATGCACNCCCACGAACCGNGGGTCAGCCAGGGCGGAGGATANATAGTGAGCAAAGGACANGGCCCGTTGCCGTTGATCCCAGGAACCGGAGAGNCCCGGGCTGGGTACCCCACGGTCCACCGCTCCAAAATGAAACTCACTCGATAGAATCGGAATGTCGGCATCCTCGGGCACTTGCCAGGAGCGTACCCTCGAGTCATAAACATTCACCGAAAACACATCGACCGAACCCAGGGCTCCGCGTCCCAGAACATTTGGGCCCCGGTGGGTCCGGCATCCGAGGTACAGGGTCCCGGGAAGTTCCTTTTCGACTGCCTGTTTGCATTGGGAGAAGAAGCTTTGAACGAANGGAAGATAGAGGGTTTCAAGGTCGGCAAGCTTGGCCGGGGAAGTGGGCTTACCAAGCCTATTTAATTCCTTTAGGGCCCATTTCTTGGTGGGGTGTTCCGGAGGGAGTCCTTGGATGGTTGGTCCGATNCGGTCGGGCCATTCCAGTTCGTTCCCCATAAAGATACCCAGGCAATAGGGATCGTTTTTGGCCCAGGAAAGTTTTCTNAGGTTCGTTTNCAGGTCTGATTGNAAATCCTCNCGGAAGGGGGAGGGNAATTTNCGGTGTCCGTTGGCTTGCCACCAGATGGAAGAAATCAGGCAATAAGGAGTTTTTCTCTCTTTCTGTAATTTGTCATCGGACCAGCAACCCAGAGTGTTCAGCCCCCATGCACGCATGCGGTCGTGGATCCCCTGGCTGACGATACCGGACCATTCCTTGCCAAAGTACCGTTGGTAATTCATACCCGGGAAATTCACGAAGTTCCTGCCCCCCAGCTTGCGCATCGCAGTCCAGCTCAGGTAATTCTTTGCTGGGGGAAGATAAGCGAAGAAATCATTGTCTGCCCGTTTGCTTTCCGCGGAGGTTTCCGCCCGCCAGCCAGTCAGGCAGGATCCCACGGAAAAAAAGAGGTGACCCTCCGGATCGACCAGCCACCATTGCCTGTCGACTTTTTCGGTTCGAAACCGTCCGGTTGCTTCGAGCTTGGGNCCGTCGATCCAGCCTCCGTATTTGCTCAATCTTTTTTCACTGGCTTGCTCGTGCGCTTGAGCCAATGCCTCGGTCAATGCCTGGCGGCCCGCCTGCAGGTCGGGCGTCTTACCCGGCCAGTCCACCGCCCGAACTTGTCCAAGTTCATCCAGAAAAGGTAATTCCATCAATGAATCCTCCAGAGCCTCGGTCTTAGGCCAGGCAACAAAGGGAGGGCCGATCAAGAGGTTCACTTTTCCAGTCGAGGATCGAAAATCTAAAACGATCTCCCGGGTGTCTTCAGGATAAAACCGCCTCCAATGCAAACGATGTCCATTGGGCTTGCCCAATTGATCCTGGAAAAGTTGGGGTCCCTGAAAACGATCCTCAATCATGGGGAAGGGAAATCCCAGGGTGGTTTTCTCCCAGCTTGGAGCCACCGCAAAACCCACCGCATGATGGGACCAACTGGTNAGNTTTCCGTTGTTCAGTCTGCCTTCAACCGTGGTNACCCCGGAGTCCCAGTTGTGCAGGGGAATGCCCACAAGCTTGAAACCGGAGAGATCCCATTTTTGGCCGCGGCTGGGTACCAAGGTCAATCGCACCGGGCTGGTTCCGCTGATCTTCCACCGCTGGTTCCAATTTTGGGCTTCTCCACCCTGAANCCCNTGCACCTTNCAAATCAGGTTGGCTCTGGGGGCTTTCAATTCATGNACATGGACTTTGGGTGCTGTCTCCCAATCGTCTTTTCNGTTCAAACGGTATGGCNTGGTCGANCGCTTCGAGCGAAAGACCGATTNGAGGTTTGNNCTCATCCGTTCGACCCGCTCGGATTGGGCACTTTCCTCNATCCGGTTTCTGCTTTCAGTCGGATCACTTGCCAGGTCATATAATTCGATCGGTTTGAGTTCTTTGGTGGCAATCAGTTTCCACTGGTTTTCGCGAAGGGCTTTTTTGGATTGTTGGTTGAAGTATTCCCCGTTGTTGGCCTGCACCAGAAGTTCCGATCTTTCGGTGGGTTTCTGCTCACCCAGTAAGATTCCCAGGAAAGATTGGCTGTCTAAGCCATCATCTGGCTTCATGGATTGAGTGGTAAGCTCAGCAAAGGTGGCAAACAAATCCTGCAACCCGATCAATGCTTTGCTTTTGGAACCAGCCTGGATCGGGGGATTTTTGGTTCCGTTTCCCCAGGATGCGATGAAAGGAACCCGGTGTCCGCCCTCATAAATCTGAGCCTTGCTTCCCCGGAGGCCCGCATTGGAATTGTGATCTCCATGTTGCTTGCCGACGGGTCCGCGGGCAAGCCCACCATTATCGCTGGTGAAGAGAATGAGGGTATTTTCCAACTCTCCCTGTCGCTTGAGTTCGTCAACCAAGAGACCCAGGGTCACATCGGCTTCCACCAGCATATCGAGGTGGGCATCGGGGGCACTGCCCTTAATCCTTTGACCCGCCAGTGTGTCAGGTGGGGAGTGAGGAACATGACAGGATTGGCTGCAGTAATGCATGAAGAAGGGCTTCCGAATAGCCGAGCTTCGGTTTTGGGAGGCGTGCCGACGGATGAACCCCAAAGCCTTTTCCGTGAGCATGGGACCGGCCTTGGATGAATCCCAGTCGGGCGATCCGAAGCCGTCGGCTTCGATCACCGAGTTTCCATAGGTTCCCGCTTTCCATTCCTTAAGTTCGGATTCCTTTCCGACCAACTTTCCGTTCTCAAAGGCAAGGTAAGGAGAGCCCTGGATTCCCTGAGGTAATTCGTAGGCATAATCGAATCCGAATGAGGCAGGTGAATCCTCGATTTCTCTGGAAAAATCAAAATCCCGGAAGCCGTCCTTGAAATTTCGCTTGGGTTTGCCGGTTGATTTTGAGTAGACCGTTCCTCCCAGATGAACTTTACCGAGAAAGGCGGTGTGATAACCGGCTTGCCTCATAATGTGGCCGAGCGTTCGTTGCCCAGGCAGGACTTGAGAAGACATGTGAAAGAGCCAGGTGCCGTTCTCATTTCTTCCCCGCCAGGGATAGTTTCCGGTAAGGATACTGTAACGGGTGGGAGCACAGACCGCGGCCGGAGCATGGGCGTCGCTGAAAACCATCCCTTTGTCTGCGAGCTTTTCCAGGTTGGGTAGGGAGACCTTGCATTCAGAGTTATAGACCTTGCAGTCCCCAATGCCCATGTCATCCATCAGGAAAACCAGGACATTGGGTGGGGCGGACCGCAGAGGTTCTGCCCAAGTGAGGCTTGAACCCAGGGTCAGAAGAACAAGGGCAATGCCCATTCTCTTCGTGCAAGATCTAGGGAATTGCATGATAGCTGAGAGACTCGCTGGTTGGGTCTCTTGGTAAAAAGACCAAGCTTTCTAAAAGTCTACTTTTGGACTGCCTTGACCGAAACAATGTAGGTCATGAGCGTGATCTTGGCGCCTTCTTTCTTTTTAACCTTGGCGTTGAGCTTGACCTTTTTACCGACCATATCGCCAACTTTTTCCTTCACGCCTTTATTGAAGCCGTAGTATTTCTTCTTGTCTGCATCATCAGTGAAGACCAAGGCACCCTTGTCATTTTTCACGAAGACACCGGTGGTTTGCAGTTTGGTCGTTTCATCCTGGGCAAAGGAAAAGGAGGAAACGAGCATTCCAAAGGAAAGCAGGGATAGAAAGATGAATCGATTCATATATTTTTTGGGTTTGAGTTTTTTGTGGGTGAAAGGGAAAGGCTATTTCTTGGGTGTAGCACTCTGCTTGTGGGCATGAAATTCGGGCCATGAAAGTTTTCCGTCCTGGTTGGTGTCCGCGGTTGGATTCTTTTTGAAATAGGAAGTTTTCCAAAGCTCGCTCTGCATGGCTTTTTTTTCCTTTTCGGGCATTTTCTTATGAGCAGTGAGTTCGGCCCAGGAAAGCGAACCGTCGCTGTTTGAATCTGCGGATGGGTTTTTCTTGAAGTACTGATCCTTCCAATAGTCATTGCTCTTTGGTTTTTCGGGGATGCTTTCCGGAATCACCGAAAGGAGCTGTTTCCTAAACCCGGTCAATTGTTCCGAAAAGCTTGGATCCAGTGCCAAATTGTTCCATTCATGATCATCCTTAGCGGTGTGGTAGAGTTCCTCCCTGCCATTTTCATAACGCACATATCTCCAATCCTCAAAGCGCATGGAGTAGCTTTGTTTGGCGGGGTCGTAATACTGGGCCCATTTGTAGAGGGCGGTCAGGGCATAATCGGGACCTTTCCATTTACCCTTTTCCGGATTCTTAAGGAAAGGCTTCATGGAAAATCCATCCAATGGGCGGCCCTTTTCGTTCTTTTGGGTGCTTGTGGGTAAGCCGCAGAGATCGAGCAGGGTGGGGTAGAGATCAATCAGGGAAACTGGGCGCTTGCATTCCTTTCCAGCTTGGGAAACACCAGGTACCCGGACGATCAAAGGGACCCGGGTGCTTTCCTGCCAAAGTGAATTCTTATAAACATAGTCCTTTTCCCCGTTTCCCCATCCATGGTCACTGGTGAAGATTACAATGGTGTTTTTATTGAATCCGGTTTCCTCAAGAGCCTGAAGGAGCTCACCGACCAAATCATCGACCGAAGCCACCGAGGCCAGGTAAGCCTGCACGAATTTCTTGAGAGCGAGGACCCGGTCTCCTCCGTAGGATGTGACCAAGCTGTCATACATCTTGGTTCCACGGTCTCCGCTTCGGTCATCCTCTTTGGAGGTCACGGTATGCTTGAAAGTATCCTCGGCATCCCCCTTCTTGATTANGGGGAGCTCAAGGGCATCCAAAGGAAAGCGGTCGAAGTATTCTTGCGGAACGATCAGAGGCGTATGCGGACGCACAAAACCCACTCCCATGAAAAAAGGTTTATCGTCTTTTGNATCGGCCAATTGCTTCAACCGTTGAATGGCCCATTGAGCATTCAGTTCGTCCCCGGTCGNATCCCGATCCTCCTCGGATTCGTATTTCAATTCCCTCTGCGAACGCCAACCCCCGGTTTTCCAGGAATAATGCTTTCCGGTTGTGGGGGATTTTTTGTGGGAGACTTTTTCAAGGGGCCCGTAGGTTCCGTCAATGATGCCAAAGTCATCGCGAAAGGGGCTGGGCACATTGAGATGAGGAATCTTATCTTTCCCATCAAATAGGAAGGGACCGTAGTCGGAGGGATGTCCATATTCATCCCACTCCTGATGATCCCGGTTATGCATCACTTTACCGGTTCCCAGGGTATGATAGCCATGGGAGGAGAAGTGAGCCATCATGGTGCGTGAGTTTTGCAAAATTTCGTTTTTATCCCAGTCCTCGAAACCGAATTGCTGGGAAGTATGGGGGTAAATACCGGTGGCAAAACTGGCCCGCGAGGGGTTGCAAATGGGGATGTTGCAATGAGCTTGGGTGAAGGATACCCCGCTCTCAATTAACTTTTTAATATGAGGGGTTTTACTTTGAGGGTGCCCGCCCATGGTCTCGATATAATCATTCAAGTCATCACAAACGATCAGCAGGACATTGGGTTTCTTGGCCCAAGCGAGCAGGCCGAGCATAAAACTAAGAAGAAGGAAAAGAGGGCGCAATTTCATGGGAAAAGCTTTATAGAGTAATTTTTATTATATTTTACAAACAAATTCAGTCATCCCTGCCATTGTTTCCCATTATGAATCGGGAGCGAGGAAAGTCATTCTTTGCTTTTTGCCTGAGCACGAAGGGTTTTCCAGCGGTTCAGTTTTTCCTCGATTCGTTCCTCGGCCCCGGAGTTTTTCGGCACATAGAGTTGAAGATCCTTTTCCAAATAGGACTGACCGGAGATATTTTCGGGGAAGTCATGGCTGTAAAGATATCCTTCCTCCTGCTCATCCCGGTATTTCTTATTCCGACCGTGCCGGTCCTGAATGGATGGGGGAATCGATTGCACCGGGTTGTCCCGAATGGCTCGCTTGGCGGCGGCAAGAGCCAGTGTGGAGCTGTTGCTCTTGGGGCTTGTTGCCAAAAAGAGCACGCAATGAGAGAGGTTGAGTTCGCATTCCGGCAGACCAATGGTTTCACAGGCCCGAAAGGTGGCATCTGCCATTAGCAAGGCCCGCGAGTCGGCCAATCCGACATCCTCGGAAGCGAAGATGACCAGCCTGCGGGCAATGAACCGTGGATCCTCTCCGCCTACCAGCATCTTGGCCAACCAATACAAGGCGGCATCGGGATCGTTTCCGCGCATGCTTTTGATGAGAGCGGATGCGGTATCATAATGTTCGTCCTCATCGCGGTCGTAGCGAATGCTTCGCTCCTTCGCGAACAGAGCCACGGAATCCTCGGACACCATTCCTTTATCGGATAATCCGTCCACGATGATTTCGAGGATGTTGTACGCCTTACGCAAGTCCCCCTCGGCCAGGCGGGCGATTTGGTTGATCGCCTTNGGTTCCGTCTGGCATTTTCTGGAGCCCAATCCTCGGTCCTNCTCCTCCATGCAGGTGAGCAGAGCCTCTTCGATATCCTGAACNTNCANGGATTCGAGAGTGAACAGCTGGCTTCTGCTGAGGAGCGGGTCAATGATGTAATAACGGGGGTTATGGGTGGTGGCTCCGATTAGGCGGGCCTCTCCGGATTCGATGTCCGGCAGAAGCAGGTCCTGTTGGGCTTTGTTGAACCGGTGAATCTCATCGACGAAAAGAAAGCATTTTTCGGCACCATAGTAACGAGCGAGTTTCAGGGATTCCCTGAGTTCTGCGACATTGGAGGTGACCGCGTTTAATTTGATGAGTTTACAGGAGCTTTCTTCCGCGATCACCGTGGCTAGGGTNGTTTTTCCGGTTCCCGGTGGCCCCGCCAGGATGAGGTTGCTCACCCGGTTTTCGCGAATCAGCTTGGGGAGAAGGCAGTCCTTGCCGAGCAGATGGCTTTGTCCGCGTACTTCCTCCAATCTCTGCGGACGCATACGTTCCGCCAAGGGACGGGCGGGTCGAGGGGTCTGTTCAGCCTGATCGTCTGGAGAGGAACTCATAAGCACGAACACTCATTGAAGCANTTCGTTTGCGTCTTCGCAAGTACTCATGCGAAAGCGTCNCTTGAGACGAGTTCACATTCAGCTTAAGCTAAGATTTCCTTGAGCACATGGGCTTTNGCATCGACTCCAGTCAGCCTGAAGTCCAAGCCCTGATGCTTGTGGGTGAAGAGTTGGGATTTTATGCCGAGTTGATGAAGCATGGTGGCGTGCAAGTCCCTTACATGGACCACCTTTTCTTCGGCGTTGTAGCCCAATTCATCGGTGTTTCCATAGGAAATTCCTCCTTTAATACCTCCTCCAGCCATCCAAATCGAAAAACCTTTGATATGATGATCCCGTCCATTTCCCTGAGCCATTGGGGTGCGTCCGAATTCTCCCCCCCAGATCACTAGAGTATCTTCAAGCATGCCACGTTGCTTTAAGTCCTTGACCAAGGCGGCCGATCCTTGGTCGACCAGGTGAGCGGTTTTTTCCACTCCACTTTTTACGCCTCCGTGGTGGTCCCATCCGCGGTGATACAGGTGAATGAAACGGACACCTTGTTCAGCCAGGCGGCGGGCAAGCAGGCAGTTGCTGGCAAAGGAGCCGTCTCCNGGGGTTGCTCCGTACATGTCCAGAACATGCTTGGGTTCTTTGGNNACATCCATNAGATCNGGNACGCTGGCCTGCATCCGGAAGGCCATTTCGTATTGNCTNATNTTGGTNGTGATCTCTGGNTCNCGAAGNGTGCNGTTNCNNAANCNNTTNAGCTGGTTNACNGANTTNATNANNGANCGTTGNTCNTNNTNGGTTACTCCNTTNGGATTACTCAGNTAAAGTACGGGGTCTCCTTTGCTGTGGAAGTGAACCCCTTGGTATTTGCTTGGAAGAAAACCACTGTGCCATTGACGCGAGGCGATGGGCTGGTTTTGGCCTCCGCCAACTGAGGTGAGCACAACGAAACCGGGTAGGTTTTGGGTTTCCGCTCCGAGTCCGTAGAGAATCCAGGAACCCATGCTCGGACGACCGGAAATCTGGGTGCCGGTGTTCATGTAGGTGTGGGCGGGATCNTGNTTGATTTGCTCGGTGGCCATCGATCGAAGGATGCACATNTCGTCGGCGATTTCCCCGATTTTGGGAAAGGCAGTGCTGAAGTGCTGTCCGGACTTACCCCACTTCTTGAATTCCAACTGAGGGGCAAAGCACTTCAATTGCTTACCCTGTAACTGTGCGATGGGTTGCCCCTTGGTGAACGAGTCAGGCATCGGTTGACCGTCCATCTCCTTGAGTCTGGGTTTGTAGTCAAAGGTNTCNAGATGGGACGGACCNCCNGCCATACAAAGAAAAATCACCCGCTTAGCCTTGGGGTTTCCGATTATCTTGGCTTTTCCGGGAAGATTGGCAGGCCAGGCTTCCGGGTTTTGCAGGNCATTCCCTGAGAGCATACTGGTCAGGGCGGTGGAACCGATCCCCACGGTGGNNTGGTTGAGAAAGGAACGGCGGTTGATCAAGGTTGGATTCATGGTGCAAAAGGCTAGAAACGGGCCGTGGTTTCGTACAGGTTAAGCAGAGCACGGGTAACACTCGTCCAGGCTGCCAGTTCGATGACCGATCGATCCGGATTGAGAGGCTTTTCACCGGTTTGAACGAAGGCCAGGGCAGATGCCTGATCCTTTTGATAACGGATTCTTTGTTCGGCAAGTAAATCAATCAGAACTTTCTTTTCTTGCTTGGTAGGCATGCGTGTCAAAGCCCATTGAAAGGATTGCTCGATTCTTTCGGAGTCACTTGCCCCTGAGAGGGAAAGTAATTTGTCCGCAAAGGTACGCGCGGCTTCCACAAAGACCGGATCGTTGAGCAGAACCAAAGCTTGCTGGGGGATGTTAGAGCGGGGGCGTTCGGCTGAGCATTCCTCACGGCTGGGCGCATCAAAGGCCAGCATCGCGGGATGGGTGAAACTTCGGCAATGAAAAGTATAGAGTCCTCTACGATAGAGATCTTAGCCTGTGCTCGCTTGCCACTTTC
>NHCT01000046.1 GCA_002167605.1 Verrucomicrobia bacterium TMED40 | reverse complement strand
ACATGAAATCATCAAAGATAAAGTCGTCCAAAGTCGGATCCATCCAAATTCCATCAAATCTAAAGTCCATGCCCAAGAGAGTGATATCCATGGTAAAGTCTGAACTTGCCTCGAAGTGCCAGTCCTGATCGAGCCTAAAGGAGTGATTGAGATCGTATTCAGAAGGGTAGTCATCGTCTTGTTTCCAGTGAGGAGTTGAAGAAGAGGATGGGGTGAAGGAGTAGTCTCCACTTGGTAAAACGGAAGGGACAACGGGGTTCAGATCAACAAATTCGAAAAAACCTGCGTGGAAGTACAATTCCTGTCCTAAATCAGGGTGTCCAGACAGTTTATGGATGGCATGAAATGTGTAATTTCCCGATTTCGGCCCCGTCATTGCGGCTGACATCTTGATTTGCTGGAATGCACTTATTTCATGCAGAATTTCGAAGGTGGAGGGTCCGGTTTTTGTGTACTTGAAATCGACGAGCTCACCTGGAGAAATGAGAGTACCCAATGCATCCTCTTCGATGTGAAACCAAGAATTAGATTCACCGTCAGTTAATATTGTCATTCCTGCAAGTGAATCGGGTGCCCAGTCTTCAGCGTAAGCCGGAGAACCGAGGATTTGGAAAAAGAGCAGAAGAAGGAACTTAGTGTTAAGCTTCATGGATTAAATGGGATGCTTACACCTTGCACATGCTGGCGAGCAAGAGGGCTGACTTAAGGATATGAAGTATCATGTTGCTGAGGGAATCAGTCACTTTCTGAAGACTGATTTTCTTCAAAGCAATTCAATTCTTTAGATTTCCTCGGCCAAGTCCTCAATCGGATAAGTCCAAATTTCCGAAAGCGTCGGGTGGTACCAATCCGCCTTGGCCAATTGATGAACCGTTGCCCTGAGGGAGACGGCAACGGAAAGGGCCTGAATCAATTCCCCTGCGTCCTTCCCCACGCATTCGGCCCCAAGGACCACTCCAGTCTTTTTATCGGCATGCACCGCAACATAGCCATGCTTGGCTTCCATCAGGATGGATTTTCCATGGTCATCGAAAGGATAATCAGCGGATAGAAACTCGATTCCCCTCTTCTCCAACTCAGCAGGCAGTAAGCCAACCGTGGCTACTTGTGGGTCGGTGAAAACCACCCCAAGCAGGTGATCGTACATTATGGGTTCCGGAGATTGACCCAGGGCATGGGCAGCCGCGGTTTCTCCCTGCCGGATGGCAACATGCACGATTTCATGGGGACCGGTACAATCTCCTGCGGCATAAATATGCGGGAGCGAGCTTTGCTGGAAAGCATTGGCCCGGACATGCCCGCTATCCTCAAGTTCCACCCCAATCGCTTGCAAATTCAAACCATCAGTGGAAGGGGTTCGGCCCAAAGCATGAAAGAGGAAGGTGGTTTCCAGGCTCTCTTTTTTTCCATCATGGAGGAAGTCGATCCGGATGGTCTGCTCGTTGATTTGCTCCAATGCTTCGATGGAGACTCCGGTCTTCACGATCATGCCCTCCTTCTCGAACTTATCCCGAACGCAAAGCGACGCTTGTTGCGGAAAATCTTTCAAAATACGATCACTGCGCTGAAGCAAAGTTACCTTGGAGCCAATGCGATTCAAAAACTGGGCAAGTTCACAGGCCACAATCCCTCCACCCAAGACTACCACCTCTTCGGGAATCTCAGATAATTCCAAAACATCATCGCTGGTTTTGAAAGTGACCTGATCCAATCCAGTAATGGGAGGCTTAGCGATTTGGGAACCGGTTGCGAGGATGAAACGGTCGGCATGCAGTCTTTTTCCATCTGTGAGTTCAAGGGTGTGTGCATCCACAAACTTGGCCTTCGAACGAAAAAGGGAGAAACGCCCATCCTGCAGTTGCCCAGACCGATAATCCGCGAACTCCGCGATGATCTCTTTTTTTCTTTGCTGCATCGCAGCGAGATCCGCCCTGGGTTTTTGATCCTCGAACCCAAAAACTTTTCCCTGTCGAGCGAGGTGCAGGGCCTCGGCCGAATAGATCAGGGTTTTCGAAGGCATACATCCGCGAAGAATACACAACCCCCCCAATTCATCGGCACTGTCCACAACCGCCACACGAGCACCCAGTTCATTGGCCGTTCGGGCCGCCGCATAACCNGCACTGCCACCTCCGATGACAATGAAATCATATCTGTTGTCCACTTGCTTCATAAAAGCACTTTATTACTAGTGAATCATTCTATTGTCCAACTTTAGTGAATCCAATTTCTTGGGTTGTGCGTTCGTTCTCGAGTGAAAATATTTATATTCTTTTTTAAGGGCATTTCCTTTAGAGCGATGGATACAATGGCAAATCAAGACTATTTGCAGGATGCTCCGATTTTATTTGATAAAGTTTATAATTTAATGATGATGAAAGGTTCCCCATGATCAGACTTCAAGAATATCAACCTGGAGACATAGTCCTGCCCGCCGGTGAACTTGGCAAGGGCTTCTGTATTTTAGAAAGCGGTGTCCTTGAAGTTGTNCGAGACAGCAAAGTTCTCAGTGAAATCGATATGCCTGGATCGATCTTTGGTGAACTGAGTGAAATCCTGGGACTCAAACGTGATGCAAACATTGTGGCCAAAACCGAGGCCAAAGTTCGGCATGTGGAAGAAAGCGTCACCGACATTGTCAGGAAAAACCCCAAGGTTGCGATTAAACTGATTAAGACACTGGGAAGAAGGCTCTACCGGATGAACCGAATTGCTGCCAAGGAGATTGCCGACAAGGACACCCATAACATTTCCAGCACCCTTGGGGTTACCATTTTGGTGGTTGATGACAAACCGAATATCATCAAGCAATTATCGGATATTTTCCAAAGAAGCGAGTGGGTCGTGAAAAGTGCATCGGATGAGGCCTCCGCCCTGCGAGCCTGCGAAGACTCCTCCTTTTCAGCTATTCTTATCAGCATGGCTTTACCCAATGACTCCGCCGTCGATTTGAGAAGAAAGTTGAAGACCAACCATAATGTACTCAACACTCCAGTCGTCGGAATGATCGTCAAGGGGGATGAGGTTGCTCAGAAAAAGGCCTTGGATGCAGGTTTTGCGGACTGCGTAACCAAACCTTTCGATGCCAATAAAACCGAAGCGGTGATGTACAAGGTTATGAATCTCGATTCTTCAGCACGCTACTTTAAATTTGTCGATGATTATCTCTTCTTCAAATTACCTCCCGAATTATCCACCTTCGTGCTAAATGACATTAAGGAAAATATGGATAATCGCATCCGCAATACGATCAATGAGGGCATTCTTAAACTGATCATTGATGTATCCGCTCTTGAGGAAGTCGAAGAAAATGCGATCGAAATTGTAGGTGAATTTGCAGAGAAAATCGAAGATATGAAGCTTCCCATGCGCGGTGCGATCATCGCCACCGGCGATGATGCGGATATGTGGAACAACTTGGACGGGTGCGAAGAATGGAGCATTTGCGAAGATTTGGAAGATGCCAAAGATAATTTGGCCAAAGACCCTGAAGAATTAGAAGAGGAAGAATAGAGTCCGCTTCGATTTACGGAATTCCATTACTTACCCTTCCCGCCAAGCTTGCGTGATGACTCCAGATTCAGGAAAAGTCAGGCAAGCTTTTCTCACGCTTCAAGAATCCCTGAGACAAAAACTTGATGAAGCGGAACCCTCTGTTTCGGTGGAAGAGGACGAATGGACCCGAACCGAAGGTGGCGGGGGAAGAACCTGGGCCTTTCATTCTGGACAATTCATGGAAAAGGGGGGGATCAACTTTTCGGATGTGCAAGGCATGGAACTCCCACCCACCGCCACCCAAAACCGACCCGAGTTAGCGAGCGTACCTTTCCATGCAATGGGGGTTTCGGTTGTCTTTCACCCCGACAACCCACATGCCCCGACCAGTCACGCCAATGTCAGGTATTTTGAAGCCTCACCTTCCGGCAAGGAGAAGGTATGGTGGTTTGGTGGAGGGTTCGACCTCACTCCCTACTACCCGATTAAAGAAGATGTCATCGCTTGGCACCGAGCGGCTAAAAAGACTTGTGATCAGGTTGCGGAGAACCAGTATACGCATTTCAAGAAGTGGTGTGATGAGTATTTTTACCTCCGCCACCGAAAGGAAACCCGGGGCGTGGGAGGAATCTTTTTCGACGATTATACGGAAGGAGGATTCGATTCCTCCTTGGACTTCGCAATCCAAGTAGGAAAAACCTTCGGCGACGCGTATTTCGAGATTTTCAACAAAAGAAAAGACACCNCCTANAANTCNAGTCAAAAGGAATTCCAGAAATACCGNAGAGGACGGTATGTCGAATTCAATCTGGTTTTTGATCGCGGAACGCATTTTGGTCTGCAGTCAGGTGGTCGNACCGAGTCCATACTCATGTCCCTGCCTCCGGAAGTCAGTTGGAAATACGATTGGCAACCCGAGGAAGGATCGAAGGAAAAGGAACTGTATGATCACTACCTTCGCCCACAGGATTGGTTGGGCATTGATTAAATGAATGGAAAACTGAAATTCCAAAGTGCCTTAACCGGCAAAAACCAGGGTCGCCCTCCCCTATGGGTCATGAGACAAGCTGGCAGATACTTGCCTGAATACCGAAAGTTAAAGGAACGATACAGCTTTCTTGAAATGGTAAAGACCCCTGAATTAGCTAAGGAAGTTAGCCTTCAACCACTTAAGCGNTTCGAATTGGATGCGGTGATTTTGTTCAGTGATATTTTGGTGATTCCCGAGGCGATGGGCCAACCCTATCACTTTCGTGATCAAGGAGGCATTCAAATGGAGTTTGCCTTGGAAGGAGAGGATTGCATCGACAGACTGGAAGAGGAAGGCATAGACGAAAAGTTGTCCTACATGAAGGACGCCCTACTTTTAATCGGAAACGAACTTAAGAATCAAAAAGCATTACTCGGATTCTGTGGTTCCCCATGGACCTTAGCTTGCTACATGATACAGGGTGGGTCCCATGATGGATTTCCGCGAGCGGTGGAATGGGCCACCCATCNGCCCAAAGCATTCGAAGCTCTTTTGNGGAAAATCTCATGNGCACTTAAGCAGCTGATTACCATGCAAATGGAAGCGGGAGTGGATGCCCTTCAAATCTTCGATAGCTGGCATTCTCTCTGTCCTGCTGAAAAAGCGTGGGATTGGTCTCTGAAATGGATTGAGGAAATCACGAGGGACTTACCTGAGCATGGCTCCCTTATGCTCTATGCCAAATCTCCGCAGGAGCGACTCAAGGCACTATCCAAAAGTGGAGTGACCGGATTGAGCCTAGATCAAGGAATCAACTTAGCCGAAGCCAGAAGAACTCTGCCCGCACCTTTTGTCTTACAGGGAAATATCGATCCTGCCATNATGGAGAGCACTCCCGAACGGGTGAAGAGCGAAGCGATTCGGGTTCTCGATTCAATGCGAGACGATCCCGCCCACATTCTCAACTTAGGTCATGGAATCCGCCCAAATGCGANGATCGAATGTATGGAGGCCTTGGTTGAAACGAATCAATCCTACCGCTAATTAGGTATTCACTGACGCCAAGCGATCTTCTTCCGATCGAGCCCGAGAAAAAGCCTTGTCGGCAAAACAGATATCTTCAACGGCATCCTTAAAGTCGTCAAAGCCCTCGATAATTTCGATCTCCATCCTAATGTAGTAAAAGGGAAGNAGAGGCTTGTAGTTCTCGGGAATGCGGACGGCATCCTTTTCGGTTGTTACCATAATGTCAGCACCNGAGTTCTTGGCGTGCTTGAACAAATGATCCAGTTCTTCGGATTGATAGCGGTGGTGGTCAAGAAATCTCTTACGAAACCTCAATTCCCCCGACATTCTGTCTATGATTTCTTCAAATCCTCTGGGCGAAGCGATCCCGCAGAAAACCCCAACAAAAGATTCGTGAAGAAGATCCAACCCCTTGACACCGCTTCCGTTTACTTCCCGAAAGAATTTAGGCTTGTGTACGCAACGAATAATTTCGGCGTTTTGGTTGTATCTTCGAATCGTCTGTAAAAGTTCAAGATCCGGCTCGATTTCTGATTTTGTGAGGAAGACATAAGAAGCCCTGGAGAGATGGCGAATCGGTTCCCTCAAGATCCCTCGAGGCAGGAGGCTTCGGTTACCGAACGGGTTCGTTTGATCAACAAGCAAAAGGTTCAATTGACCCTTGAGGGAGAGGTATTGAAAGCCGTCATCCAGTATAATCACATTAACCCCAAACTTCTTGATCGCATATCTACCGGCATTCACTCGGTCCTTGTGAGCCAAAACAACGGCTCCGGGCAAATTACTCGCCAGCATGAACGGTTCGTCTCCGGCTTCTTCGGAATTCAGAAGAACTTCCTGCCCATCACTGACCACCTTTGGTTTGCGGGACACTTTTCTCCAGAGAAACCCTGTTCTTGAGGAATCGACTTTCTCATCGCTGCTTTTGTATCCTCTACTCAGAATGGCAACCTTCTTACCCTTTTGCATCAGTTCCTTGGCAAAACGTTCCACCACCGGGGTTTTCCCGGTCCCACCAACCGTTAGGTTGCCCACAACGATGACCAGGCAATCCAAGGGTTTGTCTCGAAGAAAAAGCCGATTGGAATAGAGAAAGAGCCTAAGTCGGACGATTCCAGAAAACAGAAATGAAAAGGGACGAAGAAAAAGCCCGAAAAGGCGAGCGGAGACCGATAAGTCACGATCATAGATCACACTTTCCACGAAGCTCTCGAAATCACTCCATTTATCTTTTATCCACAAGGCTTTGGTTGCTGTCACAAAGGATTTTTTTAACTAAAATCAGGGTTCTTTCAACCTGAATAAAGCAACGAGTGTCTTTTGCTCTGTTGACTTTAAAGGATAGAACGATTTGATGACTCCTTTTCCTTTGTCTCACAGATGCAAGTAACCTTGTTAAAGTCAAAGCTCCATCGAGCAACCGTAACTTCCGTAGCGCCAGACTACTCGGGTAGCCTCTCCATAGATTTGGATCTGATGGAAGCCGCGGGTTTTCTCCATCACGAGAAAATCCTAGTCGGAAATATCAGTAATGGAGAACGATTCGAAACCTATTGCATACCTTCCCCCAGAGGTTCGGGTAAAATCGCCCTGAACGGCGCTGCCGCCCACAAAGGCAAACCGGGTGACCTTTTGGTGATCCTGACCTTCGTGAGCCTGAATCCTGAAGAAGCTTCGGTTTGGGAGCCCCGCTTGGTACTCGTTGGTAAGGACAACAAGTCCCACGAGCCAATTCTTCCTCTTAAAAACAACCCATGATCGATTACAAACTTCATATCCCTGGACCCGTCAATGTCTCCCCCGAGGCATATAAAGCACTCACTACCCCCGTTATGGGTCATCGAAGCAGCGACTTCGTTGATCTGTACAACCAATGCCAACCNCTGCTTCAAAAGCTTTTCCAAACCCAGGACCCCGTTTTTCTNTCCACNTCGAGNGCATGGGGTGCTATGGAAGGNGCGGTTCGNAACTTAACTCGNAAGAAAACTCTTTGCTGTATGTGCGGAGCTTTTTCNGACAAATGGATNGATGTNGTTCGAAGATGCGGGAAGGAAGCGGATGCGCTTCAAGTCGANTGGGGAAAANACATTGACCCCGTGNAATTGGACGAAAAACTTGCCACAGGNGAGTATGATTTGGTTACCCTAGTCCACAACGAAACCTCTTGCGGNATGATGAATCCACTGGAAGACATCATGAAGGTTTTGGCCAAGTATCCTGATGTCTTATCGGTGATTGACACCGTAAGTTCCTTNTCCGTCGTATCCATACCAAAGGATCAGTGGGGGATAGATGTCTTGCTGACTGGTTCTCAAAAAGCATTGGCTCTTCCNCCCGGNCTGGCNCTTCTTTCAGTTTCAANCCGGGCATTCGAACGAGCCAAGGAGATTGAAGGNCGNGGCTACTACTTTGATTTCCTTGAGTTTCTTAAAAACCACGAAAAAGGGATGACTCCAAGCACTCCCGTCATTCCACTGATNCACGGGTTACTTTACNCCCTTGAAACGATTTTTGAAGAAGGTGTGGAAAATAGGTTTGCCCGACACGACCATCTCAATTCGTTGGTTCACCANTGGATTNACTCCAAAGGGTTCGAACTTCTGCCAGAAAAGAAATNTGCATCCAAATCCCTCAGCTGTGTGAAGAACAACCTCAACATGGATGTCGCCGGGTTCGTGAAGGCACTTCGAGAGGAAAAGAAACTCTCGATTGACGGAGGTTATGGCAAAATCAAAGGGCAAACCTTCCGCATTTCCAATATGGGGAACGAAACCGAAGAATCCATCTCTTATCTGCTCAGTCAAATGGATGAAATTCTTCCTCGATTTCTTCCTTCCTAGAATTTTCGATTCCTTAGCCTACAGCCTACAACTGCCCGAATATGAAGAAATTAGTCCTTGCCGAAAAACCAAGCGTCGCTCGTGACCTTGCTCGAGTCCTTGGGAAAGTGCCCAAAAAAGAGGACTACTTCGAAAATGACGAATGGATTATTGATAGCGCAGTGGGGCACTTGGTCGAGTTGTTCATGCCGGATGATTTCGATAAAAAACTAAAGGCATGGAAATTATCCAACCTACCGATCATTCCACCCGAGTTTCAACTCAAGCCCATTGCCTCAAACAAAAAGAAATTCCAGCAACTCAAGAAGCAACTAAAGCGAAAGGATGTGGAATGCGTAATTAATGCCTGCGATGCCGGTCGTGAAGGGGAATTGATCTTCACTTACATCTACGAACTTTCCAAGTCCAAGATACCCGTTAAGAGGTTATGGATGCTTTCCATGACCGACCAGTCTATCAAAGAAGCCTTTCAACAACTCAGATCCGGTGATGACCTTCAAGCCCTGCAAGATGCTGCCCGATGTCGATCGGAATCAGACTGGTTGGTTGGAATAAACGGAACGCGCGCCGTCACGATCAAGAGAAGCAAATCAAGATCCCGTCAAGTTTCCACAGTCGGACGGGTGCAAACCCCTACCCTTTCTCTGGTTGTTGATCGTGAATTGGATATACGCAATTTCGTTCCTCAAACTTTTCATAAAATTTCCGCTAATTTTGGAATTTCTGAGGGTTCTTACTTGGGTGCTTACCAAAAACCAAATTTCAAAAAGACAGATTCGAACAAACACGACCGCATTGACCGTATTTGGGAAAAAGAATCCGCCGAAGCGATTATGGAGGAATTGGAAGGCTGCGAGATCGCCGAAGTCTCTGAATCTAAAAAACGCTCACCGCAAGCCCCCGGAAGGCTCTACGACTTGACAACCCTGCAAAGGGAGGCAAACAGGCTACATCACTTTCCTGCAAGCAGAACCCTTCAATTGGCTCAGTCTCTCTACGAAAGGCATAAGGTAATCACTTATCCCAGAACGGATTCCAAAGCCCTACCCGAGGATTACGGTCCCACCTGCCGAGAGCTTCTCGGAGTTTTACCAAATGAATTAGCTCCTTTCGGTAAGAAAGTCCTGGAAGCTGGTTGGGTAGATGAGAAAAACAAACGGATTTTTAATAACAAACAGATCAGTGACCACTTTGCGATTATTCCAACCAATAAAACTCCTTCCACGCTTGATGCGAACGAGTGGAAAATCTTCAACCTGATCGCCAAACGATTTATTTCCGTTTTCTATCCGCCCGCCCAATGGGACGTAACGACAAGAACAAGTAAGTTGGGTCAACATTCCTTCAAAACGGAAGGACGAGTACTAGTCGAACCGTCCTGGCTGGCCATCTACGGTAAGGACAACCAACCTGCCGATACCCTCGCTCCCTTGACTGACGCCGATCAAAACAAGGCCAAATTGCTCGAAAGCAAAATGGAAACCGATCAGACAAAACCTCCTCCCAGATACTCTGAAGCCACCCTGCTCTCAGCTATGGAGGGAGCAGGTAAATTGGTGGAGGACGAGGAGTTGGCCGAAGCCCTCAAGGAAAAAGGCCTTGGCACACCCGCCACCCGTGCAGCCACCATCGAGCACCTAATCAAGGAAAAGTATGTCAGAAGAGAAGGCACCCAACTCCACCCAAGCATTAAGGCCGAGGACTTGTTCGATTTCCTTCATGCCAGTGGAGTCGAAGTCCTAACAAGCCCTGCAATGACCGGAGAATGGGAATACAAACTTAGAAAAATCGAAGAGGGTGAGATGACTCGTGAGGAATTCATGCGGGAAATTTCAAAAGTTACTGAAGATTTCGTTTCAAGAACGACCGGTTTCACCGAGTCGGCTGACAATTTAAAGGAAACCGAACTGGTCTCCCCGGTAAATGGAGAGCCCATTTACGAGGGTTTGAGTTTTTACCAAAATCTTTCCGGGGAATTTAAAATTTCTAAAAGTATTGCCGGAAGAAGGCTGGAAGTGGATGAAGTTTCCACATTGCTTAAAGACAAAAGAGTGGGTCCTCTAGACGATTTCATTGCCAAAACCGGAAGAAAATTTTCCGCTATGCTCCAACTGGAAGATGACCTAAAGGTCAGCTTTGTCTTTAATAACTCCGAAGAACAAGAATCTGAGGAAACCGAACAAATGAGCGATGCTCCGGTCGTTGCTTCCTGCCCAGTGTGCGCTAAAGATATTAAACAGACCGAGATTTCCTACATTTGTACGGATCATAAAAAGGTTTCCGAGGGTGCATGCAATTTTAGGGTAACCCGCAAGTTGCTTGATCGTGACATTCCAGTCGATGAGTTTGTTAAATTGGTTAAGGAGAAAAAAACCAGTCTGCTCAAGGGCTTTGTCTCTCGTAGAACCAAACGCCCATTCGACGCAAACCTGATCCTAAAGGACAATGGCGGAATTGGGTTCGAATTTCCTCCAAGGAAAAAAAAGTCGGCTTAAGTCAAAACACAATGCCCATTTATCAATACCAGATACTCAATGGGAAAAATCCTCCTGAAGTTATTGAAATAGAGGAGCATTACGATNCCCNACCCTCCNCTNTGCACCCTATTACCAAAGAGCCGATTAAACGAATCATCGGCTCCCCTTCCCTTGTCCTTAAACATTCCTCTCAANTAGAAAAACGTTCTCTNTCAAAAGAAAATCTCGAAAAACATGGTTTCTTGAGGTATGAAAANAATTCCNGNGGAGACGGTTATGATCGCACTGCAGGCGAATCAGGACCATCCTCTNTTCAACCATGATCGAATTGTATGCCAAAAGATAGTTCCAGAATCAGAAAGCCAAATTGGCTGAGGGCCAAACTTCCTTCGGGTCCGGCATACGGAGAAGTCAGGGATATTGTCGACGACAACCAACTTCATACTGTTTGCCAAAGCGCCCAATGTCCTAACATGGGAGAGTGTTGGTCTAGAGGAACCGCCACTCTCATGATTCTCGGGAATGTCTGTACAAGGGCATGCACCTTTTGTGCCGTGCAAACGGGAAAACCAACCGAACTTGATTTATCCGAACCCCCTCGNGTTGCCGATGCCGTTGCGAAAATGGGGCTTCAGCACTGTGTTCTCACCTCCGTCGCTCGCGANGATCTACGCGATGGCGGTGCCAAGGTCTGGGCCGCCACNATCCGTGCGGTCCGATATCGTAACCCTTCGACGGCAATTGAAGTNCTCGTTCCTGACTTCAAGGGTAAGTTTGAAAACCTCGATCTTGTTTTGGACGCAAATCCTGATATTTTCAACCATAACCTCGAAACCGTCGAAAGATTGCAAAGACCCATTCGAAAAACAGCCAATTACCAAAGAAGCTTGGATGTTTTGTCTCATGCAAAGAACCGCGGCTTCCGCATAAAGTCTGGCATCATGCTGGGCTTGGGCGAAGAACAGGATGAAATCCGGCAAGCCATTCGCGACCTAGCTGACATCGGGCTTGATATTCTCACCTTGGGGCAATACCTGCAGCCAAGTGCACAGTATACCCCCATTGCNCGTTGGGCCACCCCTGAAGAATTTGCCCAGTGGAANGAAGAAGCTCATGCAATGGGCATCGATGTGGTCGAATCGGGACCATTGGTCCGCTCCTCCTATCACGCCGAGGAGCAATCGGCAAGGTATGCGCAAGATAAACGCGTATCCGCCTAATGCCTATCCTTACNNGTTTGCTTGTCCCTTAATTTTCCAAACCCGTTCTTCNGTTCTTATGATTAGAGCACCNGGGACGGCAATCGGACTTGCCAAGGTTCTCTCCCGCAAATCATTTTCAGCAANGAGCCGGAATTTGGCTTTTGCATCGAAAACGAAGGTCTTGCCTAATTCATCGATGAGGTAAATTCTTCCGCCTGCATAAAGGAGAGAAGCCGAACAACTTCCTGCAACTCTTTCCATCCATTTCAACTCCCCGGTCTTGGCACTCAAACAACTGACAACTCCATGATCTGCAGCCATAAAGAAAAGCAAACCATCCTCTTTCGTCCTCACTAACAAAGGGGAAGCATTCCGATGAGCGGACTTGCTTGTTTTCCANGCAAGATGCGTCTTGGTTACATCCCCTGTTCCGTTCGCCTTGATTGCATAAGTTGTGGGACGATCATAACCACTACTCACAAAAACCATNCCCTCTCCATAAACCGGTCTCGGAACCACGGAATAGCCACCTGGATACTTTGATTTCCAAAGTTGCCGCCCCATCAGGTCATAGGAGAACACATAATCGCNGGCNGGACTTACAATTTGAACNCGCCCCTCGCATTCGATCACTAACGGGGTGCAGAANGAGAAATTCTTTCTGGGATCGCTTTCTCGCTTGGCTTTCCACCTGATCTCTCCCGTCCTCTTATCAAGTGCATAGAGGCAAGGGTCGGCGTACCCATCAGCACTAAACAACAATAATTCTCCGTGAACAACGGGCGAGCAACCNCTTCCATGTACAGGGCTATAATCATACCTNTTTTTCCAAATGACCTTNCCCTGCAAGGACAAGCATGCGGTTCCCAGATTCCCAAAGTGAACAAATATTCGTTCGCCATCAAAATAAGGAGTNGGACTTGCATGACTGTTCTTTTTGTGGATACGGGGCGACTCCCGGTANNTGAAAAGAGAGTGGGTCCAATTTTCTTTCCCACTCTCTAAATCCAAAGAAAGCACCTCCAAAGAAAGCNTTTCTCCTTTNTCCACAGCNTTNGTCATGACGANAGAGTTGGAACTCTTGATCCAAATCGGCGAAGACCACGCTTTNCCNGGTAACTCGGTTTTCCATTCAATGGAGTCCGAAACGGACCAACGAATGGGAAAAGCCGAACCTGCGTAGTGCCCTTGCCCCGAAGGTCCACGAAATTGATTGTTTTCAGATAGGGAAATGGCACTTGTATCAGCCCCATGTTCCGAAAGAGCACTCATGACCAACGAAGGAACTAAAAATAAGATTACGACACCAATATGGTTTTTCATGGTTACACTAATGGGATTCATAGGCAAAAGATCGACTTAAAAAAACCTAATNGCAGGGGCNGTAATCTCTNACATATCTCNTTTAACCAAAGAAAAGGCGCTCCCNTTCGGAAGCGCCTTTTCAAAAAACAGTAAGAAAGAAAACTTACATCATTCCATGATCATGATCATGTCCGCCAGGGGCAGGCTTCTCATCTTCAGGAATATCGGTAATCATGCAGTCTGTCGTCAAAAGAAGACCTGCGACTGAGCCAGCGTTCTGCAAAGCAGTGCGNGNAACCTTAGTAGGATCAACGACCCCAGCCTTGATCAGGTCCTCGTGNGTGTCGGTGGCAACATTGTAGCCCATCGTCCCCTTGGACTTAAGAACTTGCTGNACGACGAGAGAACCCTCAACTCCTGCGTTGTCGCAGAGCTTACGCAAGGGGGATTCAATGGCACGTCGAACAATGCTTGCTCCGATCGCCTCATCACCTTCCAAGTTACCNGCAGCCTTGTTGACCGCATTTGCAGCACGAAGCAAAGCAACGCCACCTCCGGGAAGAATTCCTTCTTCAACCGCTGCGCGAGTTGCATGCAAAGCGTCTTCAACACGAGCCTTCTTTTCCTTCATTTCAGGTTCGGTTGCGGCACCGACATTAATCACCGCAACACCACCAGCCAACTTAGCGAGACGCTCCTGGAGTTTCTCGCGATCGTAATCGGAGGTGGTTTCATCGATTTGACGACGAATTTGCTTAACGCGTCCTTGGATATCGGAAGCCTTACCGGAACCCTCAACGATGACAGTGTTNTCTTTGTCTACGGAAATGCGCTTGGCCTGACCTAAGTCTGCAAGTTGAACATTCTCAAGCTTGATACCAAGATCCTCGGTCAAGCAACGCCCTCCAGTGAGAATTGCGATATCACGAAGCATTTCCTTTCTGCGATCCCCAAAACCGGGAGCCTTTACTGNCACCGCATTTAAGGTTCCACGTAGTTTATTAACTACCAGCGCAGCAAGAGCTTCGCCTTCCACATCTTCGGCGATGATAAGAAGAGGTTTGCCTTGCTTAGAAACGATTTGAAGCAGAGGCAACAGATCGTTCAACGCGGTGATCTTCTTTTCGTGGATTAAGATGAAGCAATCATCAAGAACCGCCTCCATGGTATCATTGTTGGTGCAGAAATAAGGACTGAGATAACCCTTGTCGAACTGCATACCCTCTACCACATCGAGTGTGGTTTCGATACTCTTGGCTTCTTCAACGGTGATGGTACCATCCTTGCCAACCTTGTCCATTGCATCAGCGATGATTTCACCGATTTCATCGTCCCAGTTAGCGGACACGGTGGCAACCTGGCGAACTTCTTCGCGGTCGGAAACCTTTTTGCTGTCACGAAGCAACTTGGCGACACCAGCCTCAACGGCTTTATCGATTCCGCGCTTCAAGTAAACCGGNTTCGCNCCAGCAGCGACATTCTTCAAACCCTCGCGGTATACNCTCGCTGCCAAAACAGTCGCTGTGGTGGTTCCGTCTCCAGCAAGATCCGAAGTTTTGGATGCAACTTCGCGAACCATCTGNGCACCCATGTTTTCATAGGGNTCCTGTAATTCAATCTCTTTTGCAACGGTCACACCGTCCTTGGTCACCGTAGGTGAACCGAATTTTTTGTCGATAAGAACATTCCGGCCTTTGGGTCCAAGAGTCACGCTTACCGCATCGGCAAGNGTGGTTACCCCCTTGAGAACTTTTTTACGGGCCGCTTCGTCGAATAATATTTGCTTAGCCATTTCTATAATTTCTTGTGTTGTTTATGATTATGAGGCGAGACAGCCTTATGCAATGACCCCGAGGATATCATCTTCACGAACGAGTTGATACTCAACATCGTCAAGTTTGACCTCGGTTCCACCGTATTTGCTAATTAGTACTTTGTCTCCCTTTTTGACTTGAAAGGGAATGGCTTGACCATCCTCATCTTTCTTGCCAGTGCCAAGAGCGACTACTTCAGCTTCTTGCGGCTTTTCCTTTGCAGAGTCGGGGATGATAATGCCGCCTTTTACTTGCTCGTCTTCGTCGACGTGCTTGACCAGGACGCGATCTCCCAACGGAGTTATTTTTGGTTTGCTCATATTCCTTTTGTTTTGAGTTAGTTTAGATTTGAGGTTAGGGAAGTCCCAACAGGGGCTTCTTTTAAATTCACTTTGNTTCCTTTTCTTCGTCGACCACTTCAAAGTCAGCGTCGACGATGTCATCATCTTTTTTCTTCGCATCATCTGAGGAAGCAGATGCTCCTCCGGCGGTCGCCTCTTCAGCTCCGGGCATAGGACCCGAACCAGCCCCTGGCCCAGCATTTTTCATAGCCTCTTGGCCAAGTTCTTCGAAACTCTTTTGGAGCGCATCCTTGGCATCATTAAGCTNCGACAAAGTAGCATCGGTTTTTTCGAGAACCTTCTTGGTGTCCGAAAGCAATCCATCCACTTTTGACTTTAGATCNTGAGGNGCTTTATCTCCAAGATCCGACAATTGCTTTTCGCATTGATACACCATCGAATCCAATTCGTTACGAACCTGCACCTGCTCCTTGCGGTCTTTGTCTTGATCCGCATACTTTTCAGCTTCTTTGCGTAAACGGTCAACTTCAGCTTCATCCATGCTGGAAGATCCTGAAATCGTTATCTTCTGATCCTTGCCAGTGCCTTGNTCCTTGGCCGTAACATTTAGAATCCCATTTGCATCTATGTCGAANGTAACCTCAATCTGAGGTGTGCCTCGAGGCGCAGCACCAATACCATCCAGCTTGAAAGTACCTAAAGTTTTNTTGTCCTGAGACATAGATCTTTCGCCTTGGAGAACTACGATATCTACAGCAGGTTGGTTGTCGGCAGCGGTTGAAAAAATTTGGGATTTTTTAGTTGGAATCGTAGTNTTACGATCAATCATGGAAGTCGAAACCCCACCNGCTGTTTCAATNCCCAAAGTCAGTGGAGTCACATCCAAAAGCAACACATCATTCACATCGCCCTGNAGCACAGCTCCCTGCACCGCAGCACCTGTNGCAACCACTTCGTCTGGGTTCACACCTTGGTGAGCATCCTTACCTCCAAGCTCTTTTGCTAGTTCTATAATTCTGGGACTCCTGGTCATTCCTCCAACAAGGACAAGGTTGTTAACCTCTCCGATGCTCATCCCAGAATCCTTCAAGCATGATTCGAAGGGAGCAATGGTACGCTCGTACAGGCTATCACAAATCTGTTCAAGTTTGGAACGGGAGAGAGTAACATTCAAATGCTTAGGCCCGGAAGCGTCNGCAGTAATGAAAGGAAGGTTGATTTCCGTGGACTGGGAAGAAGACAAGGCCATTTTGGCCTTTTCNGCTTCTTCCTTTAACCGTTGCATAGCCATNGCATCACCNGNCAGGTCAATACCCTGCTCGTTCTTAAATTCNTCAATAAGCCAATTAATGATTTGTTGATCCCAATTATCNCCACCCANCTGAGTGTCACCATTGGTTGCCTTTACCTCAAAAACGCCCTCTGCAATCTCCAGAACACTGATATCGAAAGTACCACCNCCCAAATCGTAAACGGCAATGGTCTCCTCCCCCTTTTTATCCAAGCCATAGGCAAGNGATGCAGCAGTTGGTTCATTAATNATCCGAAGGACTTCAAGACCGGCTATAGCACCAGCATCTTTGGTTGCACGACGCTGATCGTCGTTAAAATAGGCTGGGACGGTAATGACAGCCTGAGTAACCGGCTCCCCAAGATAAGCTTCAGCNTCTGCCTTGAGTTTNCCCAANATCATCGAAGAGATCTGCTCAGGCATAAAAGTTTCAGNCTTACCCTCGATTTCNCATTCGATNACCGCCGCACCATTTTTTCCTTCGATAACTTTGTAAGGAAGGTTGGCAACCTCATCCTTGATTTCCGAGAATTTGCGACCAATCAATCGTTTCGCTGAAAAGATGGTATTGGCTGGGTTTGTGACTGCTTGTCGCTTAGCAGCTTGCCCNACCAATCTTTCACCGTTTTTACTGAACGCAACTATGGATGGTGTCGTGCGATTTCCCTCNGAATTGGCGATTACCTGAGGTTCGCCAGCTTCCATTACAGCCATGCATGAATTACTAGTTCCTAAATCTATTCCAATTATTTTNCTCACGCAGAATNTATTGCAAGATGTGTGCCTTCCTGCTAAAAATTCATAAAGCCTTGATCTTCATANTTTTATAATAATAAGGGAAGAAAAGAGTGATACTGGGTTGTTAGAAATGAGTCACACTGTCACCATGCTGACACAGCGACCGTGACATCACGGCGACTCCTTTGGATGATCCGGCGTCGGTTGCTCGGTTTCAAGTTCATCCAAGATTTCCATAACCCTATGCCCCCTCTCAATTCCAAGATCTCTAACGAATTGCAAGCGGGGGGAATATTTCAAGATTACATACCTGGAAACTTCCTTGCGGATTTCACCCGCATGCTTACGAAAAAAGAGTTGGGCTTCNCTGGCATGTAACTCTTCTCCCAGAACTGAATACCCGACGGATGCATTTCTTAAATCCGCAGATACATCAACCGAAGTTATAGTCCACCTAACGCTTTCGGAGCGATATCTTGTGCTTAAGTAGGAACCAATCTCACGCTTGATCAACTCATTGACTCGAGCAAGCCGCAAACTCATACCTTGTTTCTTAGAGAGTAGGTCGAGTTTTTTCTAACTCGAAGGTTTCAATGACATCGCCCTCCTCGTACCCATCGAAAGAATCCAATCGGATACCACATTCGAAGCCCGCTTTCACTTCCATAACATCATCCTTGAATCTCTTAAGGGTATCAATTTTACCTTCGGCCAATACTTCACCGCCACGAACCAATCGAGCCCCTTTGTTTCTTCCGATGGATCCTTCCATGACCATGGAACCGGCAACCGTACGCCCTTTGCTGACACGAAAGACTTGGCGTATTTCCGCACGACCGGTTTTCTTTTCAACCGTTTCGGCTTCAAGAAGATCAGCCATGTTATCCTTAACCAAATCGATNATTTCGTAAATAATGTTATTTTGGAAAACCTGNACACCCAGATGCTTCGCTTCACCCATAACCCCATTCTCCAGNTTGACATTAAAGCCNATAACATCGGCACCCGATGTGTTTGCCATCTTAATATCATTCTTGGTTATTTGGCCNACATCTCCCTGCAAAACCTCAAGTAATACCTTATCACTTTGAATCAATTCCAAGGAACCTTCCAACGCTTCCAAGGAACCACGCACATCAGCTTTGAGAATTACCTTGTAAGTCGTTGCCTTGCTCTTGGAAATTGCCGCGAACAATGCGTCCACACCAGAAGGTTCGGCTTCCTGCTCTTCGGATTCGATTTCCTCGGGAACACTCACTTTTTGTTGGTGCTCAAAATCTTCCGCCAACTTCCGAGCTTGACGCTCATTTTTGGATCGAGTGAAGGTTGCTCCGGCATCNGGAACATCGGACCATCCTAAAATNTTGACCGGNGTNCTTGGAGGTGCCGANTTGACCTGATTACCTTGGTCGTCAATCATNGCTTTTACCTTGCAAAAGGCAGACCCGCAATGGATGCAATCACCAATCTTTAAGGTACCTTTTTGTACGATTACCGTAGCGGTCGGTCCTCTTCCAACTTCCATGCGAGCTTCAACAATGACTCCCTCCGCAACTGCTTCAGGATTGGCCTTCAGTTCCATCAATTCCACTTGCAGCAGGATCATGTCGAGTAATTCCTCTANATTGTCACCCTTCANAGCGGANATTGGAACAGTCACNACATCCCCACCCCAATCTTCGGCAGGTATCGATCTTTCCTGCATNTGGGTCTTAACCTTATCGGCNTCCGCACCCTTNACATCCATTTTATTCAGGGCAACCAACAGAGCNCCTTGGGCTCGTTGGGCAAATTTCAAAGCCTCATCNGTTTGAGGCATAAAACCATCGTCNGCGGCAACCACAAGAACNGAAACATCGGTNAGGTTGGCCCCTCTCTCTCTGATTTTCGAAAAGGCGGCATGCCCAGGGGTGTCCAANAAAGTGATTTTTTGATCGTTATGAAGAATTTGATAGGCACCAACATGCTGAGTGATACCTCCTGCTTCGCCTGCGACAACATTGGCCTTACGGATCGTATCCAATAAAGTTGTCTTACCATGATCCACATGACCTAAAATGCAAACTACTGGCGGTCTAGGCTCNAGAAATTTCTCGTCATTCTCATCGACCACNTCTTTTTTCTTTTGAACGGTCCCTTCNGCTTTGGTGCCTCGATGACGAATTTCCAAATCAAAGCCTTTAAGCTTGGCGACTTTGCGAGCGACTTCCTCTTCAATCGCTTGATTCATCGATGCGAAGATGCCCATCTCCATCAACTCGGAAATCAACTGAAAAGGCTTGAGCCCTATGAGGTTGGCAAAATCACGAACNACAATCGGTGGCTTTACGATGATGAGGTTCCCCTCAACCATTCCTTTGTCATCGTCACCCAATTCTTGAGTTTGACTCGACTGGGGGACAGANGGAACATCCGCTTTCCCTGCNGTNTGAGGNGGCGGTGGAGCTGTNGCTCGTTTCGCTGCAGGGGGTGGCGGAACTGATGGTGATTTTGATGGTGATTCGGCTTCAACAGCTACTTGCTTTGGCACCGTTTCTTCTTTTTGTTCGCTTTCCGCGTCTTCCNGCTCAACTCGCTCCCGTTCCAAATCCGCTTTGCTTTTTACCAGAGGAATACTTCCTGAACTGCTTTGGGAATCGGAATCTATCTCGGTTTCGTTTTTCTCGGAAGAATCTGGAGTANTATGAGCTTCNNCGGCAGCAGACTCAGGTTCTTCGACCGAAAACTCTTCGATCANCGACTGAGCGGTTATGTTGTCAATCGTTGAGGATGCACTCTTGAGATCATACCCTCGCTCAACCAAGATATCCAAAACCTCCTTGCTGGTTTTCTTAATTTCTTTGGCAATTGCATGGACCCGTACACTCATAAATAAACGCTCGTTCTGAAAAATAAATTATGCGTCTTGCTCTGGTGCCTCTTCGTCGGAAGAAGAACCGACTGAAACTTTTTCAAGGATCGAATCAGCAACTTCGGACTCAAAGCCCAATCCCACCAAGTCGGTTGCCGTGACACCTTCAAAAGCTTCGGGNCTGACAAGGCCAAAAGCAACCAAACGATCCGCTACCTCAAATTCAATTCCAACNGAAGTCAAAGCTTCCGCGGCTTTGGCCTTTCGCTCGTCAAAACCGACTTGTTTTACAACGACTTTTCCGATGTCCAGTTTCCAACCGAGTAATCTGGAAGTTAATCGGGCATTGATACCTTTGCGTCCAATGGCGACTGAAAGATCATCCTCTACCACTTCAAAATACATGCGACGCTTGTCACGGTCTAAATTTACATTTTGTGGAACGGCTGGCTTTAATGCCTCTGCCAGTTGCTCGACGGGATCCTCAAACCAACGTACGATATCGACCTTCTCTCCGTTCATTTCTCGAACGATGCTTTTCACCCGTGCTCCCCGTGCTCCCACGCATGCTCCTACAGGATCGACCTTTGGGTCCGTACTTTTCACGCACACCTTCGTTCGGTATCCGGGTTCCCGTGCCATGGCAGCAAGGGTAACTGTACCATCGGCAATCTCCGCAACTTCCATTTCAAAAAGTTTCCGGACGAAATTTAGACTCGAACGGCTGAGAATCAACTCGGGACCGCGTCCTTGCTGTTCAAGTTTGTTAAGCAAACAACGAATGCGTTCACCAGGCACCCAATCTTCTCCAGGAACACGTTCACGCCAAGGAAGCAGTGCTTCAGCTTTTCCCACTTCAACAACCAAGTCACCTCTCTCCTTTCGACGAACAATCCCAGTAACCAAACTGCCGACTTGGTCACGAAACTCATCATAAATATGCTCTTTTTCAAACTGCCGAAGCCTTTGTTTGATCGCCTGCTCCGCAGTTTTAGCAGCAATTCTGCCCAAGTAGGAAGGATCTAACTGCCGTTCAACAATATCACCCACTTGGGGTTTTTCAGCATACAGACGGGCTTTATCGAGATGAATCTCACGGGTGGTATCCGAAACCGACTCGACCACTTCAAGTTGGGTCCATGCCTGCATCGCTCCGTTCTTAGCGTCAATCTCAACCCGGACATCGCCGGAACCGTTGACTCCTCTTTCCGCTGCTGCCTTTACGGCGCTTTCAATCGTGGCGATCATGTCCTCTCGGCTGATGCCCTTCTCTTTCTCCATATATTCTAGAACTGCGAGAATTTCGCTACTCATGACTTCTATGTATTTTTGGGTTTTGGGAAATAGGAATAAAAAAGGCGAGCAATGCCCGCCCCTTTCAGGATTAGACTGTAAAGATTAACGGCATAGAGATGTACCCAAGAATTGTCAATGAATACCTATCCATGGTTTTTCAGCGTTGCAGACTTAACTTAAGTGCTTATGGATGCTTTTCCTTCATGAATAAGATACACTTCACCACCCTACCCGGCGACGGCATCGGACCGGAAGTAATGACCGTTGCATTGAATGTACTGAAAACCTTGGGCGAAATGAAAAATTTCGAGATCATTTCGAGTTCCCATGACGTCGGAGGTATTGGAATAGACAACCACGGAACTGCCCTCCCTGAATCCACTTTATCGGCTTGCCGTAAAACGGATGCAATCCTTTTTGGTTCGGTGGGTGGTCCCAAGTGGGAAAACCTCCCACCTAAGGAACAACCCGAACGGGCGGCCCTCTTACCACTCCGTAAAGAATTTGAACTTTTTGCCAATCTCCGCCCCGGAAATCTTTACCCCGAACTCGCGGATCTTTCTCCTTTGCGCAGTGATACCGTCGCCAACGGAATTGATGTTCTCTGTGTAAGGGAATTGACCGGTGGTATTTATTTCGGACAACCGAAAAGCACCCAAACCTTGGAAAATGGCGAAGAGCGGGCCATAGATACCATGGTTTATCAAACAGGGGAAATTGAACGAATCACCGAGATTGCAGTGAAAGCAGCCGCCCTTAGAAGCGGGCGGATTTGCTCTGTCGACAAGGCCAATGTACTGGAAACGTCCGTCCTTTGGAGAAAAGTCGTAACCGAATGCGTAGCCAAGCTTGATTCCTCCATCGAACTCTCTCACATGTATGTGGACAATGCAGCCATGCAATTGGTTCGAGACCCCAACCAGTTCGATGTCCTGGTTACGGAAAATATGTTTGGAGACATTCTATCGGATGAACTCGCTGTAATCTGCGGATCTTTGGGCATGCTTGCTTCCGCGAGTCTGGGCACGGGAAAGAATAGCCTCGGCCATCCTTTCGGCCTCTACGAACCAGCTGGTGGCACTGCCCCCGATATCGCAGGTCAAGGATTGGCCAACCCTTGTGCCCAGGTTCTCAGTGCCGCACTAATGCTTCGTTACAGTTTTGGCATGGAAGAAGCGGCTTCAGCGATCGAAAATGCGATCAAAGAAACCATTCGTTCGGGACTGCGAACCGGAGATGTCGCACAAGGAACAGATTCTGTAGGAACCGGTGAAATGGGGCAGGCGATTATCGATCGTCTCGCTTAATAGTTCGCCAAATTCGGAGTTTCACTTTATCGCTCGATCTATGAAGGCAGAGGATATCCGTCAGTCCTTTCTTGAGTTCTTCAAGTCCAAGAAGCACCAAACCGTGCCTTCAGCTCCGCTTTTGCCCGAATCCCCAAATCTTCTGTTCACCAATGCGGGAATGAATCAATTCGTACCCTATTTCCTTGGGGATCAACAGGCTCCTTTTTCACGAGCCACGGATACCCAAAAATGCATCCGGGCCGGTGGTAAGCACAACGATTTGGAAGACGTTGGATTCGACACCTACCACCATACCTTTTTCGAAATGCTCGGAAATTGGTCGTTTGGAGACTATTTTAAGAAGGACGCGATCGAATGGGCATGGGAGCTTTTAGTCGAGACATGGAAATTCCCCCCCGAGCGTCTCTATGCAACGGTTTACAAACCCGGACCGGGAGACCCGGCCGACTTCGACCAGGAAGCCAATGACCTGTGGAGTCATATTTTCGAATCCGCTGGACTGGACCCCAAAATCCATGTCGTAACAGGAGGGAAAAAGGATAACTTTTGGATGATGGGAGAAACGGGCCCCTGCGGCCCGTGCAGCGAACTCCACCTTGACCTGACGCCTGATGGCAAATCCAAGGGGGAATTGGTAAATGCGGACTCTCATCTTTGCATTGAAATCTGGAACCTCGTATTCATTCAATTCAACGCAGACCGAGAAGGAAACTTCACTCCCCTTGCCGCTCAACATGTAGATACCGGAATGGGTTTCGAACGAGTTGCGGCCGTCCTTCAGGCAACGCAAGGTTTCACAGACTTCTCCAAGCCAACTTCGAACTACGACACCGATGTGTTTTCTCCGATCTTCGACAGGCTCACCGAGCTTTCCGGAAAAACCTATACTTCCTCTCTACCCGTCGATGGCAAACCATCCAACGAAAGGGAGGAAGAGGACATTGCCTTCAGGGTAATCGGTGACCACTTGCGTGCCTTATGTTTTTCCATTGCCGATGGAATACTTCCCGGAAACAGCGATCGAAATTATGTTTTGCGACGCATCCTTCGCCGGGGAATTCGCTATGGCCGAATCCTCGGTTTCGAAAAACCTTTTTTCCACCTGCTCGCTCCCACGCTCATCGATCAAATGGGTTCTTTTTTCCCGGAACTCAAACAAAGGGAGGAATTAATCGTTAAAACGCTGAAATCTGAAGAGGAGTCCTTCAATAAAACCCTTGATCGCGGAATCGAGCTTTTTAACAGAGAGATAAAGACCTTAAATACTGGTGACCGATTATCAGGTTCCTTCGCATTCAAATTATACGACACATTTGGATTTCCTCTCGATCTCACCGAACTTATGGCTCGTGAGTCCAACCTTTCCGTCGAGGTGGAGGCATTCGAAAAGGAAATGGATGCGCAACGCCAAAGAGCTCGAAAAGCACACAAATCAGTCGATATACTGGTTTCCGAGTCGACCGATGGGGCACAAGCCACCGAATTCGCCGGCTATAATCTGAGTAACTTAACGGATTTTTCGGCTCCTATCCTCGACTGCTTCAATCGAGATGAAGTGACTTATCTCGTTTTTCCAGAATCTCCTTTTTATGCCGAGATGGGTGGGCAAGTAGGCGATTCCGGCACGATCTTCGTCAAAAACCAGCCTCACCGCGTCAGTAATGTCATCAAGGATGCAAAGGGTCGCTTCCTTCACGCCCTCCAAACAGCCCCCAAAGAGCCATTTGCCAAAGATGAAATTGCCTTGCTCAATGTTGATTTTCAGAGGCGACAGGCAATTCAGCGCCACCACACGGCCACTCATATACTTCACTGGGCCCTGCGCCAAGTTCTCGGAGATCATATCAGACAAGCAGGTTCGTTGGTCGAACCTGACCGCCTGCGTTTTGACTTTTCCCACTTCGAGGGAATCAAGAGCGATCAGCTGACCGAAATCGAACGCATTTCTAACCAAAAGCTTCTTCTTAACGACGCACTTGAGGCCTATGAGATTCCGTTTTCCGAAAAGCCGGACAAGGTCATCGCCTTTTTTGGAGATAAGTACGGTGAGTTCGTCCGTGTAGTTAACCTGGGTGGGTGGAGTCAGGAACTTTGTGGAGGCACCCATGTCTCATCAGCAGGGGAAATCGGCTTGATTCGGATCATCAGTGAATCCGCTATTTCAGCAGGCACTCGACGCATCGAAGCGGTTGCCGGTTTATCAGCTTATGAATGGACCGATCAACGGGTGTCCCTCATTCAAAAGCTCACCCGTCAACTCGCATGCAAACCCGATGAACTATCCGACCGCATCACTCAAATGCAAGCAAAAGGCAAGGAGCTGGACAAAAAACTTCGTGCCTTCGAGCAAAAGGGACAGGCGGGAATTGCCGATCAATTGATCGAGGGTGCTGAGAAATATGGGAAGGTGAACATCATCAAGGCAAGCGTGCCCAACCTCAACCCCAATGATCTTCGCGCTTTGGCGGCCCAAGTTAATAAGCGAGCCGCTCCTTCGGTGGTTCTTCTCGCCAGCGAATCCAACGGCAAATGCGGGTTGGTTTGCATTTGTTCGCAGGAGGCTGTGGAAGCCGGTCATCAAGCGGGTAAATACCTTGGCGAACTTGCGAGCAAACTGGGAGGAAAAGGAGGTGGAAAACCTGACTTCGCTATGGGTGGGGCTGCTGCGGGCAAGGACTTAAAGGAAGCTCTTTCGGGCCTTTCGCTTCCCTCAACCGGAGCGTGAAACTTCGCATCCTTCTGCCCCCTACTTTGGCGGGTTGCGTCCAGCGCAATGCCATTCCCGCAAAAGTAGAATTAGAACAGGCGGATGGCTCCCGAATCCCTCCGGAAAAAACCGACCCGTCCGCTTACGCTCAGTTACCCGACTCCCAAAGATCCGCTCTTTTCGCTCTTTCCCAATGGTGCGGGGGAACCATTACCTCCTTTCTCCAACTCGATCTCAACCAAACCGGAGAACTCCTCAAATTACTCCATGAAGTTCCCTGCTTTTATCCAGCCAATGATCCGGACAAGGAAATCGGCTGGATGGATGGACATTTACTCGGAGTCAGTGAATTCGTTGACCTACCGAAGCCCAAACCGCCTCGACCAGTTCGCAAACTCCCGGAGAGTTTGAACGAACGGCCCATCGTCCCCATCACCAAAGAACCGGAATATACCGGACCTCCTATTGAGGTAGAAGGCTCAACCGAATACCTCCGTATCATTCTCCCTTCCTCCGAACATCCTAACCACAAGGAAGTTCTTCGACTCATGCGGGAATGGAATTTTTTACGCGACCGGGCTCACCGCCATTGGTGGTGGTTGCGCGACACCTCTAAGGTTCTCGATTTTCTCGCGACGCACCAGGAGGACTTCGAACTCGACTATGAGGCTACCTTTACCGAAAACTTCCGGAAGCAGACCTCTATGATCAAGAAGGCGGAACTGAGAACCTTTGCCTCCGAATCCGAGCATTCCACTGAAGTCGAAATTCGTATCGAAGCGGGTGATGTTCCCGCCGACGAACTTGAGCACGCCTTGGCCACAGGCAAAAACCACCTCAGGCACGGCAAAAAAGTGTATTTGCTCTCCCGTGACCTCAAGGAAAAGGCCAGTCGAATTCAAAGACGGGTGTCCGCGAACCCCGATGCCCCCCTACTCGCCCGCAGCAGTCATCCCGTTGAAAAATTTCAGGCTCCAGGCCTTGAGGATTTCCTCCTCGAGGCGGACCCCCGCTTCCAAACGCCCGCAAAGTGGAAGAAGCGAAGTTCAGCACTAAGGAACCTCTCCGCGCTCCCCTCGCCCAGTCTTCAAGGAGCCCTTGATGCCACCCTTCGGCCCTATCAAAAGATTGGTGTTGCTTGGCTTCTGCACCTCTTCCGCAATCAACTCGGGGGAATTCTTGCCGACGAAATGGGCTTGGGGAAAACCCTTCAAACTCTTGCCTTTCTATCCACGCTTCGTCAGGAAGATGCGCTTGCTTCCGTATCCCTGGTCGTTTGCCCAGCCTCTCTTTTGGAAAACTGGAAACGGGAAGCTGAAAAATTCTGCCCCCAACTCTCCACTTACATTCATCATGGGAGCAACCGAACCGAAGATGTACGAAAAATCAGTAAGCACCATCTCGTAATAACCTCTTACGGCACTCTCGTCCGTGATCTCGAACTCTTCGAACCTATTCCTTTCCTCTGTGTCATTGGCGACGAAGCCCAGCACTTAAAGAACCGTAAGACGCAAAACGCTCAGGCAATGTCATCCCTTCATTCTGAAGGAAGAGTGTTACTGACCGGTACCCCCATCGAAAATAGTGTTTCCGATCTCCTCTCTCTACTCGAATTTCTCCTTCCGGGTGCCCGTCCGAAGCTGCCTCCAACATCACGGGGAGATGAACGGATTTGGCACGAACAAAGAATCCTTGAGGAATCCGCCCCCTATCTCCTTCGCCGAAGTAAACGGGAAGTCGCACCCGAACTTCCCGACAAAATTGAACAAATTCTTTATCTCGAACTGACCGAAGAACAGCGGGAATGCTACACAGAGGTTCGCCTTTCCGCGGAGGGCGAACTCGACAAAATGGCAAATGCAGGGGCTTCCGAAGGGGCTATGAGGATGAAGACCCTCACCCAGCTCCTCCGACTCAGACAGACCTGTTGTGACCCACGCTTAATCAACCCCGACTTTCCTGCCGAACAATCAGCAAAGCTCAATGCCTTTCGCGAACTTCTCTACACATGCCTTGAGGGTGGACACCGGATGCTCGTTTTCTCCCAATTCGTTCAAGTTCTGCAACTTTTGAAATCCGAACTAGAGGCGGCAGGTCTGGGCTTTTGCTACCTCGATGGTTCATCCAAAGACCGAATGGCTCAGGTCGATCGCTTTCAGGAAGACGAATCCGTCCTCGTTTTTTTGATTTCCCTCAAGGCGGGTGGAACTGGATTAAATTTGACCGGTGCCGATGTGGTCGTGCACTTCGACCCATGGTGGAATCCGGCCGCTGAAGCTCAGGCGAGTGACCGGGCTCACCGGATCGGACAAGAAAAACAAGTAACGGTCTACAAGATGATCACTTCTGCCACGGTCGAAGAGAAAGTGCTTCAACTTCAGCAAGGAAAACGGAAACTTCTCGAGCAGGTTTTTGAAGAATCGGAAGCCGCCAACATGTCCTTGGGCGTCGAAGATTTACGCGAATTAATATAGGAGGTTTCAAAACCCTCTCTTGGTGTACAGTTTCTACATCTTGAACAAAGTCCCTTTCATCTTGAAAAAAGAGTCGCTTTTTGACATGTTAATAACCTTTCCACTTTTTGATTTATGAATACTCAATCCATCAGACACACCGATCCCGAAGCAAAAGGCGAGCACGGCCCCGCCATGAAGGGAGCCGACGCACTCGTCGAAGCTCTCGAGCGTGAGGGCGTGGATGTGATCTTCGCCTACCCTGGTGGAGCTTCGATGGAATTGCATCAGTCTCTCACCCGCTCCGAGAAAATTCGGACCATTCTGCCNCGGCAAGAACAAGGCGGNGGCTTTATGGCNCATGGTTACGCCCGTGCAACGGGTAAAGCCGGCGTCTGCATGGCTACCTCCGGCCCCGGAGCCACTAATTTGGTGACTTGCATAGCGGATGCTTACATGGATAGCATTCCCTTGGTTGCCATNACTGGACAAGTNTACCAAGAATTCATTGGTAAAGCAGCCTTTCAGGAAACCGACTTTTTCGGCATGACCCTACCTATTGTAAAGCACAGTTACCTTGTGCTCACGGCCGAGGACCTTCCTCGTGTNGTNAANGAAGCTTTTTATCTTGCCGAATCCGGCCGGCCTGGGCCCGTGGTCATCGACATTCCGAAGGATGTACAAATGAAGGTTTTCGAACCCTTTTTTCCCGCTGAAGTCGAGGAGTTGGAAGGATACAAACTCGATTCCCCTAAAGCATCCGACGACGAATTGATTGAAGTCCTNAACTTGCTTTCGNAGGCAAAGAAGCCCGTGCTTTATACTGGAGGTGGCATCATTTCCGCCGAGGCTCACGAGGAATTGAGGGAATTCGCNGANTTAACCGGCGTACCCGTGGCTCATACCCTTATGGGCTTGGGCGGCTTTGACCCAAACCATGAACAATCTCTTTATTGGTATGGCATGCATGGTACCGTTGCCGGAAATTGGGCGGTTTGCGAAAGTGANCTGCTGCTTTGTGCCGGAGCCCGATTTGATGACCGCATTACCGGAGTGGTCAGTAAATACGCTCCCGATGCCTATGTCATCCACTTCGATGTAGACAAATCCGAACACAACAAGAATGTTCATGCTCACTTTCCCATCCGNACCGATGTCAAATATGCTCTTAAGAGGATGACGGAGCTCATCAGGGATCGTGGTTTCGAAAAACCTGACCTCAAGGACTGGATGTCGACCATCCAAGNATGGAAGAAAGAACACCCTTTTAATTATGAAAAGGGCGAGCATCTGACTTCCCAGGAAGCGGTTGATGTTCTTTACCAGGAATCCAAAGGCGAAGCAATCATCACCACTGGCGTAGGTCAGCACCAGATGTGGGCCGCTCAGTATTACAAATTNAAAGAGCCTCGAACCTACATCTCCTCGCTCGGNTTGGGCACGATGGGTTTTGGNTACCCGGCTGCGGTCGGAGCCAAGNTTGCACGCCCTGACAAAGAAGTGATCGATATAGACGGAGACGGATCCTTTCTTATGAATGTTCAGGAACTTGCCACGGCCAAAATCGAAAAAATCAACGCCAAGTGCCTGTTACTGAATAACCAGCACCTTGGAATGGTGGTGCAGTGGGAGGACCGATTCTANGAATCCGTACGCGGACATACCATTTTGTGCGACCCNGAAAACATNGGCGGCCCTGATAACCTTGATGCAATTTATCCCGACTACATCAAGATGTGCGAAGGTTTCGGCGTCAAAGCCCGTCGCGTATCCAAACGCGAAGACTTGCGTGAAGCAATGCGGGAAATGTTGGATGCGGACGAACCCTATCTTCTCGAGGTCATTGTTCCTTACACGGAACATGTCTTACCCATGATTCCCCAAGGCAAGTCCGCCAAAGAAATGCTGATCGAATAATTCCCGGATTTGCCCTGACAAGCTTATGCACTCTGGGTAACACAACAAGAACTCAATGTAAACTTGACTCCAGATTAACTTTGTTTTTTTAAGCTTCCCCACTTATTCATCCAACTTAAGCTATGCCCCAGCCTTCGCCCGAGTTCGACTTTTCCGAGATTGTTCAAAACACAAAGGATGTCGTAATCGTGACCAAAGCGGACCTCATTGATCCCCCTGGTCCAGAAATTATCTATGTAAATCAGGCCTTTACCGAGATGACTGGGTATTCGGCAGAGGAAGTCATCGGTAAGACTCCCCGGATTCTGCAGGCAAGCGACACGGAGGAAAAGGAAAAGCTGGCGATTCGCAAAGCCTTGGAAAAGAAGGAAGCCGTCCGGGTAACTCTTCGAAATTACACCAAACTGGGCAAAGAATATTGGATTGATCTCAGCATCCTCCCTCTCCGCGATAAAAAGGGAGATGTCACCCACTTTGCTTCCATTCAAAGGGACATCACCGAGCAAAAAAACTTGGAACGAAAACTTCAGGTTCTTTGCCGCACCGATCCTTTGACCACCGCAGCCAACCGTAGAGCCTTCAACGAAATCCTTTCCCAGGAATTCTCGCGATTCAAGAGAAGCCAAAAGGAATATGCTCTGATTATGATCGATATCGATCACTTTAAGTCGGTGAACGACAAATACGGGCACGCCGTTGGGGATCAAGTGCTGATTGAAGTCACCGAAAGGTGCAAGGATAACCTCAGGTACCACGATATTGTGGCAAGGTTGGGCGGAGAGGAGTTTTGCGTACTATTACCTTACACCACCGCCATGCATGCGGAGGGAATCGCAGAAAGGCTAAGAGGCAAAATTGAGAGTATGCCGATCATTTCAGAAGGTTCTCGCATTAAGGTCACTATTAGCGTTGGTATTTCCCTCGTTTGCTCGGATGACTCCGATGGTCATGATGCGATGCAACGGGCGGACCAAAAGCTTTTGGAAGCGAAGCAAAACGGTCGCAACCAAGTCTGTGCCTAAAGAACTAATTCCGTTGGCCTAGCTTGGTTTAACCAGTCCAAGCTTTTTTCCTTTCAACTCCTTAGTAATCCGTACAGGCTAGGGTATGTACCTGTCTCATCTGTCCCGACGTTCTTTCGTGTCCTCATCCATCAAAGTTGCTCCCTTTTTCTGCGTGCCGGGTTTGATGGCGGAAACACTCACTCTTACACCCAGGCAAACCGAAGGCCCTTTTTATCCGGACAAAATGCCCCTGGACACCGATAATGACCTCATTATCATAAATGATTCTCTCACCCCAGCGGTTGGTACAGTTGCCTATCTGAGCGGGAAAGTCACTGACATCAAAGGAAATGCCCAACGCAATGCCTTGGTGGAAATTTGGCAGGTGGACAACCATGGTATTTATCTACACTCCCGTGGAGGTTCTCGAGAAAAGCTGGATTCCAATTTTCAGGGCTACGGCCGATTTCTAACCGATTCCAAGGGTCGATACTCCTTCCGCACACTTAAACCAAGTCCCTATGGAGGAAGAACACCCCACATCCACATGGCGGTTTCCACCGAGGGGAAGCGAGTGCTCACCACTCAGTGTTATGTTAAAAATGAACCCCGCAACCAAAAGGATTTTATCCTCCAACGCGTGAAGGACACCAAGGCACGAGATTCCCTGGTCGTGCCCTTCAATCCATTGAAGGATTCAAAAGTGGGTGAAGTCTCCGCACGCTTTGACATTGTCCTTGGATTTACTCCGACCGATTGAAAGATTGAAAAATAAGTCTAACGGTTTTTGAAATCGTAGACCAACACCTTTCCGACCANGGGGAGCAGGACCTCTTTTTTCGCTTTCTGGTGAATCGGGTGATCCAGGTACTTCCGCAAAGCCTCCTCGTCTTCGACCACCACAAGAAGACCCACATCATAACTGTCCTCTACTATGGGTCGATCACTTAAAACCACCTCTCCAGTCGCAACTCGAAGGACTCCTGGAATCTTACGAAACTTTTCGCAAGCCTGCATAATGCGGTTCCGNTGCTCCCGATTGCCCGAATCCTTGAGCCAACAAAAAACCAGATGATGGAGCTTGGGCTCACTGACCGGAATGTCCTTTATGCCAAGCGATAGATCGGAGAAGGATGAGGAAAAACAACCCACTTGAAAAAGTAGTGAGGCGAAAAGAAAGGTTCTCGTCTTGATCATTTTGGCAGTGGTGCGGGCGGCGGGAATCGAACCCGCCCCTCAAGCTTGGGAAGCTCACGTACTACCGATATACTACGCCCGCTTTTGAAAGTTCTGATCATTGCATTCGTTGGATCTGCGGAGCAAGGTAAATATTCCGCTTTTGGTTTGCCTTCCCNTAGGTAAGCCACTTCAAAGGAGGGAATATGGCTTTGGAAGACATTATTCCCCTGGATGCTCTGATGGGCAAAGAACCCGCATACGGAGATTCTCCCAAGAAAAAGAAAAAGAAGGTCGATCGCTTGGCTCTCTCTTCTCCCATGATGAGGATTCCAAGAATGGATGTCCTTGTGGCCCGTGACTTGATTGATATTGGGATTAAAGAACTTTATGAACTGCAGGGTCGNTCGGCGGAAAGNCTCTTCGAAGAAATATGCGGTTTACGACCGGAGACTCCGGAATATCGAATTGCATACTTAAGAATGGGCATTTACTTCGCGGAAAACGACCCGCCCGATCCTGCCATGCTGCACCCTAAGGCTTGGGAAGAATAAAATTCTTCAGCACTCTCCCCGATCCAAGCTCTCTCGGGCCTTTTTGGTCTGCCTCACCATAAAAAGGCCGTATCCAAAAAACAAAACCCCGTTTATCATAATCAAGAGAATCTCCGAGTTTTTAAGGCCCACTCCGAAAAGGATTCCACCAACCACTGTAAATACCCATCCAAACCACGAGCGGTATTTGATCACCTTTCTAAAGTGTTGGACCCTCTTTTGCTTTTCTTCGTCAGTGAGTTTCCGCATCGTTTAAAAGGGATCAATTGCGGTCCGACTGGTCATCATCGGGATTACCCAAAGCCTCCCGCAAGAGCGACAAACGCTTATTTTCAAGAATGAGGTCATCAATGATCATTCTTCCACGCTTGGCCAAGCTTTGCACCTCTAGCATCGCTTGCTTTCGAAAGTAGTCCTCGCAAATGGAAAAAATCGTCAGATCAACAAAGGAAACATCATCATCAAGCGGATTTAAATACTCCAGCATCTGTTCCGTAACACCACCTCCAAGATCATGATTTCGCTGTAGTTCAGTGGAAAGTTCATCCCGCACTCCCTCTGCCTGTTCATCTACCCGGGTGGGCCATGGCTTCACCTGAATCATACGATAAGGCTCTTCTCTGACAATGGAGTTGATCTTGACACGCTCCAATCCTTGAAGGAGGACGAATGAGGTGCCATCCTCATGCTTTTTGGACACCCGAACCAAACCAATCGTACCGACTTCAAAAGGCGGTTCTTCGCAAGTTTCTCCTTGGACAATATTTTCTCGTTCCGCAACGATGGCAAACATCCGGTTGCCTTGGAGGGAATCCTCTAACATTTCCCGGTAACGTGGCTCGAAGATTTTCAAAGGCATCATCGCCTTGGGAAAGAGAACGACCTCCCGAAGCGTCATGACCGGAATCTCTGAGGGAATCTCAATGTTTTGTTCGGTGGACATGTTTAGAAATTAGAAGTATGCCGATCTCTTTAAAAAGGTCAAATAGGAGGGTGTGGCTAGAATAAAGAACCTGCGATAGTGGCAGAAAGCAAACTGGCCATGGTGCCACCAAACAGGGCTTTCACCCCCAAGCTGGCCAAGTCCCCTCTTCGTTCCGGAGCCAAAGCTCCAATTCCCCCGATTTGAATGCCAATGGACATGAAATTGGCAAAACCACAAAGGGCGAAAGTGGACAGAAATACGGAGTGAGCGGACAAGCCCTCTTCCTTCATCCCTGCAAGTTCAGCATAAGCAAAGAATTCAGTGGCGAAAATCTTGGTTCCAATCAACTGTCCGACTTGAAGAATTTCATGGGAACTCACCCCGATCAGCCAGGCAATCGGAGCAAAAAGAAAACCAAACAAAGCCTGTAAGCTAAGTGCATCGAAACGCTCACCGCTTGATTCTTGAATCCATTGGTTTAAGTTTGCTTCTCCGAAAAGTGCAATTCCACCAAAGAAAGCGAGCATTTCGTTTACCAACATGATCACCGCATAAAAGGCAATCAGCATCGCGCCAACATTCAGTGCCAACTGCAAACCCTGAGTCGTTCCATTCGCTAAGGCATCGATCGGGTTCCGACCAATACTTTCCCTTGAAACGGTCAGGTCCTGACTGACCTCTTCTCTCTCCGGAACCAAGACCTTCGCCATAAGCAAAGCGGCCGGGGCATTCATTGCGGAAGCACAAAGGAGAAATTTTCCAAATTCCAATTTCGATTGTTCATCTGCTCCTCCAAGCATCCCCATGTAGATGGCGAAAACGGAACCGGCGATGGTGGCCATGCCCCCGACCATCAATGCGAGAATTTCGGATCGGGTCATCTTCGGAACATAAGGCTTCACTAAAAGAGGAGCTTCGGTTTGACCGACGAAAACATTCGCGGCAGCAGCTAAGCTCTCAGCACCCGACAGACGCATCACCCGGCTCATGACCCATGCCATTCCTCGAACCACAAGTTGAAGGATGCCAAAATAGTATAAAAGCGAAGAAAGAGCGGAAAAAAACAAAATGCTTGGCAAAGCCATGAATGCAAAAACAAACCCTCGGCCTTCAAAAGCAGCATTCATCATGACGATATCCGAAAGGGGCCCGAAAACAAAAGCGGCTGCCTGCACCGAGATATCAAGGGCGGTGGCAAACAGTCCGGCAATCCATCCAAAAAAGGCCTCAATCCATGAAAGCCTGAGCACTCCCAGTGCAATCGCGAATTGCAGGGCCAATCCGCCACCAATTACTCGCCAATTCACTTTCTTGCGATCCTCGCTAAAAAGATAAGCCAAAGCAAGAAGCCCGACAACCCCGATAACAGCTCTTATAAAAGAACCGGATGTGGAGCTGGCATCAGCTAGGAGTGACATCAGTAGCTTATGCCCCAGGTTGCCTATTCAAGAACGGCCAGACAAGGAAATGGAAGATGGGGTGAATCATTTACCGCTAATCGTAGGAAAGAAAAAAGCCCAAGGTCAACCCAAGACGTTCTCGACGATTCGACCTTCAAGGTTTCATCAGCCCTAAGAAAAAATCCCTGTTCGAGTTTCCGAGAATATCATTTTTTTTAATTCTCAATGCAATGTGATTGCTATCCTTGCTTATTTAAAGTTTTAAGAAACTATGCGTATTAAAATTCTACTATTTCTTGTTTCCCTAAGTATCACCAGTTGCGGAGTACCCTTGATACCTGGCATTTAATTCTCCTGTATTAACAGGCGAACAAAGATTCAATAATCCTTAATGAAAGTTCAGGATACTTTGCATCAAAAAAAGGTCTTGGTGGTTGGCGGAGGTTCGGGTATGGGCAAAGCCATTGCCCATGGGATGAACGAGCTTGGGGCTTCCGTGGCGATTGCGGGGCGACGTGAGGAAAAACTAAACGAGGTTGCAAGGGAAGCCAAAGGTTCCTTGCCCATCTTATTCAAATCCACCGACATCACCGACCGAGCTTCCCTTGCCACTCTTTTTGAGTGGTTTGATCAGGAAGTAGGGACACTCGACATCCTTGTCCATGCCGCTGGAATCAATGTCGCAAAACGAACTATGCTTGAGTTGGAGGAAGAGGATTGGGACCGACTTATTGAAATTAACCTTACCGGAGGTTACAACTGTTTGCGTTTGGCGATGGCGCGTATGAGACCGCAAGCCCAAGGATTGGTCATCCTCATCAATTCAGTCGCCGGGAAACGTTCCGCCCCTTTGGCAGGCATTGGCTATAACGCTTCCAAATTCGGCTTATCCGCCTTGGGCATAGGTGTGGGCGAGGAGGAAAGGGAAAATGGAATTCGTATCACCAACATCTATCCGGGAGAAGTGAATACTGAAATCCTTGACCAACGTACCCATCCGCCGGGACCCGAACACCGGGCTTCCATTTTACAACCGGAAGATGTCGCCTCTGTGGTGATCAACTTAGCCCAACTCCCCGAACGGGCTCATGTTCCCGAGTTGGTGATTAAGCCAACCCGGCAGAGTTACATTTAATGACAGACCAAGAACCTTCGGTTTAGATCGCCAAGTTTTTCTGGATCGAAGTAACCGCTTTCTCGACATTCTCACGGTGTCCAAAGGCACTCAATCGGAAAAAACCTTCACCAGCAGGACCGAATCCTGAACCTGGCGTTCCCACGACATGACACTCACCCAGGAGCTTGTCAAAGAATTCCCACGAGGTAACCCCGCCAGGAGTCTTCAGCCATACATAAGGAGCGTTCCCCCCTCCGAAGGTGGTGATGCCCANGCCTGTTAAACCATCGTTAATGATTTTCGCGTTCTCTAAATAGAAGGCAACTTGCTGATCAGTATCCCGCCGCCCTTCCGGACTTAGAGCAGCCACTCCTCCCGCCTGCACCACATTGGAAGCTCCGTTGAAAAAAGTATTTTGACGACGAGTCCAAAGAGAATGAAGTTTCCCGGATTCGCTATCTTCGGTCCGACAAGCTTTGGGCACGATGGTCCAAGCCAAGCGCACCCCGGTGAAACCTGCGGTCTTGGAAAAGCTGTTGAATTCAATGGCACAGGTATCCGCTCCTTCAATTTCATAAATGGAGCGAGGAAGTTCGGGGTCGGTAATGAAAGAAGCATAGGCGGAATCATAAAAGATCACTGCCNGTTGNTCATTGGCATAGTCGACGAACCGCTTCAATTGTTCCTTGGTTGCGACCGCACCCGTTGGGTTATTGGGACTGCAGATGTAAATCAAATCGACCTTTTGGTTGGGCAATTCAGGAAAGAAACCGTTCTCTTCCGTGCAAGGCATGTAAACCAAACCGTCATAGCCCGAATCCGTNGCANTTCCTGTGCGTCCGGCAATGACATTGCTGTCCACATAAACCGGNTAGGCCGGATCCTGAACGGCAACCACACAGTCATCGGAGAAGATTCCCTGAATGTTGGCCGAATCGGATTTCGCTCCATCACTGACAAAGAATTCGGTGGGATCAAGATCAAGTCCACGCTCCCCATAAAAATCAGCAAGGGCTTGTCGGAGGGGAGTAATACCTTCGGATGGACCGTAACCTGANTAGGTCTCAACCGAACCCAAATCATCCACGCCTTGGTGAAGACCGTTGAGGACNGAGGTCACGATTGGTTCGGTGGTGTCACCGATACCCAAGCGTAAAACCTCTGCACCCGGATGGGATTCGAGGAAAGCGTTGGTGCGTCGAGCGATCTCTGGGAAAAGATAACCCGCCGCCAATTTGTCGTAATTTTGATTGATTCTAGCCATTGGGATTTCGATTAGGTTTGAGGGTGGTATGTTGCAAGGTTCCTGGAATTTGGCAAACCGGGAAATTAGTTTTCTCACTCTCCCGACTGCAGAAGCAATCCATGCTTTCGTGCAATGCGGAATGAAAATAAGAAGCAAGCGACTCCAAGGGCGATATAAAGCAGATTCAAACCAAAGGCACGAACCACTAATTCTGGACGCCAAACCCCGTCGAGCAATAAAGACCTCATTCCTTCAAACACATAGGTGGTGGGCAAACATTCAGCCACGCTGCCCATCCATTCGGGTAAGGTGGACAAGGGGTAATAGATGCAGGAAAAGGGAGCAATCAGGAAGGGAAGAACCCAGGAAAGGCTCTCGGCACCCAATCCATAACGAATCAGGATAGCAGTCACAAATTGGGAAATCGCCCAACCAGAGAGGACCAAGTTCAAAAAGAAGATGGCCAAAGGAATCCCCATTTCAAAAACGGACACACCAAAAAAAGGAATGGCAAGAAGAGCAGCCGGGACCATGCCTATCAAAGTTCGAATCAGACTGATACAGGACAGCGAGGCGATGAGTTCCCAAGGACGAAGAGGGGCAACGAAAAGGTTCCCCAAATTTCGCGACCACATTTCCTCCAGGAAAGCAAGGGTGTAGCTGATATGGGAACGAAAAAGAGTATCCCAAATCAAAACTACTGAAATAAGCAAACCGCCAGCGGTCAATTCGGGAGAACTTGGGGCAAAATGTTTGGATACGAAACCCCAGACCACCATCTGCATAGTTGGCCAGTAAGCGATTTCGAGAATTCTCGGCCAACTGCTCCGCAAAAGGAAAAAATACCGAAGGAAAAGAGCGGCAATTCGATTGAAAGAGGAATCCGAAGGAAGCGTCACGGAGAGCCCTCCCGATTTACCTGAAGAAAGACCTCCTCCAGGGTATCCCTCTCGAATTTCTCAAGAAGAGATTTGGGAGACCCTTTGACCACCAACTTTCCTTTCCTCATCAACAGAGCTTCATCGCACAAAAGTTCGACCTCTCGCATATCGTGACTCGCAAATAGGATGGTCGTCCCTCTCTCTTTTCGATACTGACCGAGAAGATCACGAATCCATGCGGTTGTATCCGGATCCAAACTTGCGGTGGGCTCGTCTAGGAGAAGAAATTCCGGCTCATTGATCATCGCTTTCGCCAAAGAAGCTCGAGTCTTTTGACCAGATGACAACTTTCTCATTCTTCGATCAAGCAACTCCTCCATCCGAAAGGAAGATGCGACTTCCGCAACTCGCTCACGGGGTCTGGACACCCCATACATCTTCGCGTACACCAAGAGATTTTCTCGCACCGTCAACCTCTGGGGTAAATCGACATATGGGGAAGAGAAGTTCATCCGACCAAGAACCGAAAAGCGGTCCCGGATGAAGTCTTGTCCAAATAAACGGATCGAACCCGAGCTTGGTTCAAGCAAACCCAACAACATCGAAAGGGTCGTAGTTTTGCCTGCCCCATTTCCTCCCANCAATGCAGTGATGCTACCTTTCTCTAGGGAAAAGCTCAAATGATCCACCGCCAAGATTTTAGAAAATCGTTTGGTTAAGGATTCAGTCTGCAGGATTACACTCAATTAAAAAAACCAAAAAGAAAAAGATCAATCCTGCTCCTTGCGAGTCTTTTCAATCCGTAGGCTACTCTTTTTCTAATCAATGGTCAGGCGGTTTAATTCGGATTCCACGAAATGGGTCGCCTCCTCCAAGTTTCTTTCGGCGAACAGTTCGTCGTGATGCAACATCCGTGTAGTCACTCGAACCGAAGAAAAAGGGTACGGCAGGACAAAACGGTCCCAGGATTGTAAACGGATACAGGCAGAATATTCGAAGGATAAAAGCAGAACCGGAATCTTGGCCAATTTAGCTACGACCAAAGCGCCGGGTTTGGCCTCGTAACAAGGCCCCCTCGAACCATCGGGGGTAATCCCGACATCATGNCCCTTTTTAACCACCTTGACCAACTCACGAACCGCTTGCGTCCCGCGACGATTCCGTGACCCGCGGATTGCCCGGACTCCAGCCCATCCGTAAAAGGTTTGCAACCATGCCCCATCCCGGCTTCCGCTGATCAAGCCATAACAGCCCCGCTTCTTGCGAAAACGTAAAACCCACTCACCCGCAAGGAAAAGGCGGTTGTGCCAAAGAGTAATCACCACGGGCAAATCGGACGCCTGCATTTCCTCAAGACCCCTCTCCTTCGTATAATGCATCCGAACCGAAGAAGTCCACAAGCGATAGACAATCCCCAAAGGAAAAACGAGAATCCTGCACAATAGACTCTGATGATGCAGGTTACCTTTACCCGCCCCAATATCAGGGTTCATTTTGAGATTAGAATTGGAAACCCAACCCCAAGTCCAAGAGGTGTGCGGGAACCTCTTCCTCATGAAGGTATCGATAGCCCAAACGAAAGGCAATCAAGTCCGAGACCTGCCAAGACAAACCGAGCGCTACAGTTGCGAAAACACCATGATCCTTGCGTTCCCTTGGATCCTCTATCAAGGATAGGTAATACCCCAGTCCCAATCCAGCATAACCACTGAGGGAATCGGTAAAGCCTAACTGATAACCTAAATCCAGATAAGTTGCAAAAGTTTGGGAACTGTTTTTGAAATACTGTTTGTTAGGATTTTGGTAAGGTGCCTTGTAATAGGAGGTTTCGTGATGGTTGTTGGTTTTGAACAAACCACCCAAGCCATACCTTAACCCATTTTTTTCCCAACCTCCTGCAAGGTTCAACGCAAAGCCAGGATCGTATCTTTTGTAACGGGTCTTGGGAACCGCATGATTGGGACGGTGAATTTTGCTCACAAAAGAGAGAGATGGACTAAGAATCAAATAACGCCCCGATGGCCTGCCGGTAGAGTTCTTTGGATTGAAAAGGGCTTTTGTCTTACCATTAACCTGAGTGAACCTCCCGGGCGATTCCACCTGAAAAGCCAATTGATTAGAATTTGGATCNACGGGAGTGTTAACAAGACCGGAAGATTTAAATGAACGCCCTTCTTCGAGATTCAGGNTTTCTTCATTTTCCTCGAACCAACGAGTGGATTCAGGGCGTTCGGGTTGGTTTGAGGTGTCAAAAGGGGTACGGAAAGCCTTGTTCGAAGAAAGACCATAAAAGATTTCATCAAAACGGTTCTGCAGGGTATTGAGCCTCTTGGAGTAATCGTTGATCTCACCCTTCATTCCATGAATCCTTTGCTGTTGATAGAAGCTCTTGTCATCGACCTTCTCAAAGTAATCGGTGATCGGTTTATCCGCGGTTACTATCTTTTGTGAATTTGAATATTCGTAACCTGTACGATATTGAGCAGCGAGCGGGTATGCAGAGCACAACAAAGAAAATAACGAGACCGCTAGGATCCATTTCATAAGTTGATACAAATGTATTTTCATATGGGGCAAGTCTTCTATCGAAAAAGGATTGCGAACGAAAGCAACCCTAAAGAAAAAACTTTTTAAGACTCCAACTTTTTCTTTGCCTGATTAATCGCCCGAGAGAAGTAGGCGACCAAAATATGATAAGCAAAAAAATAAATCAGATTGACAATCCAACCGCCGGCAAAAGCCATCCGCAATCCCCTTTCCTGCCTCGCCGAAAGGTGGTAAGCACCCAGATTTGCGGCTTTGATTTCATCCTCACTCAAGGGAAGGCGGGCATCATACAATTCGGGAGGTAAGTTTTTTTCCAAAACATAAGTTGGGGTTTCCGGTTCGGTTTCGGTGATAATTTCCCAATAACCGCGTTTTTCCATTCCCAAAAGAGGACCAAATTTGATTTCCTTGTAAAAAGTAAGTTGGATCAGCACAGCAGTGAGGACCAGCATTCCCTGTGACACGAGCCACGCTTTGGTTTTTAAATTCATTAGTCAATCCTTCTAAACAAAATTTAGGAGAGGAGCAAAATCTTAAAGAGGAATCTTCCTTTAAACCCAAAATTATGGGTTGCCAAGGTTTCCGCTTTGGCAAAGAAAAGAAAACGGTAGATGAGGATATTTCTTTTTATGATTCTTGCCCTCGTGATTGGTGAAGCGATGTGGGCACAGGTCGTACATCAAGTGCGACCGAATGAAACTTTGGGTGGGATTGCCCGAAAATATGGAGTTTCCGTAGGGGCACTTCAGGCTTTTAATGGAATAGCCAACCCCAACCTTCTTTTTGTGGGGAAAAAGCTAAAAATTCCTTCTTCTCAGGCTAGCGAAGTAAGCTATGTCGTGAAAAAAGGTGACAGCTTGGGTAGTATCGCCTCTCGCTTTGGAGTCAAAGTATCCACTCTCACTTTGGTCAACAAGATCACCCGGCCCGACCTAATTCGCGTCGGGCAAAAACTGATTGTTCCCCTGAAGGGCGGAAATTTGAAACCTGCTTCTTCCCTTCTATCTTCAACGGTCAAAAGGTCCCTCGATGGGATTCGGCCAAAATCCGGGAAATGGAAACGGATCGTGATTCATCACTCAGCCACTCCGACGGACGATGCCATGAATATGCACCGGGTTCACAAAGCCCGGGGCATGAAAAACGGATTGGCCTACCATTTCGTAATCTCCAACGGATCACGAAAGGCGAGTGACGGAGAGATCTTCATGGGGGGAAGGTGGAAGGATCAACTCGATGGTGGGCATATGAAAAGCCTGACCTACAACCGCACCAGCATTGGTATTTGCCTCATCGGAAATTTCGAGCTGCGTGCTCCCACCACCCAACAAATGAACAGCCTGGAAGGGCTTTGCGAGTACCTTATGAAACGATGTGGTATCCGAGTCGATCAGGTGACCACCCATAAAATACTTCATCGCAACCACACCAAATGCCCCGGCAAGTATTTTTCCCTACCCTCCCTGGTTAAGAGAATTTCCTCCTGAATCTTCAGCATGAAACTTTCAAGCCGAGCCACGAGGGTCTTCAGCCAGCAAACCCTTCTTCCGCTCAAGCAGAACCTTCCCCATTCGGGATTCCGCATTACGGGCAAGAGCCTGAGGGAAATCACTGAGCGGAAAAATACGATCAATGGGATAGTTGATTTCAGCCAAGGCCAAAGGTTGAAGAACTTCTTCCAGGGCCTTACGCAAATTCATGGGAGACTGCTTCCTTTTCCATCGATCCAGCCAAAACCCAACAAACCGAAGATCATCGAAAATTAGGTTGCGCGTCGGGAAACGAACCGGAGAAGCNTCCATAGCTCCGAAAGTTACATGCACTCCACTCCCTCGTAGACATTTGGCCAACCGCAAGGCACTTCGTCCACCCACAGAATTCAGAGCTAAGACACATTTTTTCCCATCCGTCCGATCGGNGACCTTTGCAACCGCTTCGTCGTCATCCAACCAAACATCTTTCGCTCCAAATGCTTGCAGATCTTGGACGCGTTCAGATGTACGGACCAGATTGATACAGTTGACCCCCATTTTCTTGGCAAATTGAATCACACACAAACCCACCGCCGAATTCCCCGCATTTTGGATGATAAAATCTCCTTCTCGTAAATACTCCAAATCATGCAAAAGTCGCCAAGCGGTCAACGGGTTCAATGCAGATACTGCCAATTGGTTGAGTGGAACCAGCGAGGGAAGAAGAAGCAAATCCTCCGCCTTGCTTTTCGAGTATTCCCGCCAAACTCCGGGACTCTCAGGCATTAAAACCAGTTTGCCCTTCACTTTGGCATCTACGCCTGGTCCGACCTCGACTACTTCCCCAACCCCCTCTCTTCCCGCAACAGCTGGAAGTTCACGCAACTGTCCGTAGGATCCGTTGATTAACCCCTGATCGGAGGGATGGATCGTTGCCGCCTGCATTTCAATCAGTACCTCCCCTTCCCCGATTATTGGCAGATCGATTTCTTCCAAAACTAAAACTTCGGAGGGATCTCCGTGTGAATGATAACATACCGCTTGGTTTTTCATAGCTTCTACAATCAATCGAGCCANCCCGTNGCCCGCATCCAGGATGCGGCCCGATCCGGCCANTCTGAAACCGCCCGATCCGTCTTACGCATACCGTATCCATGACCACCAAAAGGAAAAAGATGAAGTTCGTTCCCAACGACTCCGGCTTTTTCCAAAGCCAGATAAGCCAANGCGCTTCCCTCCGCAGGGACATGATCGTCTCCCGTATGAACAAAGAAACAGGGCGGCGTTTCCTTATTGATCACCACCTCCGGAAAAAGAGCATCCCTGGATGTTCGGTCCACCAGGTAGGCAGGGTAGACCAAAATTCCAAAATCCGGTCTGCAGGACAAATCGTCCGCATCATCCATTCGTGGGTAAGTCCTGGATTGAAAGGAGGTCAGAGTCATCACCGAAAGATGTCCACCCGCAGAAAAACCGAGAATCCCCAACTTGGAGGGATTGATCCCCCAANCCTTGGCATGCTTGCGAACCAAACCAAGTGCCCGTTGCGAATCCTGTAAAGGCGCTTCGTGCTTTGCACGGTCCTTTCTACGGGGAACGCGATANTTCAGCAGGATTCCCGTAATTCCCAGTTTGTTCAGCCANTTGCAGACATCCGTACCCTCATGTTCGTANGCGAGAATTCCGTATCCGCCTCCCGGGCAGACCAAAACTGCGGCTCCGTTCGATTTNTGTGGATCAGCAGGGTAAACCGTTAATGTGGGTGTGCTGACATTGGTGATCCGCAGAATTCCCTGTTCCCCGGGCTTTGGGGGTTTCTCTCCTTCCGGACCAACCTCTCCTGCCACTTCCCCGGGCGCCAACTCAGGCCAGAGAGGCAAAGTCAGACGCTCGGCCTCTCCCGAGCAAAGGAAGCCGAAACAAACAAAGGGGAGAAGATAAGGATAAAATTTCATCCGCCCACTTCGTCGAAACCTGAGCAAACATGCAAAGAAAAAAATCCGGAGCTCCGTCTTTTTTGTTGGCGTACCCTTCGAAGTAACCCATGGAAGGAAGCATGAAAAGTTTGCACTTAAGTCTCTCGGTCTGCCTTGCCACTTTCTTATTCGATTCTGTTTCTCCGGCCTCCGAGAAGGAAGTCATTAACGCCTTCACCCAGGTGGGGGCGAAGGGTCTGGGCAACGACCGGGCAGTCCGAGCCCTCAGCTTGGTTGACCAATTGAACCCAAGCTCAATCGTTCCACTCTTGAAGGGAATGAACAACGCCAATGATTTGGGAGATAACTGGATTCGCGCAGCTCTGGCCAAGGTCGTGGAACAGGCAAAACCCGGGGCTTTCCCAACGGAATTGGTTTCTCAGTTCATTATTGACCAAGGTAATGCCGGAAGTTCGCGTCGGGCGGCTTTTGAACTTTTGCGCGATGAANAGACCGAAAAAGCCGAGAAAATGATTGGCTCCTTTCTGGATGACCCCGAACCCAGTCTAAGGCGCGAAGCGGTGACTCAACTTTTAGAGAAAGCCGAAGCAAAAAAAGGAAAGACTGCCACCGTTCTTTTCCGAATGGCTTTGGATAAGGCCCGGGATGTCGATCAGATCACAACGGCCAAGACCGCCTTGGAGGAAAACGGAATGAAGATCGATGTGCCCAAACTCATGGGTTTCCTCACTCATTGGCAAACCATCGGTCCCTTTGCCAACGGATCCCGTGAAGGTTTCCACAACGCGTACGCTCCCGAACGGAAGGTCGATTTGGAGTCCAGCACCCAAGGAAAAAACGGAAGAGTCGAATGGACGGAGTTCTCCACCTCCGATCCATTTGGCATGCTCGACATCAATCTGCAATATGGAGAGATCAAGGAAGTCCTGGCTTATGCGTTCACCACCTTCGAGTCAGAAGCGTCCGGACCTGTGCAGTTTCGACTGGGCTCCAAGAACGCATGGAAACTTTGGGTTAACGACGAATTGCTCTTTGCCCGCGACGAATACCACCGGGGAAAGACCCGCGTGGATCAATTTGTGATCGACGGCAAACTGACCAAGGGATCGAACCGCATCCTCGTCAAGGTTTGCCAAAACGAACAAACCCAACCATGGACTAAAAATTGGGAGTTTTGTCTACGTGTCACCGACCCCACCGGTAAAGCCTTACTCTCCTCCAACCGATAAACCTACGAATTTCTTGTGCTATGAAACGAACGCTACGCTCTTTTCTTTTTTTACTCCTCCTCAGTTCACTGCATGCTGATTGGTTGGCCTTTCGCGGTAGTCAGGGAAATGGCTCCTTTGATCAAACCGCTCCCGCCTCGCTCTCATTGAAGAGTCGGGATGGCTGGTCACAGGCTCTGCCCGGACGCGGTCTTTCCAGCCCCATTCTGGTCGGCGACCTCGTGGTGCTGACCGCCTCCAGCGGCCCTAATCAGGAAACGCTTCACATTCTTGCTTTTGACGCACGGAGCGGTTCCCCTCAATGGGAAAGAAAATTCAAGGCAACCGGAAGAACCATTTGCCACGAGAAGACTTGCGTAGCCGCCTGCACCTTGGTCAGCGACGGCAAGGCACTCGTCGCCCAGTTTTCCTCCAATGATGTTTTCTGCCTCGACCTCCAAGGCCAATTGCTTTGGCTGCGTGGACTGACCTTCGATTACCCCAATGCGGCCAATGGATTGGGTATGTCCTCTTCGCCCGTCCTGGCTGAAGGTGTAGCTATCATTCAGGTTGAAAACGATGCCGACTCCTTCACCTTCGGCCTTGATTTAGACAACGGAGCCACCCTTTGGAAAAAAGACCGCCCACGCGGAGCGAACTGGACCTCTCCGATTGTGATGAGAACAAAGGGTCGTGAGATCGTGGCTCTGCAATCCAAGGATGGACTTTCTGCCATCGAACCTTCTTCCGGCGAGGAAATCTGGTCCTTCGATGGAGGAGCATCCACCATCCCCTCAAGTGCTTGGTCGCAAGAAGGCTTGGTTTTGGTTCCCTCCAACGGCCTGACTGCCTTGAAAATGAATGCCACNGGTGAACGTCCTGAAAAAGTTTGGACCGATAACAAACTTAAACCCGGAACCGGCAGCCCAACCGTGGTCCAGGACAAGGTATATGTGGTCAACGGAGCCAATGTACTTAGCTGCGCCGAGATCACCTCTGGAAAAATTCTTTGGAGACTCCGGCTCAAAGGACCGGTGAGCAGTTCGCCGGTCGCAAACTCCGACCGCCTCTTTCTCTTTAGTGAGACCGGGCTTGGGCAAGTGGTTGGGCTGGATAAGTCAGAGGGAGAAGTGATTGGAACGGTTGACTTGGAGGATACGATACTCTGCACCCCCGCTCTTGCCTCGGACGGGCTTTTCGTACGCTCGGACAATAAACTTTGGAAACTTTGCCCCTAAGCGGTCTTGCCCGCTCACCTTCTGCTAGGGTGTAACCTCGACTCCTTTTAACCGTGCTCGCAACAGCTCACGTTTTTTTTCCGAAATTCCGCTTTGCCACAAATACAGATTTTGTAAACTCGTCATACGCACGAGAAANTCGGCTCCGGAGTCAGTCAATTTGGTTTCGGTAAGGTTAAGATTCTGAAGGGAGCTAAGTTCCCTCAATTCCTTTAAGCCTTCGTCACTGATGTTACTTCGACGCAAACTTAAATGGGTTAATGTTTTGAAGCTCCCAATCCATTTGCAGGCTTGCTTCGAAAGGTGGGCACCCGTCAGGTCAAGCTTGGCCAGATGCCTGCTCAAAGGGGACAAGGCCTTGATTGCCTTGTCCGTGACAGAATGGGCGGACGAAACAACCCGGACCTCCAACAAGGGACTGCCCAAACCGATGGGTCGGACCAGCAGACCGGTTTCCGCAGACAATTCATCGAGCGTTTGCTTGGGCAAGGGCTTCAATCCCTGGCTCAGTTCCTCAAAAAAACGAAGATGTTCAGGGATGTATTCAGCTTCATCGCTTTGACTGGCTAATTCATCCAAACCGTCGGTGGCCCCTTCCCAGGTTCCGAAATCTGCACCCTGGGCAATCCATTTGCGAATGATTTCCTTTTGTTTACGGGTTAGAGGGTCTCCCTTAGGAGGCATGTGATCGGCGTCATCAAAGGGCAGAATAGTTCGCGTGTACAAACTGCTCCGACTGGGGTGATTGGCTGACAGCACTAAACCGTCATCGCTTCCCCGCAGGATATGAGCAGCACCGTCCAACCTGAGACCTGCCTTCGGTTCCCTCAATCGTCCGGCCTGCTCGAAGGGAGCTTTATGGCATTCCACGCAACGCTCCAGGAGTATGGGCCAAAGCTCCTTTTCGAAATCGATCACCCCCAATGCCCCACCACATGGGAAACACAGAAGAAAAGGAAAGAGGCGTTGAAGCAACAGACACATAGAGGTGTAGTATTAATAGCAAAGTGAATTAACCAATCCCTTAAACGAAAAACTTCAAGAAAAGTTTCTCCAGTCCTTTGCTCTTTTACCCTTGGACTCGAGGCTCAAAACGGATTTTCTCTATGCATATGAAAAAATCCTTTGGTCTCTTCGTTCTCCCTCAGCTTCTTTTTCTTTTCGCTTTCGCGGACCAACCNGTNTCCTTTGCCTGGATCGATCAACCCGGNAAGTACACCGATCTNANGTTCGGTNAGCGACCCNTNGTCCGNTATGTNTACGAACGCATGGACCCCAAAGATCGCGANCGAACTTACAAACCCTTTCACCATGTTTATCAATCCGATGGGCAAGGTTTCCTGACCAAAGGCCCTGGCGGAAAGTTCACCCACCATCGGGGGATCTACTTCGGGTTTTCCAAATGCTCCTTTACCGATAAAGAGGGCAAGGAACATAAGATTGACACCTGGCATTGCAAGCGGGCGTACCAGACCCACGAAAAAATAATCCGTTCGCATTCGGATCTCAAAAGTGCCGGCCAAAGCGTGGAAATCGCCTGGCGGTTGGACGACGGTACAATCTTTGCCAAGGAAGAACGGTCCCTGAGCTTTTCCCTCCGCCCGGATGATTCGCTGCAAATCGATTTCGGATCCGTTGTATCCACCGAACATGACACCTTGGTGCTTGATGGGGATCCTCAGCACGCAGGGTTTCAATTCCGGGCCTCCAATGAAGTCGCTTCCAGCACCTCCAAGCAGACCTACTATGTGCGTCCTAAAGAAGGAAGGGGCGAGAAGGGGAAAACCAAGAATTGGCCCGCCGATAAAGACATGACTAACCTACCATGGAAAGCTCAAAGCGTGGTAGTTGCCGATCAGCGCCACTTCACCCTGTACCTCGATCATCCGGACAACCCCAAGCCCTCCTTTTACAGCGAACGGGACTACGGTCGCTTCGGGTCTTACTTCAAGACCCAAGCCAAACCCGGTCAACCGGTCCGAATCAAGTACCGCCTGATCATCGGGACAAAAGAACGCAAACCCAGCGAATGCGAAAAACTCAGCCTTGCATTCGGCCGGAGTTAAAACGCATCCAGCTCAACCCGGAAATCCTTTTTCTTGCCAAGCAACCTCACTCCCTACCTCCTCGCCCTCTCGGCCGGACTTGCCTACACAGTTAGNGCACTGCTTGCCAAAAGAGCGATGGAACTCGGGTCNGGNGCTTCNCGNTCNCTGNTCTATTCGAATTGGNTCACGGCTCTGTTCTTCCTTCCCTACCCCTTGCTTGCAGATTCTCCCTTGCAGGCATCGGATTTTCAAAATGGAGCCCTACTTGGGACCATTTTCTTCGGAGCTCAGTCCCTGTGTTTTGCCGCTCTCCGATCGAGTGACGCTTCGATGGTCACTCCCATCATGGGNTCCAAATCNGTCTTNGTGGCCCTNTTNCTTTTNCTGCTTGGTCTATCGCCCCACCCNATTGGCTTGGAAACCTGGGCAGCNGCCGGACTCGCAGCGACCGCAGTGGCTTTGATTGGATGGCCGAGCAAGGCCATGCCCTCTTCCTTCGTGGGGATTGTTCTCGCACTGGGCACAGCCGCAGGCTTTGGACTGGTCGATTCAATGGTTCCCCACTTTACCCACCAGTCCGACCCCTTCAATATTATGTTCGTAATGTTTTCGACTCTGGGCCTGCTCTCTTTTTCCCTGATTCCGCTGAGCCGAGGAAACTTCCTCACTTCGAGGGGTCGGGCCGACCGTTGGATGTGGGCCTCCTGCCTCCCCATGGGTGGCCAGGCCGTGCTGATGTCCTTCGCCATTGGTTTTTTCCGCGTACCCACCGAAGCCAATGTCTTTTACTCCTGCCGGGGACTTTGGGCGATTCTTTTGGTGGCTTGGTTAGGCAAACGCATGGGACTTCACGAAAGCAACGCCCCCCGAACTACTCAAATCCGCCGGATCATTGGTGCAAGCCTGCTCCTCCTAGGAATTTATCTCGCTCCATTGGGTTCCTAGCCCAACTTTGGGACAGGGATTCAGCGATCCCTGCCAATCCGGTCAACGAGAATATCAAGCATCAGAGGATGATTGCCCATCGTAGGTAACCGATGGATCCGTAACTGCGATGGTTGAGTTTCAAATCCACCACAAATCTTGGCCAAGTCTCCGTTTTTGCCGGCATGCCTACCTGGGGAAAGGAATAGTTGAGCGAGCAGGACTTCATGGGCACAGTTCTTCTCCAACTTTTTCAGCAAATCCTGAAGAAGCGGATCATTAAAATCATACTCCGGACCCGCTCGCCTTTCCATGCAACAGGTCGAGAAACCTGCAATTCGATTGCCCATCAAATCCTTTAATTGTTTTCCAACTTCCTCACGGACCAAGTTCACCTCTGGAAGTGGAGTCCCATGATCCACGAGAATCAGGTGGGGAGCAGAAAGATTCCGGCTTTGAATCTCACCGAGGCTCAGATCTTCGAGAATACGGGCAAGCCTTTTATCTTCAGGATCAAATAAGTAATCCAAGATAACAAAACTCCGCCCCTTCCCGCCCAGTCGCCACTTCTCCAAGTTACGGGGCAACCAATCGGTCACCGCCAAACTGGGTCCGAGAAAAAAAGGCACCACCCGGATATCGGAAACGAAATTCGCTTCCTCGCTGTCCAAAAACGCCTCCATCGATTCCCCTGCAACTCCATCCAGGGCACTTGGGTTCACCTTATGAGAGTGCATCAACCCCATTGGGCGCACCTCAAAACCGCTGCTTTTCGCTAGGGAATTTGCAATTTTACGCAGATTGATGATTGCTTGGGCTCCAAAAGAACCATTGTCCACAAGAAAATATTTTCGCACTTTCAATCGTTTTCCCATTGACGAATGGATCCCCGCGCGCAAGAAAAATCGCACAATGGTGGTTGAATATGGGAATTCAACCCGAAACAGTTAAGCGGGAATATAGTTATGAAAAATACAATGTGGATGGTAAGCATGGTCGTTTTCGCGGTCATACAATTTGGTTGTTCTAAAAAGAACGCTCTCTCTCCTGACGACACGGCTCTCATCAAGGGTACTGACCGTGGAACTTTTGTCGGTTCAGCAGAAGACGGTTCCCTCGCGGACGGAGAGGAACTTTCTCCAGTTGGCACAGCAATCACNGGTTTGGACGGTTCCGATGGACTGNTCCCACAAGACCCCTTTTGGAATGACCCCGNCAANATGNAAGACGCCGAGCGTCCGTTCGAGCCCATCTTTTTTGGTTTCGACCAATACAACATCGGAGCAGCTGAACGGACCAAACTCCAGGATGTTGCCGGTTACCTTGGCTCCAACCCCGGAGCAAAGATTCTTGTTGAAGGCTATTGCGACTGGAAAGGAACGCCCGCTTACAACAAATCCCTCGGAGACCGCCGGGCAGGGAGCGTAAAAAGCTACTTGATCGATTTGGGTGTGGATCAAACGCGTATTGAAATTATCTCAATGGGTGATGAAATGGCCACTCCGGATGCCGACCCCACCACCGCGGGCTTGGAACGTAAAGCCCAGTTTATTGTCCTCAAAGATTCCTGATGACTGCCCATTCCCTTTCCCGGGCCTTGCTTATTTCTGGGACCAGCCTACTCCTGCTTGGGCTTGGTTGTGCCAAAAAGATCGAACCTGAAACCGATCTCAACCGGGGCCAATCCGCTTCCGGAGACGAATTCGTGGACCCCAGTCGTGGCTTCAATTCAGGTACCGATGATCTCTCTCCGACTGGAAGCGATCTTCAAGGAACGCTTGGTAATGACCTGCTTGTGCCAAGAGATTCCGCTTTGGACGCATTCTCCGATCCCCTGAATGTGATTCGGCCCTTTGATCCGGTCTACTTCGGATTCGACCAGTACAATGTCTCCGCCGCCGAGCGTCCCAAACTCGTGGAGATTTCCAAATTCATCCAATCCAACCCCAAAGCCCGCCTGCTTATCGAGGGCTACTGCGACTGGAAAGGCACCCCTGAGTACAACAAGTCACTGGGTGATCGCCGGGCCACGACGGTCAAGGATTACTTGGTTGAATTAGGTGCGGACGAGGGCAGAATCGATACCGTTTCTATCGGGGACGAATCTGCATTGCCCAATGCCACCGGCAATGAGGCTCGCCTGGATCGCCGGGCCGCTTTTGTGGTGACCAAAGGTACTTAAGTCAAGTTCAGGAAGAATTCCTCAAAGGCATCGATCGCTTTGCTCATAATGCCTAGGTGAAAACTCTCATCCGGTGCATGCAAATTATCCTCATTGGTAAAGAGTCCAAGCATCAGTGCATCCAAACCCGCGACTTCCTTGAGATCCCGAATAATCGGAATGCTTCCACCTTCCCGAAGAAAAAGCGGATCACTGCCAAAACTTTTCCGCACACATTTCTCGACCAAAGGAAAGGCTTTTTTAGTCAGGTCGGATTCCTCACCCGTTGAGCCTGGTTTCCCGGGAGGAATCACCACATAGGGGTCTCCCCCACCTTTCACTTCCACCTCCACCTCGACCGAAGACGGACAGGAGCGGACAATGGCGGATTTTACCCTTTCAGCAATTTCCTCGGCCGATTGATCTGGAACCAAACGGCAGGTGATTTTAGCGAAGGCTTCCGCGGGAATCACCGTCTTGGAACCTTCCCCCTGGTATCCGCCCCCCACCCCATTGAATTCAAGAGTCGGGCAAAAGCGGATTGCTTCAAGAGGAGAATAGCCTGGAGGGGAATGAAAATTTGGAACTCCCAGAAATTGAGCATACTCCTCCTCGGTGGTGGGTAGCTTGGATAATTCCTCTCGCTCCCACGGTTCCGGCGGACGGACCGCATCGTAAAAGCCCGGAACCGCCACCTTTCCGTCCGCGTCATGCAATTCGGAACAGGCACGCATGAGGGCCTGCAAAGGATTCATCAAAGCCCCTCCATGCACCCCCGAATGCAAGTCCTGCCTCGGACCGCGCACTTTAACCTCCAGGGCGGTGAGCCCTCGCAAACCAGTAGTCACCACCAGTTGATTAGGACCGGGGCTACCCGTGTCCGAAACCAAAAGCATATCACCCCGCAGACGGTCCTGGTGAGTTTCCAAAAATCCCCGAAAACTGGGACTGCCAATTTCCTCCTCTCCCTCGATCANATAGGTAATNTGNAGGGGNAGGTCAGGNTTTTGCTTAAGAACCCGGCGTAAAGCGGCCATGTGGACGATTTGGGGGCCTTTGTTATCCGCCGCTCCTCTTCCGTAAAGCCGACCCTCACGCTCAACAGCAATAAAGGCATCGCTGGTCCAAAGATCCAGCGGATCGGGAGGTTGTACATCATAATGACCATAAATCACCAACTTGGGCCAGGATGGGTCTCCCCGAGTGGCGAGAATGACCGGATTGATCGGAGTTTCAATCAAATCGACAGAAAAACCCAGTTCCTCCAATCTGGACTGTGCAAACCCTCGGGCTCCGTTGACTCCATCGTCAAAGGCGGAATCCGCAGACACGCTGGCATGCCCAACATATTCAGATAAGGCCTGAATCGGATGATCCAATAAAACGCTCATGGATTAGGCCTTTCTCCTCGGGCTTTCTTGGCCTCCACATACAACCCGTAAGCCTGATCCATGTGAGATTGCAGAAACTCGATTCGTTTTCCAGGGTTTGGGTGTGTGGAAAAAATCTCAGGAAGCCGCTTTCCCGATTTTTTCATCTTCGACCAAAAGCGGATTGCAGCCCGTGGATCATAACCCGCCATTGCGGAGTAGAATAAACCCCGGTGATCCGCTTCTCGCTCGTTCTCTCGACTGTAAGGTAGCGCCACACCCAGCGTAGTACCTGCCGCGTAAGCTCCGGTTGCCAGACGCCGGTCCGTGGAATCCTTATTGCGAAGTGCGGTATTTAGAATCACGCCACCCAATGCGATCCCCATTGCCTGGGTCATCCGTTTGTTACTGTGGCGAAAAGCAACATGAGCGACCTCATGTCCAATCACTGCGGCAACCTCATCGTCATTCCCATCAGCGAGATCAATTAATCCAGTGTAGACACCGACCTTTCCACCCGGCATCGCGAAGGCATTGGCCTCACTATTTTGAAAAACCACGAATTCCCATTCTGTGCCCGGCAAATCGACTTGGGCGACTCCCGCGATCCTCTCTCCGATTTCCTTGATCATTTTGTTATGGGAAGCATTGGTGGAGAGAGCCTCCTTGCTTTTCATTCGATTAAAATCTCTTTTTGCCCGCTTTGCCAGGTTTTCATCGGAGAGCATTGCGGTTCCGCAACCTATTCCTCCGAAAAGACAAACGAACAAGACTAATCCCCTGCCGAAAAACGAACGAATTGAAGGGGAGAAAGTAAAAGTCATACTCTTAGCCTATATTTAGAAGAGTGCGGGACAAGACAAACCGGTCTAACCAGACTAATGCTTAAAGTGACGGGCCTTGGTAAGAACCATAGCCATACCCCGTTCGTTGGCTGCAGCCACCACCTCATCGTCCCGTACGCTTCCGCCCGGTTGAATGGCCGCAGTCGCCCCGGCATCGGCCGCAGCAACCAGCCCGTCCGCAAAGGGAAAGAACGCATCCGAGCAAACCGCGGAACCCGTTAAGTCAAGTCCCGCTTCCCCCGCTTTCCACACTGCGATCCGCGAACTATCCACCCGGGACATTTGGCCTGCGCCCACTCCAAGGGTGCGTTCGTCTCCCGAGTAAACGATGGCGTTGCTCTTGACATGACGGACCACCCGCCATCCGAAAAGCATCGAACGCCATTCCAAGTCTGTAGGCTGACGCTCCGTGACCACTTCAAACTGCTTGGGGTTGATTTTCTTTTGATCCCGGTCCTGAGCGAGAAAACCTCCCGGTATCGAACGAAATTCCCGTAAGGTCTCGGCCCCGAATCCAGCCTTAGACACCAAGAGGCGAAGGTTCTTCTTCTTTTCGAAGATCGCCCGGGCATCATCAGTGAACCCGGGAGCAATGATGACCTCGCAGAAGATTTCCGAAATCTTCTCCGCCAAGCCCAGGTCCAATGTGTTATTGACCACAATGATTCCACCAAAGGGTGCCTGCCGGTCGGTGGCGAAGGCATGTTCCCAGGCCTCTTCCAAACGATCCGCACTTGCCGCTCCGCAGGGGTTGGTGTGCTTGAGAATGGCGACCGTGGGTTTCTCGAACTCTCCAATCAGGTAAGCTGAAGAAGAGACATCGAGGATGTTGTTAAAGCTTAATTCCTTGCCCTGAAGCTGCTCGAAATGATCGAGGAAGTCTCCGTAGAGTGCCGCCTGTTGGTGCGGGTTCTCTCCGTACCGTAAAGTCATCGCCTTGTCAGCTTCGAGGTTCATTTTCGCGGGGAAACCGGAAATTTCTTCCAAGTTGGGCTCCACTTCGGCCTGTTTCTCAAGGTAGGCGGAAATCGCAGTGTCGTAGGCAGCGGTACGGGCAAAGACCTTGCGGGCCAATTCAGCTCGGAGGGAAGTCAATTGATCAGGAGCCTCAAACGCCTCTAAAACGCGGGAATAATCCTCCGGATCGCAGACCACCGTAACATCCCTATGGTTCTTGGCTGCGCTTCTGAGCATCGAAGGTCCGCCGATATCGATCTGCTCGATCGCTTCCGCAAGATAGACTCCGGGGCGGGCCACGGTTTCCTCAAAGGGATAAAGGTTCACCACCACCAAATCGATCATTTCCACACCCTGGGATTCGGCGGCTTCCCGGTGGGAAGGATTGTCTCTGAGGCAAAGCAGACCACCATGCACCTTGGGATGCAGGGTCTTAACCCGCCCATCCATCATTTCCGGAAAACCGGTGTGCTCGCTGACATCGGTGACCTCCAACCCAACCTCCCTCAACAAACGGGCAGTTCCACCGGTCGAAAGGAGGCTAAATCCATGTTCCTCGGCAAGGGACTTGGCGAAGGGAACCAGTCCGGTTTTGTCACTGACAGATAACAAGGCGTATTTTTGCATCCCTTCCCTTGTGGAGTCTCTGGCTGAGTCGGCAAGCGTTTTCCGATCTTTTCTTTCTTTTCCTTCTCCAGATCAAAGAAAGAAATGGTCATTTATGTTCCTGCTGTTATGATGAACACTCAGACAATCAAACGAAGGTGAGAGACAACAGCACAGAATTGGACGGGCTACAAGCCACCCTGGACAAATTAGTCCATCATAAAGAGAAATCGAATGTAAAGGGAATCGACCTTCACGCCTTCATCTATTTCGTCAGTATACGCAACCTCACCGACCGGGCGATTACTTTGATGGGTCGAAAATGGATCCTTAACAATATGGACGGCACCACCACGGTCGTGGAAGGGGATAAAATTGTCGGCGAAACCCCGACCATCCCACCAGGTGAAACCTTTTCCTATAACAGCTACCACGTCACCCACCTCTCCGCTGAAGCGTCTGGTTCCTTCCACGGGTTTGACGAGTTCGAAAACAAGATTCATGTCCGCATGGCTCCCTTCCGCCTCGATATCCCCGAGGAATTCCCCTTGGACCCGAGCCATTCATGAAGTTCACTGACCTGAACCCGCACGGTGGGATCGGGGCGAATTGCACGCTCTGCGAAACCGGCCCCTTCCGTTTCGTCATCGATTCCGGCATTCATCCCAAACATGCCGGAAACGACTCCATCCCCCGTCACGATCTGATCGAGAGGAATTCCCTCGACTTCATTATCCTGACCCACTGCCACCTTGATCACCTGGGAAGCCTGCCCCTACTTTCCCGTCATCACCCCGACGCACCCGTTCTTCTGAGTTACGCGAGTTCCATCCTTGCCCGGCGGATGCTTTCCAACTCGGTTTCGGTAATGAAGAGACAGCGCAACGAACTCAACCTGCCCGAACTTCCACTTTACGGCCGGGGCGACCTCTCCACGCTCTACGACCGAATGAAACCCCTCTCCATTAACACCCCCCAACGGGTGGAAAAAGAAGGAAAATCCATTGAGATCACTTTACACCACGCCGGGCATGTGGCCGGAGCGGTTTCCGTGGAAGTGAAGAGCGAAAAGGAACGAATTTTCTTTACCGGCGACCTCCTCTTCAATGACCAGCGTACCCTTGACGGGGCCGACCTTCCCCTGGAACCGGTTGATGTGTTGGTGACCGAAACCACCCGGGGCGGAACCGCCCGCGATCCGGGTCGTCAGAGGGAGTCTGAACTCGTTTCCCTGCTTGAAGAGGTCGGCAAAACCCTGAACCGGGGCGGATCAGCCCTCATTCCGGTCTTTGCCCTGGGCAGGATGCAGGAAATGCTGGTAGTGCTGGACGAAGCCTTCCGCCGGAAAGCCATACCCAAGGTTCCCGTCTTTTGTTCCGGGCTGGGCATGGACCTGGTCAACCACTTTCACGAAATTTCCAAAAACACCAACCGACTGCGTTTCAATCGCAAGGTGCTCAAATCCATGGGGGCTCGTCCTCTACCACGCAAAGTCGAACCCGGGCGGCCTCCTCCAATGAAAGGCATCTTTCTGGTCAGCAGCGGCATGATGGTCGAACATACCCCTTCCTATATCATTGCCTCGGGACTCCTCGGCAGTGACCGAAATTCCATCCTCTTTGTGGGCTACTGCGACCCCGACACCCCGGGCGGTCAACTTCTCACAACCCAAACCGGACAACCCTTTGAATTCGAGGAAATCGATTGTGTGGAACCAGTACGGGCTAAAATCCGCCAGTTCGACCTCTCCGGACATGCCGATCGGGACGAACTATTGGCCCTTGCCCGTAAACTCTCTCCCAAGACCACTTTTCTGCACCACGGTGATCCTCATTCCCGCACCTGGTTCGCCAACGAGTTAGCCGGGGACGACATGCAACTGATTGACCCCGAGCCTCTAATCACGTATGAAACCTGATCTTATGGAAAAATCAGCCCTCGCCGAGCAACTCGACCAAGCCTTCGTGCGTCCATCCGGACGTGAAATCGATCAGATGCGCCCCGTTTCTTTTCAGCTGGGGATTGCACCCCATGCCAACGGATCGGTGATTTGCTCCTTCGGGCACACCCAAGTCATTTGCGCNGCAATGATCGAGGATCGGGTTCCAGGATGGATGCGTCAGCAAAAAGTCGAAGGCGGTTGGCTAACTGCGGAATACTCGATGCTTCCCTACTCCACGCTTTCTCGCAAGGACCGCCCCATCAGCAAAGGCAAGCAGGACGGGCGGAACATTGAGATTCAGAGATTGATCGGCCGTTCCCTGCGTGCGGTGCTCGACCTGAAGAAAATGCCCGACAAGACCCTTTGGATCGATTGCGATGTTTTGCGGGCCGACGGGGGAACCCGGACCGCCTCCATCACCGGAGCCTGGTTGGCTACCCGCATTGCCATCAGCGGACTGCTCGAATCCGGCAAACTTAAGGAGGATCCCATCGTCGATCATCTCGCCGCCATCAGTGTGGGCGTGTACAATGATCGTTGCGTGCTCGACCTCGATTACCCAGAGGACCGCGATGCCACGGTGGACGCCAACATCGTCATGACCGGTTCCGGGCAATTCGTGGAAGTGCAATCTTCCGGAGAGGAAGCGACCTTTTCACGCACCCAATTGAACGAGCTTNTGGCTCTTGCGGAAAAGGGAGTGTATGAACTGGTCGACCTGCAAAAGGCTCAATTGAGTTAATTGGGGAAGCCATCCTTCACGGATCTTTGCCTACTTCTATCATCAATTTTAGTCGAAACGGGCTCCCTACTCTCTGCAAGCACTCCATTGATTTTTTGAAGTGTGCCACTGATTCAGTCCGTTAAGGAGTTCTTCTTGCATTNAGTACTGCCCGATTATGGAATCGGAATGAAGACCTGCTTAGAGCCGATCGATTTCCTCTATTCGGTACCCGAACCCGGGGCCCCGAATGGTGGACAGGTCGAGTCTACCTCCCCGTCGCTGGTAGAGACCAGGGTGAACCCGGGCCTCTCGGATCGAGGCTTCGGGATAAAATTGCATGCCATTGCTTTCCACGCCCATAATCGTGCCCGCATGATGACCGAGCAAGGCATGAGGAATTTGAGCGAGCATGGGATTAGTTAGATCCTGCACCATCAGGCTCATCCCGTGAGCCTTAGCCCAGCAAAGGGAGAGTAAGGCCCCGGTTTGGGTCTTGCAGGTCTTGAGGGCGACCCCGTTCCATCCCAATTCCCGTCCCAAACGGACATGCTTCCAATCATGAGCGCTTTCGTCCATGAAGAGAGGTTTTCTATCGGCCACGCTATGCACTGGAATCCGATGCATTTCGAGGTCGTAGGGAAAGGGTTGTTCAACATAAAGAATACGGCAATGAGTCGAGGAGTCCTCGCGGGCTAGGCGGTCAAGGATGTCATTGACATAAGCGGGTTCGGTCACGGTGCAATTGAAATCGGTGGTCAGATGATCAACGCCCTCTTCGGCGGAGATCCGACCGACCTCAAGCAGGCGCCGGTAATCCCATTCGTAGTCGTTTCCCCGGAGTTTGATCTTCAGGCAGGACAACCCGTCCCGTCTGATCCACTCCCGCAAGTGAACCGGATACCCATCGTCCGGTTCGTCTCCCCTGAGTTCCAAGGAATCGAGGGGATCTAATCCTCCAACCAAATGCCAAACGGGAAGGCTTTCGGGAAGATCGGAAAGCAGATAATCCGCCGGATATCTCCCCCCGAATCGTACTTTGGAATCCTCCGCGGGTTCAAGATAGCGACTGAGGTCATGGGCAAGGCTCTCACCGTCATAACAGGCGTAGGTGGGTCGCCCGAGCGAATGCCCGAAGGCATCATGCAGGGCGAGGTCGATGGGTGAGGCACAGACCAAAGCGGCCAACCAGGGCATCGGTTCGCGCCCTTTCCTTTCAATGTCGTTGTAAGCATCGAGTCTTTTGGGTAGGTCTTCGAAAACCAGATCATGGCCAAGCTCCAAGGCATCCCCTTCGCGTTCCCAATCCGTCCATGCCTCAACCAGAGATTCGGAAAAGGCCATCAGGGCTTCATGGCGTTCCGTGTAGGGAAGTTCCGAGGGCCAAACCCACTGTACGCTCAAAGGGGTTTCCCCCCATCCCGTGACCTTTGCACCGCTGGACCCACGAGCTTCCAATCGAATACGTGAACAGGTCACGGAGGTGAGGGTCTCCGTACCGAACTTCAAGGGCACCCGGGTTTCTACGGGTACAAATTGATGAGTGATGGATCCGATGCGCATGTCGATTCTCTTGTTTGGGTCGAAAACCGAATGGTTTCAGAATTAGTATCGGAGTCAATCGCGTTTGGACAACGGAATTTCCTTTTCATTTCCCCCAGCTTTGTAAGGATAATTCCTATGGAAGGTGACTTAATTGGAGTTTTTGCCCTGCTGGTGGGCTTGGAGCTGATTCTCGGGGTGGACAATGTTTTGGTGATTGCCATTTTGGTCGCCCGTTTGCCCGAGGAAAAACGGGCATTCTCACGGAACCTGGGATTGGGCTTGGCTCTGGTGATGCGCATTTTCATGGTGATCGGAGGACTGCGGCTCGTGCAATTAACTGAACCGGCGTGGGTGAACGGGCCGGAGTGGTTTCAATTCTCCTGGCGTGACCTCGCCCTGTTGGCGGGTGGACTGTTCCTTATTTGGAAGGCGGTCAAAGAGATCCATGCCACCGTGGAACTCACTCATGAGGAAAGCGCGGCAAAGGGTGGACACGGTTTTGCTAGCATCATTACCCAAATTGTCATTTTGGATGTGGTCTTTTCCCTCGATTCGGTGATCACCGCGGTGGGTTTGACCAGCAACCGCTGGGTTATCATCGCTGCGGTTATTCTCTCCTTTGTGGTCATTCTCTTCTTCGCCAAACCCATCGGCGATTTTATTCTCAAGCATGCCGCTCTTAAAATTCTCGCTCTTGCCTTTCTAATTGTGATCGGAGTAACCATTTTTCTCGAGGGTCTGGGAAGGGAAGTGGAAAAGGAACTGATTTATGTCCCGATGGGATTTGCCCTAGGTATTGAAATCCTGCAGATGCGCTACAAGCGCAACCTCTCCCAAAAGAAGGAGTGAGCGTACTCGACCGCCTGAAGGGAATTCCGGTCCTTCCTATTCTCAACCGGGTCGACGCATGCAACCCGCTCAAAATCGCTGAGGCTTTGATGAAAGGAGGCATTGGTGCACTTGAAATTACCTTACGTGAGCAAGGAGCTCAATCCGCCCTAACCACAATCAGAAAGGAATTCCCTGATCTTCTGCTTGGTGCAGGCAGTCTAACCGAAACCGATCAAATCAACTGGCTATTGGACCAAGGACTTGATTTCGGAGTTTCTCCGGGTTGGCAACCTGATCTTTGGGAGAAAGCCCAATCGAACGAACTCTGCTATTTCCCCGGGGTTCTCACCCCCACCGAATTATCCAACGTTCTGAGCTCCGGTTGCCGGACTGTTAAAATCTTTCCCATCGAACCGGTCGGCGGGCTTTCCTATTTCCGGGCCCTGACCGCACCTTTTCAACAATTCACCGCCCATTATCTGCCCACGGGAGGGATTGGGGAGTCGCAGGTCTCTGCCTACCTAGACGAGCAACAGGTAATCAGTGTGGGAGGCTCGTGGATTACCCCGAAGGAACTGATACAAAAGAAGGATTACCCAGCCATGAAGAGGCTTGCCCAACGGGCGAAGAAGCTTCTTCATCACGGAGTATGAAACCTTCTCTCTCTCTCCTCTTTTCCTGCCTGATGCTCTGGGCTACCTCCCTTTCGGCGATCAATCCGGACAACCGGACGCAACGTGGTTCCCTTGAAAATTCAAGATTGGCTTTCGAAAGCACAAAAAAAGGGCGGGTTGCCTTCATGGGCGGATCCATCACCGAGATGGACGGATACCGGCCCATGATGATGGAGTGGTTGCAGGGAAAATTTCCGCAGACTGAATTTGAATTCATTAATGCGGGTATTTCCTCCACCTGTTCCACCACCGGTGCCTTCCGTTTGGAAAGGGATGTTCTGTCCAAGGGTCCCATTGATTTGTTCTTTCTTGAGTTTGCGGTCAACGACGACCAGGACGCTAAGCATTCCTATGAGGGTTGCGTTTTGGGTATGGAAGGCATCATTCGTAACTTCCGCAGGAACAACCCCAAAGGAGATGTCGTAGTCACCTATTTCGTAAACCCAAGTATGCTCGAGCAACTTCGGGGAGGAAAGACTCCCTTACCGATGGCGGCCCAAGAAGAGGTTCTGAAAAAATATCAGATCTCCCAGGTTCACTTGGCCAGGGAATTGGCCGAATGTATCGATGCGGGCACCTTCACGTGGGAGGAATTTGGCGGAACCCACCCCAAGCCACCCGGAAACCGTCTGTGTGCGAACATCCATGCCGAGCTTCTGAATCAGGCCTGGGCTGGTCCCTTGGCCCCCAAAGCCCTCAACCATCTCCTTCCTAGCAAATTCCTCAACCCCCATAGTTTTTCCAAGGGAAGATTTCTTTCTCCTCAAACCATCAAGCTGACCCAAGGGTGGAGTTTTTCCGAACCGGACTGGAAAAATATTACTGGCTCTAAACGCAGTCGCTACCTGGGCCGTCGTCTCTTTCATGCCAACAGCACTGCCCAGTCCCTGAGCGTATCCTTTTCCGGACGGGCCTTCGGCGTCTTTGTGGTGGGCGGACCGGATGCGGGAAAGCTCGCTTACGAAGTAGACGGTGAGAGAAAGGGAGAAGTCAATTTGTATCGCCATCACAGCAAAAAGCTTCATTATCCATTCAGTGTAGCCCTTGTACACGACTTATCCCCCGGCAACCACCAAATAACATTAACCCCAATGGCTTTTGAAAACAGGGACTCCGTTCGGATTCTTGAATTTTGCCTCAACTGACACATGAGTGAACATCCCTTCATCCACCCGGGGCAAAACCCGGATTGGTCCAAACTGACTCCGAAGCATATTCGTACAGACCTGACCTTATGTCTGGAACAAGCCGAAGGAAACCTGAAAAGCATTCGGTCCTTATCTGCCGAGCAAACCACCTTCGAAAACACAGTTAAGGGACTGGAGCGGGCAGCGGATCAACTGCATAGGGCCTGGGCCTTGGTGACTCATTTGGATTCGGTCTGCAATTCTCCGGAACTTCGGGAGGCTCACAATGAAATGCTCCCAGCCGTGAGTGCCTTCGGAGCCAAGATTTCTCTGGATCCTGACTTGTGGAAAGCCTTGAAAGGCTATGCGGAAAAAGACGAAGTCAACGCTCTTTCTGACATCGACCGCAGGCTGGTCGACGAAACTGTGCTCGACTTCAAGGAGGCGGGCGCCGACTTACCCGAAGAAAAGCGCAATCGATTGGAAGAGATTACCAGCGAATTGGCCAAGCTCACTCAGAATTTTTCGGAAAATGTGCTGGATGCCACGAATGCCTGGCACCTCACGGTGGAGGACGAAAGCAAACTCACGGGATTACCGGATGCTGCAAAAGCGGCAGCACGCCAGACCGCTTTAGAAAAGTTAGGCGAAGAGGAGGGAGCCAACGCATGGGTGTTCACCCTACATACGCCTTCGATGCTTCCGGTTTTGCAATACGCCGAGGATGACGGGATTCGTCAGGAAATTTGGTCCGCAAGCGACCGTTTGTGCGTCGAAGAACCCCACCAAAACGAATCGTTGGTGGAAAGCATCATTCGCCTGCGTCAGGAAAAAGCCGATCTGCTGGGAAAAGAGGATTTTGCGGATGTGGTGTTGGATAGAAGAATGGCTCAGTCGGGCTCCAAGGCTGATGCCTTCGTAACCGAACTGATGGAAAAGTCCCTCCCCTTCTTTAACCGCGAGAATCAGGAATTGGAGAGCTTCAAAGCCGAAAAGACCGGGGTACCTTCCGATTTGCTGGAGCCTTGGGAAGTCGGATATTGGTCGGAAAAACTTAAAAAGGAAAGATACGATTTCGATAACGAAGACCTGCGTCCCTATTTTCCAATCCAATCCGTATTAAGCGGCCTTTTCGAACTTTCCTCGAAAATCTTTGGGTTGAAGATCGTAGAACGCACCACCTCTTTCGGGGAAGACATTCATTCGGTCGAGGGGGCGACTGGAGAGTCGGTCCCAGTTTGGCATCCAGAAGTCCGATTTTACGACTTGTATGACGATGCCGATGACCGGCATCTCGGATCCTTTTATGCCGATTGGCATCCCCGGGCAAGCAAGCGGGGCGGAGCCTGGATGAATTACCTCAGCACCTCGGAACCCGATGGCGATCAACCCCGCGGACCTCACCTTGGATTGATTTGCGGGAACCTGACCGCTCCTACTCCCGGCAAACCCGCCCTACTCACCCATTACGAGGTGGAGACGATCTTTCATGAATTCGGACACTTGCTCCATCACCTCTGCGGAGAAGTTCCTCACCGCAGCCTGAACGGGGTCAATGTGGCTTGGGATTTCGTCGAACTCCCCTCTCAGATTATGGAGAACTGGTGCTGGGAAAGGGAAAGCCTAAATCTGTTCGCCAAGCATCATGAAACCGGCGAGAATATTCCCGACGATCTGTTCGCCAAAATGATCAAAGCCCGTAATTTCTTTCAGGGAAACACCACAATGCGCCAGATGGCCTTTTCCAAACTCGATCTTTTCCTCCACCGGAAGTGGGCCAAGGGCGACTTGCAAAACCTTGAATCCTCCCTCCAAAAGGAACTCGATGGGTATCTACCCAAACGCAAGACCACCCCCCGAAGTATCGTTCTCCGCTTCAGCCACCTCTTTAGCAGTCCCACGGGATACGCATCCGCCTATTATTCCTACAAATGGGCCGAAGTTCTGGATGCCGATGCCTTCACCCGATTTCAAAAGGAAGGCGTCATTAATCAGTCAACCGGTCGTGACTTCAGAGAACAAATCCTAAGTAAGGGGAACGCTCTGCCACCCGATCAACTCTACCGTAACTTCATGGGTCGGGATCCGGAAGTCGATGCTCTGCTCTCCCGCAGTGCTCTCTGCTGATCCACTTTTTAGATGTCCACAAAGCCACAAGTCCTCGCCTGGATAACCTGTGATTCAGTCTATGTCGATCCGGCAACCGGCAAGCATACCCTGCTGGGAATCTTCTCAAACCTTCGGGCCAAGGAGTTCCCTGTGGTCCATCCCCGAATGATTTGGTTCCTTTCCTTTTCCGACCTCACCAAAGGAAAACACCAACTGAAAATTTCCATCGGGATTCCGATGTCCGAGGAAGAACCGAGGTACATCATCGACCGGGATTTCGAATCTCCGGGCCCCCAGCATCGAATCAACCTGATCAACGACATCCAACGATTGAAATTCGAAAAACCCGGCAACTATTCGATCCTTATTGAAATCGATGATCAGGTGGTTCTCGCCAGTACCTTCCCAATTAATCTGCACAGCTAGAAATTAATAAATCCATGAAAACAACCTGGATTTTTGCGACTCTGCTTCTTTTAACCAGTATAAGCCTGCCCGGAGCCAAGGAATCCCCGAAATTCGCCACGCCTTTCATGGAGAAGATTGAGGGATGGACCATCGAATTCAGCCCGGATCTGCAGGACGCGAACCAAAGCAAGTTTTTTCGCCAAGTCAAAAAAGCCCTCGCCAATCACCTGCAAAGAATCCTTTACCTTCTGCCGAAAGAAAAGTCTCAGGCTTTACGGAAGTTGGTCATCCGGGTCGACCGAAATCATAAGCTCGGAAATATGCAGTACCACCCGAACCGCGGTTGGCTCCTTGCCAATGGACATGATCCATCACTTGAAAAACGGGTCCATGTGCCGCGTGCTCGGGCCCTGATCGATCGAGGTACTTGGATCAAACATCAATACGTCATTCTTCACGAGTTGGCTCATTCTTACCATGATCAAGTTCTTGGGTTCGAAAACCCGGCCATTTTGGAAGCCTACGAACAAGCGGAACGAAACGGTCTCTATGAACGGGTTCTTCTCTTTCGGGGAGGGCTTACAAGGCATTATGCACGGACCAACCATAAGGAATTCTTTGCCGAAATGACTGAGTCCTATGTCGGCGTGAATGACTTTTATCCATTCGTACGGGCGGAACTCAAACAGCATGATCCNGCAACCTATGCCCTGATGGNAAAAATTTGGGGTAAATTCTAANCTAAACATGAGAACTGGGACCCTGGTATTNCTTGTTTTTTCGTGCCTGCCCCACCTTTGGGGAAAATGGAAAAAACAAGTCATTCATCAAGGTATCGAAGGTAAAGGCATTCCTAATGTCATAGTCGCGAACGATTGGGACGAAGACGGTAAGATCGACACGATGAGCTCTTTTGATGGGGGAGTTACTCTGTTTCGGGGGCCCGACTGGAAAACCTCTCATCAAGTCACCGGCTTCTCCGAAGCTTACCATGGCGAAAGAAAAATCAAACCCTCCTGCATTCATGGTTGCCTCATGGATGTTGATGGGGATGGCGATCAGGACTTCATCGGTTCCAACCAATTGGTCTTTTGGCTCGAGTGCCCGGACCGACCATTCGAGCAGGAATGGACCTTGCGGGTAATTGACGAGCAAATCCTTGGTTCCCACTGTCTCACCACCGCAGACATCGATTTGGACGGTCGACTAGACTTGGTGGCGAACTCNGGAAGACCCGAAAACACCCCCTTTCCGAATTCCATTGTTTGGTTGAAAGTTCCGTCCGAGCCAAAATCAGGAGAACCGTGGATTCGTCATGTTTTTGCGGACGGAGACGCACCGGGGGGATCCCATTATATGGGAGTTGGGGATGTCAATGGCGACAGACTGCCTGATGTTGCCTGTGGAGCCAAGGGAGGAGAAAAATTTCCAGACGGTGAATGGTTCGCCTGGTGGGAACAGCCCAAAGACGGCAGCGTGCCCTGGAAAAAACATCTTCTTTCGGATCGGCAACCCGGTGCATCCAATATCCTTCCTGCTGATTTCGATGGAGATGGAAAGATGGATTACTTCGCCACCCGGGGACATGGCTTGGGAGCCTTGTGGTTCAAGGGCCCAAGCTTTAACCCGATCGAAGTGGACACATCGCTGGTCAATCCGCACTCGCTGGCATTGGGTGATCTTGATGGTGACGGAGATCTCGACGCCGCGACCTGCGGAAGCCAAAGGACTGGGAAAGTGGTGTGGTATGAAAGCGACGGTCGGGGTAAATTCCGCCGGCGGTTGATCGGAGAAAACCAAGGCAGTTATGACCTCAGGTTAGTGGACATGGATCAGGATTCCGATTTGGATGTACTGATCGCCGGGCATTTCAACGGCAACCTTGTATGGTATGCAAACCCTGCCAAGAAAGCACCCCTACCCTTCCCTGGAAAGTCATCGGTTTGGCAAGGATACGAGATGAAGGAATTCAACATGGATCAACGGACCTGTAGGGTCGTACAACCCAAGATTGTCGCTCCCGGAAGGCCCTGGGTATGGCGGGCCCGTTTTTGGGGACATGAGCCACAAGCGGACCGGAGTATGCTGGAAAGGGGCTGGCACATCGCCTATTGCGATGTGGCAAACCTATTTGGGTCTCCGGAAGCAGTCCGTCGATGGAACAACTTTCACCGAGTCATGACGGAGGATCACGGGTTATCGGAAAGAGTCGCTTTGGAAGGAATGAGTCGCGGAGGCTTGATCGTTTACAACTGGGCCAAGCGAAATCCCGATCGCACCCTTTGCATCTACGCCGATGCCCCGGTTCTTGATTTCAAAAGCTGGNCGGCTGGCCAGGGAAAGGGAAAGGGTTCCCGGAAAACTTGGGAAACTTGCCTGAAGGCCTATGGACTCACCGAAAAAGAGGCAGCCCGCTTCAAAGGTCTTCCACTCTATGGATTGGAAAGCTTGGCCAATGCCCGGGTTCCCCTTCTGCATGTGGTGGGGCAAGCGGATCAGGTGGTTCCGGTTTCGGAAAACACCGACCGTATGGAGAAAGCTTATCGGGAACTCGGGGGAAGCATCGAAGTCATCCGCAAGGAGGGTGTGGGTCATCATCCTCACAGCCTCGAGGATCCCGAGCCGATTGTTTCCTTTTTTCTTCAGGCCTGGAAGCGGAAGCGTACCCCCCTTAACGAAGCACCTTGATCGTAGACCATCCTTCGACTAGAATGGGGCAATGGTAGAACGAATCGAATCCGACTCTTCCGACCCTCAACCTCTTTTGGTGGTGGGTTCGGTTGCCTTTGANAANGTCATCACCCCGTTCGCGGAGCAGGAAAGAATCCTTGGTGGAGCTGCATCCTATTGTTCGCTGGCAGCCAGTTACTACGCACAAGTTCGTATGGTCGGTGTGATCGGTAATGATTTCGGAGACGAGCACTTGGAGCGCCTGCGGTCACGAGGTATCGATCTTGAAGGCGTACAAAAGGACGAGTCCGGGCCCACTTTTTTTTGGAAAGGTAAATATCATGAGAACTTCAATCGCCGCGATACCCTCGAGATTCAATTGAATGTCTTCGAACACTTTCGACCCGACCTCCCCTCCTCGTACCTTGATTCCAACTTTGTGCTCCTGGGGAACATCCACCCCGCCCTGCAAATGCATGTACTCGATCAATTGGATGGAGAAGCCTATGTCCTTGCCGACACCATCGATTTGTGGATCGACATTGAAAAAGACGCTTTGCTCAGCCTGATTAAGAAGGTCAACCTGTTCGTGATTAATGATTCCGAAGCCGAAGAACTCACCGGTGAATCCAATGTCATTCTGGCAGGTCGAAAACTTCGTCAAATGGGACCCGANTCCGTCATTATAAAAAANGGGGAACACGGNGCGATTCTCTTTCATGAGGAGGGTATGTTTGCCCTACCTGCTTACCCGGTCACCGAATTGCGTGATCCTACCGGTGCAGGGGATTCCTTTGCCGGAGCTCTGATTGGGCGGTTGGCATCGAGAGGGAAATCCGACTTCGGAGCGATCAAGGAAGCGATGATCTACGCGACTTGCACCGCCAGCCTGACGGTGGAAGCCTTTGGCTGCGACCGGCTCGAATCCGCTGGAGTGGAAGCAATTCGGGAAAGAGCCCAAAGCCTGTCCGATCTAATCTCACCGAACTGATTTAATTTTTTTCGGTGACGGATGATGTTCATGTCTGATGGAGTCCGGAAAGGTTTCGCTCAGGCACTGCTCTTTTTTTCTTTCTTGGTTCTTTGGGCATGCTCCGAAAATGAGAATCCATCCGAACCGAAGGAAAGCCAAGGTCAGAATGCTCCTTCAACGGAATTGAACGCAACCCACCACGCGGGAAGAATTCCCCTTCCCCCGCCGGAGGTAATCGAGAGACTTCCCGAGGATGGAGGCAAAGAGTTCAACCGTCTGATTTTCGAAAGCAGTCCCTACCTGCTTCAACATGCCCGCAACCCAATCGACTGGCGCCCTTGGGGAGAAGAGGCTTTCGCCCTTGCTGCCAAGGAAGACAAGCCGGTCTTCCTTTCCATCGGATACACCACCTGCCATTGGTGTCATGTCATGGAACACGAATCCTTCGAAGATGAGGAGGTTGCCGAGCTCCTGAATGAATCGTACATCTGCATCAAGGTGGACCGGGAAGAACGACCCGATGTCGATCACATCTACATGTCGGTCACTCAAATGATGACCGGTCGCGGCGGTTGGCCCATGACCCTAATCCTGAGCCCCGAAAAAGTTCCCTTCTTCGCCGGCACCTACTTCCCCAAGCCCTCAATGCTGAAATTGGTTCCCCATTTCGCCCGGGTTTGGCAGGAGCAGAGAGACAAAGCGGAAGAAGTGGGTGCCGCCATCATTAAGAGTCTTCATGAAATGCAGCAGGGGCATGCGGGCGGAGACTTGAACGCCACTTACCTGACCCGTTGCTATGAAAGGCTTGAGAAGACTTTTGACCGGGAACATGGTGGATTCGGAAGTCAACCCAAGTTCCCCACCTGTCACTCCCTTAGTTTTCTGCTTCGTTACCACCAGAGAACAGCTGAGCCCTTTGCTNTGGAAATGGTGNAGAAAACCCTANNGGAAATTCGNTTGGGCGGNGTCTANGACCANNTNGGGCTTGGCATCCACCGTTATTCCACGGATGCGGAATGGTTGGCTCCCCACTTTGAGAAAATGCTCTATGATCAGGCTCTCTTTGCCATCGCCAACCTCGAATGCTACCAAGTCACCGGCGACAAAAGATACCTCCAAGCCTGCAAGGATACCTTAGGCTATGTTGAACGGGACCTGACTTCGGAGTTGGGCGGTTTTTATTCCGCTGAAGACGCGGACAGCGAAGGGGAGGAAGGAAAGTTCTATGTCTGGACACCCCAGCAACTTGAGGAGGTTTTGGGAAAAAAGGATGCGGATTGGTTTGCAGATTTGTACGGATTTGAACCCGAAGGAAATTTTTTGGATGAGGCAAGCCGGGAAAAAACTGGAGCCAATATTCCCCACTTGGATCGTCCCCTTTCAGAGATCGCCCNAGNACTTGGAGAACAGGAACCCGCCTTNGAAAGCCGATTGCANAANCTNAGNGAAAAGCTTTTCGNAGCCCGGAAAAAACGNATCCATCCGCAAAAGGACGACAAGGTACTGACCGATTGGAATGGATTGATGATCTCCGCATTCGCCCGTACCGCCCGGGCATTGGATGATCCGCGATACCTAAATATCGCCCGAAAAGCCGCCGATTTTTGCCTAACTCATCTGAGGACCGAGGAAGGGCGTTTATTGAAAAGATGGAGATTGGGTAAGGCTGGGCTTCCCGCACATCTCGAAGACTATGCCTTTTTGTCTCAGGGTTTGCTTGATCTGTACGAAGCCACCTTGGCGAGCGAGTACCTCATCGAAGCCAAGGCATTGACCGACACCACCCGCTCCCTCTTCGAAGACCGGGAAAACGGAGGATTTTTTCTGACTGCGGAGGACAGAGAACCGCTTTTGGTTCGGGCCAAGGAAATCTATGATGGAGCGATTCCCTCCGGCAACTCCGTGATGGCCCTGAACTTGGTCCGCTTAGCCAAGTTCACCGGTGACCCAACCTATCGGGTCTGTGCCCACTCTCTTTTCTNCGCCTTTGCGGGCTTTCTTCAAAAAAACCCACAAGGAGCGGAGGTCCTGCTTCAGGCCCTGGATTTCGATCTAGCTCCGGCTTTGGAAATCGTGGTCTGTGGATCCCCCAAAAATAGGAGAACGCAATCACTCCTACGAGNCATTAATCAAAGATTTCTTCCTGCAAAAGTTCTTTTGAATCGTGCTTCGGACGACCCGAAGGATTCCATTCTATCGGTTTCCCCCTTTGTTGAGAATCATCTTCAAATCAATGGTCAACCAACCGTTTTCGTTTGCCAGAACCAGACCTGCCAAAAACCTCAGACCGACCCCAAAGGNTTGGTCAAGCAACTCCTTCAAACACAGCCCTAAGGATGCTTGGGCTTCTCTCCGCAGTGCAAAGCCACAATGGAGAATGTCATAGGAGTAGCCCTTACCTGAGAAAACCCTGCCTGCTCCAATTCCTTGGACAATNTGGGGCGGTCCGGAAAAGAGGAAATACTCGAACCCAAATACAGGTATGCGTCTTTGTCCCCAGTAACAAGACGGGCCATCCAGGGCAGAAATCCCTTGAGGTACAGGTAATAAAAAGGGCTGAACCAAAGGTAAGGCTGGGTAAATTCCAGGACAATCAAACGCCCGCCCGGTTTCAGAACACGAAGCATTTCAGAAAGACCAAGTTCCCGGTCCGCAAGGTTGCGAAGGCCAAAGGAAATGGTGACCAAATCAAAGGAATTTGCGGGGAAAGGCAAAGCCAAGCAATCGCCTTCCACGAATGGATTTTGATCCTCGGGAAGTTTCAGCGAATCCCGTTTTTGACGGGCTTTCTCAAGCATAGGCTCACAGAAATCAAGACCGGTTATACGGCTCTCAGCAGGCAATTTCNTTCGTAAGGCTAAAGCCACATCTCCGCTTCCTGTGGCCAAGTCAAGTACTTCCNTGCAGGACCCCTNNCGGGCTACGGACACCAGTTTNTTTCGCCAATGNAAATCAATCCCGCCGGACAACAAATGGTTNGCCAAATCGTAACGCGGGGCAACACTGGTAAAAGTGGCCCGGACCGCGGCGGGGTCAGGGCTGCTCACTCGATGAATCGGATTTCCCAAAACTCTCGACCACCCATCGGGAAAGCTCTTTATCCGGATCCTCCACGGTCTTTTTGTCGATTGAAAACTCTTTCTTTCCAGTGCGTTGGGAAATGATGCTCAGACCATGCTCGAAATCAGAAAACTTCTTTTCGCAGATCGCCCGAACTGAGCGGCTTTNAGNGATTGCCTCTTTTACCAAGGCAACTTTCGCAGGCTTTCTAAATTTCAAAGTGAATCCNTATTCCTTTTTGAAATATTCCGTNTAACGGTCAATATCCTCCATCAAGGAATCGTCCAACTGGTCACGGTTTTCCTCGAGCAAGGCAGACAAGCTCGAACTTGGGTTCTCAATTGTATCCTCATCGACCGAAAAAGTACGCACTGAAGTGGAAGGCAGTTCGAATTTGAAATCCCGAAAAGTTTTTTCCAAAACCGTTACCAGCCCCCGGGCACCCGTTTTTTCTCCAGCNGCCTGCTCCGCAATTTTTTCGATCGCAGAANCNGAGAGCTTAAATTTGATTCCATATCCATCGAAATCATTACGGTATTGCTCCAAGACATTGCCTTCTGAAGAACGCAAAATTTCTGCAAGGTCTTCCTTGGTCAATTCATCGCATGCAACCCGAACCGGTAATCGACCCACAAATTCGGGTTCGAATCCATAGTCAATGAAGTCACGGGTCTCCGCTTTGGACAGGAAATTAGAAACCGGAACCTGAGTAGATGCCTCCTCCTCTGCCGAGCCAAAACCAATTCGATTCAAATCCAGTCTCTTCCTGACATTTTCCGCAAGCTGATCGAAAGCCCCGCTCACAATGAATAGGATATTCTTGGTGGAGATGCTGGTTTTGCTTGGTTGGCCCCCTTTCTGCATTTCCATAAAGGCTTTCATCTGCCCCATCATATCCTGAGGAGAATGTAAATTCACTTCGGTTTCCTCCATCAATTTCAGCAAATTTATCTGAACACCCCGACCGGAAACATCACGACCGGAACGCGATGCTTCGGAAGCGATTTTATCAATTTCATCCACGTAAATAATTCCGTACTGGGCCAATTCCACATCCCCTTCGGCGGCTTTTACCAAGTCACGGACCAAATCATCAACATCATATCCCACATAACCGGTCTCAGAAAATTTCGTGGCATCGGCTTTAACAAAAGGCACGCCAATCAACTTTGCGACATTACGCATAAGAAAAGTTTTCCCTACACCGGTGGGTCCGAGAAGCAGGACATTTGATTTCACATATTCCGAATGAGCCCGTTTGGCATCCTCCAAGCATCGCCTCACATGGTTGTAGTGATCACACACCGCAACCGACAAAACGCGCTTGGCTTGCTCCTGCTTGATCACAAATCGATCCAAATAGTCTCTGATCTCCTTGGGTTTTCGGTCAAATGCCTGAATCCCTTCCAATTGCTCATCCCGAGTGGGGGGTGGGGCTTCTGGTGATGGATCCTTTGGGCTCTCCTTATCGCCTTCCGCTTCGTTCTTCATGCCTTGCATAAAGGGAGCGAAAGCCACTTGGACATTCTTGTTGCTAAGCAAGTCTCGTAACTGCTTTTGGATTTCCTCGAGGGGATTGTCGTCCTCTTTCTTAGTCATGAAAAGTGAAATTGAGTTTGACAGGTTCTTGTTGGTTGGGAATTTATGAAATAATTCAAAAAACATCATAACCCCATCGCCAAGCGCTTTCAAACAGATTCCCCGTCATGTCCAATAACTTAACCAAAAGAGAAATCGTCCAAAAAATTTACGAAAGCACAGACTACAATCACAAGGATGTTACCGATGTCGTGCAAAAAACCCTCGACTCCATCTGCGGAGCACTGACCAAGGGCAAGAATGTCGAGCTACGAAATTTCGGTGTCTTCGAGGTTCAGGTTCGCAAGGCCCGAGTCGGTCGGAATCCCAACCAACCGGAAACCGATGTAATGATTCCACGTCGAGCAGTGGTCAAGTTCAAGGCAGGCAAGGAGATGAAGAATGGTCTTGAAAAACTGGACCTTGATCAAATCTCCTAGCGGACCGAGCGTCTCCCACCATGTTTGAAACTTTACCCGGTTTCCGGGACTTTCCTCCGGAGGAATGTTCCCGAAGAAATCACTTGTTTCGAGTTTTCCGTACGGTTGCCCGTGCTTTCGATTTCAAAGAATACGATGCACCAGTTTTGGAACCTCTCGATTTGTATGTTGAGAAATCGGGAGAGGAAATCGTCAACCAGTTGTTCCATTTCGAAGACAAAGGAGAACGGCGTGTGGCATTGCGACCGGAACTGACTCCAACCCTTGCCAGAATGGTGGCCGCCCGAGCCAACGCCCTACCCAAGCCCATCAAGTGGTTTAATGTCGGAGAGCATTTTCGTTACGAGCGTCCACAAAAGGGACGGGGCCGTTCCTTTTATCAATTCAATGCGGACTTACTGGGCGAAGCGGAAGTGGGTGCGGATGCCGAACTCATTGCACTCTTGGTGGCCATCTTTGAGACCCTCGGGCTCAATCAGGGAGATTTTAAAATCAGGTTGAGCGATCGCCTGACCTGGGTATGCCTGCTTGAAGATCTTGGGGTTTCGGAATCGGCCCGACCCGCGGTATTGGATGCGATCGACAAAAGCGAACGCCGAAAGGACCAACAAACTCAGGAAGCCTTGGAAAAGGCGATGCCCGGACTCGGAAATCATCTCGCTGAAGAGATTACAAAGATCAAGAAAATAGACTCTCTCGAAGCCCTGTCTACTAGGATTGAAACCTGCAAGGGCAAGGAAAACCATCTTACACGATGGAAGCAAATGATGAATCTGCTCGAAGCCCACGGTGCCCTGCCCTATGTGGTCATTGACTTGTCCATTGTCCGGGGACTGGCTTATTATACCGGATTCGTCTACGAGGCATTCGAGGCATCCGGCGAAGGACGGGCACTTGCCGGAGGAGGAAGATACGATCATTTACTCAAGAAATTATCCGGTAATGTCGATCTGCCAGCTTGCGGATTTGCAATTGGGGACATGACTCTGAGCGATTGCCTCGCGGCCAAGGGATTGACTCCCAACTATATAACCGCCCCGGATCTCTATGTCATCGCGGGAGAAACACAGACGAATCTGGGTATCTCTATGGCCTCCCGAGCTCGTAAGGCCGGGTTTTCAGCTTCCTATTCCCTCAAAGCGGTTGGGTTTGGAAAACAATTTAAGGACGCGGGGAAATCCGGTGCTCGGTACGCATTGATTCTTGGAGAGGAAGAGGAACAGACCGAGCAGGTAAAAATCAAAGATTTGAGAAATTCCGCCGAGGTCACTGTGGCTCAAAGTTCCATGCTTGCCAAGCTTGAGGAATTGGATTCGCAGGGCGGGATCGAATAAGGCTTCCCTCTTCTTGCCATTGTAAAAGCACATGAGCGAAGTTCCGGACTACCAAAGCGAACAGTTGAAGAGACGAGTGCGAAGCAGCCATAAGCTTGGCCGGCGGGCGTGGTTCTCCAAAATCCTTGCTTTGCTTGCTCCACCTGCCCTTGCTGCAGGCTACTCAAGGTATGAATCGACTTGGTTGGAAGTGACCCAAACTCGGCTCGCTTTATCGGATTTGCCTAAGGGAAGGAAGATCAAAATCCTCCACCTCTCCGACCTTCATTTATCNCAAGCCGTGAGTGCCGAAGANATAGANCAAGCCTTNCAGGAAGGTCTGAAAGGCTCTCCACATGCCTGCATGATCACTGGAGACTTCATCACCGACCAACCTTCCGCAGAGAAATTACAAAGCCTGGGAAACTGTCTTGCAAAATACTCAGCCAAGCTTCCAATCTTCGCCTGCCTGGGTAACCATGATGGTGGCAGTTGGGCAGCGGATCATGATGGTTTTCCAACATCCGAAAAAGTAAGTCTGATGCTACGGGAATCGCGGGTCCGCCTCCTTCACAATCAAAGAGTTTCCGTGATGCTCAATCGCACCCCTATCACCTTAATTGGGGTGGGAGACCTGTGGTCGAGGGAATGCCTACCGATGAAATGCCTTTCGAAAAAAGTCCAAAAACAAGCTAGCCCGTCCCCCTTGAATCTGGTGCTCTGTCACAACCCCGATGCCAAGGAAATACTCCGTCCCTTTGACTGGGATGTGATGCTCTGCGGACACACCCACGGAGGTCAACTCCGTATTCCCTTTACCAATTATGCTCCTTTGGCTCCGGTCAAAGATTTGACTATGACCGAAGGCCTCCATGCCTTGGATGGTCGCTCGATTTACATCACCCGGGGAGTCGGAAGCTTGTACGGTTTACGCATCAACTGCCGACCGGAAGCAAGTTTGCTCGAATTAACCAACAGCTAGAACCCGCTGATGCTTACCCTGCTCGACGAGCGGGAACCCCCTTGGTTTCCTGACCCTGCCCTCTCCGATGACCATGGCTTGGTAGCAGTGAGTGAAAAACTTGGACCGGAACGAATCAAACTCGCCTACCAAAAGGGTATCTTCCCGTGGATGAAAATGGACTACGATCCTCATTTTTGGTGTTGGTTCTCCCCCCATCCACGCATGGTGCTGAACCCAACCGAACTCAAGGTATCCAAAAGCATGGAACGCCTCCTGCGACAGAATCGCTTTGAAGTCCGCATCGACTCCCAGTTTGAAGCAACCATGCGGGCCTGTGCTTCCTCCGAAAGACCCGAACAGGAATCCACCTGGATCGAAGACGATATGATTCATGACTATTCTCAACTGCATCAGGAAGGCGTTGCTCATTCCATCGAAGCCTTTGAAGAGGGCGAGATGGTAGGCGGATTATACGGTCTGGCAATGGGACGGGTCTTTTTTGGGGAATCCATGTTCCATAAAAAATCGAACGCTTCCAAAGTATGCTTCGCTCACTTGGCAAAAGTAGCAGCGCAGTGGGGAATCGAACTGATTGATTGCCAAGTTCACTCCGAGCACTTGCAAAGTTTAGGGGCACGGGAAATCCCCCGAACCGAATACCTCAATTCGCTACCTCAACTCCTGTGCCCCCTGCCGTCCATTGTGAATTGGAAAACATTGGCTCAGGACTATGCTTCAAGGTTGCCCATCCCACAATCAAGTGCGAGAATGGGTGACCAATGATTGATGTAAATCCAGAACACGAAAACCTCAGCCAATTAGGCAAAGGAGGAACTCATCCTAAACGGGAATTGGAGACCTTTCCTAACCGTAACCCCGAACGCGATTATGTGGTGGAATTGCAAACCAGCGAATTCACCTGTCTCTGCCCTAAAACCGGACAGCCTGATTTTGCGGATATTCTTATTCGTTATGTTCCGGATGAAAAGATCGTCGAATCAAAGTCGCTCAAACTCTATTTTTGGACTTTCCGAGACGAAGGAGTTTTCCACGAACACTTTACGAATCTTTTATTGGATGACTTGGTATCCGCCCTGAACCCTCGTTGGTGCAGAGTCGAAGTTATCTTCAATGCCAGAGGAGGAATTGGAATCACGGTTTCCGCAGAACACGGCACCCCTCCCCCAAGCGCTTACTGATGAATCCGCAAAGAAGCATTGCAGTTGGCAACCTCCAAGTCGCCAACGATCTGCCCTTCACCTTGTTCGGAGGCATGAATGTTTTGGAATCCAGAGAGCTCGCTCTGGAGGTTGCCTCCGCCTACAAGGAAATAACCTCGAAGTTGGGAATTCCCTTTGTATTCAAGGCTTCTTTCGACAAAGCAAATCGATCTTCCATCCATTCCTTTCGCGGTCCCGGACTTGAAAAAGGATGCGAAATCCTCGCGGAAATCAAGGAAACCTATCAGGTCCCGGTAATCTCGGATGTCCACGAACCCCACCAAGCCAAACCCGCAGCAGAAGTAATCGATGTCTTACAACTTCCTGCCTTTCTCTGTCGGCAAACTGATTTGGTAGTGGCTTTGGCTCAAACTGGACGACCGGTTAACATAAAAAAAGCTCAATTTCTTGCCGCTCATGAAATGGGGCACATCATCAAAAAGTTCCAAGAAGCAGGGAACGACCAGATCCTCCTCTGCGAACGGGGAAGCTCTTTTGGCTACAACAACCTCGTGGTCGATCCGCTTAATTTTGGAATCATGAAACGCACTGGTTGCCCGGTTGTCTTTGATGTGACTCATTCCCTCCAGGTACCCGGCGGACGAAGTGATTCCGCAGGGGGGCGCCGCCAGGCGGTATTTGAATTGATGCTGGCGGGGATGAGCCAGGGCATTGGCGGACTTTTTCTCGAATCCCACCCCGACCCTACCCAAGCAAAATGCGATGGCCCCTGTGCCCTGCCTCTTGACAAACTCGAAACCTTCCTCTCTCAGGCAAAGGCCATCGACGATCTGATCAAGGGCTTGGATNCGGTNGTGGTCGAATAACCTGATGAGCGACTCGCAAGACCCATGGGNGACCTTGNGCAACTGGTTCCCGGATCTNGAGGAAGACAAATGGGTAAGGTTGCAAGAGTACTGCGAACTTCTCCGCGAGTGGAATGCCAANATCAACTTAGTCTCCCGTAAGGATATGGACCGTTTGGAGACGAAGCATCTTGCTCATTGCCTGACCATCACCCAGTTCCTTCGCCTGATGCCCAAGGCCCGCCTACTCGATGTCGGCACCGGAGGCGGACTGCCTGGAATCCCCTTGGCCATCTGCTACCCACAGGCCCATTTCACTTTGATTGATTCAATCGGTAAGAAAGTCATGGTGGTCGAAGACATGATCCAAAAACTTGGATTGAAGAATATTGAGGTTCGGCGCGGACGAGTGGAAGAGCTGCCAAGGAAAAGGCGCTATGACTTTGTGATCGGAAGAGCGGTCACCGCCCTGCCCACCTTTTTTGGATGGGTCAGTAACAAAATTTCAAAAGGATCAAAGCATTCCCCATCCAACGGAATCCTCTATTTAAAAGGAGGCGACTACACAGAGGAACTGAAGACCTCCGGTCTGCACCCGGCTAAGATTTGGAATTTGGACGAACTCCTACCCGAAGCCGAGCTCGGGGAAAAGTATCTGATTCACTTTAAGATCTAGGGATTCCAGACCTTAAAGAGGGNCTCAGCGATGTGTGATGGGGTCTCGGCCACCGAAATACCCGCGTCCAGCAAGGCTTCGACCTTCGCCTCGGCCGTTCCCTTGCCCCCCGATACAATCGCACCAGCATGCCCCATACGGCGGCCCGGAGGAGCNGTTCGTCCGGCAATGAAAGCGGCACAGGGTTTGTCGACATTTTCCTTAATGAATGCGGCGGCTTCCTCCTCGGCGCTTCCACCAATTTCTCCAATAAGAATGATTGCTTCGGTCTCAGGATCTTCGTTGAAAAGTTGAACTGCGTCCAAGTGACTGGTCCCGTTGATCGGATCGCCTCCGATTCCAATACAGGTGGATTGCCCGTGTCCGGCGCAGGTGATTTGCCAGACCGCTTCATAGGTCAGGGTACCCGACCTCGATACGATGCCCACTTTCCCNGGTTTGTGAATGTATCCGGGCATAATCCCGATCTTGCATTCTCCGGGAGTNATGATTCCCGGGCAGTTCGGCCCAATCAATCGAGAGTTCGAAGAATCCAANCGAGCCTTCACTTCCGCCATGTCACGAACCGGGATTCCCTCAGTGATCGCGATGATCAGTGGGATTTCCGCATCGATGGCTTCGAGAATGGAATCACCGGCGAACGGAGGAGGCACATAAAGGGCGGCAACATTTGCCCCTTCCTTATCCACCGCTTCCTGAACCGTATCAAATACGGGGACGGAATCCTGAAATTTCTGCCCGCCCTTGCCCGGAGTGACTCCGGCTACCACATTGGTGCCGTATTCCATGCATTGGGTGGTATGAAAGCTACCGGCACTTCCGGTTATGCCTTGAACCACAAGGCGCGTATCTTTGTTTACTAAAACACTCATCTGAAATTCTTTCCTTTTCTGGGGTTAGGCTTGAGCCGCCAATTGAACGATCTTCTCCGCCGCCTCNGCGAGGGAATCGGCGGGTTCGAGAGTTAATCCGCTGTCAGCGAGAATTTGCTTACCCTCCTCGACATTGGTTCCTTCCAAACGAACCACCAAAGGAACCTTCATTTCCAACTTGCGGGCCGCATTCACAATGCCTGTGGCAATGACATCGCACTTCATGATTCCTCCGAAGATGTTGACTAAGATTGCCTTGACCGCGTCATCGGAAACCAAAATACGGAAGGCGTTCTCCACCTGCTCCTCCGTGGCTCCTCCNCCGACATCAAGAAAGTTGGCGGGNGACCCNCCGTAATGCTTGATGATATCCATCGTAGCCATAGCCAAACCGGCTCCGTTCACCATACAGGCAACATTCCCGTCNAAGGCAATGTAGTTGAGGTCGAATTTGGATGCCTCCACTTCCTTGGGATCCTCTTCGGTNAGGTCACGCAATTCAACCACATCGGGATGACGGAACANAGCGTTGGCATCAAAATTCACTTTCGCATCCAAGGCCAAAACATCTCCGGTTGGAGTGGTGACCAATGGATTGACTTCCACTTGCGAACAATCCTTGGACCAAAAGAAATCATAGAGTCGGGTGACGAGCTTCACACACTGCTTAAAGGAATCTCCGCTCAGCTCCAAACCAAAGGCAATTTGACGGGCCTGATATGGGCGAAGGCCAAGCGTCGGATCAACCAGAACCTTGAGGATTTTTTCGGGTGAACTCTCGGCCACTTCCTCAATGTCCATACCTCCTTCGGTGGAAGCGATGATCACAGGCTTAGAAGTGGCCCGGTCCATCAAGACTGCAAGATAATATTCTTTTTCGATATCGGTGGCCTCGTTAAAATAAACGGTGCGAACTTCCTTACCCTCTTCACCGGTTTGCTTGGTAACCAGAACATTGCCCAACATCGCCTTGGCCTTCTCCAAGGCTTCGTCCGCGGAGGAGACCACATGAACGCCTCCCTTGTAACCGTCTTTAAAAGTACCCTTACCTCGGCCGCCGGCGTGAATTTGGGCTTTGACCACAATCGCCTGTCCGACCGGTAAATGGGAGAGCGCTTGATCGAATTCCTGCTCGTTTTGGGCAACGGTTCCATTGGGGACCGCAACACCCGCATCGGCAAAGAGTTTTTTCGCTTGGTATTCGTGAATGTTCATAGGAAATAAAAAGAATGCACACTGACGTGGATACGCCTCCGATCAAGCCAATTCAAACCGATCCTTTCGCCAAGGCACTAAAATGGGCCCATTCGGGGAGGATGCGGATCCATCGTGAACACCGATGCGTCAAAGCACCGGGCGAGCATTTGGGTTTTCATGTTATGGGCATCAGGCTCATCCCACAGGTTAAAAAATTCTTCGGGATCTTTGCATAGGTCATACAATTCACCCTCCCCGGTTCCATGGTAAACCACGATCTTTTCCTCTTTGGTGCGCAACATGGTTCCGTAGGCATTTCCATGAGTCCAGGAATTATAATATTCCGAGTAGACCTGNTCCCTGCATCCNAAGTTCTCTGATCCGCCCTGGATCATNGGGAGCATACTGCGGCCCTGGATTCGTTCGGGAATCTCAAGGTTCGCCGCATCAAGGAGGGTCGGAGCCAAGTCCACCAGTTCAACGAGACCTTCAATGCTCCGGTTCTTCACCACACCACCCGCGGGCCAACGNATGANNAGCGGGACACGCAGNTGGCAGTCGTAAAAATGNGGACCTTTGAAGTAGATCCCATGGTCCCCAAGCATCTCTCCATGATCGGACATAAAAACGACCAAAGTATTTTCCGCCTGATTGGTCTCTTCGAGGGCGGTGAGGATTCGACCAATTTGATCGTCAATCAGCGCCACCATGGCGAGGTAAGCGGCGCAAACCTGCCTCCGGTCCTCATCGGTCATCGCTTCCGTATGAAATTCGCCGGGGTTGTTGTGAGCCCAGATTCGGTCCAATCGCTGAAAACTGGTTTTCGCCGAGGGCTCGGACGGATGCGTCGAGGGCAAGGGCATGTCTTCTGACTTGAACCGGTCAAGGTATTCTGCAGGCGGATCAAAGGGGTGATGGGGATCAAAGCAGTTGAAGCTGAAAAACCATGGTTTACCTTGGTTCGCCTCAATGAATTCGATGGTTTTCTCGGCACACCAAGTGGTTTGGTGAAATTCCGCAGGAGGTCCTTGCTGCACATATGGGCTCATTTTTTTGCCTTGAAGGGCATGCCATTCCTGTCCCTTTTCGTTCAACCACTGGGTGTAGGCATTCTCCTTCCAGTCCGGTTGCGGGTGATGGGACCAGGAAAAATCATCGTACCCGTCTTCGGTCCTTTTTTCCACCTTGCCATCCGAACAGGACGCCAAATGCAACTTTCCCGCCAAGCCACAGCGATAACCCGCCTGGTTAAAAAGATTCGAAACAAGAAGTTCCTCCGGAGGAATGGATTGCCCATTTTGTCGGCAACGGGTGGTACGAGGATATCGACCGGTCAAAAAGGAAGCCCGACTCGGAGCACACACCGGGCTTTGACAAAAGGCATTCGAAAAGCTGGTTCCCTCCGCCACCAATCGATCGAGGGCAGGAGTCTGGGCATGTGGATTCCCAAAGGTTCGCAGGGTGTCGAATCGTTGCTGATCGGTGCAAAGCCAGAGGATATTCGGAGTGGGTTGCATACAGTAGGTAGAAGGGCTTTGATCAAGTTTTGGCAAGAAAGTTTGCAAGCAACTTTTAAAAAGGCATGATCCTGACCCTCCAATGAACCAACCAGAAGCCAACCGAAAAGCCGAAGCCAATCTCAGGCGGCTGATCTGTATCCGGATGTTTTTTCACGCCCGTTTTTACTACCCTATCTTCGCCCTGTTTTTTTTGGAACATGGATTGAGCTGGGTACAGTTTGGTATTCTCAACGGAATTTGGGCAGTGACCATCATTCTTCTTGAGGTGCCTTCAGGAGCTTTGGCCGACACCATTGGGCGCAAGAAGCTGATCGTTTTTTCAGCCCTTTGCATGATGGTTGAAATGCTTGCTCTGCTTTTGGCTCCCATGGATGGCAGTCCATTGGTATTTGCTCTTTTTGCTTTAAATCGAATCATCAGTGGAGTGGCGGAAGCCGCGGTGAGTGGAGCCGACGAGGCTCTCGTTTACGACTCGTTCAAGGACGCAGGCCGCGAAAATGACTGGAGCGTGATCTTGGCAAAAGTCCAACGCTTCACCTCTTTGGCTTTCTTTTTTGCGATGATGACTGGTTCCGCCTTTTATGACCCGGACTTCGTCAACGGCCTATTGGAATGGATCGGCTTTGATCAGCGTTTCGACGCAGCAACCTTAGTCAAGGTACCAGTTGGACTGACCTTGGTCTCGTCCTTCATCGTACTTTTTGCGTCCCTGGGAATGACGGATGGCATGCAAAGCGAACATAAACATTCAACTAAGGATACGCTGCACGAATCATTTCGTAAAACCAAACAGGCGGCCGTATGGATCTGGCACTCTCCTCTCCCCTTTGCGATTCTGTTGGGCTCCATGGTCTTGGACAATGTCATCCGGCAGTTCCTGACCATTGGGGCCGCCTATTGGAAGGTCATCGAATTACCTTTAGCGACTTTTGGTCTTGTTGCCTCCGGTATGTCGCTCATGGGGGTTTTCGTTCCCTATTTCGCAAAAATTCTCGCTGATAAAAGATCTGTCCGGGAAAACTTTTTCTTTCTCTGTGTAATTCTGGTTATCGGGCTTTTCGGGATCGGTGAGGTCATCCCTTATTGGGGGATTTTGCCTGCCGCGATGCTTTACTTCACGATGCAATGCATGAATTTCCTCGTTAGTGTNTACCTGAACAAGGAGGCCGCTTCCGAAGATCGNGCGACGGTCCTAAGCTTTCGCAGTCTTTCCACAAACCTTTCCTACGGNGCNGCTTCNCTCCTTTACTCCGGTTTGATCGCATGGATTCAACAACAAGGCACGGNACCAACAATCAAGGGCAGAAAAATGGCCGAACAGGATGCGATTTTCGTCGAAGCNATTGGNTGGTTTCCCTGGTATTTTCTGGCAACGGTCGTGCTCATGATTNCCTTCTATCTTTTCCGCTTNGGAAAAAAAGCGAGGCCAAGGGACGATTAGCTCTTGAATATCGCCACAAAAATAAGCAGATAAATTCTATGAANAATCTCAAGTNCTTCCTCNTTTCTTTCACTTCTTTGGCCCTCACCTCCTCGNTACCGGGAGAATGGAACCAACACCGGGGTCCTTTTTCCAACAACACCACCAAGGAAGCACTGAGNAGCGGATCTTGGCTTNAATCATCGAAGTCNCTGCAATGGAAAACNAACACCCCCCTGGGTTTTAGTTCGTTCACCACCGCACAAGGACAGGCGTTCACCCTGATTGCCGAAGAGGATGAAGATGGTCTGATGAGAGAAGTGTGCATTGCCCTCGACTTAAAAACTGGCAAGCGACTCTGGAGTGCCCTGCTTGGATTGATGGATTACAAANCNGGCGGCGGAANCTCCGGTGCAGCCGACAACAAGGGTGGAGACGGGCCACGTTCCACCCCATCCGTGCTCGACGGAAAGGTTTGGGCCTATGATTCGGACATGAAGTTGTACTGCCTTGCGGCGGAGACAGGGAAACTCCTTTGGAAGGTGGATGTGCTCAAGCAGCATGCCGGACGAAACCCAAAGTGGGAAAATGCTTCCGCACCCCTCGTAACCGATGATTTGGTGATCGTTTACGGAGGAGGAGCGGGGCAAAGCTTTCTTGCCTTCGACCGAAGCTCCGGAGATTTGGTTTGGAAAAGCGGGGACGAACTCGCCACTCATGCGACCCCCATTCTCTCCACGATTCACGGCACCCAACAAGTCCTTTTCTTTTGTCAGTCCGGACTGGTGGCGGTGAACCCCAAGTCGGGCAAGGAGATTTGGAGACAGAAATTCCCCTTCAAGGTCTCGACGGCGGCTTCCCCGGTCGTTGCCGGTGAGTTGGTCTACTGTTCCGCAGGTTATGGCGTCGGAGCCGGACTCTATCGGATCTCAAAAAAGGGCAGTCAGTTCTCCAGCGAAGAGGTCTGGAGAAANCCCAATGACATGTTCAACCACTGGAGCACCCCAATTCATTACAAGGGTCATCTCTATGGTATGTTTAGTTTTAAGAAATATGGCAACGGTCCGCTGCAATGCATCGAATTGAAAAGCGGAAGGATCAAGTGGAGCGAGGATGGCTTCGGTCCAGGCAACCTGATTCTTGCCGGGGAAAATCTACTGGCTCTTTCAGATATTGGTGAGCTTGCGGTCGTCGAAGCCTCTCCATCCNGTTATCGGGAATTAGGCAGAAAAAAGGTGCTTGGCGGGAAATGTTGGAGTACTCCCATTCTTGCTGACGGATTGGTCCTTGCCCGAAGCACGGAGGAAGCCGCCTGCCTTTCGGTTCGGTAAGTCAAGTTTTCCACATATTCGAGAGCTTTCGAACTCCCACTAACTAAGCAACGGGTCGTAACTCAGCCTGTAGNAGTGCTGCGTTCGGGACGCCTAGATCGCTGGCTCGAATCCAGTCGACGCGAACAAGTAATNTTGGAAAGTCTTTTCATTGGGCTAANTAAAGTTTNACCACGGGTTTTTCGTCGTTCTGATTCTTGTTAATTTTAACGATCCCCAAAGGCTTTTCTTCCATCAGCCCTTCAAAAAGGAAGGTGTTCCAACACCATTTTGAGGANGAGTTGAAGACATAAAAGTCCACCGTTTCTCCCTTGAACAGATGAAGGTGAGAGTCAGGAAAACAAGGGAAGTTTTCCGGGTAACTNTTTTCCATCAAGTACATCACGAAAGTGAGNGTATCATGAATCGAANGACTTCGAATTCAATTACACTTGAGTAAGAAACCAGAAACCNGTTGATGAGACGCTAAGGATAATTACGAAGGAGATAATNTTATTGATCATATTTAAATAAGGGATTTAAAAGAGTATTTACACTAAATNGGTATTTAGTCAACAAACTTTTNTATCTTTTTTATTATTTCCGTTTTCAGAGACCAAAAAGGATACACTAAAANNGCNGGCTAATCCGCTTGTGNACAAGACTCCAGGGTCTGAAGGGAAAGATCGTAAGGAATCTTTGGATTTACCAAAGATTCAGTTTTTTGCCTGAAAGAATTGGATGGATGCCCGGATGCCTGCCTGCAAACTGGTTTTAGGCATGGAAGGAAAAGCGGAGCGGGTCGCATCATCGTTCAAATCGTAAATAAAGGGGGTTTCCTCAGCATCTTCTGCATAATCAATCAAGTCAGCGGATAAACCAAATTGATCCGCTTCCTCGCCAAGCAGGGCAATAAATTCATCCACCGAACGGGTTTCCCCAAGAAGATTGTAGACTCCATATCCGGAAAAAGGATCAAGCGTGGCCCGAGCAAAGCCTGCCCCCACATCGAGTGAGAAATGATAATTTTCCCGCCCTCGATAAGGAATTTCATAGGATTCGCTTTTAACCACAGCCTTGATCGCACTGGTCATTGCAGCGGTGAACCCACGATCCCGCCCCGGACCATAGGTTGTTGCCAGACGCAGGGATACGGTAGGCACCTGAGTTGCCTGCTGAAAAGCTTGCGCCATACCCTCCCCTGCGATCTTCCAATAACCGTAGAGATTGAATGGCTGATAAGGGTCTTCGGGGCGGACACCCTCCGGGCCATATAAAGAACGAGGCCCGTTCACTGCACTCGAACTGGCAAACACAAAACGCTCCAAGGGGAGTTGCATATCCGAACAGGCTTTGAAAAGAAGGGCTGTGCCCATAAGGTTAACTTCCATTCCCCGCATCGGATAATCCCGGCAATCCGGAGTCTGCAACGCTCCAAGATGAAGAACATGAGTTGGACGGGCTTCCTCAAGCGCCGCCTTNAGTGATTGCTGATCCGNTAAGTCACCCTTGATGTAATGGTAAAGGGNNTTACCCGAAAGATCTAAGGGGGCGGACCGATTAAAGCCAAAGACTTCCGCTCCTTCCTCCATAATTAATTCAACCGCATGCGTACCGATACATCCGGTTGAACCGGTAACAAAGACTCTTTTCCNCTTACTCATCAAAGCAAAAAGATCGAGGCCAAGCCTAGGAATGCGAGAAATCCCACAACATCCGTGATGGTGGTCACGAACACGCCCGAGGCCACCGCCGGATCGACCTTTAGTTTCTCCAGTAGAATGGGAAGAGCAACTCCGGAAACACCAGCAACCACGAGATTAATAATCATCGCCACCGCAATGATGGCTCCAAGAAGGTTGGCATTCCCCAAATGAGAGAACCAAAAAACGGTGATTATCCCCGCCAAGCAGGCAAATACACAACCGTTGAGAAAGCCCACGATCAATTCCTTGCGGAAAGTACGGAAGGTGTTGTACTTCGTCAGGTCCTTCATCGCCAAAGCTCGCACCGTGATGGTAAGGGTTTGGGTACCCGCATTACCACCCATCGAAGCAACAATGGGCATCAATACAGCGAGAGCCACCATTTGCTCCAAGGTCGCATCGAACATACCAATCACCAAGGAGGCCAGAATGGCGGTACCCAAATTAACCAACAACCAGGTGAATCGCTTCGTTGATGCTTGAATAACTCCATCATCAACATTCTCCTCGCCTACTCCTCCCAATCGCAAAACATCTTCCTCAAACTCCTCACGGGCAACCTCCATTACATCATCCACCGTGATCATACCAATGAGTTGACCTTGTGCATTGACCACACCAGCTGTGGTCAGATCGTATTTTTCAAAAAGCAATGGGACTTCCTCCTGGGGCATTTCAGCAGGCACGATCACTTGAGTCTCATCGGTAATCTCAGACATCAAAGTGGGCCGGGGAGAACGCAGGATTCGGGATAAGGAAATCACTCCCTGCGGCTTGGAGTCATGGTCAATTACGAAAAGATCAAAAAACTCATCCGGCAACTCCTCTTCATCTCTAAGATAATCGATGGTTTGCCCCACCGTCCAATTCGTTCCAACCGAAACAAAATCGGTTTGCATCCGTCGACCAGCGGTGTCCTCTGGATAAGCCAACCCAACCTCAATATCTTCGCGTTCCTCATCCGGAACCTCGCTGAGAATCTCGACGCGTTCATCCTCGTCCATATCCTCGAGCACTTGAACCGCCTCATCGGAATCCATCTCCGTAATCACATCCGCCACTTCCTTGGGCGAAAGGGAATCGGTTACTTCATGACGTAAATGATCCTCCAACTCGAAGAGCAGATCCGGGTCCAATTCGATTTTAACCAATCCAAGCAACCGTCTCCTCAAGTTCCCGGTTATCAAACCCACGGCATCCGCCAAGTCGGAATGGTGAAAGCCCTGCAAGTGAGAAGTGATTGCCTGATCCGTCCCATTTTCGAGCAAACCAACCAACACCTCGAATCGGCTGGAAATTTCCTCCGAACTCTCAGGATCTATGCGATGAATCGCATCCTGACTTTCCTTACTGGTTTGCATGAGAGAAATGGGTTAGGACGATTCCAGAAACGCAATCGCTTGAANAATNTNTACTCTCTCACAGGCCCGGCTTCTCTGCAATCGAAAAGCCCCATTCTCGTTTATGTAACAAGAANCTCTCTCTTGCCTAAGATCNATTTGCCNGATTGACGANGCATAAATTTTGCTTGTTCTCGTTTAGGCCTTGTTTTTTTGGTGGAGGTATGTAGGCCAAACGAATGCATTTCCTGCAAGAGATAACGATCATCGCAACCGTAAGCGTTCTTGTCACGATCGTTCTCGGAAGGCTCAAACTTCCCGTTATCGCAGGCTTGGTGCTGTCAGGTGCCCTGGTCGGCCCGAACGGATTTTCCATTGCCCAGGATTCTGAAGCCATTGAAGTAATTGCCGAAGTAGGAGTCGTCTTTCTACTCTTCACCATAGGCTTGGAATTTTCCCTCTCCAAATTACGGCACATCTTTCGACAAGTCGCCCTTGGGGGACTTTTGCAGGTCAGTATCACGGCTGCCATCACCACGGGCATATCCCTTTGGGTTGGATGCTCTCTTGCAGAATCCATCACCTTTGGCTTTGTCTTCGCCCTATCAAGTACTGCTCTTGTTTTACGGACGCTCAGCGAAAGAAACGAACTCGATGCTCCGCATGGTCGTTTCATTGTGGGAACGCTTATTTTTCAGGATCTATGCATTGTACCTATGGTGCTAATCATCCCCCTTCTTTCTCAGGGGCTCGATAACTTAGCAGTTTGGAAGGAAGTGGGGTTGGCCATGGGACAGGCCATCCTTATGGTAATCGGGCTGTTCGTTTGTTCGCGAAAATTGGTTCCTTTGTTATTCAAGTGGGTCGACGCCAGCCGGAGTAGCGAAGTCTTCATCCTCACCGTGCTTTGCCTCTGTATTGGCACCGCTTACCTCACTTCCCTCAGTGGACTTTCTNTGGCCCTTGGNGCATTTTTAGGTGGCATGATTGTCGCGGACACGGATTTCAGGCATCGGGCNATGGGAGATATTCTGCCCCTTAAGGATGTCTTCGTAAGCTTCTTTTTCGTCTCCCTNGGAATGTTTTTCAATATCGAAGTTTTGCTTGAGCATACNGCAGAAGTNCTGCTTCTCTTACTTGCCTTTTTNTTTGGGAAAGGCTTNGTGGCATCCCTTGCCGCAATGGTCATGCGCTTTCCGCCCAGAGCAGCTTGGCTGGCTGGGGTTGGCTTGGCACAATTTGGGGAGTTCGGCTTCGTACTTTTGCAATTGGCACTGAGAGAAAATGTCGTTTCTGAGGCATCCATTGCCCCCCTTCTCAATGCCGGTATTATCAGTATGTTCCTGACGCCACTCATCGTCTACAAAGCCCCGCACTTTACCGCCGGAGAACGAGTGCTTGACCCATTGACCAAGCTCCTACGAACCAAGAGTGCCGAAGACCTCGAGCAAAAAACTGTAGGCCACAATGATCATGTCATTATCATCGGTTATGGAATTTCTGGACAACTCCTGACATCCAGCCTGCGCACCCTGTCGATCGAAACCGTGGTACTGGAAATGAATTCCGACAATGTGAGTATAGGCAGGGAGCGCGGAGATCCCGTTTATTACGCCGATGCCACCAGCGTGGAAGCTCTTGGGCATGCCCACCTGGAATCTTCACGGGCCGTAGTCATCATGATCAATGACCACCAAGCCACGGAACGCGTCCTTTCCACCATACAAAGGCTCAAAGTCGAAGTCCCGGTCTTCGTTCGAACCCAATACATGAGCGGAGCCCAAGATTTCGAAAAGTTCAATCCTGCCGGCGTGGTGGCCTGTGAAGTGGAAGGCGGACTGGAAGTTCTTTCCCGTGTCCTGCGAAAGCTTCAGGTTCCAAGAAATCTCATTATCCGCGAGATCGACGATGCTCGTACTCAAACTATGCACTCCGAACGCACTTTTAAGGAAGAGCCCCTNCCCTTACACGAACATCGGGAACTCAAGGAATTAACTGTGGAAAACATTCTTCTTGTTCGTGGGAGCGAAGCGGACGGTAAATCCCCNAGGGANATGGACTTGGCGGAGAAGACGGGNATTCTNGTGATCGCAGTCAAAAGAGACCAAAAACTCCTGCTTCACCGACTGGCNGAGACCACTCTAATGGCGGACGACCTTGTCTACTGCATCGGNAAATCCACNGACTTGGAAATTGGCTCNCAATGGTTTGANCCGAGCCTNTCGGAAAACTAAGTGACCNAAGGCTTAGCCTTAGTTATGCCCAGCCCTTCCGACTAGTCCGCCAGCGAAGAGTTCCCCTCCACCTCTTGAACCGGCTCCTCTTCCTCCACCAAAACGGCGGTGTCCGGGAGCTCCCCAGAGTATCCGTANTCCAATTCTCCGTTCGCATAGGAATGATTGGAATCAACCGAACCATCTTCCTCATAATCGACCACCAGACCAGCCCCTTCCTTNACNTTTGAATGGGGACANAAGGAACCATCAGGCATCCACCTNGANAGACGNTCAAGCTTTCCANCCTGGTANTNNGCATCNGTNTTTCTTTGGCCAGTNGAATAAAATTCCTCGAATTGNCCATGNCGCAGATTTTTGGAATTAAATCCTCTGGACTCCAAAGCCCCNGCAGNTGTCCAAGTTACGAAAGGACCATCGCGTAATCCTTCNTTCCACTGACGCTCGACCATTTTCCTGCCGTTTTCGTGCCAAGCGGTATGCAAGCCATCCTGCACCCCTTCCCGGCATTTAAAAAGATAACCCAACCTTCCACCCGAATAAGATTTACGAACCCAACCACTGAACCCGGACCCATTAGCATCAAGATACCTTTCTCTCTCTCCATCGGTTACAACGGTAAGTTCCTCCGCTTCGGTCGCTTCCTGTAAAATTCTTTGAAGAAAGGAGTCCTCGTCCAAAGGGTTATCCATCTCCGGAAAGGAAGGGCTTAGGTTGTTCTCGTCATCACATCCCCCGATGGCAAAGAGAAGAAGGGCGGTTAGGATTGGGCGTTTCATTTCTTGATTTTGATGGAAATTATGCGATAAGGTCAAGGTTGGGAATGATTTCACTTCAAAATAAAGCACATACCAATACTTTCCTTGCCTTCGCCAAGTAGAAGGCTGGACTCCTTGGGGTGCAGCTCACTTAAGCAAATACTATAACATGAACACTACACCCGCCTACGCCGCACAAAAAAAGAACTCACCCGTAAAGCCTTTCTCGATACAAAGAAGAAGCGTCGGTCCCAAGGATGTTCGAATCGAAATCGATTATTGCGGAGTTTGTCACACCGATCTGCATTTTGTGAATAACGATTGGGGTATGTCTGAATACCCAGTGGTCCCAGGACATGAAATCGTCGGTAAAGTTTCTGAAGTAGGATCTCAGGTAACCAAGTTCACAGAAGGAGACTTGGGGGCCATAGGCTGCATGGTATATTCGTGCGGGAACTGCTCCTCTTGCGAGAACGGCTGTGAGCAGTATTGCCTCCAAGGTTTCACCGCCACTTACAACAGTCCGACCAAAGATCCGGGTGGCATCACCTACGGCGGGGATTCCAAAGCGATCGTAGCGGATGAAAGTTTCATTCTCCAGATCCCGGACAGTCTTGCCATCGAGGGGACTGCACCGTTGCTCTGTGCAGGGATTACCACCTATTCTCCCATGAAGCATTGGCAAGCAGGCTCGGGGATGAAGGTGGGAGTCGTAGGACTGGGCGGTCTAGGTCACATGGGAGTCAAATTCGCCCATGCCATGGGAGCTCACACGGTAATGATCACAACCTCGACTCACAAAGCAGAGGACGCTAAGAAATTAGGTGCCGATGAGGTTTTGCTCTCCACCAATAGAGAAGCTATGAGCAATGAATTGGGAACTTTTGACTTTATCCTCAACACCATACCCGTAAACCACAGCATCGACCCTTACCTTGATCTTCTTAAAGTGGACGGAACTATGTGTGTTGTCGGAGCGGTCGAACCTTTGGACAAGGTAAACGCTGCACAGTTGATGTTCGGAAGAAAAACTTTGGCGGGCTCCATTATTGGCGGAATTCAGGAAACTCAGGAGATGTTGAACTTCTGTGCCGAAAAAAACATTGTCTCTGATGTTGAGATTATTGCCATCGATCAAATCAATCTCGCTTTTGAAAGACTGGTAAAAAGTGAAGTAAAATATCGATTCGTCATCGATATGAGTACTTTATAGGACTTCCAGGCATCGGTATTTGCCTGCGAACCGAGCTGTTCGGTCTGAAAATGAAAGTGGGAGGCTTCCTCTTTGCACAAAAAAATCAGGCGCAAGAAACGCAAGTCTGCACTTCGGGAAAAGCCTCCAATCGATCGTAGGCAATAGCTCCCCCACAAAACATACATGAACCGAAATTTCCGTCTTCCACCCGGGCAAGAGCATTGATTACCTCCAATTTACGTCTTTTTTGCCTGCGCCTCAGTTCAAGAACCATCTGCTGATCTTGCATCGCTTCCATTCTCGACAACCTCCCAAGGCCTTTATCAGGCGAAACCGCTTCAGCGGAATCTTCGCTTTTTTCCAAGTATTCCTCAATTTCAGACAAAAGAGTCTTCAGTTTATCTTTAAAGAGGGCCTTTTCGGAATCGTTCATGCNCGGGTTCTTACTCAAAAGGAGCGCAAAAGTCCTTGCCTCGTCAACTTAACTTGAAAACTTCCTTGATAAAAAATGTTACCGATTTTGAATGAAAGTCTTGATAAAATCGAACTTTGAGGTCATTTGTATAGTATGAAATATATCTTACCGAGTTTTATATTAGTTCTACTTTGCAACCTTGCCCTCGCTGATGGCCANGAAGATTGTGCGATGATGAAGGGTGACGCCGTCGACCCCGAAGAATTCTCTGAGATCCTGGGCAAGAAGGTATATTTTTGTTGTGGAACTTGTGTCAAATACTTCGATGCGGCTCCTGCCTATTACATCAAAGCCTTACCCGCTCTAGGAAAATTATTTGACGACGCGGAAAAAAAGGAACTTGGTGTCGACAAAATTGAATTACTCCCTCAGCGCTACTGCCCCATTTATCCNGAACGNGTNGTCAATCCCGAATCNAAGTCTGTCGAATATAAAGGAAAGAAAATTTACTTTTGGTCATCNAGNGCCATNCGTCGCTGGTCNCGTGATCCNGACAAATATTTCAAGGAAGCTATGGATCGAGGACATCTTCCACACTACAAATAAATTTACAGTTTAGTTTTTAATACAGAAAGGCTCTGCTTCAATGCAGAGCCTTTTTTTTGCGAGCGAACTCCAAGAATAAATCAGATCGTTTTACGAAGAACGGCAAAGAGAACGCCTTCCTCACAGGAAACCTTAACCTCATCGGAGTCGCAGAGATTGCTTTGGCTCAGTTTTCCNGTGACCGAGAGCGATTCACCTTCAAGGTTCCACCTCAAACCTTGCGAACTCACTCCTGTGCAGGGAATCATGGGAATCAGGCTCAAGGTAGCCCCCTTGTTCCCCCGAAGACTCAATGGCGTTTCCGAAGTGATCCTGCAGACCCACTCCTCTTGGCTATCAAAGACCACCGAACACGCTGCATCAATTCGGGAAGCAATCATCCAATTCGTACATGAATGATCCGAGCGACCTCCAAGCCCACCCAAAATGATTATTTCCTGGGGCAAAGTCTCGCGATCCAACCAGTCCAGAGCCTTTTCAAAATCGGTGGTCTCCTGGTCATCCATCTGATGAACGGAGACCTTGCTTTGCTCTCTGGCAACTTGCTCGAAGGAAAGAAACGAGTCCGCATCACCAATCAAGATCTGTGGAAGTAGGCCTGCCCGAACGAAACAATTCCAGCCACCGTCGACGGCTATGGAACAATCCGTTTCCTCCATCCGCCAAGTAAGGAGTTCGTTCGATGGCGGTGGCCCAGCCAAAACCAAAAGGGCTTTTTCGCAAACCATGCTAATCCTAAAGGAAAAACCCTCTCTGCTTTTCGCTGATAGGAAGTTCAATTTTTTCCATCACCATAAGCATATCTTCCCACACCTTACGCTTGCTCGATTTGCTTGGATTGTGGAGGAGATAAGAGGGGTGATAAGTGACCATGAGGGGGATTCCTTCAAACTCGAACCATTTTCCTCGGCAATCGGACAGCCTACGCTTCGGATCATGGCCAAGTAGCCCATCCGTAGCCGTTTTCCCCAAAGCGACCAAAACCTTTGGGCGGACAATTTCGATTTGGCTTCTTAGGTAAGGTAGGCAAAAACTCATCTCTTCCTGAGTAGGCGGTCGGTTCCCATAAGCCTGATTATGCTGAGGGCGCCAGTTGAGAATATTTCCAAGATAAACGGATGCCCGGTCCATGCCCATTGCCTCAATAATGCGGACCAGCAATTCACCAGCCGGGCCGACAAAGGGCAGCCCTTTGAGTTCCTCCTCAGCACCCGGAGCTTCTCCGCAAAGAAAAAGATCCGTATCCAAACTACCGGATCCAAAAACGACTTTGGAGTTTGGGTTGAGCTGCGAGGTGCAAGTCTCGCAGCTTAAGACCTGGTCCTTCAACCAATTCCACTGTTCGGTTTTCGTCCCTTCCGGTAACTCCAAAACAGGAGGTTCGGGCAAGCTCCCGGAGGGGTTTGCAGGCTCGGCGAAGGTAACTACCGGTTCGGGCTCTTCTTGCTTATTTCCAGGTGTGGGTGTTACAGAAACGGAGCTGCTGAGGTTCGGAATTNCATCTTTCTTGGCTTCGATCGGTTGAGCTATTGGAGTTGAAGAAGGGAAAGCATCTTCCAGANCCCGAATAGAGTCCTCTTCAATGTAAATCTCCCGCACNCCTTCCGACCTCAATCTCTTAAGCTCCAGAAGCAGGGCATGGGTGTCTTCGACCAAATTGGGATTCATGGTGACTTAGCTCAATATTGGAACGGAAAGTTTTTCGACATACTTNGCCAGTAAATCAAATTCAAGATTGACCCTGTTACCCACCTTTCGATCAACCAGGCTGGTTTTGGCAATGGTGTGGGGAATTAACCANACTGCAAATGAAGACTCGGAGACATCACAAACAGTAAGCGAACAACCATCCAAGGCAATACACCCCTTNTCTACGAGATATCGCGAATACTCTTCAGGAATTCCAACCTGCAGGTATAAATTTTTNCCTCTTTCCTCAAAAACTTCGATTTCACCACAAGCGTCAATGTGCCCGGACACAAAGTGACCACCCAGTCGGGCGTTTGCACAGAGAGAACGCTCGAGGTTGACCAAGGACCCGGCTTGTATATCGCCCAAATTAGTCCGCTCCAGGGTTTCTTCCAACAAATCAAAGGAAGCCTCCCCATGAGCCTCTTCTCGTAAAGTTAGGCAACATCCATTAACGGAAAGGCTCGCCCCCTCTTCTAATCCCTCGGAATTAGGAAAAGGCACGGAAAGGCGAAGGATCCACGAATCCTTATCCTCGTTTAAGGATAAAACTTTTCCCACGCTTTCAACGATTCCAGTGAACATGTAATATTTGAGCTTGTATGAAAATTACTAAAAATGAGTGGAAAGATCATTTGACCTGACCAACATTGAAACTAGCTTGTTTACTTNATCATGACAAATTCCATCTTAATTTGCAGGACTTTTCTTGTCACACTTGTAGGGTTTTCCTNCNTCCTGGGGACTCACTCANATGGCATTCCCGCTTCCAGTCAACGTGTTCCTCCTGATTCNTTTTTGGTTCTTTCCATTAAAGCCAAGACCATCATGGAAAAGTCAAGTATTTGGAAAAGNGATGTATGGAGCCCCCTTTTGCAAAATTGGGCCATCNATCATTCCGGTTTTTATGAGTTGTTNTTGGATGAAAACGCAAGCGGTCTCAACCTAAGGTCCCCTCTTCAATTGTTTGCCAGACTCGACGAAAAGGATTCTCCCACCCCCGCCTTTGGATTAATCGGATCAGTCTCAGAGACCGACAGGTTGGATCAGACCATCAAAACCATTGCCGAATCGCTAGGCTTGAAAAAGAAACCCGGGAAATCCCTGCGTTACGGCAAACCGGAACTCCCCTATGAAATTGGACGGAAAGGGAAAGCGTTTTATGTTTTAGGTTTTCTCCCGCAAGCCCAAGGCAAGAATGCCGCAGTCATCGAAATGCATTTGGATCAGCTTTTCGACTCGTTTCCCCGGAAACCGAACTTGGAAAAGATTCCTGCCCCCTTGGTCACGCACTTCAAGCAAAGCTCCGATTGCTCCGTTTATCTGGATGGAACCGGGCTCGCTCGTGCTTTTGACAAGTTTATCCCTAAAACGCAGAACTTTTGGCTTAACACTATTCTTCCCCTCATGGATAACCTCACGCATCGTTCGGTTGGTTTGCATGCCGTGTCTACGAAAGGGGTTCTCAAAATTCAGGCCATCGATTATTCCTTGCCGGATTCAGCCGAATCCATCCCGGTTGATCATCTTTCTGTCCTTGATACGATTCCAGGAGACACTCCCTTCCTTGCCCGACTAAGCCTTTCCCAAGGCAAAATTAAAGACCTGGTGGATGAAACCGTAGATCATCTTCTTCGAACCTTGACGACTGGGAGAATGGACAAGGATTCCACCCTCCCCGGCTTTGACGCCTCCGCAAACGAACTCATGCAAGCCCCAAGTGGTGATTTTGTGCTCATCAGCGGGCCTTTTGACCCCAAACCTTACACCACTTCTGAAGGAGCCCCACTCCTAGAGTACAATCCATCCTTTGCATTTGGCACTCGCATTGCCAATCCGTTTTCTCTTAAGCAATTGCTCTCTGGTCTTAACTCCGCCAACTCTTTGGATGCACTCTTGAACCTTCACGGTCTAAAACTTTTCCAGAAAGATCAATTTCTCTGGCTTTCGACTCCGCACTTTCAAAGAGAACTCGAAGCAGGTAGATCCATCACTCCCCTATCCACAACCAGAAAAGACTTTCTGAATCATCACGATTTCGCATTGAATGTTTCAATTCCACCAATGACTCACTCCTTAAGAAAATCCGGGGCGCTATCTTTTACCCACCTTAAGAATCTCGAATTTATTGATGAATTTTCCTCCCTTTCCGTATGCTCAAAAAACAAAAATTTGGATTTCACTGCAAAATTCAGGCAAAAGGATGTGCAGGGTTGGGAAGTCTTGATCAAACACCTTGGTCAGGAGCTCATTGATCGAAAAAACGATGGCTTGTACTTAGCCATTGCCCGAGACGATTTTAACGCGTTGGCCTTGGAAATCTCCAACGGTGCTTTATTAAACGCCAACGATCGGTTCGGGCATACCCCCCTCCATTATGCCGCCTTTAAGGGAAATGCTCGGTTCGTGGACTATCTGTTACGTAACGGAGGCAACCCGAACGCCCGCGGTCGCCATGATTCGACCCCACTCCACAGTGCCGCCTGGGGGCGTAACATGGCGGTCGCTGAAGTTCTTCTCGAAGATGGGGCGGATGTCAATGCTGCCACCGATGAAGGAGAAACCCCTGCTATGACCGCTGCCCTTCGCGGCGAGCAGGACTTGCTGGAAATCCTCTTTGCCCTATCGGCCGACCCCCAAGCGAAAGATCAACATGGAACCAACCTGATTGATTTGGCTGCCGCAGGCGGACACCATGAAATTGTTAGGCTCCTGCGTGAGATTGGAGTACCTAACAATCACCCCCTGCATATCGCCGCAGGTCTTGCCGAATATGAAGTCGTTGAGAAATTGCTAAAGAAAGGACATTCGGTAAACGATCGTGATGCTTTTGGAGCCACGCCCCTCCTCATTGCAGTGGTGGCCGGCCAAGAAAAGATGGTCGACCTTCTTCTTTCCAAAGGAGCGGACCCTCATATCTCCGCCAAGGATGGATACACCTTGATGCATGGGGCGGCTTTTTCAGGAAAGAAAAGTCTCCTACGCAAAGGCCTTTCTTTTGGTCTGGAGATCAATCCAAGATACGGACCGGAAGGAATCACTCCTGCCGATGTCGCGGAGGATGAAGGGCCAGCCCTTCCCTATTTACGCTCCATGGGAGGCCGAACGGCTTGGGAATTGGGTCCTCACCGTTAATCCCTTAATATTCGTGGCCTAATCGGATCAATCGCCGCCCCATCCGGGATAGCTCACGATCCAAATTTCTTGCATCAGGAATCATTTTTTCCAAGCAACTCCAATACCTCTTCGAATGATTCATTTCCCTGAGGTGGGCAAGTTCGTGAAATAAAACATATTCCCCCAATTTATAAGGAAGTAGCAAGATCCTCCAGTTCAAGGAGATCGTACCCTTGCTTGAACAAGAACCCCAGCGCGATCGTTGGTTTCCTACACGGATCTTTTCAGGAATAAGTCCGCACTGGTCGATGCATCTCTCGAGCCTACTCGGTAAAAATTGCCTACCCAAATCGATGCATGACTCCAATAAGCAACTTTCCATGGGTTGCCGCGGGTCAATCGCAAAGAGTACCTTATCCATGTTCAACTGGTTATCTCGAACAGACGCATTCGGAACACTACGCCATTCGACGCTCAGGGGAATTTCGTTGAGGCAGAGCTTCCCACCCTTGGTAAAGTGGCTCGATAATGATTGTTCTTCGGGGAATTCGGCGGATGTTCTNNGCAACCAATTTTCCTGCCCGTAAAGAAAGGATTTTGCCCGGGCGAGGGATGCCCACCGGGGAATGGTTAAAGTCAAGCGATCGGAGCGAACCATCCGCAGATTCAGCCTCCGAACCCTCGGGGAACGTTTGATCACGCATTCGAACTTAAGTTCTTCACCTTTCGGATTCTTAACAAGTATACTTTCAAGCCATTGCTTCACCTACCTGCCTCAACCTTTCTTTGCCTTCGACTCAGAATCCAACTTCCTAACCTGAGAAGAAGCAAAACGACGCAGGGCAGATTCCGGATCAATTCCAGCTTCACGACAGGCACCGACGATTTCAAAGAGACGTTTCCCCGCTTCTTCATCGGTCAAATCATTACTTTGGGAAGCAATGTCCTGCTCCCAATCTCCTTCTCGCTCAAGCCCGGCCTTGCGAACCCTTTTGTAAATATCATAGGCAAAGAGCAACGCAGGCAAACGCGGAGGCAAATCCTTAAACAGGGAGAATGTATTCTCAGGCAAGCCCTTTTCCTTTTTTTCAAGGGCCTTGATCGACTCCCACCGATCGATCACCTCTTCGGCCGTTTTCATGCGATCATCCTCATTTCCAAAAACATGGGGGTGCCTTCGAATCAACTTCTGGTTCACTCCCCGAGCCACATCCTCCAAGTCAAACTGGGAGGATTCTTCCGCCAATAAGGCATGAAAAACCACTTGAAGCAAAAGATCTCCCAATTCCTCCTCCATCAGCGGGTAATCCTCGTTGTCAATGGCCTCAAGTGTCTCGGAGGCCTCTTCAATCAGGCATTGAGCCAAGGATTGGTGGGTTTGCTCTTGGTCCCAGGGGCAGCCCCCGGGTGCCCGAAGTTGGGCCACAATTTCTCTTAGTCGTTGAATTTCGCTCACTCTCGCGCATTGTGTTTAAAGAGTCCGCAACTGGCAATTCATTCCCTGCGGTCACCTAGGATTAATTTTACTATGGATAAATTATCGGAAATCATGGATTGGAAACGCCGGGAGGTTGCATCGCAAACTCGTCCGGTCAGCGAACGCGAACTGACTCAACTCGGTGAGCGAATGAGCGAACGCGGTTCTTTTTTGCAGGCTCTATCCACCGACGAACTTTCGGTGATTGCAGAAATCAAAAGAAAATCTCCTTCCGCTGGAATCATTGCCGAAGAAATTTCCGCCCCGGAACAAGCCAGGTCCTACTGCAATGCGGGAGCCGATGCCCTGTCCATCCTGACGGACGAGAAATACTTCGGTGGAAAACTGGAAGATCTATGGGAAGTGAATGACTTTCTTCGGCAGCACCAAAGAAACACCCCCACCCTGAGAAAAGATTTCATGGTGGAACCCATTCAAGTTTTAGAGGCATTGGAAGCGGGTGCCCGAGCCATCCTTTTGATCGTGCGGGCACTTAATGACGATGAACTGAAGAAACTGCGCAATTGCGCCGATCATGCCGGACTCGATTGTCTTTATGAAATTCACGAAGAGCAAGAATTGGAAAGAGCCCTTAAGCTCGAGCCCAAAATTCTTGGCGTTAACAACCGGGATCTTCGAAAATTCACCACCGATTTATCGACCACCGAAAACCTTTTCCCGCTCATCCCGGATGAGATCATCAAAGTCAGTGAGAGCGGCATATTTGAGCCGGAAGATGCCTGGCGGGTAAGAGAAGCGGGAGCCGATGCGATTCTCTGCGGTGAAGCCCTCATGAAGTCCGAAGACCCCGAAAGCTTCATCGCGGAGGCTAAGCAGGAGGGAGAGGACTAAGGGAGGACGCCTTACCTTTTTCATACGAAGAGATGCCGCTTTCTCCGTCCGCAACCAGGGAACTCCTGCTCAAACTGGACCACCGCCCAAAGAAGAAACTTGGGCAAAATTTTCTGATTGATGGAAACATCGTTCAAAAATCCATTGCCATGGCAGAGTTACGGGAAGGGATGGATGTCCTTGAGGTCGGCCCCGGTTTAGGCACCTTAACTCAAGAACTGCTGAACCATGGTCAGAGGGTGCATGCAGTCGAATTCGATGCGAAACTGACTGGAAACCTTAGGGAACGGTTCGCTCCCTCAATCAACCAAGGGCAACTCCAACTCATACAGGGTGATGCCGTGAAAGAACCGTTGGGCACGATTCCTCAGGATTGCCTGGAATACTTGGTGGTGGCGAACCTGCCTTATGCCATTTCCTCCGCATGGATGGAAGCCTTGCTAGCCACTCGTCAAATCCCAAAACGTATGGTTCTAATGTTNCAAAAGGAAGCAGTTGAGCGAATGTGGGCACAACCCAATGGAAAAAACTTCAATGCCCTGAGCGTTTTTTTGCATGGTTCCTTTNNGCTCAACGGCACCCATTCCGTATCCCGACAATGCTTTCATCCCGTACCCAAGATTGACTCTGTTCTGATTCGGATGGACCGATTGGAAACACCTTATCTCTTTTCCGATAGGTCACGGGCTCTGATTAGAAAAATTTTCACCCAAAGAAGAAAGCAAATTGGCTCTCTGGCCAAAAAAGAAAAACCGGAGATCCAGGAAAAACTATTGGATTGGCTGAGCCAAAATGATTTGCCCACCACTCTTAGACCCGAACAAATTCCTCCCGAAGCATGGCGAACCCTGGCTGAGTCCTTGAAGCCTTAGGCAGCTACGCCCTTACCACAGCATTTCTTATACTTTTTACCGTTTCCGCAGGGGCAAGGATCATTACGTCCGACCTTGGGTTGGTCACGAACCACTGGTACCGCAACCTTTGGGATTTCCGGAGCTTCATTCGATTGAATGGAAGGAGCCGCGGACGAAGGCCCTGAAAACCGATCGAAACCTTTACTGCCCGCCGCATCCGGCCCAGTCGTCTTGGCGACATCCGATAAAGCAGAAAGCATATTCTCAAAAGCGGCAAGGTTCGTGGATGAACGGAACATCCCCGAACAAACCTCCGAACGCATGGTACCCATCATTTCCTCAAATGCCCGAAAAGCCTCGTTCTTATACTCGCTCAATGGATCTTTTTGCCCATAGCCCCGCAAGCCTACGCTCCGGCGCAATTCCTCCATCTCGGTGAGGTGATCCTGCCAATGAAGATCAGCCGCATTGACCACCACATACCTTTCCAAGCTTTGCAACTGCTCGGGGTTTTCCAATTTACGTTTTGCTTCGTACGCGGTGTTTATCTTATCCAAGAGGATCTCTTTAATTTCCGCTTCATCCTTTTCGAGAAGTTCCTCTATGCGAAGCGACAAAGGAAAAGTTACATTCACCCAGGAGGAAACAAAGGATTCCAAATCGGGCATCTCTTCGATCTTCGAGGCTTTGAATTCAGAAGGTGAAATTCCGGCAAGCCTCTCGTCTACCTCTTCTTCTACAAGCTCAAGAAGAATCTTCCCGGGATCCTCTTCCAATAGAGCATCATTACGAATCGAATAAACGATTTCACGCTGGCGGTTAAGAACATCGTCGTATTGAAGCAAACGTTTTCGGATGGAATAATTTTGTTGCTCCACTTTTTTCTGGGCATTTTGAATCGACCAATCCAAGGTTCCGTGCTCCAAGACCTCATCGTCTCCGAACGACTTCTCCAGCATTTTCGAAAGAGCACCCTGATTGGCAAACAAACGCATCAGGTCATCCTCGAGTGATACATAAAAACGGGATGCTCCTGGATCGCCCTGACGAGCACACCTTCCCCGTAATTGACGATCAATTCTTCGGGACTCGTGTCTTTCCGTACCCAACACCAAAAGTCCGCCCAGTTCCTTAACACCCTCTCCCAGTTTAATGTCTGTCCCTCGACCCGCCATATTGGTTGCAATCGTCACCGCTCCTCGCTGACCAGCTTGGGCAACGATTTCCGCCTCCCGTTCGTGGAACTTCGCATTCAGCACCGTGTGCCGAATATTGGCTCGCTTAAGCATACGGCTGAAGACCTCAGACGATTCGACCGAAGCAGTACCAATCAAGACGGGTTGGCCCTTTTGGTTGGCTTCAGTCAAGTCCTCCAAAACCTGATTAAATTTTTGTCTTCGGCCTTTGAACATCAAATCATTAAGATCTTTCCGAACACAATCCCGGTGAGTCGGAATGACCATCACGCCCAAGCGGTAGATGTCGTGAAATTCACCTGCTTCGGTTTCCGCTGTTCCCGTCATCCCCGCCAGTTTGTCATACATTCTGAAGTAATTCTGAATGGTAATGGTGGCGTATGTCTTGGTCTCTTTCTCAATCGCCACACCTTCCTTGGCTTCCACTGCCTGGTGGAGACCATTGCTCCATCGGCGCCCAGGCATCAAACGACCCGTGTTCTCGTCGACAATCATCACCTTGCCACCTTGAACGACATATTGCTTGTCCTTTTCGTAAAGTCCGTATGCCCGAAGTAATTGGGAAACCGTATGGATACGTTCACTGCGAGCTTGAAAGTCACGCTCCGCCTCCTCCCGGTCACTTCTTTTTTCCTCATCCGAACGATCCGACTTGCGATCAATCTCAACATAAAGTGTGGCAAGGTCTGGAATGACAAAACCTTCGGGATCACCGGGACTAATCAAACCGCGCCCCTTTTCGGTCAAGTCCGCTTGTTGGTTCTTTTCATCGATGACATAATGAAGGGTTTCCTTGAGGGAATGGGCCCGTTCCTTGTTGTAATCCGAGTTCATCTCCAAATCGAATTTCTCAAAACGCTTACGGATCGCCGCATCTTCCATCATTCTCATGAATTGACGATGAGTGGGCATACCTCTCTTTACCTGATAAAGCTTCGCAGTTGCCTCGTCCGCCCCATCTTCGTCCAAGTCATCCTTGGCGAATGCATTCTTGGCCTCTTCCGCCAACTTGTTACATTGGCGCAACTGGGTATCGAAAAGCTTCGTCACCAGTGGCTTCATGTCATTGAAAGGGAGAGGATGGTCTTCCCTCATCGGGCCGGAAATGATCAGTGGAGTCCGGGCTTCATCAATGAGGATTGAATCGGCTTCGTCAATGATGCAGAAGTAGTGATCCTCCTGAACCTGATCCTCGATGCAGGTGGCCATGCCATTGTCTCGCAGGTAATCAAAACCGAACTCGGAAGCCGTTCCATAGGTGATGTTACGCTTGTACATCTCCCGGCGCTCGGCCGCAGGCATGTTATTCTGAATACACCCAACCGTAAGTCCCAAAAATTCGAACAAGGCTCCCATCCAATGAGAATCTCTGCGTGCAAGGTAATCGTTCACCGTCACCAGTTGGCAATTCTTACCGCTGAGGGCATTGAGATAAAGGGGACAGGTCGAAACCAAGGTTTTCCCTTCTCCGGTTGCCATTTCTGCAATATGACGATCGTGCAAAGCCATGCCTCCAATCAATTGAACATCATAATGCACCATTTCCCAATCGAGGGGTTGATCGCAAACCGATATCGTCGTTCCACACAACCTCCGGGCACCATTCTTAACCACCGCAAAGGCTTCCGGCAACAAGTCCTCCAAGGATTCCCCCTGCTTACTTCGATCCATGAACTCACGGGTCTTGGCTTTTAGTTCTTCCTCAGAAAGGCTTTGGAGCTGTTTCTCCAATTCGTTGATTTTTCGCACCACGGGTGCGCATTTCTTNATGTACTTACGATGCTGCCTGCCTTTGAAAGACTGCAGNAGCGATTTAAATGGAGCAGTTGGGTTCATGAGGAGAAATGTAATGTCACAAGCCTAGGCATTGGCGAAAATAAGGAATTGTTCGATCCAATCCTTCGCTCAGTTCAATGTTCGGAGTCCATCCCAAGACTTTTTGGGCAAGAGAAATATCAGGTTTGCGCTGCATCGGATCATCGGAGGGCAAGTCTTCCTTCACTATTTTTGAAGGCCCCTCTATCTTGCCCAGGACTTTTTCCGCGAGTTCTCGGATGGTAAACTCAACCGGATTACCGATGTTTACCGGTCCAACGGTCTGATCTTGCTCCATCGTCCTGATCATCGCCTCGATCAGATCATCAACAAAACAAAAGGACCGGGTTTGAGAACCATCTCCGTAGATCGTTAAATCCTCACCACGTAGGGCTTGCACAATAAAATTAGAAACCACCCTGCCATCATTCGGAAGCATACGGGGGCCATAGGTGTTGAAAATTCTGACCACTCGGATATCCACAGAGTTTTCTCGATGATAATCGAAAAAGAGTGTTTCCGCACAACGCTTACCCTCATCGTAACAAGCTCGTAATCCGATTGGGTTCACATTCCCACGGTAACTTTCGGGTTGAGGATGCACTTCCGGATCCCCATAGACCTCCGAAGTGGAGGCTTGCAAGATTCTGGCACCCACCCGTTTGGCGAGGCCCAAACAGTTAATCGCACCCATGACTGAGGTCTTTACCGTTTTGATCGGGTTGTGTTGGTAGTGGACCGGAGAAGCGGGGCAAGCGAGGTTGTAGATTCGGTCCACCTCTACCTTGAACGGGTCAACCACATCATGCCTCATCAATTCGAAATTCGGATTCGCCATTAGATGGGCAACATTCTTTCGCCGTCCCGTGAAGAAGTTATCCATGCACAGGACTTCCTCACCTTGCCCGAGCAAACGCTCGCACAAATGACTTCCAAGAAATCCTGCACCTCCAGTTATTAAAGTAGCCATAAATTATATTAAGAAAATTATCTTATCAGATGCCTGTCTTTTGAAAACATTCTTTTCTCGTCAAAAACCTAAGGGTTCATCTTGGCCAAAACCTTGAAAAGGGCTTGGGTTCCGTCTTCCAAATAATTTTCCTTCTTCGCCAGCTCATAAAAGCTCAAGGCAAGCTCCAAGCCTTTCAAATCTAATCCCATGCGTTTGGCATCCTCCATGGCAATTCCCATATCCTTGATGAAATGCTTGATGTAAAAACCCGGAGCCCAGTCTCCACGAACCATCCGCGGCCCCAGTTGATTCAGCGACCAACAACCCGCCGCACCCTGCCCGATCAAATCGATGACCCGGTTGAGGTCTAAGCTTGATCGTTGGGCATACAAAAGAGATTCAACGGTTCCAACCATGGTGGAGGCGATCAGGATTTGATTAGCCATTTTCACTCTCTGACCGCTGCCTGCCTCCCCAAACCACTCAATCCGGTTTCCCAATATTTCCAAGATGGATAAAACCTGATCGAACGCGGGGCGATGCCCTCCGCACATGATTGCCAGGCTGGCATTGTTCGCACCCACATCACCTCCGCTCACCGGAGCATCCAAGGCAAAACTGTTTTTCTTTTCCATTTCATGGGCAATACGAATGGCGAGATCAGGACTTGAAGTGGTCATATCAACCACAACTCCACCCTCCTTAAGAGAATCCCTTACTCCTTTTTCCCCAAGCATAACCTCCTCCACTTCTTCTGGATACCCGAGCATGGAAAAAACCACATCGCTTGCTTCCGCAGCTTCTCCCGGAGAGTCCGCCCACTGAGCACCCATCTTCAAGAGTTTCTCGGCCTTTCCCCGGGTCCGGGTAAAAAGCCTTAAGTCATAACCAGCCTTCAATAAGTGTCCAGCCATCGGTTCTCCCATCACTCCAGTTCCGAGCCAACTAATAATTGGTTTCTCCATCTATACGAGCATTCAGGATTGGTGATTAAAAAAATTGGTCGGGCCGGTGAGATTTGAACTCACGACCCCTACACCCCCAGCGTAGTGCGCTACCAGACTGCGCTACGGCCCGACCTTGGTTTGCAAAATTTGCAAGCGTCGACCCTGTTGCATTGAAAAGGTCGAGTCAAGCATAAGCCCAAAGGCCTTTTTTAATTTGTTTGAATATTGCCTGAAAATTTATTGCGCAATCCGATTACAGCTCTATGAATATTCTAAGCATATGAAAAATAACTTACTTAAAACCATTCTCTTTTCACTCACCGCCCTTGCCTGCCACGGTTTATTAGCTGACAAGGTGGAACCCGCCAAGGACGCTGTTGCTTTTCGCGGAAATCACTACAAAGCCTTTTTGGACACTAACAGCACATGGTGGGAAGCCAAATTTGCCTGTGATGATATTGGTGGCGAGTTGGTTGTAATTAGTGACGCTTTGGAAAACGAATTCGTACGACGCATTGCCAAAGATCATGTGATTTGGCTCGGAGGCACCGACGAATTTGAGGAAGGCACCTGGACATGGGACAACGGAGATGACTTCAAATTCAAGCATTGGAACGAAGGGCAACCTTCCGNAGCATCGGGCCACAACTTTCTTGTNCTGGACGGAAAAACNGGAAAATGGGCAGACACCACCGATTTCTCNGGGAAAGTGAAAGGCTATGTTTGCGAATGGAAAGGCACCGCCCCCAAGGATGCAGGTCCTAAGGACGATGAATTGAAAGCTCCTTCCAAGTAACTCACCTCACAACTCTTTTAAAAAGCCGAGCTAGCTCGGCTTTTTTTTAGTCCGACCCTTGGCTAAAGGTCTCGATCCAGATCCTTGACCAATCCGCAAAGGTTCCCTTTGCAATATGCATGCGTGCCTCTTCCATCAACCGCACGAAAAACCTCAAGTTGTGCATAGTAAGCAGGACCCCACCCAAGGATTCCTTAGTCATGAAAAGATGCCGGAGGTAGGACTTGGAAAATTCCCGCGAAACATAACAGTCTCCATCTGCCTCCAAGGGTGAAAGATCATCCCGAAATCGTTCGTTCCTGATATTCAACTTACCCTGTCGAGTGTATGCGGTGCCATGCCTGGCCGCGCGACTGGGCAAGACACAGTCAAACATATCCACCCCTAAGCCGATCATCTTCAACAACTGAACCGGCGTTCCTACCCCCATAACATAACGGGGCTTGTCCTCGGGTAGGACCTGAGTCGTCCATTCGACTTGCTCAAGCATTTCCTCTTCGGTCTCTCCTACACTGACGCCCCCAATCGCATACCCCGGGAAATCCATTTCGATGAGTTCTTCCGCCGAACGCATACGTAAATCTCTGAAACGACCGCCCTGTACGATTCCAAAAAGTTTTCTTCCCGATTGATCCGCTTTTCTGCGATGCCATTCATCTAGGCAAAGCCTGGCCCACAAAGTCGTACGCTTGACCGCGTGCTCAATTTCCTCCCTGGAAGCATCCGCTGCCGGACACTCGTCCAAGCACATGGCTATGTCGGACTTCAATCCATCCTGTATACCAACCGCTTCCTTAGGACCAAGAAAAACTTCACTTCCGTCTAGATGAGAACGAAACCGCACCCCTTCATCGGTAATTTTTCTTAGTTTTGACAAACTGAAAACCTGAAAACCTCCGCTATCGGTGAGCACCGGGCCCTGCCAGTTCATGAACTTTGCCAAACCACCGGCTTGAGCAATCACTTCTAACCCCGGTCTCAAATTCAAATGATAAGTGTTGCCCAGAATGATTGGACAGCGTACCTCATCGGTCAAATCTCTGGGCAGGATACCCTTCACCGTGGCTTGTGTGCCGACGGGCATAAAGACCGGGGTTGGGACCGCTCCACCAGGCAAGCCAAGAGTGCCCACGCGAGGTCCCTCCTTCGAGGAAACTTCGAATTCGGCAAATCCTTTATCAGTACTTTCGGTAGAGGAAGATCCAATCATATACCCTCTTCTACGAAAAGATTCCTGTTGGGTAAACACGAGAAAACTTGATTTCCTGCGTCGCTTTTCGGAAAAGTATGTGGAATGGAACAATCTTCTGAACACGGAATCGATGTCATCGGAGATCTTCACGGGCACTCCCGTCTCTTTTTGCGAATGCTTGAGCTCCTCGGTTACCAAGCGGATGGAGATTCGTTTACCCATCCATTGGGCAGGAGAATTCTGTTGGTTGGGGACTTGATCAATCGAGGGCCCGATTCGATTGGGGTCTTGGAAACCGCACGCCGTCTACATGAAAACGGAACCGCTCTGATCATTTTGGGGAATCATGAATTCCGGTTGATTCAAAGAAGTGTAGCACAAAAGCCTTTGGATGATGAGCGTTTCAATCGCTACCTTCCATGGATTCGGACTCTTCCCCTTTTTTTGGAAACCGCCACCTTACGATCAGTCCACGCCGCCTGGCATTATTCCTCGATTCAAGTACTGAAAGAATCCCAGGCCAACGACGACTCTTTCGTAAAAAGAACCTTGGATAAAGAAAACGCGGAAAGAAAAGCGGTTCAAAACATTCTCAGCGGTATTAAAGTGAGGCTTCCCCTTAATCCCATTCTTCGGGACCGTTTCGATCTTCCACGAGAGAAAGGCAGAGTGAAGTGGTGGAAAAATTTGGAAGGTAAGTCCTTTGCTGAATGCCTGTATTCACCCATGTATCCGAATGTTTGGGACCAGGCACCCAGTCATCAGGAAATCGCACAGGTGGAACCTTACCGCGAAAAGGATAAACTTGTTTGCATCGGTCATTATTCACTTCCTCCTGAAATCGAAAAAGTTATGGATCCGATT
>NHCT01000045.1 GCA_002167605.1 Verrucomicrobia bacterium TMED40 | reverse complement strand
TTCGGCCTGGGTCGATTCCCTAGGGCGCAAATCCTCTTTGCCCAAATAGTGTTCGGTGGCCCGCACGCAGGTGGTCCCGATTGCGAGCCTGCGGACCGAGTTGTCCCTCAGAACTCCTTTGGTCTCGGGAGTGAGGAAATATTCTTCNGCATGCATGGGGTGATCCTCCACCTTTTCGGTCTCGATCGGACGGAAGGNTCCCAANCCAACCGATAGGGTAAGGTCNAANANNTTNTGCCCNTCGNTTTGCAANCGATTCANGANTTNNNGNGTGAAGTGNAGACCGGCGGTGGGAGCNGCCACTGCGGACCGTTTGCTNTCNTCGGCNTANACNGTCTGGTAGCGTTGCTCATCCGCGGANTCGGCGGGTCGGCGGACATAGGGAGGGAGGGGGAGGGCACCGATCCGCTCAGCTAAAGCGCGTGGGTCCGAGTCTTTGGGAAGATCGAAGGAAATGAGATACTCTCCGGATGGGAGGCTTTCGATGACTTTTGCGGAATATTCCCCATCCTGTCCGAAGGTGCCGGCCTTGGCGGTCTTGGCTCCCGGTTTGAGGAGGCATCGCCAGGTGGATCCGGGCGGGTCAGCGGGGCGAAGGAGAAGGCATTCCACCGCTCCACCGGTCGGGCGTTGCCCGGGGAGGCGGGCTTTCAATACCGATACATCGTTCCTCAGGATCGAAAGTTTGGGAGGAAGAAGGTCGGGCAGTTCGTGAAAGAGATGGTGGGCGATCGAATGATCCGAGCGCCGGTAGACCAGCAAGCGGGATTCATCCCTTTTTGCGCAGGGCGATTGGGCGATCCGGTCGGATGGAAGTTCGTAATGGAGTTCGGAGGTGAGCATCAGACAAGTTCCATGAAAAGCACATCGACAAGCTGGGGGCAATTTTCTAACTTCAAAATTTTACGAAATAATCCCCCCTTACCTTTTGCCTTATGACTGATTCGAACGATCTTGTGCCGCCTCCATCCTCCATATCTGAGAATGCTCACTTGAAGAGCATGGAAGACTATCAGACCATGTATCAAAGGAGTATTGAGGATCCCGATGGTTTTTGGTCGGAAGTGGCGGAGGATTTTCATTGGTATTCAAAATGGGATGAGGTTCGGGGATACAACTACGACCGACGCCAAGGTCCGATTGCCATCGAATGGTTCAAGGGTGCAAAGACCAATGTCTGTTATAATTGCGTAGATCGACANTTGCAGACCNGGGCTGATAAGACAGCCATCATCTGGGAGGGGAACGAACCGGGAGAGGATGCGGAGATTTCTTATCGTGATTTGCATGAACGNGTTTCGAAATTTGCCAATGTCTTAAAAAGCCGGGGCGTCCAGAANGGCGACCGGGTATCGATTTACATGCCNATGGTTCCGGAAGCNGCGGTGGCCATGCTTGCCTGTGCCCGAATTGGGGCNGTGCATTCGGTGGTTTTCGGAGGATTTTCCGCTGAGGCCTTGGCCGATCGGATCGTGGATTCGAACTGCAAAACTTTGATCACCGCCAATGGAACCTTTCGCGGGGCCAAGGCGATTCCCATGAAACCCAACGCGGATCAGGCAATGGCGAGCGCCTCGGAGCGTATGGGAGAACCGGTCGACACCTGTGTGGTGGTGGGCCGAGTCGGGGAGGATTCCGGAATTGCCTGTGAGATGCAGGAAGGCCGGGATTTGTGGTGGGACGAGGCGATGGCCGGGGTGTCAGCGGATTGCCCCTGTGAGGAAATGGACGCGGAAGACCCGTTGTTTGTGCTCTATACCTCCGGTTCGACCGGAAAACCAAAGGGTGTAATGCATACCTCCGGTGGATACATGGTGTACACCGCCACCACGCACAAATATGTTTTTGATTATCAGGANGACGATGTTTACTTCTGCGCTGCNGACATTGGCTGGATNACCGGGCATTCCTACATTGTNTACGGTCCGCTTGCCAATGGGGCGACCACCACCATGTTCGAAAGCATTCCNACTTATCCGAATCCCGACCGTTACTGGCAGGTGATTGAGAAGTGGAAAGTGAACCAGTTTTACACCGCTCCCACCGCAATCCGGGCGATTGCGGCGGCCGGCGAGGAGTGGCCAGGCAAATACGATATGCCGAGTTTGAGAATCCTCGGTAGTGTGGGGGAGCCGATCAACCCCGAGGCCTGGCGATGGTATCACCGGAACGCCGGGAAAAAAAGATGTCCGATCGTGGACACTTGGTGGCAGACNGAAACGGGAGGCATCCTCATTACCCCCTTGCCGGGTGCGACTCNGTTGAAGCCGGGTTCGGCGACCTTTCCCTTTTTCGGGGTAAAACCGGTTATTTTGGAGCCTCAAACCGGAGAAATTATTGAAGGAAATGAGGTCAGCGGAATTTTGGCGATGGAAGCNCCCTGGCCGGGACAGATGCGTACGATTTACGGGGATCACAAACGGTTCGAGGAAACCTATTTCGATCAATACAAGGGATANTATTTCACCGGAGATGGATGTCGGAGGGATGAGGACGGCTACTACTGGATTACCGGACGGGTGGATGATGTGATCAATGTCTCGGGGCATCGAATGGGCACCGCGGAGGTGGAAAGCGCATTGGTCGCTCACGAGAAAGTGGCGGAGTCCGCTGTGGTCGGTTTTCCTCACGAAGTCAAGGGGGAGGGTATTTATGCGTATGTCACCCTGAATGCGGGCGTGGAATACACCGAGGAATTGCGTGGAGAGTTAAGGCAGCAGGTTCGTTCGGTGATTGGACCAATCGCCACTCCGGATGTGATTCACTGGGCACCTGCGCTTCCAAAAACAAGATCAGGAAAAATCATGCGGAGGATTCTTCGAAAGATCGCCACCGATGAAACCGATCAAATCGGAGATGTTTCGACTTTGGCCGATCCTTCGGTGGTGGAAAACCTGATTGCGAATAGGTGAATAAAGTTTTTTCTTGGCGCTCGCCAAAAGCTCGACTTTTGTTCATAAGGCTAAGGGAAGGATGAAAATTTACCTAAACGGAGAATTTGTCGATAAGGCGGATGCCAAAGTGTCCGTTTTCGATCATGGTTTGTTATACGGAGACGGAGTCTTTGAGGGAATCCGTATCTATGACAATTGTGTGTTCAAGTTGGACGAGCACTTGGAGAGATTGGAGTTTTCCGCCAAGGCAATCTTGCTTGATTTACCTATGAGTCGGGCGGAATTTGCGGAGGCAGTGTGCGAAACCTGCAGGCGCAACGATTTATCCGACGGCTATGTTCGGTTGGTTGTGACACGCGGACCGGGGCATTTGGGGCTTACCCCGGACGGATGTGGTCCACCCAATGTCATCATCATCGCCGATGATATTCAGTTATATCCTGAAGAACTTTACGAGAACGGACTNAAGATCATTTCCGTNCCGACTCGNAGAATTAATGCTTCGGCTTTGCCCCCAGCGGTGAAAAGCCTNAATTACTTAAACAATATTCTGGCCAAGATCGAAGCGAAGAAGGTCGGTTTTTTGGAGGCATTAATGCTTAATGACAAAGGTGAAATTGCTGAATGCACGGGGGACAATGTATTTATCGTAAGCAAGGGCACGGTTTTTACCCCACCTTTGGATGCCGGTTCACTTCGCGGAATCACCCGTGGAGCGGTGATGGANTTGGCTGTGGAGATGGGNTGTGACCTGAAGGAACAAGCCTTGACCCGTTATGATCTTTGGACCGCGGANGAATGCTTCCTTACNGGCACGGCAGCGGAGGTGATTCCCTGCGTGGANGTGGATCATCGAACCATCGGCGATGGGAAACCGGGGGAGGTGACGAAGAGTTTGATTTCCAAGTTTCGGGAAAAGGTGCGGGTGGATGGAAAGAAACTTTGAATTTTGTCATCCTTTTGTCTTTTTTCGACTTGGCGCGTCATCTGCGTTGTCTTTCCGTAAAGCATCCACTAATTTATCTATTTCAACCTTCTTAATTCCATGAAATGCCATCACTGCGATAAACAAGCGACTGTTCATTTGACTCAAATCCTCAACGGTCAGATGCACAAGATGGATTTGTGCGAAAGCTGTGCTCAAGCTAAGGGAGTTACAAACCCTGAGAATCTCTCCATTGGATCCTTAATGGACAAGGATGATTTGATTGGGGACGCTTCCGCAAACACCATGGTTTGCGAGAGTTGTGGAACCACGCATCAGGAATTTAAAAAAGGGGGGAGGTTTGGTTGTGAGGCGTGCTATCATGTCTTTAGACCCGTCTTGGACCCTCTGCTGGACGGGATGCATGCGGGAATCAAGCATTTTGGTAAAGCGCCTGCAGGCGCTGAAGTTCGCATCGATTTTGATCGGGANATGAATGACTTGAAAAAACAATTGAACCATGCAGTCGAGACCGAGGACTTTGAAAAGGCTGCAGAATTGCGTGACCGCATCAAGGGCATGGAAAAGGANTTGGAAACCCTCTCTCAAGCTTCTGATTAATAATGTTTCATGACATTTTCAGTGGGGAGGGGGCTTCAAAAAAGGGGCCAAAATCAATTCCGGTTACTTTAAGTACGAGGATTCGCCTAGCTCGTAACCTCAAAGAATTTCCCTTTCCGGGTCGTGCCGAAACGTCTCAGAAACGTGCCGTTTTGTCCAAATGTATGGAGGCGATGAATGGAATNAAAGGGNTGAATGATTCTATGTCCGTCGAGGTGGATGACCTGAGTGAATTGGACCGTCAGATTCTCGTTGAAAAACATTTGATCAGTCCTGAACTTTCTCAAGTTGAGGAAGGATCGGGCATCGTGCTNACGCAAGACCGAAATTGCTGCATCATGATTAANGAAGAAGATCATCTTCGGATTCAGGTCTTACGTCCGGGCTTGGATTTTGGGAGTGTCTGGAAAAGAGCCGACGAATTAGACACTGGGATCGATTCGGCGGTGAGTTATGCCTTTGATGGAGACTTGGGGTTTTTAACCGCTTGCCCGACAAATCTGGGTACGGGGATGAGAGCCTCTGTTATGATGCATTTGCCCGGATTGGTTATGTCCAAGAACATGGACAAGGTGATTAATGCAGTCAATCAGTTGGGGATTGCGGTTCGCGGTTTATTTGGAGAGGGCTCCGATGCAAATGGGAGTATCTTTCAGATTTCCAATCAGCAAACTCTCGGCGAATCCGAGGCTGCGATCATTGATCGTTTGAACAACACGCTTGGGAACATAGTCAGGCAGGAAAATTTCGCCCGTGAAAAACTTCTTCAGGATGACCGCCATCGTTTGGTGGATAAGATTAGCCGGGCAGTCGGTAACCTTAAGACCTGTTATCTCATCCAAAGTTCCGAAGCGATGGATCATCTATCGCTGATTCGTTTGGCTGCTGATTTCAAGATGATGCCGGAGAAGTACAGAGCGTTGGCCGACCGTATGTTCATCGAGGTACAACCCGGGCATGTCCAACTTGCTGCCGGTAAACAGGTTGATCCTGCTGATCGCGACCATCTTAGAGCGGANTTGCTAAGGAAAGAATTTGTGCGTGCTCCTCTCATTAACCCCGATGGAGCAAGTTGACTTTCATGCATAACCAAACTATAAAATAAGTATGTCTGAACCGATGAGCAATTTTACGCCACGAGCCCAACAGGTGCTCGCACTTGCAAGAAAGGAAGCGGACCGTTTCCATCACAATTACGTGGGGACGGAACATTTGCTCCTAGGCCTAATTAATTTGGGTCAAGGAGTCGCAGTGAATGTTTTGCAGAAGATGGGACTTGATTTAGATACGGTTAGGCAGGCAGTTGACGAGCAAGTCGGATTGGGACCGGAAGCGAAGCCTTCCGGAAATGTTCCTTACACCCCGCGTGTTAAAAAAGTTTTGGCACTAGCCGGTAAGGAAGCCAAGGGACTCAATCACAGCTATGTTGGCACGGAACACATTCTTTTGGGTTTGCTCAGGGAAGGAGAGGGCGTTGCCGCACGAGTTCTGAAATCCCTTGATATAGATGTAGACCGTTGCCGGAATGAAATTTTATCCGAGTTGGATCCGAATTTCTCATCTTCCGAAGAAACCGAATCTTCGGTTGTCGGAGGAGGAGAGTCTGAGGACAAAGGCAAAGATGTTAAAACCCCCGCTCTTAAGGCTTTTGGGCGAGACCTTACTGAGATTGCCAAGAATGGTGAGATGGATCCAGTGGTTGGTCGTGAAGCGGAAATTCGGAGAATGACTCAAGTCTTGTGCAGAAGGACCAAAAATAACCCAGTACTTATCGGTGAGGCTGGTGTTGGGAAAACTGCCATTGTTGAGGGCTTAGCCCAACAGATTGCGGGCGGGATGGTCCCTGAAAACCTCCTTGATAAGAAAGTCGTTACTTTAGACCTTGCTCTAATGGTCGCCGGCACTAAATACCGAGGGCAATTCGAGGAAAGAATCAAGGCGGTAATGGATGAGCTCAAGAAGGCGAAGAACATTATCATTTTCATCGATGAATTGCACACAATTGTGGGTGCTGGAGCTGCGGAGGGAGCGATGGATGCTTCTAATATTTTTAAGCCTGCATTGAGTCGTGGAGAACTTCAATGTATCGGTGCGACCACCCTAGCCGAGTATCGCAAGTACATCGAGAAAGATTCAGCACTTGATCGTAGGTTCCAGTCAGTCAAAGTGGANGCTCCTTCTGTGGAGGATACGGTTTTGATNCTCAAGGGGATTCGCCCNAAGTACGAAGAGCATCACAATGTTAATTTTACTGATAAGGCTTTGGAAGCTGCTGCTAAACTCACTGACCGTTATGTTACGGGAAAGTATCTTCCCGACAAAGCGATTGATGCAGTAGATGAAGCTGGAGCAAGGTCTAGGATGGAATCCCTGAAGAGACCACCCGAAATCGAAGATTTGTCGGATGAAATAAAAGAAGTCTGTGCCTTGAAGGAGTCAGCCATTTCCGATCAAAATTTCGAGGAGGCAGCCGAAGCCCGGGATAAAGAAAAGAAATTGCGGGCTAAGCGTGAAAGAGTACTCGAAAAGTGGAAGAAATCCAGAGATGAAAAACGAGCATCTGTGGATGAAGACGACATGCTTCAAGTAGTTGCGGATTGGACGGGCATTCCCCTGAATCGGATGGAGGCCAAGGAATCCAAAAAACTCCTCAAGCTCGAACAAGATTTGCGTGAGCACATTGTTGGTCAAGATTTTGCAACTGAAGTAGTAGCAAAAGCTTTACGNCGATCCCGTGCTGATCTGAAAGATCCCAAAAGACCCATCGGTTCTTTTATGTTTTTGGGCCCAACAGGAGTGGGCAAAACGCATTTGGCTAAAATTTTGGCGGAACGCATTTTTGGAGACCAAGAATCTCTCATCCAAATTGATATGTCCGAGTACATGGAGAAGCATGCGGTTTCGCGCATGATTGGTTCTCCTCCAGGATATGTTGGTTATGAAGAAGGCGGTCAGTTAACCGAAGCGATTCGTCGCAAGCCCTATGCAGTGATTTTGTTTGATGAAATTGAGAAAGCTCACCCAGATGTTGCTCAAATTCTTCTTCAAATCTTAGAGGATGGTCGTTTGACTGACAGNCTCGGAAGAAAAGTTGATTTCCGTAACACCATCCTAATCATGACTTCCAATGTGGGTGCTCACATTCTACAGCGTAGTACTTCGATGGGCTTTTCCATTGGCGATGCTGATCAGGATTTCGAAAACATCAAGGGTAAAATAATGGACGAGGCCAAAAAGTCGTTCAAACCCGAATTTTTGAACCGCCTGACTGAAATTGTTATTTTCCGTCCTTTAGCGAAGGAGAGCATGAAATCCATTGTCGAATTGGAATTAGATAAGGTTTCCGAAAGACTCCGTGACAAAAAACTCAAATTGGAAGTTTCGGAAGAAGCCAAGGANTTTCTCATTGAAAATGGATACGATGAAAAGTTGGGTGCACGCCCCTTGCGCCGGGCTGTCGAAAAGTATTTGGAAGACAACTTGGCGGAAGCGTTGCTTGCGGGTAACATTAGAAAATCCAAGCCCATTAAAGTCATTCTTTCCGAAGATGAAGAGAAAGGATTGTGCTTTGAACAAACTAAGGGAAAAGATAAGATTTCAGTTTCTTCCTCCGAAGATAAAGACCAAGAAAAGGATTCCTAGTCTTTTTCTCCTTTCCCTCCCTCANCNCNTNTTTTATGCAAAGATCCCTTATACTNCTTAAACCTGATTGTATGGAGAATAGACTGGCCGGCCAAGTNATTAGTCGTTTCGAAAACCAAGGCTATTCCATTTTGGCGAGTAAAATGATCCAACTCGACGACCAGTTGCTTCAAGAACATTATGCCCATGTTGCGCACTTGCCTTTTTTCCCTGACATTGCTGCATTTATGAGCTCACGCCCAGTCATGGCATTAATCCTTGAAGGAGAAAATGTGATTCAAGGAGTAAGAGATCTGCTTGGGCCCACTGATTCCACCACTGCACCAAGTGGCACAATCCGTGGGGATTTGGGTACTGACAGAATGAAAAATGTAGTTCATGCATCGGATGGTCCTGATTCCGCATTAGCGGAGATCAACCGATTTTTCGAGGCTGATCAGATTTGTCCCGTTTCCTAATCTTCCTTCTGCAAAAGGCAGACGGAAAAGGCCGCAATCGCTTCCTTTCTGCCAATGTACCCAATCGACTCATTGGTAGTGGCTTTGAGCCCTATTTGATAAGCGTCAATCAAAAGAATTTGAGATAGATTATTCCTGATTTTTTCGAGGTGTGGAGAGAGTTTTGGTTCTTCTGCGACAAGAGTAAGGTCGATGTTTGCAATCCCATACTTTGCCGCTTTGCATTCCTTTGCAGCCTTTTCTAAAATAACCTGAGAATCCATATCTTTGCAGGTGGGATCGTCATCAGGAAAGTGGTGTCCAATGTCAGGTAAAGCCAATGCACCGAACATGGAATCGGCCAAAGCATGTATCAGGCAATCCGCGTCCGAATGACCGATCAGTCCACGGTCGTGATTGATTTCCACCCCACCCAAGATGAGTTTCCTGCCTTCGGCTAATCGGTGAAGGTCATATCCATGTCCAATTCTAAAGGGTGTCATTTTCATTTTTAATAAGAAATCTCAGGTATTCGTAGTCTTCGAAAGTAGTAATTTTAGGATTTGCGTAGCCGGGATCATGTAAAATTGATTTTTCTCCGATGAGCTCAAGTGCGGAGATTTCATCGGTTACTTCAACCTTGTTTTTTTGAGCTAAGATCAAGCCTTTAAGCAGTAAGTCCTTCCGGCAAACTTGTGGGGTTTCCATCATCCATAGTTGAGAACGGTCGATGGTTTTGGTGTTTTGGGGTTCTTCGGGGTCTGAGTCGTTCGAGATTGCAATTCTTCGTACGGTATCCCTGACTGGCCGGGCAACGGCGATTGAATTTGTGCGCAAGACCTTTTCGGAGAGAGTGGAAATCGTTGAAGTTCGGATTAACGGTCTCGCACAATCATGCACCTGAACAAAAAGGCAGTCATCCGGTAATTTATATAGTCCATTCAAAACCGAATCCTTGCGTTCTTTTCCTCCTAANACAAAGGTGGGCTTNACAGTTCTTTGCACATTTACACAGGCTAGGGAAAANTCTTGTTCTAGNCTTTTCCTTTGTTCGTTATCTCGATAAACCACTACGAAATGGCCGATAGTTTGACAATTTAGGAAAGCTTCACAGGAAAGCCTGAAGGAGTTTGTGCTTCCCATTTCGTGAAGAAGTTTGTCTGGGACTTCCCCTGCCATCCTTCTTCCGCTACCCGCGGCCAGTAGTAAAACTCCGTGCATACTTATAAGATGNNTCTACCCCATTTCCCCGATGATTTTTGCAAGAGCATCGGATGGTTCNGGAGCCGCCAATATGGGNCTNCCGATGACCAAGTAGTCCGCACCTGCCCGGTGAGCTTGGGAGGGAGTCATAATTCTTTTTTGATCCCCATGATCCGANCCACTCGGACGAATGCCNGGAGTCACCAATTTAGTCTCTGGTGGTAAAGCGGGTCGAAGTATTTCCAACTCCAAGGGAGAGCAGACAACGCCACCGATTCCAGATTCAGATGCAAGGGTTGCCANNTTGATGACTTGCTCCTCAACTGGAGAATCAACTCCAATGGCAGAAAGGTTTCCTTTGTCCATCGAGGTNAGCACCGTNACGGCAAGCAAAGTGACTTCCGGCATCATCGTTTTCGCTTCCTTGGAGCATTTGGACAAGGCATCCGGTCCGGCTGTCGCATGAACGGTAAGCATATCGATAGGGAGAGATGATAAGCTTTCCAAGGCTTTGGACATGGTGTTGGGAATATCGTGAAGTTTTAAGTCCAAAAAGATTCTCTTCCCCATTCCTGCAATTTCGCTTAGCAAGTCAGGGCCATCACGNAGGTAGGATTGCAAGCCTACTTTGACCCACTTGAGTTGCTCTCCGGTGGCTTTAAGGATTGACCTGGCCTTGGAGCGACTCTCCACATCCAAGGCGAGAATGATTTCTGGTGGGGAATTCGACACCATTCACATCATGCGTTCCTATCGCTTCTAGCCAATTCAATTCTTTCGAATCGCACAAAAGAGAAAAGAATGTTTTATGTGTAAGNGAATAAAATGAAAATACTTGAGGCAGTCAGAAAGGTATGCGTGCCTTCGTGGGCAAAGATCAATTTNTTTCTTGCTGTGACTGGTAAAAGAAAGGATGGGTTNCATGATCTTNTTTCNGTTTTAGCTAAGATTCAATTGCATGATTTGGTTTCCTTGGAAAGGACAAACAAGAACGGAGANGTGAGCTGCTTTTGCTCAGGAGCGGAAAATCTAAATGGTCGGCAAAATCTGGCAGCTAAAGCGGTTGATTTATGGAGGGAGGAAACCGGGCTTGATTTTGGAGTTAGAATTGAAATTACAAAAAGAATTCCACAAGAAGCTGGATTGGGCGGAGGAAGTTCGAATGCGGTGGCTACTTTGCAAGCATTGAATCGTTTTATGGAAGGAAGTTTGGGTGATGAAACATTATTGAAGCTGAGTGCTCAATTGGGCTCTGATTGCCCAAGTTTTTTATCCGATGGCTTTTGTTTGGCCCAAGGCAGGGGGGAGTTAGTCGAAGAGATCGAATCCCCGTTCACACAGGGGTTTCGGGGAAGGGAAATCTTTNTGTTCAAACCACCCATTGGCTTTCCCACTGCAGAAATTTATTCGGATCTTGCCTCCGATGAGGAGAATTACTGCTCAAAAAAGCAGGCGAGCAAGCATATTGACTCCTGGTTGAAAGGAGAAATTTCGCTCGAATGTTTTTTGAGTAATACCTTAGATCAACCAGTTTTTAAAAAGCACGGGTACTTCGTTCCCCTTTTTGATGAGCTCGCCGATGATTTTGGGCTTCGCCCCATGATTTCCGGAAGTGGTTCATGTTGTTTTTGTATCGTGGGCGGTCAAGTGCCATGGCAGGTCTTTCAATCCCGTATTCGACGAGCATGGGGAAATGAGGCAATCACCTTTAAGAGTTACATCCGTTGAGGTGCGTGTTAGAATATGATTCCAAATCGACGAAATTTAGTTCATAATATACCCCTTTTGTTATTTTATGAGTAAGCAGGAAGAACGCTCAAAGTCTGGTGAAATGGTTTTGTATGGTATAGCTGCATCTCCTGGAGTTTCGCATGGTCAGGTCTTCCGCTTTCTTCATGATGAGGTAGAGGTCCCTCGTTATGAAGTCGCCGAAGATGAGCAGGATTCCGAAATTGCTCGTTTTAAAGATGCGTTGAAGCAGACCCATGATCAAATCACCGAAGTTCGAGAAAGCGTAGCTAGAAACCTTGGAGATAAGGAAGCTGCTATCTTTGATGCCCATCTTTTGGTATTGGAGGATCAGGCACTGATTGATGANGTCGTGGGCGAGATTCACAAGACCGGCGATAATGTGGAGCAATGCCTGCACCGTGTATCCCAAAAGTACTACGACTATTTTAATCAATTGAAAGACGAGTACCTTCGCGAACGGGCCAGTGACTTACAAGATATTTCAAGAAGATTGTTAAGAAACTTGGTTGGTGCTACGGCTGCGGGTACCGCGTTTTTTGCGGAACCAAGAATTTTGGTTTCGGAAGATTTGACTCCTTCTGACACCGCATCCTTGGACCGTTCGAAGGTACTTGGTATTGCAACCGAATCTGGAGGGAAAACCAGCCATGCCGTCATCATGGCTCGGGCGAGTGGAGTCCCTGCAGTTGTTGGTTTACGGGAATTGACGGCAAAACTATCCGAGGGAGATACCTTGCTGATCGATGGCTTTGAGGGAATTGCCATCATTAATCCTGTGGAAACCACACTGTTTAGGTACGGGAAAGTGGGGCTTCGTCGGAAGAAGATAAAGGATCTTCTTGAAGAGCAAGCTCATCTTCCGGCCCAAACTAAAGATGGTCACGGTTTTGTCTTATTAGCGAACGCTGATTCTTCGGAGGAAGTTGATCGAGGCATTAAGTCGGGTTGTCAGGGGGTTGGACTTTTTCGAACTGAATCCCTTTTTCTTAGGAAAAATGAGATTCCTTCAGAGGAGATCCAGTACGAAGAGTATAAACAGGTTATTGAATCTGCCAATTCCCTGCCGGTTACCATAAGAACTCTCGACTTGGGCGGNGATAAGATTTTGGATTCGAGCGGGCGAGAAAAGGAAGAAAATCCATTCATGGGTTTTCGGGCTATTCGGTATTGCTTGCGAAATCCGGCAATCTTTTTGGAGCAACTTCGTGCGATTTTGCGAGCGAGCGCTCACGGTCGCGTCAAAATAATGTTTCCCATGATAAGTGGGGTGGGGGAGATTATAAGAGCAAAGGAGTTTCTCTTCACCGCCAAAAGACAACTCTCTGAAAAAGGGGAGGCTTTTGACGACAACATACNAGTTGGGTGTATGATTGAGACACCGGCTGCCGTTACCATTTGTGATCTTTTAGCCGACGAGGTTGATTTCTTTAGTGTGGGAACGAATGATTTGGTTCAGTACCTGTTGGCGGTCGATCGAATTAATAATCAAATTGCTTATCTTTACGAACCGCATCACCCAGCTGTCATTCGTGCATTGAAGCAGGTTTTCGAAGTATCCAAGGAGAAGAAGGTCGATGTTACGGTCTGTGGAGAAATTGCCGGCGACCCGCATTTTCTTCCCTTACTTCTTGGTTTGGGGGTCGATTGCCTGAGTGCGGCCTCACCCTTGTTGGCGGAATTGAAGTTCTTTGGGCGACAATTTTCCTACGATGACGCTTTGGTTCTCCTGGGAAAAGTACGCATCTGTCGTCGCCCCTCTGAGATTAATAGGCTACTGAAAGACTTTTACGACGAAAAGATTTCGGATTTGTTAGGCTAATTTAGGAGTCTCGCTACTCGTCCTGGAATTTGGATGCGAAAAGCTCGGTCAATTCCTCTTTCAATTCCTCGGGATTCGAACAATCAGCCTCAAAATCCAATTGTGTGCCTTTGGCTGCAGCCAACATCATTATTCCCATGATGCTTTTGGCATTCACTCGCTCGCTTTCTTTGGTCACCCAAACTTCCCCTGAATAGCGAGAGGCTATGCGAACAATCATCGCGGCAGGTCTTGCATGGACGCCCATTTTATTAGACACCTCAAGGGTAAATCGAAGGCCCGAACCTTCTTTTTCTGTTCCCGGATCGTTCATTTATATGTTAATAAAGGAGCGATATCAGAAAAAAGACAAAGAAAAAGTTTTTGCTGCGAAAAGAGTGAAGCAAGAATAAAGAGCAGCGACGAAATCGTCGATCATGACTCCCATGCCTCCAGAAAGGGCTTGTAGTCTTTTGATTCCCAATGGTTTTAAGATATCAAAAAAGCGGAAGATGAGAAAACCGGCAAGGAGCCACATAAAAGATTCAATCTGATTTCCAGCACCAAATTTATCAGGAATTAATAAGAAAATGAAGGGAATGACCGTGAATTCATCCCAAATGATTTCACCGGGGTCCGATTTGCCTAAAATCTTTTCTGCTTTGGTGCATAAAGGGATGCCAAGAAGAAAAAGAGGTAGAAAAAGAAGTGATACGATCAAAGGGCTTATGCCGGCTAGCATAACCAAACTTCCGAAGACAGCCAATCCAGCTACGGATCCGAAGGTGCCTGGGGCGGGAAGCTTTTGTCCGAGTGGCCCGAGAGTTGCCAAACCAAGGANCACTTTATTCATGCGTTTTGGTCATTTTCTTCAATAAAGAAACGCCAATATTTCACCAAGTAGACAATGCCTGAGTAAACGGTTAGGGCAGTAGCAAAAAGCAAAGTAATCGATCCGCTGTGGTCTAGGACCATNACGAGGTTTTGATGCCAGGATTCGTTGGCAAATTCAGCCAAGTCTACTTTTGCTGAGATTTTTCCAAGGATCAAGCAGATGCAGGTNAGNTGAATAACCGTCTTTAGCTTGCCAATCTTTTCAGCGGCGAGTGTCTTCCCTCTTCCTGCAGCAACCAATCTCAAGCCGGTGATCAGCAGTTCGCGAGATAAAATGAGAAGAATGGGGAACAGAGCCCATTTCCCTAATTCTCCCAGAGCCAACAAGCTTACGAACATTCCNAGGGTCAAGACTTTGTCAGATAAAGCATCCATAAATTTTCCGAATTCGGAAACTTGACCAAATTTTCTCGCTAACCAACCATCCAGCCAATCAGTTAGAGCCGCAAAGAGAAAAACCAAAAGGGCAATGGTTCTGACCCAAGNCCAACTTTCTTCAGGAGGCGGGTAGAGTAATCCAATCACGACAAGCATGAGTGGAATTCTGGAAAGAGTAAGAAGATTAGGCAGATTCATGAAAGATTTTAGAGAATAGTATTCGTGTCCAAGCTTTGCAATCTTAAGGCAATGAAGCTTGGAGATGGACTTCGTCTGAAGTCTCGCTATCTTTGCATCCTTCATGACGACCGCACTTTATCCAGGGACTTTCGATCCAGTGACTATGGGACACTTGGATGTCCTGTCTCGGGCTTCCAAACTTTTTGATCAGGTAATCGTCGCGGTGTCCGCGGGGAACGCTTCGAAGAACACTACTTTCGATGAGGAAAGTCGGGTGGCAATGGTCAGGGAAAACTTGGATTCATTCTCCAATGCGACCGTGGAATCTTTTGAGGGTTTGCTGGTTGACTATGCCAAAAGCAAGCAAGCATCCGTACTGGTCCGTGGGTTGAGAGCCGTTTCTGATTTTGAATACGAATTCCAAATGGCTCAAATGAATCGTCATTTGGATTCCGAACTGGAGACAATTTTTCTTATGCCCAATGAAAAGTATTTCTACACGAGTTCGCAATTGATCAAGCAAGTTCATTTGTTTGGTGATAAGGAAACTGATTTGGTGCCTCAAAACGTCTTGCGTGCCCTGCGACGCCTCTCCCGAGTCAGTTGAGCTTTGCCTTGGTTCGAAGTAAGAAGATGAAAGGGAGTGAAGAAAAAGTAAAACGATCCACTTTTGGGGTCGTTTTTCTGACAATTTTCTTGGATATGGTGGGTTTTTCGGTGTTGTTTCCTCTTTTTCCCGAGATGCTTGAGCATTATTTGGCCCGTGAAGCGAGGATTGGAGGAGGCTTGGTAACTGATTTGGTGAATTTCATTCTTAGTTTTTCCATTGTCGGTGAGGATTCTGGTTCCTTTCGCTTCGAAACGGTTATTTTCGGAGGAGCGTTGGGTTCGCTTTACGCGATACTGCAATTCTTTTTTGCTCCAATATGGGGNCGTTTGTCGGACAAGGTAGGGAGACGGCCAGTCTTGCTTTACACGCTTGGAGGCACTTGCCTTGGCTATCTGCTTTGGATTTTCGCGGGGGATTTTTGGATTTTGGTTCTTTCGCGAATTCTAGGTGGCGTTGCGAGTGGTAATTTATCGGTCGCCACGGCAGCTATTGCTGATGTTACTTCTCGTGAAAATCGTTCGAAAGGCATGGCTTTGGTTGGCATTGCCTTCGGATTGGGTTTTATATTGGGACCTGCCTTGGGNGGGTTATCTTTTTATTGGCAGTTGGCATCGGTTTCGGATGAGATTTTGTCGTTCACACCATTTTCCTCCGCAGCCTTAATCAGCCTGAGTCTTGCCCTTGTTAATCTAATCTGGGTTTGGGCAAGATTTCGTGAAACTTTATCTAAGGAGAATCGGAGCACCGAAGGGAGACCCAAACCTGCAATTTTTCAACTCGGTCGGATTGAGAATCATGCGGTTCGAAAAACATGTCTTGCCTATCTCTTTTACATGATCTCGTTCAGTGGTATGGAATTCACCCTCACTTTTCTTGCGGTCGAGCGTTTTGCTTATTCTCCGCGAGAAATTGTNAATATGTTTTTACTGATTGGGCTGACNTTGATTTTTGCCCAAGGTTTTTTCGTTCGCCGATTCGTCGGGAAAATGGGGGAAAGAAGAATGGCTCTTTGGGGGATTGCCATTGGCACTCTTGCCTTTCTCATGATCTCAAATTCCTTCAACGAAACTACTTTTTTCATCGCACTGTTTCTGATGTCTTGTGGGGTTGCATTGATCAGTCCGACATTGACATCCTTGACCTCCTTGCATTCCAACGAAAGTGATCAGGGCTTTCATCTCGGAGTCTTTCGTTCTTCTGGTTCGATGGCTCGGGCGTGTGGTCCTTTACTTGCGGGATTAGTTTATTTCACCTGCGGATCAGTGACTGCGTATACATTTGGTGCGATAATTTTACTCGTTCCCTTCCTGATCTTACGAAAAGTGCCTCAACCCTCTCCTTCCACATCGGAAAAAACGGCATAATTTTAGAAGGTTTTCCCTCGCAAAAAATTTGTGAATCCTTAGGGTATTCATTTCTCAGCTCGAGAAAAACAACAATCTTGCCGGCAACCTGCTTTACCCAACAAACTGAATGAACCTCGAAGTAATCGATCGTTTGATCGAAAAAGATCCGACCCTTGAATCATCACGCCCTGCCTTTGAGGCAATGAAGGAAGGTGCTTGTTGCATCCACCGCAGTTGGGGATTCGGGCAGATTTCGGGGTTTGAATCCGATCGTGGAATGATTTTGATTGATTTCGAGGAAGACGAGAGAAAAAGCCATGCCATGGATCCGGTTTTTTGTTTAGGTAAGTTGGAGGTGTTGGATGAAGATCACATTCTNTCCAAACATCGGTCGAATCCTGAAGAAGTCGANCTGATGGCTAAAAAGGAACCTGTTGCCCTAATCATCGAAATCCTTTCGAAGAGCGAGGATGGCTGTGCTGCTNCTCGTGAAATTGAGAAAATTCTTGGTTTCCTATTTGGTCCCGCAAAAGCAAAGAAATGGTGGACCGCAACGAAAAAGCTTCTGGTTAAGGACCCAAGAGTTGCGGTGCCCAATAAAAAAATTGAACCCTATGTGCTCAGGGACGAACCAGTTAAACCAGAACAGGAAGTACTCCTTGATTTCTTTGACGAGAAGCGTTCAAAAGTAAAGATTGCATTGGCAGAGAAGTTGTTCGATCTGGCTACCGAAAAAGAGGATTTGCAAGCTGATTTGCCTCAGGTCCTTCATGACTTAACCGTAGCCATTATGGAAGCCCGCAATCTGAGCCAAGCGGACCGGTTACATGGGATTTGGGTACGAAACAATTTGGCTCGTGATGTGGAAGAGGATGTGGAGCAACTGGAACCCACCTCGGCTTCGATTCTTCATGAATGTGAGGGAGACTTACCTGGCTTGGCCGATCAAATGCCAACCAAGTTTCACTCTCGTTTTCTTGATTTAGTTACCCGGGTTTACCCCGACAAGTGGAAGGATTTGATCGTTCATCTTTTGCAAAATACAGCGGTTAAGTTTTCCGGTGAATGTGCTCATTTCTTGATCGATCGAGAAGAATCCCGTTTGCTAATCAAATCTCTCAATTCTTCGTTGGACGAGCAGACCTTGAAAGCTCCCGTATTGTTGTGGGTCTTAAAGTTTAGAGAACTCGCCAAATTTAAGGAACTTCTCAGTGATTTGATTAGCCCGAGACTCCTGACCGCAGTTTTTTCCGCCATCGATTACGAATCCCTTCAAAATACCACGACCAAGAGGATTCCTCTGGCAGAAATTCTTTCCGATGATAAGGAATTGCTTCCTGATATTTTGAATAAAGGAACCTCTGAGAATGCCAAAGATTTGGCTCAGGCACTTTTGCTTAATCCAGGTTTCGAGGATTTGAGCAAACGGTCACTTTTGGCTCGCTTCATCAAGCNCTATCCAGAAATTCAATCGATGGTAGATGGAGAAGGGGCCTCTTCCTCCTCTTCCGCGTCCGTTGTTTCGGATGATTCCTTGATTGTCTCACAGTCCAGTTACGATCAAAAGATGAATGATCTTGATGAATTGAATAAGGAAAAGATCCCCGCCAATTCGCAAGCAATCGAAGCGGCAAGAGAGCACGGTGATTTGCGCGAAAATGCTGAATACCATATGGCGAAGGACGAGCAAAAAATTCTCTTGGCTCTTCAATCTGAACTTCAGCAGGATTTAATGCGTGCCAAACCCACCGATTTCACCGACGCTCCAAGTGATTCAGTTGGGATCGGATCGATAGTCAATCTTCAGGACACAAATTCAGGGGAAAAACAAAAATATGTAATTTTAGGAGCTTGGGATGGTGATCCGGATAACAATGTTTTGTCTTACCTTACGCCCTTGGGGCAAAAATTGCTGACTAAGAAAGTTGATGAGGTTGTGGAGACCGAGATCGAGGGAAATGTGCAAAGCTGGCGTATTGAGGGTGTAGCACGCTGGATCGACTCGCAGTAGCAGCAGGTATCCAATAGGGGGAGGCATTTTAGCTTCCCCCAATATACGGCAAAAAGAGATTTGCCAATGGGTGATACTCTATAAATCCTAAGCATGACCCATGATGAAGATCACCGAAATTCTACAAGTCCTTTCAGATAGTACTCGATTACGAATACTTAGGCTTTTGGGGCAGGAGGAACTATCGGTCGCTGAATTGCAGGAAGTCTTGGAAATGGGGCAATCGAGAATCTCCTCTCATTTATCGCTGCTTCGAAGGAATGAAATGGTGCAGGATCGAAAGGATGGTAAAAAAACCTTTTATGTTCTTGATTTGGATGATTCCCCAAAGTTCGACTTGGTCAGAATGGCTCTACAGGAAGATGGGGATGATGAATTTTGGGCTAGTGATCAGTCTGCCCTTTTTAGGATTGTAGAGAGTAGACGCAGAGAGAGTGAAAAGTATTTTGACGAGGTTGCGGAGCGATTGGGAAAGAACTATGTACCCGGCAGATCCTGGGAATCAATGGGCCATTTTCTGCTCCGGCTCGTTCCTGAAATCACGATTGCGGATTTGGGAGCAGGGGAGGGAACCTTATCCCAGTTACTTGCCGAGCGAGCCCGTAAAGTCTTTTGTATCGACAGCTCCAAAAGTATGGTGAGGTTGGGGTCTAGCCTGGCCAAGCAAAAGAACCTTTCCAACTTGGAGTACCTCGAAGGTGATATTGAAAAAGTGCCTCTTCCTGCAAAGAAAGTCGATCTGGCTCTGATGAGTCAATCCTTGCATCATGCCCATCATCCGGAGAAAGCATTGTCGGAAGCCTTTCGAATTTTAAAACCCGGAGGGCAATTGGTGGTTCTTGACCTTAAGAAGCATCAGTTTGAAAAAGCCCGCCAACTCTATAAGGATCATTGGCTTGGGTTCGGAGAAAATGATCTCTATCGGATGATCCGTGAGTCCGGATTCAAACGGGCAAAGGTGGAGATCGTTTCCAAGGAATCCAAAGAACCTTATTTCGAGACGATCCTTGGAGTGGGCGAACGCCCTTAGTGGTCTGCTCCCTGCATTTCCTGATCGTCGGTCGGATCCGTTGATACAATCCCAAGCTGCGAAAGTGTGGAAGATCCGATTTTCTTTAAATCTTCCAAGATCAGATAGAGGCACGGAACCATCAACAAGGTTATGAAGGTGGCGAACAGTACCCCAAATCCGATTGCGATTGCCATAGGTTTGAGAAACTGAGCTTGCAGGCTTCTTTCAAACAGAATGGGGAGTAGTCCAACGAAAGTCGTGAGAGAAGTTAGGAGAATCGCACGAAACCGAGCCATGCCCGCCAACCGTGTGGCTTCCAGGATGTTTGTTTCTTTTGCTCGCTGGTTGATGTAATGGACCAGCACAAGGCTATCGTTGATCACCACGCCGGTCAGGGCGATTAACCCGAAATGGGAAAGCTGGCTCAAAGGCAATCCGAATAAAAAGTGTCCGAGAACCGCTCCGATAAGCCCAAAGGGAATGACTGACATGATCAAAAAAGGTTGCAGGTAGGACCGGAAAGGAATGGCGAGCAACGCATAAATTACAAACAGACAAATACCTCCAGCCTGAGCTAGACCTGAATCACTTTCATCCTGTTCCTTTTTTTCTCCGACGAAAGAGAATCGAAGATTCGGAAATTCTTCGCGTAGGGAAGGAATAAATTTCGAATCCAAGTCGTTCTCAATAAGGGGAATATTAGCCAGTACTTTATCTGCAGATGTTTGAACATTAATAATTCTGGCTCGGTCAGAACGCTTAATTGTTGGGTATCCCTGGCCAAGTTCAATGGTGGCAACTTCTTCCAAGGGTGCTTCCACTCCATTGGGTGCACGTACACGTAGATTTGAAAGTGCGGTTAAGGTTTTCCTGTCGGCTAAAGGATAACGGAGCATTACTTTTACTTCATCCCTCTCTCTCTGAATTCTTTGAATTTCCTCACCGTAATAAGCCTGCCTAACCTGGCGTCCCAAGTCTGACTGGGTAAGGCCAATGGATCGTCCGTTTGGCGTAAGACGGATTTGCATTTCGCGTTTACCGCCCGAATAGGTGTCTGAAATATCAAATAACCCCTCGTAAGTACTTAGCTTGGTCTTTAACTCTTCAGCTGCCAGGCTCATTTTTTCCAAATTATACCCAGCAATTTCAATATCGATGGCTGTCCGGCTTCCACCTGCCGCAACATCTCCAAAATACATTTCTTTAACTCCCGGTAAGGGACCAATCCTTTCTCGCCAAAGTGCGGAAATCTGAGGAGCGGAACGAGTTCTGTCTTCAGATTTGATGAGTTCTACGCTGATTTCTCCTAAGTTTGATCCGGTTACGATATTGGAGGAGCTCTTCGGGCCACCTGAGAAGGGCTGGGCACCCATGGTCTTCATCACATACCGAAATGGATTCGGCTCCTTTTGCCTAAGTAAGTAATCCACCACTTCCAATCTTGCCCGCTCCACTTCCAGTAATGCGTTTTCGGTAGTCTTTGCCGGCACTCCATCCTGCATGGATAGTTTCACCGAGATATAATCCGAAGGAACGGGTGGAACTCCCCGAATGCTGGGTACATGTCCGCCTATAATCAGTCCAAAAGTAACACACAGTAGGCCCATGAATAGGGAAAGGGTAAGATATCGCCATTCCAGGCAAAGATTGAGAAAAGGCTGGTACAGCGTCTCGATCAATCTCTCCAATCCGACTGAGATCCGATTCTGAAATTTTGAGATCCAATTCTTGGGAAGCTTATCAAAACGACAGAGACTCAAATGATAGGGGAGGATAAATTTCGATTCGATGAGAGAGAAAAAGAGNGCCGGAATTACTACTAAGGGGATATCCTTCATCAATTTACCGAGCCAGCCAGGAAGAAAGAGCATGGGAACAAAGGCAACCATACTGGTGATGATTGCAAAGGTTACGGGCATAGCGACCAAATGGGTGCCCTTGATCGATGCGTGCAAGGACTTTTCTCCTTTAGACCCAAGGGTGTAAACTGATTCCCCCACCACAATCGCATCGTCCACTAAAATTCCCAACACGACAATAAAGGCAAAAAGCGAAACCAAGTTAATCGAAGCACCCAGCACTCCCATAGTGGCAAATGCACCCATAAAAGAGATGGGAAGACCAATCGCTACCCAAATTGCAAGGGATGGACGCAGGAAGAGGGAGAGGACCAAGAATACAAGCAACAATCCCTGAAANGCNTTACGAACCATCATTTCNANCCGGCCNTGAAGATAGAAAGAGCTATCNTTCCAGATTGTCATGGAAAGGCCNTCCGGCAGTGACGGGTTTATGTTTTCCACATAATCACTCACTTTTTGTGAAATATCAAGGGGGCTTTGGTTGCCGACCCGGAAAACCCTGAGAGTGACTGCAGGTTCATCCGAGAAATTGGTGTAAAGGACCTTATCTTCAAAGCCGTCCTTCACCCATGCCAAATCATTTAATTTTAGGTTGGATCCATTGGTTGTGGTCATCACTTCCAGTTCATTGAATTCCCTGCCGTCTCGGGCTTTACCCATTGAACGAAGCAAGGTTTCTCCGGAGGATGTTCGGGCGACACCTCCTGGAATATCGACAGAATTCTTTTTCAAGGCCCGGGCCACATCGTCGAAGCTCATTCCATGTTCGCGTAAAGCATTTTCGGAAACTTCGATACCAATTTCTGGTTTTCTGATTCCGACAATCTCTACCTGAGTGATGCCTGATAGGTTGGTCAAATCATCCAGGGTTTTATCGGCAAGCTTGCGCAAAGAATAAGCATCTGCATTTCCATGAATGGCCACGGCGAGGACTTTGCGTTTTTGGGTGGCCACCTCCACCATTGCTTTCTCGGCTTCCTCCGGGAAATTCAAGATTGAGTCAACCCGCACCTTTATTTCATCAGCCAGCAATTTTGCATCCCTGGTTCTTTCTACCTGAACGCTCACCACCCCCACATTCTCGCGGGCAAAGGAAGTCATTTCCTTAATGCCATCCAAATCCCAAATCTTTTCCTCAATCTGTTTGCAAATCCCGTCTTCCACCTCCAACGGGGCAGCACCCGGATAGGGTACGGAAATAGTGACGAGATCGAGATCGAAGTCAGGGAATAGCTCCATTTTTAAACCCCGNATGGAGAAAAATCCTGAAATCAGGATGATTCCCATTAGGAGGTTGGCGGCGACTCCGTTTTTGGCAAACCAAGCAATCATGGACTTGTTTGGTTGGAATCCACAATTTGATTCACCAACTTCACTTGCATTCCCTCGGCAATAATTTCGATTGGGGTTACACAGACTTTATCTCCATTGGATAATCCGTGGGTTACCCATGCCTGCTCGTCGGTTCGGTGGATGACTGAAACCGTGCGGGTGTTTAAACGGTTCTCGGTATCTACGACCAAAATAGTTTCTTGTGTACGAAAAGCAGACTCTGGCACTAGAAACACATCCACTTCCGCTCCAACCAGTCGTAAGCTAACAAATTGCCCGACTGCTAATGGATTATTCACCGGGTTGGTCGAATATGGGTTGGCAAAACAACCAACCACCGTGGCGATCAGTTTGGTTAATCGAGTTCTTGGGTCCACCACTCCCTCTGAGCGGTCTAGGACTCCCTGATGTATCACTGTACCAGAAGCATCGAGGACTTGTGTTTGAACATTTAACTTATCCAAAGGTTTAAATCCATCTGCAAATCCAAGGAAGCTCATTTCCGAACGGCTCAGAGCCAGGTTAATTTCAGCAGCATCGAGGGCGTAGATTTCCGCCAAGGCAGCCGATGCACCGGCACCTACTTGCTGCCCAACATCTGCCATCGTCTTGAGTATTCGCCCCTCGAAGGGGGCCCGCACCCATGAACGGTTTAAATCTCGAGTTGATTGGGTTAGCCTTGCCTCTGCCGCCCGACTTTCCGCCTCTGCTTTTTCAATCTGTGGTATTCGTTTCACGAGATCGGAAGCCAGACTCCAATCTCGGTCACCCCATTCAATTTTTGCCTGTTTGGCGAGCTCCCTTTCCTGAATAAGTTGTAATTCAGTCCTGCGTAGATTGGCACGAGCTTCCGCCTCCGTAGTGACCAAATCCACATCTTCGATTTTGAGGAGTAAGTCACCTTTTTGGAAAAAGCCACCCGGCCGGAAACTCGTTCTATTTGTACCTTCGCTCTCGAACGGTGCAACCTCTTCGATGATGCCCGGGACTTCGGCAATTAGGGTTGTCTGCGTTCTGGGCTGTATAGTTCCGTAGGCGACGATACTTGATCGAAGAGGGTTTTTCTCCGCCTGGATTACTTCCACAAAAGGAATCTTTCTTTTCACTTCACGTGCTTGCGGATCCGGTCTCATCTGAATGAGTTTCCAAGATCCGAAAAGCAGGATGCCAAATACGAGGAACGGAAAGAGAATTTTCATGGTTCAATGGGAAGGGCAGGCATGCCCAACGCTAAAAATAAGTTAATTCGGTTGAAGATGCGATCTTTGCGGGTGTCCAGTAATCGACTCTCGGCTTCAAAGGCGCGTCGCTGGCTGTCGAGCGTGTCAAAAATTCCCTGTACTCCACGTTGGTAGCGGTCCCAGCTTGTTTTGGCCGCGGTTTGAGCAGCTAAGGATGCTATCTGCAGATACTCCTCCTGCTGTTGCAAAAAACTCTCATTGGCAAGCAGGGTTTCCACCTCGGTAAACGCTCGCAAAGCCACCGCTCGGTAGTTTGCCTCAGCAGCTTTTTTCAAAGCTTGCGACCGGCGAATATTTGCCCGAATGCGCCCACCATTAAAGAGAGGCTGCGTGATCCCCCCGGATATCTCCCAGGTTCGGAAACGATTATTAAGTAGATCACCAAACTCTTCCGAACGGCTACCCGGTCCACCGGTCAGTGAAATCGATGGCAGCAGATTCATTTTGGCTGCCGATAAATCATACCCACTCGCTTCCAACTGAAGTCGTGCTGCGAGCAGATCGGGACGGTTCTGCATCACTTGAGCTGGTGTTGGGGGGAATGGCGAAAGGTCAAGTTTTGGTAGAGAGTCGGAGAAATTATGGTCCAGACTTCCCTTAGCAAAATATCCCAAAAAGGATTCCAGTTCTTTCACCTGTGTGTTTTGTATTCTTTCACGCATGGTTTCGGTTGCCTGCGAACTGGCTAGGGCACTCGTGGCAAGATCATTTTCGAGGGCAGAAGCCAATCCGTTGGCAAATCTATTGGCGATAAAAACTTGGTTCTTTTCAAAGGTGACGGTCATCTGTTTAGACAATTGCAACTGTTGCACACTTTCAACAATTCCATACCACGCCTTAGCTACCTGTCCGGCCAAGGACAATCGGGCCCCCTCATAGTCGTACTGGGATCCCTTAAAACGTTTTTTAGCGGAGTTTTTTTGATCACGAAGTTTTCCCCATAAATCGATCTCCCAGCTTAGGTTGATTCCCGAGGTAAAGCTTTCGCTGGTAAAGGAGGTGCTTCCGTTGGGGAAATTAAAACCGATTAGGTTTCTTTTACTTTTTGATCCATTTACCCCGACATTTGCCTGAGGCAGAATCGAAGCCCCTTTGATGACCGCTTCTTCTCCCACGGCGAGGGTTTGTTCCGCCAATGCAACCAGACTAGGATTTGTACTCCACGCGGTGTACACTGCTTCATTGAGCCACTCATTTTCAAAGGAATCCATCCAGTAAGTTAGTTTCTGATCCTGCGATAGGCTATTATTCAGATCAAGCGCCACCCATTGCTTCGGCATTCCTGAATCCAATAAGGGATCCAAACGGTTGTCTCGAGTGTGAACGCATCCATGCCAGAGGAGACTGCTAAGAAAGAATATATGGGTGCTTAAAATCCTTTTCATGACGATCACTTGGCGATACCCGCTTCAAAACCATGTGTGACAAAAGTGATTAATCTTTCGATCATATCACATGTGTCGTCCTCATCGCATGTTCCCTTGGAAAATTCCCTGAGTCTGCGATGCTGGGCCAAAGCCCCAAGCATGGATGAAATAGCGAGATGTAGATTCCAGTACAAATCCTCTTCTTTCACCATGGGATGGGTTTTGCGGAGCTCGTCCATGAAAATTTCGCAAAGCTCGCCAAAGAATTTGCGGTGCATCCGCTCGATGAATCGTGCGGGTTCGGTGAATGATCGAGCTACCAATTGAGCTAAGGTTTGACGGGTATGGGCACTTTTAGCAATTTCTTCACCAATAGGAAGAATGAGGGCTCGCAGGATTTGCCGCGTGGTCAATGGGTTTCCGTCCGACAAGCATCTTGCTTCCTCTAAGCATTCCATTCGTCTACGGTTAATCGGTTGGACACGGGTTTTGAGCATTTCTAGAACCATTGCTTCCTTCGAACCGAAATGGTAGTGGGCGGAAGCCAAATTTGCCTGTGAGCGATGAGCTACTTCGCGCATTGTTAGCCCACCGAAACCAAGACTCGCAAAAATCGATTCGGTCGACTTAAGGAGACGAATGCGGGTTTTTTCGGAACGATGGGAAGCAGGGGATTGCTGACGAGTCACGGAGTAAGCAATTTAAACATCTGTTTGATTTTTTCAAGTTTATAGTAGACTTTCAGATGGGCCTACCGGACATGTGACCAGATATATATGTAAGAATTAGGAAAGGTTACTTTCCATAAACCGACCTATATTTTAGGCAGAAAACTTATCAGAATATTCTTTCATGCAACCTTTAGTTCCGGC
>NHCT01000044.1 GCA_002167605.1 Verrucomicrobia bacterium TMED40 | reverse complement strand
ATTCTTTCCCATGTGGTGACTTATGACACTTTGTATGGAATTTCGTGGTCGCCCGACGGTAACCAAATCGGATTCGGAGCGAGCGATACATCGGTGCGCGTGATTGACTCAAAATCCGCGGATCAGAAGGTGTACATGGCAGGCCACGATGACTGGGTGCGCGGAACGGTCTTTTCGGTAGACGGCACTTCCATTTTCTCCGTCAGCCGAGACAAGACAGTGAAGCAAACTGAAGTAGCCACGGAAAGATTTGTTGGCAATGTGACTACCCATACGCCGGGAATTCTGAATGGTGGTCAGAATTCCATTTCGGTTCGACCGAATAAAACCGAGCTTTTGGTGGGAGGTGCCGATGGTAAGGCAAAACTGTTCCGTCAATCAACCAAGGCGGCTCCCGCAGGGGGAGGAAACCCCAACCAAATTCGTGAGTTTCCCGCTCAGTTGGGCCGGATCTTTTCGGTATGTTTTAATCCTCCAGGCAACCTGTGCTTTGCAGGTAGTAGTTTGGACGGAAAAGGTGAGGTACGATGTTTCGAGGTGGATTCAGGGAAACAATTATGGTCCAGAGAATTTTCCCATAGCCCTATTTATGCGGTGGCTGCTTCCCCGAATAAAAGAGAGATTGCTGTGGGGGGATACGATGGAGTGCTTCGCTGGTTGAAAATCTCCTCGGGTGAGATTTCCCGGAAATTTACTGTTGCTCCGATGAGTGGAAGCGAAGGGAAGCATAAGGGTTTGGCTCTCAACCTTCCTTTTGCAGAATCTCCTCTGGTTGCGAAAGAATCCTACCCGAGCGAATCTCCAATCAAGTCTCTTCGGGTCACCCCTAAGGAAATTAAGATCAATTCGGCTCTTGAATATGCACAAATGGTGGTCTTTGCAGATTTGGGCGAGGGAAGGCTCTCGGATGTCACGCGGATGGTTAAATGGTCTGGTCACGAAGATCTCGGACGAATCGACAAGCGCGGTTTGTTTACTCCCAAGGCAATAGGGGAAGCTACAATCCGTGTCGAACTTGAAGGCCAATCAGTCGGGCTTCCAGTTGCAGTTGCGGGGCTTGATTCAGAGACCGATCCTGACTTTGTTGAGGTGGTCAATCCAATTATATCCAAATTGGGATGCAACGCGGGAACTTGTCATGGAGCCAAGGATGGAAAAAATGGATTCAAGCTTTCCCTGCGCGGCTATGATACGCTTTATGATATTCGCGGATTTACGGATGATATGGCTTCGCGAAGAGTGAATGTGGCCGCACCTGATCGGAGTTTGATGCTCTTGAAAGCGACTGCATCGGTTCCTCATGAAGGACAACAATTGATCGGTGTGGATTCGAGGTATCATAGGATCATTCGTTCTTGGATAAGAGGCGGGGCAAAAGTGAGCCCTAAGTCCCGAAAGGTCCGCGAAATCAAACTTTATCCAGAAAATCCGGTGGTTCAGCGGATTGGAGAAACTCAGCAGTTTCGTGTAACCGCGATTTTCGAGGATGGCACTCGTCGCGATGTCACCCGCGAATCTTTCGTCACCAGCGGAAACGGCGAGGTCGCGGAGCATGACGATCTCTCGCTGTTAACTACCTTAAGGCGGGGGGAGGCTCCGGTCTTGGCTCGATACGAAGGCCGCTATGCGGCGACCACTCTAACGGTCATGGGCGATAGAAAAGGCTTTGTCTGGAAGCAACCGGAAACAAACAATAAAATCGATCTCTTGGTTTCCCAAAAATGGAAAAGGATGAAAATCCGACCGTCCCAATTGGTTGGAGGCTTGGATTTTTTAAGGAGGGTGCATCTCGATTTGACTGGCTTACCTCCAACCGGTCAGGAAGTTCATTCCTTCATCGAAGATAACCGCTCGGAAATGGCCAAGCGCAATGCTTTGGTTGATCGATTGGTGGGAAGCGAACCTTTTGTTGAACATTGGTCGAATAAGTGGGCGGATTTGCTGCAGGTGAACGGGAAATTCATCGGCAGAGCCGGTGCGGTGGCTTTCAGGGAATGGATCGAGCAGGAGATTCGGGGGAATACCCCCTATGATCAATTTGCCCGGAAAGTTCTGACCGCATCCGGTTCAAATAAGGAAAATCCTCCCGCCTCCTATTACAAGATTCTGCGAACGCCCGAGGATACCATGGAGAATACCACTCATTTGTTTCTCGCGACCCGTTTTAACTGCAATAAATGCCACGACCATCCTTTCGAACGCTGGACTCAGGATCAGTATTATGAGATGGCTGCCCACTTTGCTCAGTTCAAGCTGGAGAAGGATCCCGCTTCCGGGAAGCAGACCATTGGAAAAACCGCAGTCGAGCGGGCCAAGCCCCTGTACGAGATTGTGATGGACACAAAGGATGGAGAGGTCAGGCACGAACGAACCGGCCAGGTGACCGCTCCTGATTTTCCCTACTCCGTTGATTTCGAAGATGATTCAAGTCTGAGCAGACGGGAGCGGATGGCTTTCTGGATGACTTCCGCGGACAACCGCTATTTTGCGAAAAGCTATGTTAATCGGATTTGGGGTTATTTGTTCGGTATTGGAATCATTGAACCCATTGATGACATTCGAGCGGGCAACCCTCCAAGTAATCCTGAATTGCTTTCGTTTTTGGAGAGAGAGTTCATTGATAGTGGGTTTGACGCCCAGCATCTCATTCGTCTGATCTGCAAGTCTAGGGCTTACCAACTTTCTGTGGTAACGAATTCGTGGAACGAAGACGATGAAATCAATTTTTCCCGTGCTCTTCCTCGTCGATTACCAGCGGAAACCCTCTTGGACGCGGTTTTCTCGGTGACGGGCTCGCAAACGAAGTTTCCAGGTGTCCCGGTTGGAACCCGTGCTGCGTCGCTTCCCGATGTGGGTATTTCTTTGCCAGATGGTTTTCTCGGGACCTTTGGGCGACCCGCCCGGGAAACCTCTTGTGAATGCGAACGAAATGGAGAGTTGCAGTTGGGTCCGGTGATGGCTCTAGTCAGTGGGCCGACGGTCAATGATGCGATATCAGACCCCAACAACGCAATTACCCGCATGGCCAGGGAAGAAACGGATGACCGTGCATTGATCAATGATTTGTTCTTACGCATTCTTAACCGACCGGCAAAGGATGCGGAGATCGAAAAAAGTCTTTCCTTATTCGGGGGCCAAATTGAGGGTGATCACGAAAAGCTGGTTGTGCAACTCGGAGAAGAAGAGGCGGGGATTCGGGACTGGTTGGACCAGGAGGAACGGGCCCGAGAGGAATCGATCCGGTTGGCCCAAGTGAATGTATCGAAATACCAGGAGAAAACTGCGGAGCAGGTAAGGATTGCCAGCCAGAAAAGACAGGCTCGCATCCAAGTTGCCACCGATGCTCTGGATGCCTTTGACAAAACCCTGCCGCAACGATTGTCACAATGGGAGAAGGATTTCTCGTTAGGCAAAAGCGTATGGAAGAATCTCGGCTTGGAAGACATATCTTCAAAAATGCCCGGAGTGAAGTTTGAGACTCAAGAAGACGGTTCCGTCTTCATTGGAGGTCGAAGTGCCAAGGGAAGTTACACCATCCGGACTTCCACCTCTTTGAATAATTTGACCGGTGTACGGATCGAAGCGATGCAGGATGACAGATTGCCCAGGAAAGGCCCCGGTCGTTCTCCCAATGATGGGAATTTTGTTCTTACCGAATTGGAGGTAAAAGTTGAGCCTTTGCCCGATCTTGAACAATGGGAGCTTGCCAATGAATGGGGTAAAGGGGAATCCTTCGGACCGAAACATTGGAGACCTGGAAGCCACACCAAGGCAGTTTCAGGAGACAGGGGGCTATCCCTCTTGACCGTAGGAAAGGTCGGGAAGGTGAAATCAGGAAGGTTCCACCATATCGGGCCCTTCAAAGAGGTCGGCTTTGACCAAAAGGAAGGTCCTGAGTTCGACCGTTCCTTTGAGCCGGAAAAGGAGTATGTCTTCGGAACGCAAAAACTAAAATGGCAAAGTAAACCGGAATGGAAGGAAGGCGAACTTTATGGCGGAGTCTTCACTGCGGGGAATTCATCCAACTATATCATGAAAGTGTTGGAAGCATCAAGTGCTTGCGAGTTTCCCCTGAGTCTGGGCAGTGATGATGGGATTAAGGTTTACCTGAACGGACAGGTCGTTCTCGCCAACAACATCGGCCGGGCAGCTGCTCCCGATCAGGAAAAAATCAGTCTGGCTCTGAAGAAAGGCAAAAACTATCTACTTATCAAAATTCACAATGGCGGAGGCGCCTCCGGATTCTATTACAAAAGCGCAGGGGAGGCTTTGTCTGGAGCAAGCATATCTTCCGTGATTCACTCCCCCAAAGGAAGTTTCGCCCTTGAGTTGAATGCCAGGTCAAAGAAAGGTACAAGCGTGCGAGCGAGATGGAAATCCGCCAAGGTCAACGGGTTCTCCTCGTTGTTTGAGAGCACGGGCCTGGGAATTAAGCCATCCGAATCTTTTGCCAGGTACCGGATTGATTTCACTTCTGCGGATGGCTTGACCGGTTTGCAATTGATCTCATCTGGCGATTTGCAGATTCAGTCGATGCGTCTTTTCCGCAATGGGTTGCCTAGCACCCTAAAACTCGAGCATGCCCTTGCCACCTTTAGCCAAAAGGGCTACCCCGTGGCCACGGCCATAGATGGAAAAGTGGCTCCGGCAAAGAACGGTTGGGCAATTTCTCCTCAAATGGGTAAGACTCATTTTGCCTCGTTTCAAATTAAGGATTCTCCGAACATCAAGGGTGACACCAAACTGACCTTCATCCTAAAGCAGGAATACCAAAGCGGTCAGCACTCCTTGGGCCGATTTCGCGTGGCGGTCACTAATGCTCCTCGACCGATCAGTTTCGGCCTGCCGGAAAAGATAAGAAAGATTTTTGGAGTGGCTCAGGAAAAGCGAACCCCCGAACAAAATAAGGAGCTTTCCGAGGCATTTAAAACTTCCGAACCTGACCGTATCGCATTGGTGAAAAAGCTAACCGAGTCCAGGAAACCCCTTCCGGTAGATCCTCAAATGAAAAAATTGCAAGCTGAGCTTGCGGAAGCGGAAAAACCTCTAGCCCTTCCGCCCGAAGTGGTCCGGTTACGCAGAGCTTTGGGCCTGAGCAAAAAGCATTTGGCTAACAAGAGGATCATTGCTGCACAGGACCTCACTTGGGCCCTGATCAATACCCCGGCCTTCCTTTTCAATCGATAAAAATGGCTCATTTATTCTTTGATATCCTTAAATTTGTTCAATAGGTTTTATTAATGATCGGAATCTCAGGCGAATTGGGTAAGGACTTATGCGACCGGCATCTTCGCATGAGCCGAAGAGATGTTCTGAAGGCTGGAGGTTCGAGTATGCTCGGTTTGTCTTTAGGGGCTATGCTCCAATTACAGGCCAATGCTTCCAATTCGAAAGGAGGAGGTCCCGGTTGGGCACAGGCCAAAAGCATCATTATGATTTACCTTCAGGGTGGACCCAGTCACCTCGATCTTTGGGATCCCAAACCGGATGCACCCGATAATGTCCGCAGTATTTTCAAGCCAATCCCAACCAAAATCCCCGGAGTTAATTTCACCGAATTACTTCCCAATCTAGCTAAGGTGAACGATAAGTTTACCATGATGAGATCGGTGAGTTACACCCCCAAGGGCTTGTTCAACCACACNGCTGCCATTTATCAAATGATGACTGGGTATACCACGGACAAGGTCAGCCCTTCCGGTCAATTGGAGCCACCCAGTCCCAAGGACTTCCCTAATTTCGGATCCAATATTATCCGCTTACGCCCCACAAACGAACCCATGCTTCCTTTCGTGATGTTACCGCGTCCTTTACAGGAGAGCGGTGTCGTGGGGAAGGGGGGTACCGCAGGATTTCTCGGTAAAGCTTATGATCCTTACACTCTCTATCCACCGGGTGATGATATGGATATGCAGAAGATGGCAGGCATTCGGGTGGATGATTTGGAAATGAGACCGGACATGTTCGGAGTTCGACTGAAACGAAGGGCTCTGCTTCGCAATTCAATCAACGAGGCCATGCCGGTCATCGACAAGGCTGTTGAAAAGTATAACCTTAATACACACTACGATCGGGCTTTGGATCTAGTCTCTTCCGGCAGAGCCCGGCAAGCCTTCGATTTAGGGCAGGAAAAGGATGCGGTCCGGGATTCCTATGGACGCAATACCTTCGGACAAAGTTGTTTGCTGGCTCGCAGGTTGGTNGAGGCTGGTACTCGCGTCGTAGAAGTGATCTGGCCCAAGGTTGCGAATTCAAACAACCATTCCTGGGATGTACACAAGGGATTGCCTCAACGGATGAAGGACCAGTCCGCACCCATGTTGGATCTGGGCTTGTCCGGCTTAATGACCGATTTGGATCAGCGNGGACTTTTGGATGAAACCCTTGTGGTCTGTGTGGGCGAATTTGGCCGGAGTCCGGAAAAGGGGGTGAGCACCTCCGGAAATGGGAACAGTGCCGATGGTCGGGATCATTGGCCTTACTGCTACACTGGGGTGATTGCCGGAGCAGGCGTCAAACGCGGTTATGTTCATGGCGAATCGGATAAGACCGGATCCTCCCCTTTGGAAAAACCGATCCATCCGAGAGAGCTCCTGGCTACGATTTACCACAGTTTTGGAATTGATCCTGAAACCATTGTGTATAACCACCTTGAACAGCCCCGCGAATTGGTCAAAGCCCAAGCCGTAACAGAGCTCTTTTCCTAGAATCTCAATTCCTAGTTTAGGGCGTGGAGCAGTGCTCTACGAGGAGACCCATTGGATAAATTCGTTTACTCTATGGCTGTTCCGGGAAACCTTGTTTACAGACTGGTCGGACGAATCGTTTGTAGGCTTGCAAGCCGATCGAGGTAAACCTTGAGTCGGTGGAGGCGGGCCAAGGCCCGCCATGGTGCGTGGCAGGACCGGGAACCACTCCTGGAGGAAAAGCATTCCATAACAGACGACCGCATTTAGATTCGAGAATCGGGGTAAACCGTTTGGCAAGTGTCAGGTCTTCGTTTTGGGCATGCAGGGAACAAGTCAGAGAACCTTCGAGGTTCGATGCAACCTGTAGCAATTCTGCTTCATCTTTTGCCCGCACGATAATGGAACTTGGCCCAAAAGCTTCGGTTCTTGATTCAGGTACCTCGATGAATTCCTTGGCAGGCATGGTAAAGATCGTGACCCTTCCTGGGTTTTTAATTTCTGGATCCGAAGGTTCAGCGGAGCCCAACACCTGAATCCTTTTGTCTAGTGATTTGGTGCTTTTCAAATAATTCAGATAGACCGATTGATTGAGCATGGGTAGAACCTTTTGTTGGACGATCCGTTCCCTGACTTCCTTGAGAAAGGCTGGCAGAGAAGTGTCTTCGATGGCAATGAGCACACCGGGTTTGGTGCACATTTGCCCCGCAAAGAGATTAACCGCATCGAGGTAATCCTGAGCCAGTTTGTTGCGTTCAGAAGCGATTGCATGGGGGAGGGCAAAAACCGGATTTAAACTTCCCATCTCCGCATGAAAGGGAATCGGAGAGGGTCGATTCGCAGCAATTCTGGCCAAGGCCTGACCACCAAGCAAAGATCCGGTGAACGCAACGCACGATGTATTCCTATCTTTAACAAGGTTTTGAGTCACGAGATGATCCTTGCCGTGGAGAAGTTGGAAACAATTCCTTGGCGAGTTGGTTTCCTCAATTGCCTCAGTTACCAAATCAGCGATGCTTTGACATGTTTGTCCGTGTTCGGGGTGAGATTTAACGACTACGGGGCAACCCACAGCCAAGGCACTTATCGTGTCGGTTCCTACGACGGATATGGCAAAGGGGAAGTTGCAGGCACCAATGACAACCACCGGACCAACGGGTATCATTTCGGTGGTCATTGCGGACTTGGGTAATGGGTTGCGTCGTGGATCAGCTTTTTCATCCAAGCGTGCTTTCCATTGCTCCTTTTCAGCAAAGTCAGCAAACAACTCGATTTCCGAAATGGTTCNGGAAAATTCCATACCCAATCGTCTCTCGCCCAATGCCGTTTCTCTTTCCGCCGTTTGAAGGAGATTTTCCTCCCTCTGCTTCATTTTTTCTGCAATCTTTTTAAGCAGTTTTGATCGCGTCTTTCCGGGTAATCCCCGAAATGGACCAAAGCATTCTTTTGACCGACTCATGGCGAACCGTACTTGCTCCGGAGTTGCATCGGCCAAGTTGCTCATCGTNGCNGAGGCGGNCTTAGAGGTACATGCTTTCGTAGATCTCCGCAATTTTTCGGATGGCCAATGCATAGGCAGCGGTTCGACGGTCGGTGATCTTTTCGTTTTCATCCTCTTGCTGCTTCACTTCATTGTAAGACTGCCGCATCGTATCCTCAAGCCCGGAGCGGACCAAATTCAATTCATTGGGTCCTTCGAGTAATTTTTCCTTTGCTTGGATATCCAAAGTTTTACCCAAGGCGCTTTCAATCAACTCGATCACTCGTTCATTTTGAGCTTCGGCAAACCTTCGGTCCATCCGACCAAAGCGGACATGAGAGAGGTTTTTTAACCATTCGAAGTAGGAAACCGTAACTCCTCCGGCATTGAGGTAGGCATCGGGTATGATCAGGATTCCCCTCTCGTTGAGGATTTGATCAGCTTCATAGGTGACCGGACCATTGGCTGCTTCGGCAAGAACCTTGCATTGGAGACGGGGCGCATTTTCTTGGGTGACGACCCCCTCCATNGCGGCGGGAATGAGAATGTCGCAAGGATGTTCGAGGATCTTGGCACCCTCCTTAAAAAAAGTGGATTCGGGAAACCCTTCGACTTTTCCGTGTTCTTTTTTGTACTGAAAGACTTCTTCCACCCGGAGTCCGCTTTCGGAGAGGATCGCTCCATCCCTTTCAATAATTCCGATGATTCGGGCACCATCCTCCTCTTCCAGGAACTTCGCGGCATGATAGCCCACATTACCGAGTCCCTGGATAATGATTTTCTTGCCTTCAAGTTTGCCTTCAAGGTTCGCTTTGCTGAGATCACCCGGATTCCTGAATAGCTCCTGTAGACCATATTGCACGCCCCGTCCTGTGGCTTCGACGCGCCCTTCGACTCCTCCAAAGTGAACTGGTTTCCCAGTTACACATCCTTGGGCATTGATATCTGAAGGGTGGAGTTTCTGATACTCATCGGCCATCCAGGACATGGTTCTTTGCCCGGTTCCCATATCTGGAGCGGGAACATTGAGTCCTGGTCCAAGGAAGCCTCGTTTATCCAATTCTTGGGCAAACCGCCGAGTGATGTGTTCAAGTTCCTCAAGTGAATATTTTTTGGGATCCACTTTCAGGGCACCTTTTGAGCCGGCGTAGGGAACATTCACGATGGAACACTTGTAGGTCATAAGTGCGGCAAGTGCCTCGACTTCCTGCTGGTCGCAAAACGGAGCGTAACGAATTCCTCCCTTTGCNGGCAAAGCATGTTCACTGTGAGTGGCTCGCCAACCGGTNAAGATTTCGTAGCCTCCCCGCAGTTCGACCCCGAATTTTATTTCGCAAATTGCATTGCAGGTCCGAATCTGTTGGGCAAGACCGTCGGGTAAGTTCAACGCATTGGCTGCACGATCGAAGCACAAGTCAACGCTCTCAAGAAAGGAGGTCATTTTTTTTTGCGTCATTTTTCTGTAATCATCCAAAAATAAATTTTGCGCAAACCCTAAGCTGTTTCGATATAATAAAAAAGCCCACCTTTGCAGGTGGGCTTTATAAAAGCTAAATTTCTAAAACGAAAGAAAGCTTACCAGTTAGACTGGCGAGGCGGACGGTCTTCGCGAGGACGTGCCTCGTTTACCTTCAGGGCTCTTCCGCCGAGATCGCTGCCGTTCATTGCTTCAATCGCTTGGTTTGCTTCGTCATCATTGTTCATGGTGACAAAACCAAACCCTTTGGATCGACCTGAATTTCGATCACTGATGATGGATGCCTTTTCAACGCTTCCATAAGCACTAAATGCATCCGATAGATCTTGATCACTAATTGACCAAGGTAGGTTACCCACATATATTTCCATTATATTATTAATCTTTAGTTAAACGAATCGCTTTTGGTCTACACAGATCATCGGTTGCTAGGACTAATTTATAGTTTCTATTAACTGATAATATGGATTTTTCAAAAGCGAAAAGATTTATTATGTCAATAATCACAGAAAAGATCAATGGGAAAAGAATGAGTCAGAATCTTTAATGAAAATAAATTAAAAATGAGAAAATGATCCATTCCAGAGTCTTTGGAGTCCTCGCCAAATCTTTTCTTTCTTCACTACTTTTGCTCTTGCGAATTGGTTAGACACGAATGGCGATTGAAAGGCATTTTAGTTTATGTTTCGAATCGTCCCTCTTCTCTTTTGTCATACTACCGTGAGGATGCCTTTGATCATCGCAAGTTGACTTACCGTTATCAGGGAAGAGACTTTCGCCTGACCGATATTCACGGTCACCTCATGCACGACGTTCTTGCTTAAGCTTTTTCATTTGCGTGGACTTAGGTCCTTTAAAGTTCTTTATGAAGGATTATGAATAAGCTTAGGTATTTTCTATTTTGTGTTCTGACTAGTGCCTGTCTTGGAGAGAAGCTTCCCAATTTCGTTTTCTTGGTTTCGGAAGACAATTCTATTCATTACCTCAAGCATTACGGAGCCAAGTTCGGTTCTATGCCCCATGTTGAAAAGCTGGCAAAGGAGGGTCTAACCTTCAATCATGCCTTTTCCAATGGGCCAGTCTGCTCGGTTGCCCGATCCACCCTAGCCACGGGTATTTTGGCTCCACGAGGCGGATTTCAGTATCACCGGAAATCCTCCTTGGCGAACGGAATCAAACCGTGGTCTGCTCTGCTTAGGCAAAAGGGATATTATTGTGCCAACAACAGCAAGACCGATTACAATTTCGCCACTGAAAAGGGAGTGGCGTGGAACGAATCATCGAAGAAGGCTTCCTGGCGCAAGCGTCCTAATCCGGAGCAACCTTTTTTCTATATGCAGTCTTTTTCAGTCTGTCATGAAAGCTCTCTTCATTTTCCTGAAAAAACGATGCTCAGTGAAATGACGAATACGCCGGTCGATCAGGTGCTGATCCACCCTTATCATCCGGATACTCCGACTTTTCGTTACACCCATGCCCGCTATTTTGACCGTATGAATGTTGTGGATGGGCAAATAGGTGAAGTTCTGGAAAAACTGAAAGACGACGGATTGCTTGAGGATACCTTCGTCTTCTACTTTGGTGATCACGGAGGGGTGCTTCCCCGGGGAAAAGGATATGCCTACGAATCCGGACTGCATGTACCTCTCGTCGTTCGTATTCCGGAAAACTTCTGCAACCTAGTTGACCATAAGCGCGGAACTAGAACCGATGGCTTCGTAAGTTTTATTGATTTCGGCCCCACCGTGCTGAAGCTGGCGGGTCTGCCAGTCCCGAGGGAAATGGATGGAACGCCATTCTTTGGAAAGGGAGCCACCGCTCAGGCACTTGCTTCCAGGAACGAGACTTTTGGATACGCGGATCGTTTTGATGAGAAGTACGATTTGGTGCGAACCTTGCGTAAGGGAAAATGGAAGTACATGCGCAACTACCATGGCTTTTATCCGGATGGATTGCAGAACAATTACCGATACAGGATGCTCGCTTTTCGCGAATGGAGGGATCTCTTCCACAAAGGCGTGCTGAATGAAGCCCAGAGTCAGTTTTTTAAACCTCGCCCACCTGAGCAATTATTCGACTTGTCCGCAGATCCTCATGAAGTCAGGGATCTGTCTGCAAGTCCCTCTCATCAGTCGATCTTGCAAGAGTTGCGGGCAACCCTGAGTAAAAAAGTCAAAGGGATCAATGACCTGAGTTTTTATCCTGAAAGTCACATGGTGGACCACCTATTGGGCGATCCGATTGCCTATGGCCGCAAGCACGCCAAGGAAATTGCTACGCTTGTGGATCTCGCAGACTTAGCAATCGTGCCCTACAAGGAAGCTGAAGCACAGCTCCATCATGCGTTGCGTAGTGGCTCTATTTGGGAAAAGTACTGGGCTTGCATTGTATGCTCCCAGTTTGGGGTCAAAGCCAAGGGGGTAGCACCTGCGTTGCAAGCATTGGAGGCGGAACGAAACTTAATGGTGAGAATGAGGGCAGTCGAAGCGTTGTCTTTGGTTAAGCGAAAGAATCCGATGCCCAACCTTGTTCAAATCGCCAACCAAAGTTCTTCCGCCGTTGAAGTTCTGATGGTCTTGAATACGGTGGCGTTTTTCCGAGATCATCACGGGTTTGAGTTAGACATGAAATCTCTGAATATTCAGGTCCCGCAAGGTCAATACCTTCGCCGAATGGATTATTTTGCGGAAGACTTAAATCTTTAAGTTTGGGCCTCGAATAAGTGGATTTTTAATTTTCAGGTTATTGCTAATTCGTTACTCAAAAAGCAACTGTTTGAAGTTTTTGTGTCATAGTATGATCAACTTAGGCTATAAGCTTAAAGCGACTTGTGTTTACGGGCAGGATACACAATTAAATCGTCGCAAATGTGGGCGCGTGGTTTGGGCAAACCACGCGCCTTTTTTGTTTCCNGNCANNTGACTCTTCAATAGGAANNNTTNTGCNGTATTNTTGGAAAGAGGGTTTTAGANNGTGGGATTTNCTTNNNNTGCTCCTTTGCNCGNTTTTCGGATTTTACTGTCAGACTTGCTCTTCCGATGCNNTGCAGGACATGCGACAGATGGAAAGGGTNCCNAANGTTTCAGCAAATCACATTATACCCGGGGANGTGAGTCTGCATGGTAAGGCAATTCAAGAAAGTAAAATTCTCTGGGCCCGGTATACGAAAATTCCTTGCCTTTACCATCGTTACTTAAAAGAGAGAGAGGAAAAGGATTCGGACGGAGACACCCGATGGGTCACCGTGGAAAGCGGGTCGGAGGGCACCGATTTCTTTCTTGGAGACGAGACGGGAAAGGTATTGGTGAAGCTTTCCCGCAAGGGGGTTCGCCCTGATTTATATCGAGATTACAGGGAGAAGCGAGGCAAGTACCGGTTCACTGAGTGGCGAATCGAGGAACGGGAGCAGGTGTATGCCTTTGCCATGGCGAGTGAGGATGCGGATGGTTTGTCCGTGCGCTTTGATCTTCCCGGTTCGTTCACACCTATTTTATCCAATGATGGAGCGTTGGAAAATCGGTCCGACTATGGAACCAAAGGAGTTTTGTTAAGTGCCTTGAGCGTTTCCCTGTTTTGCTTTGCNTGTCTGTTTTTTTGCTTTTTACTTCGGNTTCATAGGGTTTTGGTTTTNCTTTCCATCGTTTCCTTTTTGGTTTTNTCGGTTTTGTTTTACTTCTCCATGAACATGATGCGAGCTGATTTGATAGATGGGTTCGACCGCTTGACCAGATTGGANAAATCGGCGAATCAGCAAGTTGAAAAACTGATTGGAAANTCCTTTGATTGGTCCTCCGTNTCGGAAANTTCGAGAACGCTTGGAGAAACTGACAGGGATCGCGTTATGGGTATCCGGGAAGATTACCTTGAATCGATTGCCCGAGCCAACTCCATCCGCAATCGATTCCCGGAAATGATTTTGGCTCCTCTTTGGGAGATTGATGCTTGGCCGANGCCGAACGGACTCGATCCCGTGGTAAAGGAGTTTATCCAAAAGACGCCTGTCAAAGGTTGGGTTGTGGTCGTCTCTCTCTTTACAGCTGCCATAGTGATTGGGTTTGGAGCCTATTTCGGTTTTCGCCGAATTAAGATTAAGCGATATATCGAGAATATCCCAACCACCTTGGCTTCCGGATTGGCATATGGACCTGCGGAAATGAAAGGAAGCGTCAAGTTTTCCCAAAATACTTTTCTCAAGGGACCCGAGACTGGGGTCAAATGCGTGTATTTCAGGCACAAAATCACCGAAAAGAGAAGATCCGGAAAAAGTACCAAAACCGTTGTGATTAAGGACGAAGCCAAGCACCTGCCTTTTTTCTTTGAAGATGCTGAAGGGAAAACCCTAGTAGATCCGAAGGGTGGGGAAGTGACCGCTGCGTTGAAGAAAAAGGTCAAAAGAGGCAGGCGAACTTATTATGAATGGCACCTTGCGGAGAGCACAAAACTCTATTTGTTGGGCTCTGCGGTTGTGGACGAAGAGACCGGAGACCGTCTGATGTTGTCGGACGGAAAGGACGATTTCCCCTTTCTCATATCGGATGAGTCGGAAACGGAGACCATGCTTAGGCAAAGCAGAATGGGGTTGGGTGGGATTGGCTTTGCCCAAAATGCCACGATTTTTTCGGGTTTTATTATCTTCGGAGGTTTAGGCTCCTTCGCGGCAACCGATTTTCTGATGGCGGCCTCCTTCGCTCCCTTGTTTCTTGCCCTCAGTATGGTGGCCTTGATGTACAATGATTTGGTTTTTCTTAAGAACCGAACCAAGCGTGCTTGGGCGAATATAGAAGTATCACTCAAGAAGAGGGCTGACCTTATCCCTAATTTAGAGAAAGTCGTAAAAACTTACCTCTCCCAGGAAGAAGGAGTCTTGAATTCCGTTGCCGAGCTGAGGAGNGCTGTGGTTGGTGTGAAATCCTTNACACCTGCGGAAGCCGATCAGGCAATGAAAAGAGAATTTGCGGTGACCGAGAGACTCCTTGCTCTCCGCGAAGCATATCCGAATTTGAAGGCCAATCAGATGATGGAAGATTTCATGAACCGACTGACCCGGATGGAAAACGAAATCTCAATGATGCGAGCCGGTTATAACGACGGGGTTGAACGATACCTTACAGTGAAGCGTAGAATTCCGGAAGTTTTTCTGGCACGAGCCTTGAAATTCAAGGATGTCGATTTACTCACCTTTTCATCGGAGGTGCGTGCAGTTCCTCAGCTCAATTTGGATGACAAGAAAGAAATTGAGCNGAGTTCAGCTGATGATAATGATTCNGGGCAAGCTCNGGTTAGGGAGGAATAGCCAAAAGCTTNNAGGCTATTCTCTTCNNAAACCAGNTGCCCTATAATCNGTGAAAANCAATCANATGAAACCCTANGGGNTCAGATCAGGATTTAATCCTTTTTCCGATAGGGGCTTGGGCGGTTCAAGTAACGCTGGTGAAGTCGGGTATGCTTACTTGCAAGCGAAACTTCTCTCCCCTCTATGCGCATGTCCATGACCTGGGTCCGCAAGTCGAGCAGGTCCCCGTCACAGGCGATGAAGGTTGCATCTTTGCCTTTTTCAAGAGTCCCCAAGCGATCTTCCATACCCAAGAGTTTGGCAGGGTTTAGGGTAATGGATGCCAGGGTATCCGCCCGGGAGAGTCCATAAGCATGGGCTTGGGCGGCATAGTAGGGGAGGTTGCGTTGGTTGGCCGCAGCCCATGCACCCAATCTCAAACCAATCGAAACCCTTACTCCGGATTCGGCCAGGATGCCAGGTGCCCGAAAATGTAAATCATGAGCTTGGTTTCTTTGCGAAGGAGAGGTGAAAACATGTCGGAAAATAACCGGAACCTGATCCGCCGCCAGGCGTTCGGCTACTTTCCATGAATCTTTGGCACCGGAAAGAATCATATTGTAGTTTCTCTTTTTTGCCCAATCCAAGGCGGAGGTGATCTGGCGAGCATCTTCCGCGTGAATAACGATAGGTATCTTGGCGCTGAAAAAAGGGAGCATCGCTTCCCAGGTTGGATTGATTCCGATTTGGAGGTCCTTGGCTTGTCGAGCTTTTGCATACGCTTCGCCCTGATTGAAGAATTCGTCGACTTCTTCGACACGCTTTTTGCGTTCCTTATCCTGTTCCTCGATCGATTTGGGTTTGTTTGCTGGGGAAGGTTGAGTTTTGAAGTTCAAAGATAATCCTTGCCCCGGCCACCAAAGATGCAGGGCAACCGTTTTTCTTAGAGTCATTTCCTCAATCCCCCAACCCCGCAACTGTATCAGACCGGAAATCCCTGAAAGAGTACCCCCCATGGGTATGATCCATGAATGAGTAATTCCATTGGCTCGAGCAACTGGGATTAATTCGGAATCCGGATTGATCGCACTCCATGCTTCGATTTCGGCGGTATGCGAACCAACTTCACGCTCGTCACGCGTGGGTCGTAGCGCGTTGATCTCAGCAAGCCCAAGGGAAGACCCGGGGCTAATCAAGCCGGGGTAAACCTGGTAGGAAGCCCAATCGATGATCTTTAATTTTTGGGGGCGAGGGACGGTTGAGCCAATTGCGATGATCCTGGATCCCTGGACGAGAATTTCGCCAGGACTGATCCGCTGGGAAGGGCTCAGTTGAATGGACTTTGCCCGATACACGAAGCTTTCCTTGCCGGAACCTTTTTGGATCATGCAAAGACAGCCCACGAGGATTGCCCAGGTTTTCATCGTTTCAACCTTTCTTTGGAGCAATCATGAGTTCTGCATGAATGAGGGAAGAGGTCGCAGCTCGTCTCCAATGCCAGTCGGAAGAATTTTTCTTCGGCGGTTGAGGAGTTCTTGGAGGTGTTCGATCCATTGATTAGGTCGCGTGCCTTTTCAACTAATTCCTCTCTTTCCTTGGCTCTTCTTTCGCTTCTGTCTCGGGTATGTTCGAGAGAATGGAAGAGCTTTCCGTCAATCCAAGTTTCCAAACATGTGGTTCGGTAATCCAAGGGGTTGGTTGACCAAATTGCCAGATCAGCGTCCTTGCCAACTTTAAGCGATCCGACCCAGGAGTCGATGCCCAGTTGCTTGGCCGCGTTCAGGGAAACGAATTTGAACGCTTCGGCTTCGGGTAACTTGCCATACTTCACCGCTTTGGATGCCTCCAAGTTCAGCCTGCGGGCATGATCCGGGGAATCCGAGTTGAAACTGACGACACATCCTCTCTGGTGCATCAGAGCCCCCGCGTAGGGAATGGCATCATAAACCTCAAATTTATAAGCCCACCAGTCGGAAAAAGTCGAGGCTCCGGCACCATGTCGGGCAATTTCATCCGCCACCTTGTAGCCCTCCAGCACATGTTGCAAACTGGCGACCCGGACACCAAAGCTTTCCATGGTTCGAAGAAATACCAGGATTTCATCCTGTCTGTAGGAATGGCAATGAATGAGCCTTTCTCCGCGAATGATTTCGATAATGGCCTCAAGCTCAAGGTTCCTCTTGAAGGGAGAACCTTCGGTCGTGGCTTTTTGATTCAGACGATCATATTCGAGGGCAGCGTGAAAACGGTTTGCGAAGAAAGCCTTCACGCCCATGCGTGATTGAGGAAAGCGTGTTACATATTTGTCTCCCCAGTTGGCTTGTTTGACATTTTCCCCCAAGGCAAATTTGATGCCAGAGGGTGCTCGCTTCATGATGAGCCCCTTGGGCGAGCTCCCAAGTCGTAGCTTAATCACGGCATTTTGTCCGCCAATGGGGTTGGCTGAACCATGGAGCAGGTTGCAGGAGGTGACTCCTCCTGCGAGTTGCCATTCGATATTCATACTTTCGGAATTCACGACATCCGCAATCCGAACCATAGAGGTGGAAGGTAGAGTTGATTCGTTGACCCCTCCCAGGATCATCGCATGGCTGTGACAGTCTATAATTCCCGGAGTTAGGTGCTTACCTTTTCCCTCGATTATTTTACAACCTCTGGGCACGCTTTCCTCCAAGCCCATTCCAATGGCAATGATTTTGCCATTTCGAACCAAGAGATCGTGGCCCGTCAGGATACCGTCTGCTTCACATGTCCAGAGTTTGAACCCCTTGAAAAGGACGGACGTCGGGCTTTCAATGGGCTTTCGTTCGATGGCAGGGAATCGGGCAATGGGTTTCGCGTCAGATTTGGTCTCATTGGACTTGTTGGAGTCCTTGAGCTTGAGGTCTGGACGAAACAGATGGGGGGTTCCTCGGATCCAAGTGGAATGGATGAGAGAATCCCTGCTGAAGACATTCTTGCCCTCGGTAATAAATAAATTGGCCAGTTTATCTTTCTCCAAAGTCCCTGCAAATTTTTCGATACCGCAGATTTTGGCGGGGTTCGTGGTCAAAGCGGCAAGGGCCAGGTTCTCGGGTAAACCGCGATCGATGGCTTTGAGAAGATTGGTTCGGAACTCACTGGGGTTGCATCCACTGGTGGTGAAAGACAGAGACTTAGCCTTGGATGAGAGTAGGGAAGGGGTACTTGCCGCAAGATCCCATGAGCGAAGCTGATCGAGGGATACCTGATCCCAGTCCTCCTGGTTAGGCAGTTTCGCGGGAGCGGGGAAAACAAGGGGCAATACATAGTGGTGCTCGGAAGATAAGGAAAGGTCCGGTCTNCGCCATTCCTGTCCGGTCGCAATTAGTACGGGAGGNGAAAGGTCGAATTCCTGACCNAGTTCAATNGCCTTTCNCATCATCAGGCAACTGCCGGGTTCCATCCAGAGAGGAAGAGTCGGGTTGGGTTGTAGNGAACGNAGCAGGCTATCGATTCCTTCATGCATGGTAAAAGGGNTGGCACTNGGGTTGATCTCCNCAACACGCATGCGATCGAGGGAGTACTGCGTTTCCAAGAAAGTCTGACGGATTACCGCGATCACACCCATCAGGGAGTTCGGNTAAATCGAAGGTGAACTCTTTTTGCCGACCGGGTCGAAGGCAACGACCTGGGCAACCTCATTCTTGAGAATTCNTTGGTTTGTCTGNTTATCAGAGAGCAGGACGCAGGGCCCNGAACCTCGGAAAATTCCTTCGGACGGAGCCAAGTGGGCAACAGTGAAGCCATTTTCACGAAGTTTCTCCCANNCCTTTGAATACTCCTGAATGTCACGGACCCATTTTCTTTGAGGGTGGACNCCGTNGACTTCAAAACCAGGGAACTNTCGNTTGNTTTCTGGNTTTTNAGAGGGTAGTCCNTGAAACGAAAGGTCNGAGGTCGCTTGAAGGCTCCGGTGATGTCCGAGCTCAAGAAGAGTCGGTTTTCCCTCGCCCACCAACAGATAAGGGTCGATGAAGCCTGGGTAAATCGTTTTCCCTGTGCAATTCCACTCTCTGTATCCTGAGGGAATCGCACCTTGCTTCCCNACGAATTCGATGGAGTCGTTCCTAATCAGAAGTATCCCCTTATCNATTCGCTTATTGGGATTTACCTGAATGCTCCCCCCCACTAGGGCATGAAGCTTGGGCCCGGTTGGTTTTTCTCCCGGGAAAGGAAAGCTTTCCGAGCAAAAACTCGTTTTTAGCAGTCCGAAAAGAATCGCCCAGANAAGGGCATAGCTAATCCGGAAACTGNATCTCATGATGNGGAGAATGAGCGGTCCGAACCTTAGGGCAACTCTTAACCAANTATCGTTTTATGAAAAGGGTGATCAGAGGAGAATNTTTATTATGGTAAGTACACGCCAACCGTGCNCTTCCTATTTGAGGTCTGAGCAAATCCGATTGCAAACTTAGATCTTTNCCTTGTAAACCTTCGTCCACATGGAAAAACTATTTTCTTATGGAACCTTATGTTTTCCGGAGGTGCAAAAGTCACTCTTTGGCAGAACCCTCCGTGGCAGCAAGGATGAACTGGTTGGCTACAGGGTGGAGANGTTAAGAATCAAGGATCAATCGGTGATNGAGAAGNGTGGGACCGAATGGCACCCGATTTTGATATTCGTCGGTCTACCCTCCGCGATTGTCCAAGGCATGGTTTTCGAAGTTTCGGAANAAGAACTGATCCAAGCGGACGCATACGAGGTGGACGATTATTCTCGCAAAAAGGGGCAAACGAAATCCGGAACGGAAGTGTGGATCTATACCTCCTTGCACTAATCCTGAGAAAAAAAGGCTCTCTTCTTTTTTGAGATTATTTCTCTTCGAACCTTTTTCCGCCTACAAGGCTTTTATTCCGCTAACAAGTTTTCAATTTCCAACCGTAGGCGTTCTCCCATGCCTGGGGCATACCCCACATGCACCTCGCGGATGACTCCCTTCGGATCGATCACAACGGTGCGCGGAATTCCTTGCACGCCGTAATCGGAGCCAATCTTTCGGTTGCGGTCGAGGGCGACCTCCAAACTTTCGAGTTGTTTGGAAGCCAGGAATTTCGAAATGACTTTTTTGGCTTCCCCTTGGTTCACGGCAATCAATTTGACTTGATCATCATTGAAGCTCGAGGTCGCCTGCAAGAGTTCGGGTAAGGCCTGCACGCAGGGTNCGCACCAAGTGGCCCAGAAATCCAAAACAACCACTTTNCCTTTATGATCAGCTAGTTTGAAGTCTTCTCCATTGAGTAGTTTCGATTGAATGGGCTTGGCGTTCTTTCCTACCATCGGATCCTTGGCGGTGCTTAAGGGTTGAACTTGAGGACTCATCATAGCCTTGAATTCATCCAAGTCTTCCATGAGCATTTCCACGCGAACAAAGACGTTTTTATCCACTGCTTGGGTCTTAATTCTTCCTAGGATTGCAGGGGAATTCGGACCTTTTTGAGCCATGGCCAGCTGGGCCATGCCCAATCCACCCTGAGCAACCGTCCAAAGACCAAGAGCGGACTGGGTGTCCTTGCAGTGGACGCAAATTTCNACCCCAAGAGATTCTTCCATGAAAGTAAGGGAAAACCCAACTTCCTGAATCCCCTTAACCGATTCAGCCAGCCCGGCAAATAATGGGTTTTGAGGGTTTGCTCCGAATTCGGGGCGATCCCAAATGGCAGGGTCAAGCTCAAGGGCAAAGGTAACTTGCCTAGCCTGTGCCATGGCCTCCAGGGATGCCATCGATAAATCCTTGGGTTTGCCTGCAAGGGCTTGGTTTACGCTTTTGGGAACACCCAATATCACCAACGATTGATTTTCTAGTTTTTTGACTGCAAGTAAGAGGTCGGATGTGCTCGCCTCCTCACCCATCACTTCTGCAGGAACNGTCATTACAGTNGTTTCCCCCATCCTTTTCTTAGNTGCTTCTACTTGTTTTCTAACTTCTNCGCCTTCTTCTTTTTCCAANTGCTCCAGGAAAAACTGAAAGAGAGCTCCAGCGTCCAATTCTCCTTCGATTTCCGAAGAAAGCAGGAATTCAATTTCGGAGCCAAGCCGGGGGNTGATACCAATTGCTTTTGCNTTGGCCATNGCTTCCAATCCCTCCACGGTCAAACTGAAACTGTTCAGGTTATCAAATTCCAAGCCGGTNAGTTTAATGAACTTTTGCAACTGGGGGTCGGATTGAGCTTGTTTTGAGGCGTTTGCGACTTCCGGGTACTTTTCTTCAAGCAATTTGTAGAATCCGCTCTCACGAATCGAATCCATCTGAACTTGAAAGAAAAGGAGAAAGGAGAAGAGAAAATCAGCGGTCATAGTAAGAGGAGTTGGAATGAGTGGTTTTTCACAGGATACGGAAACAGCGTATCATTAGGTAGCGTGAAAATATTTCAAAGATCAAAANTCTTATTTGAGTTCGAAAGACAAAAGGCGAGGCTAAAACTAATGGGTAGACCAAATACTTTTAAGTAAGGCTAAGCCTGTAGACATTAGTCTCTCTCGTTTTGTACCCCAGCGACTGGTAGAGCTTGTTGGCGGACTCTCGACTGGGGCGAGAAGTCAGGTCAATGCATTTGGCACCTTTCTCTAGGGCCTGTTCAAAAGCGTGATTCATCAAAGCCTTCCCTAGCCCTTTGCCACGAGCTGTGGAGTCCACCACCACATCCTCAACCCAAGCCTTGGTTCCAGTTGGGATGGAGAAAACGACCAAGCTGAGCATTCCCCAAACCTTATCTCCCTCTTTGGCAAGATAGAGATTCGTACTTTCAGACTTTGCCAGAATATCCAAAGATTCCAGACTCAGAGAAGATGCGGATCTTGATAACTGAGGGAGTAAGCGATTAATTTCTGATAAGATTTCATCGCTTGCCTCCGTGATTTCATTGATTTCGATCATAATTCGATAAAATGGATATTTATTGTGTTGGTTCGGTCCAAAAATGCGAGCGATGAATTTACAAATTTCACGAACTTTCGTTTTTTATGTCCTAATCTGGTTTTGGTGAGATATATGCCTTCAGTTTCATTAACCCAAACATTTACCAAGCCAGAGAGGATAAAACGCCATGATGAAAGTCAATGATTTCCAAAAGTACGAAGTTACCCTTAGCATTTCTTACGAAGACTATTTTAGTCTTATATACGATACCAAATACTTAATAGAGGCTCGGTTGGGTCCGGATCGGACTTTCATTGCCAAGAAGTCCATTTACGGAAATAGTCGCAAAAAAGCGGTGCAGAAAGCCGTGCAGTGGTTTTGGAAAGATTTTAAGGGTGCACTTGGTCCGGTTCACAAAGTGATGACAGTCAATGATCCATTCGACGAAGTTAGTTATGATGATGGGTTCGCATGCAATGATTTGGCCAATAAATACTTGGAGGATGAAACCATCGAGCGGGTTCTTGAACAAGCGGACGGAGATTTGGCTCGAGACGACAGTGAAGGTTCCGAAAACCATCCGCCTAACAGCCTCAAGCGGATTCGTAGGCGTCGAAAGGAAGATGTTGAAATTGCACCTCGCTTGTTTCAAACTTCTGGAGGCAGCATTTACTACAAAACCTCGGAGCCNCCTATGGGTAAGGGCATGCGAAGCAAATCAAAATCGGTAAAGCTTTCTTCCAAAAGTCTCGAAAAAGCCCTACGGGAGGTTTCTCGTCGCGGATTGGATAAATGCGTTACTACTCGCTTGTCCAAGCAAGCTGCCTGACCTAAACTCAGGTCATGTCTGAGGCATTCGATAATCGCTCCACGGAGTTGATTCAGTTGATGATGAAATATCAACGAAGAATCTTTGCCTACATTCACACCTTGGTGCCATCCCGTAGTGATGCTGAAGATATCCTTCAGGAGACGAGCTTAACGATTTGCGAGAAGTTCAAGGATTTTGAAATTGGCACCAATTTCTATTCATGGGCATGCCAGATCGCCTACTGGAAGGTGAAGGCGGCCCGTAAGAAATACGCAACCGCGAAAGTGGTTTTCAATCAGGAGGTGTTGGATGTGATTGCACAGACCCGTGGTCAAATGGAGGAGGAACTCGATCATCGGCACCATGCGCTTTCGCGTTGTTTGAAAAAATTGAATGAGCGGGATCGCAGGATGGTCTTGACCCGTTATGAATCCGGCAAAAATGTTACTGCTGCTGCACATGCATGCGGACGCACAGTACAGGGTGCATACAAAGCATTGAATCGGATTCGCAAGGTTCTCTTTGATTGTGTGACCTTTGAGGTTTCAGTGGAGCAAGCCCAATGAAAATGTTTGACGAAGAAGTGCTTGAATTGCACGAGCTTTTCGATGGATTGGTGGAAAATAATCTGTCAATCAAACAAAAGGCTAGGTTGCAGTTTCTCTTGGAAAACTCCGAAGATGCTAGGACCCAATATGTCTTGTTCATGGATCTGTCTTCCAGTTTGAGGCACTATGCGGAAGAGTTGGTGAGTGATGATTTCGAGGTAGAGAATGTCACCGAGGAGTTTGGATCAAAGGTAGTGCGCTTTTCTAGGCACTTTCTTGCTCTTGCTGCTCTTTTGATCTTTGGCTTGTTTTTATTCCCTACTTTCAAAGCCTTTTTTCTTGCAGAGAATGATTCTTCTCCAGATGCTCTCCTTGCTCAGTCCTTGAGTGCTCCCGAACCTATGGTGGACACGGTTGCGGTGCTTACCAAGTTGGTTGGCTTGAAGTGGGCGGAGGATGCAGGTTTTCGACCCGAACTGGGAAACACACTGGAACCTAGTTCCTTAAAGATTGAAGATGGTCTTGCCCAAATCGAATTTATTCAAGGATCTGCCGTCATCTTGGAAGGGCCTATCGATTTTGACATCATNAANCCAAACGAAGGCACACTTCGAGAGGGAAAACTTCGAGCAAATGTGCCCCGGGTGGCTCGTGGGTTTACGGTTAATTTGCCTAAGGGCCGGATCATCGATTTGGGGACTGAATTTGGTTTGAATGTNCATTCCGGAGGTTCCTCGGAAATTTTCGTGTACCGCGGAAAAGTTTTGTATGAAGGGCAAGCCGGGAACGATGAATTAATCACGAGAGAGATTTCGGGTGGCGAAGCACTTTTTATTGACCCCTATGGTTATCCCAATTGGATTGAGATGCCAAGCGAGGGCTTTATGAGTGCCGCGGACCTGGCCTTTCGTTCCATGGAAAAGGCCCAACAGCGCCACTCAGCATGGGTTGAGCTGAGTAAGGAAATCGCAAATGATCCCAACGCCGTGGTGTATTACAATTTCGATAACCACAGTCCATGGTCNCGAGTTTTACGCGATGAGGTGAACCCCGACGGGACGAGCGGNAACGGAGCAATCATAGGTTGCAAGTGGTCGGAAGGAAGATGGGCAGGCAAGGGGGCATTGGGATTCAATCGTAAGAACGATCGTGTTCGCATGGTCTTACCCGATCNATTGGATGCTGTGACCTTGTCCGCTTGGGTGAAAATAGACTCACTGGACTATGAAATGGCTCCTATTCTTTACGCTGAACCAGTCCGTCCTGGTGCAGTCAGTTGGTTTGTCAGTCAACAAGGTCAGNTGGTTTTTCAGGTAAGAAACGGCAAGGGTGCGGATCAATTTGTCTCAGCTGTTGCCTTTCGTAAGGAAAGGTTTGGGCGCTGGACTCACATTGCCACTACTTATGATCCCAAGCAGAAAATGGTTAGCCACTATGTCAACGGTCGTCCTTTCAGCCGTGAAAGGCTGAATGCTCCCATTCGTTTGCATTTTGGTAAATCCATGCTTGGGCATTCCTTAGCNTCCAAAAATAGGGTTTTCAAAGGAAGNATTGATGAATTCGCCTTATTCGATGCGACCTATGATGAATTNGCGNTTCGCAGGATTTACGAAATTGGTTGTCCCTATGAGGCGACGAACCTTTTCGCTCCCACGATCCCNTAGTCATTTTNGTCCAAGGCACGATCCTTTGNGTGACTGNACTACAGCCGAATTCCANAAAGAGCCTGAAACTTGTTCCCTAANTGTTGGGGGTGAATTAACTCTTTCAAGCTTTGAAGTTTAGGACTGAAGGTNCCCTTTGATTCAATCAGGACATCTTCGATNTTAGCGGCGGCATGCTTCATGAAAAATGATTCCTGCCGATCGATGGAGATTTGGGANAATCCATTTCCGTTCAGGATTTCCTTAAGCGGATCCCAGCAAAGGTGACAGGTGATATCTTTTTCTCCGGGCGACTGCAGGAGATTGTCATCCANTTGATGGCGATGATANGTCCGAGCGGTTCCCTGCGGTTTTTGAAAAAAGATATCNTNGTAAGACAAACCATAGTCAAAGGTCAGGAACAAGCCAGTCCATTGACTGTTGCATAATAATTCGGACAGACAACGAGTCGATCCTGANGGCCAGTCGACTCGATAATTGTCACCTGGGGGAGCGGGGAATGATTGAGTGATAGAATCGGTGCGGTCAAGAGGGGTTTCNTTNAAATGTCCANTCTCTTCACAGACTCCCAATTCGAGCCATCTTTCTTCCTTGGATGAAAATAAAAACCTTTTGAAGGGCTGGGCGTCTAACCATTCGTTTGAAAAAACAATGGAATGGTGAGGGATTACCAATGAGTCCCCGAAGTTGTAAGTGATTACATTTTTGAATTCTTGTTCCACACCGGAAAGGACAGAATGATTCGGTTCGGCGGCAATTTCTACGAACGAAAATTCGGACAGAGGTTCCGGTGCGAGTAACGAATTACAAGCCGCAACGAGCAACTCCCCCCAAAGCGGAGCCAGGTTCGAAGAGGTATAGAAGTCGCTCTCATCTTTTCTTCCGACTCGTTGTTTGTTTCTCCGGTAATAACCAATTCCTTCAGCGTACAATGCCCATTCGATATACTCGTCGAAGGAAAGTGCCTTGCTCTTGCCCAACCTTTCTCTGAAAGACTCAATCACTTCGTTTTTAAGCTTTGTCGTTGGCAATGTCATGAGCCTTAGCTAGAGCGTTTTCAATGAAACTCAAGCGAGTCTTACTTGGAAGGTTGTCATTGTGGTGGGCGATTGTCATTTGGAGCTTATGCTCCTTGGCTGGATTTATGTTGGTTTGGTTCGTTTTGAATCCTTCCTCCAAATCATGGTTGGATCTCAATTATTGGCAAGCGTTAGGGAGATATGGGGAAGCGCTCAGGTTGGTGAATAACAGGTATGTGGATGAGAACAAATCCAAGTTCGAGTACCTTACTGATTTGGCTGTCGAGGGAATGATCGGAGGGTTGGACCGACATTCCGGTTTCTATGATCCAGAACAATTCAGATCTTTCCAAGCTGACACCCAAAGAACCTATGTCGGGGTCGGAATTATGATTCGTAAAGTCGAAAAGGGTATTTTGATTACGAAGGTTTTTCAAGATGGGCCTGCTGAAAAAGTCGGAATTCGTATTGGAGACTTCATTGATGAGGTAGCTGGTAACACCGTAGGGGAATGGACGCTTGACCGAATAAGCAACCAAATAAAAGGCGAGGGCGGAACATCTGTGGAGTTATTGATTCGTTCACCGATTGGGCAATCTCGTTTGCTTACAGTGTCCCGCCAAAAAATACAAGTTGCCAGTGTCGAGGAGTTTTCGGTTGATGACAAGGGTACGGGTTACTTGCACTTGGCCCAATTTACTGGCACAACGGGGGTTGAAGTTCTCGAGGCAATGCTGGAAATGAGGGAGGACGGGATGAAGAGAATGATTTTGGATCTAAGGGATAATTCGGGCGGTTTGCTTTCCGCGGCGGTCGAAGTTTCGGAAATCTTTGTTCCCATTGATAAGGTGATTGTAACCATTCGCGGTCGAGAGAGCACGGACATCCGTGAATTCAAGTCCTCCCGTAATGGAGAATTTCAGGATCTTGCAGTCGTGGTANTTTTGAATGAAGGAAGTGCAAGTGCTTCGGAGATTGTTGCAGGTGCTTTGNCGGTGCTCCGGGGCACGGACTTAATTGGAGAAAAAAGTTTCGGGAAGGGATCCGTTCAAACGATTTTTCCATTGAGCGACCAATCGGGTTTACGATTAACCACTGCAATGTATTTCCTTCCTGATGGATCNACGATTCATGAGGAGGGCTTGGAGCCTGATTTTTTGGTTCCATGTGACGAAGATAATGAATCCAAGTTGCGTATCCAAGGCTTTGGTAGAAGAGATTTGGATGCCGACNAGTTTGAGAAGCTTTTTGGGTTTAGCCCCATTGTCGATCTGCAGTTTGAAAAAGCGTACGANTGCATTTTTCCGGTGCCAGATGAGCCAATTCCTGAAACATCCAAAGAATGATTCTTGGTCTGGAGAGTTCATGCGATGAATCCGCTTTATCTCTCNTGGAGAAAGATGGAACAATTGNGGGNGAATGGGTTCATAGTCAAGTTGCCCGACATGCCGAATACGGAGGGGTGGTACCGGACTTGGCGGTCGGCGAGCATCTAAGGAATTTTTTCCCATTGCTTGCNTTGGCTGACCCACAAGGATCTTTGCGAACTCGGGTTTCTATGATTTCGGTCACTTGTGGGCCTGGGCTTGTTGGTTGCTTGGGGATGGGAGTGTCGATAGCCAAAAGTNTGGGNCTCCTTTGGGGGAAGCCCGTATTTGGAGTCAACCATCTTCGCGGTCATGCCTTTTCTCCTTTTATGAGTCTAGGGATTCCCAAGGNTGAGGAGTGGTCGGAACTTCTTCCTCATCTGGGTCTTTTGGTTTCCGGAGGGAATACGATTCTTTTTGAACTGGATGTAACGAGAAAACTTCGAGTCTTGGCAAAAACAGTGGATGATGCCGCAGGCGAAGCTTTGGATAAGGGTGCAAAGCTTTTGGGGATTCCCTACCCGGGAGGAGCCGAAATGGAAAAGCGTGCCANAGGAGGCAACCCCAAGGCTTATTCTTTTCCAAGAGCATTTCCTGAAAAACATGTAATGAAATTCAGTTTTTCTGGTTTGAAAACTAGTTTGCTTTACACTTTGAGGAAGATGAGTGAGGCCCAAATCAAATCTTCGTTNGCAGATTTGTGTGCATCTTATCAATCGGCGGCGCTTGATCAGCTCGTCCGAAAAACACAGCATGTTGCGGAATCGAAGGCATTTAAGAGTATTGGCTTGTCGGGCGGGGNGGCAAATAACCAAAACCTGAGGCTTTTGATTGAAAAACTGTGCACGCATACTGGTATGCAATTTCTCCCAGCAGANAAACNTCATACCGGTGACAACGCCTCGATGATTGCATACGCATCCCTCGTTGACCCCGNCGCCCTGTGGCCAAACCATGGCCAGATACTTTCCTTTCGCCCTTCTTTAGCGCTAGACGANTCTCCAGTTCCCGTAAGCTAGATTCTTTCACCTNCTGCNTCAGTAAAATGAGCGTGTGATTTCCTTTCTTTNGTAAANTATTCAATAAGTTTGCNTCGCTTNATATTATAGCATAATATNNNAACNTAATGNCTTCTCAACAAGCATACCCAATTCCGAGTCATGCAGGTTCGGGGCCTTCAAAAGTCGTTACCTTTGTGATGAAAAAGGAGGATTTGGATTTGCTCGATGAACTGGTCAGTAAGTTTCCTGCCCACATGAATCGTTCGGATGTNATGCGTGAAATGATTCTACCCTATGTACATGCGGTTCGGGCCGCCAAAAACGGAGAAGAATGCATGAAANATATCGACGAGGGAGCNGGTCTGTCTTATCTTAAGNAGTTGATCCTAGAAGTTGAGAGTGATGCCCAACCCCTTTACTCATACTCCATTTAGAGTGTACCAAATATAATGTCTAATAACACCAAAACCTCCAAAAAACTCTCGAAGAACGAAGGAATCAAAGTAGAAAGCAACTTCCTTCGCGGCACGATCGCGGAAAGTCTTGCTGACGATTCCACCGGTTCCATCTCNGCGAATGATGCCCANTTGACCAAGTTTCACGGTACCTACTTGCAGGATGACCGTGATAAGAGAAGAGAACTCATTAAGGAACGAAAAGAGAAGGCCTTTTCCTTCATGATTCGGGTCCGTGTGCCTGGTGGAGTATGCACCCCCAAGCAATGGCTAGGTATTGATGATATTGCAGATAAATTTGGCAATGGAACNCTNAAGCTGACTACGCGTCAGGCTTTTCAACTCTACGGAGTTNTGAAGCGAAACCTCAAGCAAACCATGAAGGAGATCAATGACACCTTGTTGGATACATTGGCAGCCTGCGGTGATGTTAATCGAAATGTAATGAGTCCCTCGAATCCCTTTGAGTCCGACTTACATGGACAGGCTTTGGGTTTNGCTCAACGCATTCATGACCACTTGACCCCCCAAACCTCGGCCTATGCTGAAATTTGGNTGGATGAAGAAAANATTTCCGTCGGCGAGAAGGTGGNGGAACCTATTTATGGCAAGACTTACCTGCCTCGTAAATTCAAGATCGCAGTTGCTCTCCCCCCTAGGAACGATGTGGATGTTTTTTCAAACTGCTTGGGGTTTGTTGGGATTTCCGANGGTTCCAAAATCATTGGATATAATGTGCTNGTCGGTGGAGGTCTTGGGATGACCCATGGCAAGACAACGACTTTTCCTCGCCTTGCTGATGTAATTGGCTTTTGCGTNCCTGAAAAAGCNGTNCAGGTTTCCGAAGAAGTGGTCAANATTCAACGTGATTTCGGTGACCGAGGNGATCGAAGGCATGCNAGACTAAAATACACGATCGAAGACCGTGGGGTAGAATGGTTTAAACAAGAACTCAATGATCGACTAGGGTGGAGCCTTGATGAACCCCGCGAATTTTCCTTTGACTCAACCACCGATCGCTACGGATGGAGTGAGGATAAGGATGGCCGCTGGGCTTTTGGGCTTTTTGTTCAAGGAGGTCGGTTGCGAGACCANGATGGGAGCAATGCGAGGCAGGCGATCCGTCGGATTGCCTTAGAAATTGATTGCGAATTCCGCTTAACGGCCAATCAAAACCTTGTGATCGCCAGGGTGCCACCCGGNGATAAAGAAAAGGTTGATGAAATCCTCAAAGACGGTGGGGTATGCCTGCCCGATCACCTCTCGGGACTTCGGCTTAATTCCATCTCNTGCACCGCTCTCCCNACCTGTAGCTTGGCTATGGCTGAAAGTGAGAGGTATCTGCCTGATTTAGTTGATGAGCTAGATGAGATGCTCGGCGAATTCGGGCTCAGGGAAGAATCGATTGCGATTCGCTCTACAGGTTGNCCNAATGGTTGCGGNCGNCCATACCTTGGTGAAATCGGTTTAGTGGGCAAAGCCCCCGGTAAATATAATCTGTACTTGGGAGCTGGCCTTGATGGTATGCGTTTGAATAAGCTTTATCGTCAAGCGATTACCCATGAAGAGATCGTCGCTGAATTAAAGCCTATTCTACAGGATTATGCCGGTAATCGCTCGGATGGCGAAAGGTTTGGAGACTTCTGTATTCGCTCGGGTTATGTTAAGGCAACCGCTGAAGGTACAGATTTTCATGACTAGACTTTGGTTCGGCTTCGCTCACGCATGAGCAATGGGAAGACGCTTCTCCAAATCATTGGGTAGAAAAACTCATGGTGATCCTTTGGCCGGGATTTCCACATTGAATGAGGATGAGGCTTTGGCTCTGCTTGACTCTCTTGAAGAAGACGCATTTGTTCTAATTCTTGACCAAGTGCAAGACCCACGTAATTTCGGAGCTTGTCTGAGATCAGCCGATGCAGCCGGGGTCAACCTGGTAGTGATGCCCTCCGATCGTTCCGCCGGGCTGACTGAGGTGGTTCGACATGTCGCGGCTGGTGCGGCAGAAACCCTTCCCCTAGCTCGGGTGAAAAACCTAGCTCGATTCATGTGCTTGTTAAAGGATCGTTCGGTTTTCTTAGTTGGCACCAGCGATCAAGCTACACAAACGCTTTACGAGATTACACTTACCGGTCCTCTGGGTTTAGTGGTTGGGGCTGAAGGCACAGGGGTTCGCAGATTGACCGCGAGTCAATGTGACGAATTGGTCAACATACCTATGTTTGGCAAAGTCGATTGCCTTAATGTATCTGTCGCTACTGGCGTCTGTCTTTTCGAGGCAATTCGACAGCGCAGGCTCTGATTTTGCCTTGGGATATTAGAAGCTAGAGACGGGCTGCTCCAGGCCCTAATCGTCTCAATTCTTCTCTTTTAGATTTTTTTGAATCATAGGATGCAACCCAATAAAACAATACACTGAAAAAGATCGTGCTCATGATCGAGTTTCTCAAAAAGAGATAGGCGGGGGCATACCCCGGTTCCCCGAGGGTGAGGGCTTGAAGGAAGCCGGTGGCGCTTTTGGCGTAGAATGGGTTGATCCACCATGCGAAACCACAGGTAAGAGCATGAAAGACAAGAGCGGAGCATAATCCATAACCAAAGGAAAACCTAAGAACTCCAGTTTTAGGACCTACTTGATTGCCCAAGGCGAAGATGATTCCATAACTCAGCAGCGTTATGAGAGAAAAAGGTTCGAGTAAACTTGCCCCATAACTCGGATTGATCAGTATGTCAGATATAAGTACTGCGGTCATGGGGGCGGCCCATGAAGCCTTTCCCTTGAGAAACGCTCCTGATATCAGAAAGATGGCAAGGACGGGCGAAAAATTATATAGGGATGGATACGATAAGGGAATGTGTCGGGAAAACCCAATCAAAAGAACGGCGGCGAGAAGGATCCAAGTTTGCCTGAAGGGTTTGTCATTAGAGTCTGAAGTATGCATAATTAATCGAATCGTAATGGAAGTTTCTTAAATATTCAACTCAAGGATAAGGTTTTTGGGGAGTCATGTTTTTGCACATAATGATGAGATCAATCCACTGGTTTTTCAGAATTCTGGATTTTCTTTTGACTTCAAGGATTTCAAAACCGAGCGAAAAATAACAAGATAAAGCCGATGTGTTATTTTCCAAAGTGTTGAGGGTAAGACGAGTGCATCCCAATCTCTTTTGAGAAAAATCTATTACTTCTTTGCAAAAGCTCTTGCCCAAACCAAGTCTGCGAAGACAGGGTTTGACGATAACTCGGCAGAGGTTGAATTGTAGCCTTGTTTTTTTTACGACTTCTGCGTAGGCACAAAGATCCTGGCCTTCATCTCTGAGACTAAAGGCACAAAGATCTTTCCTCTTCTGATGTTTGAGGAAGTTTTGCAGAGTCAGTCCTTTTTCAAAAGTATTTCCGGACCATAGAATTCGATCCGAGTCACTTTTTAGCCATGACAATAATTCTTGGCAATCCTTGGGACTGATGTGACCGCTCTTTAGGTGATAGTTTTTTTGGCAGGATAAGCTTATGCCGAAACAAATTGGATTTTCTTATCAAATTAGCAAGGATAAGCGTGGGTTTCTGTCGGTTATTTATGGAGGAACCCTTTCGATTGGTTTTGCGCTTACTGAGGGTTGTGAGGTAAAGAGGTATTTTTAACCTTTAATAACGGAAAATGGGAATTATGAAAAAAAATATGCTAGTTGGATTAGGGTTGTTGGTCATTGGAAGTTTGTCCATGGGGGCTTTCTTCAATAAATCAGAAGCAACACTTGGAGTGATCAAGGCAGGTGCGGATGAAAAGGGGAACCCTATTTGTGTGAATAAAGCTCAGGTTTATCTTTTTAAAAAGAACCAAGCGGAAAATAAGATCGTCTTCCACTACCATGATTCGCAAAGCTCGGATGCATCGATTGTGAAATCATTTCCTGACGAAGAATCCTTGGATAAATATTGGGTCGAGCTATTGAATAACTGGTAAAAAAAATTGGATTCCTACCAGATGTAAGGCTTTCCTGAGATTACTGTCGAAAGTCACTTTTTATTCATTCACTCTTTTGTCTGAGTAATAATCACCTTTTTTCCTTTTTGGGAAAAATTGGCATCAGTTCTGCAAATACTCATTTGAGGAAAGGGTTTCATGGGTTAGCAACCATGAGGTGCGCGCCAAAATTTGGCGCGCACTTTTTGTATCCGGATCTTTTGTGAATCATTACTTAGCTGTTCTGAGCTCCCAGTAATCTTTAATTCTTATTCCTCCATTCTTGTCCATCGGAAGAATGTCACATATTTTGGCTTTTTCGGAATGAACCGTAAAGGTTTTTGGATGACCGTCTGAATTAACTTTTCTCGGGAGCCCTGCTCTTCCTGAAATTTCTACACATTCAAGGAAATCCTTTCCATTGTAACCTTTTTCGTAAGACTCAGAATAGAGCCCATCTGGGTGGAGGAATCCAATGATTCTCCCGAATTTAAGCCTGCCGTTATGCGTGTACCGAATACAATCACCAAGCTCGAAAGTCCTTTTTTTCGTATATCTTCTTAGATTAAGCCTTTTACATTCTTCCTCTCTCAAGCTAAAAAATCGAGGCCCGTTCAAATCGTTTCGGGAGAGAGGGGTGAGGTCATGTCGACTCACTTGCAGTAAATCNAATCTTTTCCTTCTTTCACCCCTTATGAAGACGACTTCTCCTATTCTTCGCTTGGTTCCAGTAAGTGTTTTCTCAATTACTATATCACCAATTCTCAACGCTTTCTTTTTTCTTTTGATCAAACTCATAATAATTAATGTGGTGCAATAACATAAATACACTAAAAACACTTTTGCGTAAAAGGCAAAACTATTTTTTGGAGAGTTGTACAGTTTAGGGAAAAGGACTTACAAAAGGGTAAGTCCGATTATTTTTCCAGGATCCAAATGTTACGAAATTGCAGAGGGTTTCCGTGACCCTGCAGTTTTATGGAACCTGGGGTTCCTTCCGGGTCGGATCGGGCCCCGCCTGTTTTTCTGGGGATGGCAAAGTTTTCGTGAATCACGATTCCATTGAGTCTGGAGGTAATTCTTGCATTCTTAATTTTTTTTCCATTTAGGGACTTTGCGTTAGTAAATTCAATGTCATAAGTTTGCCAGGTAAGAGGAGGGAAGCATGCGTTGACTAAAGAGTCCTTGATTGAGTAAATCCCGCCGCATTCGTTATGGATTCCATCTGAACCAAAGGAGTCAAGAATCTGGTTTTCGTACATGCCGACATGGTACAAACCACTGTTTCCGCGACCCTGTCCTCGGGCCGATGGGCGAAAGGGCAACATGAATTCCAGGTGGAGGTAGTAATCGCTGAATTTTCTTTTACTCTGTATGTCCGAGCCATCCGTATTGAGGAATCTTGTTTGCTCATCGATGCGTCCGCCTTCCCACTCGTCTTTATTGCTCCCATCAAAAAGAACAATGGCTTTCTCGGGTAGATTGAGGCCGATAGTGGGACTCTTACGAACCGTTTTCTTAAGTTGTAATTTTTTTGAGTTCGCACCCAATAGAGTCAGAACATCGCCATCGATACTTCCCGAATAAGGAATGTGACCCGTTGGAGGTACTTTTCGAGTTGGAGAAAATGTCTCTGCTTTGGAATCGAGGTATTTTCTAGATCCCGTCGCTGGTTCGAGCACGACAGCGTTTTGGATCATTTTCCCAGTAAGGAGGCTTTTGTTTTTTCCATCCCAGCCGGCACCTGGTAAACCGCCGGGGTAAAGGACCAAATGAAAAGCCCCTTTGTCCAAAGCAATAACCTGAGCCCCTGTGCCTGAGCCGGCGTATTCACCCTGAAATTTGAAATCAATGGGCAGGGAAGGGTCTTTCGGGTCGACGAAAGTTCCCTTGAAGTTCTTTGTGGCGGCATAAAGAGAAAGCGTAACCGGAATCAGAAGAGCGAGACAAAAGAATCTTTTCATAGCTTTTCGATTATTCCTTTTCAATCGCACTGAGCAAGCGACAAAGCAGAGATTTTGAAGATTTACTGAATCTTATTTTCCGGAGTAAAAGATGAAGTCCGCTTTGCACCGAATGGAAAACCCAACTAGGGAAAGGCTAGGCATGTAGGGAGTTGTAGCTGACCGTCAGGGCATTGATTCAGACCGTGTCTCATTCAATATGCAAAATCGAAACTTGGTAAATGGTGCGGGCACTCGGAATCGAACCGAGGACACCAGCTTGGAAGGCTGGGGTTTTACCCCTAAACTATGCCCGCGTCCAAAGAGTTCTATTAATCTAAGTCCCTAGACGTCGTCAAGGGGATTTGGGCTATGCGGTTTTCACTTACCTAGTGCGGCAAGAACCTCACTATGAAAAAGGTCGGAACCGACACGAAATGGACATGACCCCATCGATGGGCTGAATTGCTTAAGAGGGAACGCTGGTTCGTAGAGAAAGTGAAAACTCGCTCCGGAGCCTTCACAGATTGGATAGCCAGCCGCACAATCCCATGGTTTGGCGCGATATTCCAGACACCCGTCCAATCGACCCGTAGCCACATTCGCAAGTCCGATCGCAGCAGATCCAGGGCAGCGGATTCGCCAGACCTGCAGGGCATTGGTGAGGGCTTCGTGTTCCTGGCTGGGAATGGGAAAGTGCATACAGAAGGTTAGCTTCTCATTGACGAGATCGGTGCTTGATTGAACAACGGAGGTACCTTCGATCGAACTAAAGGACTTTCCGCCTTGAAGAAGGTTGTCCCGACCGTAATCGTAGATGAATCCGTATACCGGCATGCCATGCCTGAGGATTCCCAGCGAAATTCCGCATTCTGGGATGCCCAACGCGTAGTTGTTGGTGCCATCAACCGGATCCAGAACCCACGCGAATTCTGCATCAAGGGCTATGGGTTCCGGGGTATCAGCCGATTCTTCCGAGCAGTAGTCGTCTTGAGGGAAATCTTTTCCAAGAGCTTCAAAAAGTAGTTGAGATATGGCCTCGTCGACTTCAGTTACCCGGGTGCCATCGCCTTTCCACCGGCTTTGTGCGTTTCCGAAATTATTTCGAAAATACTCGACTTGACCGAGAACGGCAACGTGGGCTGCTAGGATTCTTTCCTGCAGGGCAGGGTCAGCGTTTGAAAGGTCGGGAGTTTGGTTGGTTAGGGATCGATCCATTTCCCTTCTTCTTGTATTAGATCGACCAATCGGTCAACTGCTTCGTCTTCCGGTATGGATGATTTTACCCGTTCTTTTCCTACATAAAGGTTGATTTTACCTGGGCCAGAACCGACATATCCAAAGTCGGCATCAGCCATTTCCCCCGGACCATTCACGATGCACCCCATGATGGCAATCGTCACACCTTTGAGATGACCGGTAGCTTGTTTTACTTTTTGAGTGGTACTTTGCAGATCAAAGAGAGTTCGACCGCAACTTGGGCAGGCTACAAATTCGGTTTTGGTGATCCTCGCTCGGGCTCCTTGCAAGATGTTGTAGGCTAAGCCTCGGTTTAAGTCCATCGAATCGAGATTCTCCACGGAAATCAGATCCCCAAGTCCATCACAAAGAAGGGAGCCGGATAGGATGGAGGAATCTAGGAGCCTTCCAGAAAAGAGTTTGTCTTGAGGAAAAAGCCGACCCTTTTCACGGTTGCGTATCCATAAGGGAAGTTCGATTTTTGCAGACTTTAGAGCTGCTGCAAGCAATCGGTACCCTGCAACCGGGTTATGATGACTAGCCATCCCAAGGGTAAGGACAGGTGGCTTGGCTGAACACTCTAGTAGGGAAGTCGTTCCTTCGGTAAGGGGGGCAGGTGGAAGAGGGACAATTGGGTGAAGGCTCGCTTGGTCGCAAAAAGCGAGGAAGCGGGCAAGCTGGGCATCCTCCGTAAATTCCTTTTGAGGAAGCCAAAAAACCGGAAGCATGCCAGTAAAGCTAGGAAGGTGGTCATCGGATTCCCGATGGTCTTCTATGATGAGAAAGGGGACCGCTCCCCAAAGTGCATCAGCAAGAGTTTGCAGATGTTGAAACTCGGACGAGCTATGCAGGTCGACCAACATGCCTTCGACAGGTGCGTCTTTCGAATTGGTTTGGACTTGGGCGACTTCCCTGATGATGGAGGCAGGATCTTGAATGGAATGACTACTTCGAGCGATGACTGAAGGGGGGGCATTGCCGCCGAAGGAGAGGGGAGGTTTTCCCAGTTGGATGGCCCGCGTTTGTCGTCTTTGAAAGGTATAGGGATCAATGTCTTCTTTTCCATCCCAAACTTTTTCTTGAGACAGCGGTTGCTTCCACCAAGTCTCGGCTCTACGAGCTAAGTCTTGAGCAACCGGAATTTCCGCAACTGGATCTTCGGTGAGAGAAACGCGAATGGTATCCCCGAGACCATCGAGCAAAAGGGAACCGATGCCGATGGCACTCTTTATGCGAGCGTCNTCTCCATCACCGGCCTCGGTCACACCCAAATGAAGAGGGTAATCCATGTCTTCGTCTTTCATCATGGAAACGACGAGTCGATAAGCCTCAATCATGATCTTTGGATTGCTCGCTTTCATCGAAAGGACAATTTGGTGATAGTTGTGGGTTTCAGCGATCCTGATGAATTCGAGNGCCGATTCGGCCATTCCTCTGGGGGTGTCGCCAAATCGGTTCATAATGCGGTCCGACAGAGATCCGTGATTGGTGCCTATGCGCATCGAACGACCAAGCTCTTTGCAACGCAAGACCAAGGGTGAGAATTCAGTGTGTAATCGTTCGAGTTCCTCCTCGTATTGTAAATCTGTGTATTCCCGAACCTGAAACTTCTTGTGATCCGCATAGTTTCCTGGGTTCACCCTTACTTTCTCAACATGCTTGACCGCTTCCATCGCAGCGGAGGGCANGAAATGAATGTCAGCTACGAGGGGAACATCGACTTTGGCGTGTCGAACCTGCTTGGCGATAAGCCCAAGGGCTTCGGCGGAGCGAGCGTTGGGGGCAGTGATTCGTACAATCTCACAACCAGCTTCGGCAAGTTCGATGGTTTGACTAGCGGTTGCTTCAACATCGAGGGTGTTGGTGGTGGTCATCGACTGAACTCGAACGGGTTGCTTCCCCCCTATTACCAAGGCACCGATGTCCACTTCACGAGCGGATCTGCGTTGCGGTTGGATGCGGGAGTCGCAGTAAGGCGACGACATGACGAGCTTACCCTCTAGGGGAAGATACGCTGCATGTCGAAAAAGGTGACATAGAGCATGAATGAAAAAAGCAGAACGACAAAGAGCATCTGAGCGCGTTCCATAAAAGCCATAGGAAGGGGCTGTCCTCTGAGCTTTTCAATGGTTGCGAAAAACATGTGCCCACCATCGAGAACCGGAATCGGCAACAGATTAAGGATGGCGAGNTTTACATTGATGAAAACCACAAACCAAAGGAGTTTCTTAAATCCGATCTTGGCGAAAATGCTCAAGTGGTTGACGATACCTACCGGACCACTCATGTTCCTTAATTTGACATCCGACCGGGGACTGACCAAGCCGGAGAGCGTAAGATACATGTCCTTTACCCGGCGCATGATCAAGGTGAATGGGTTCGGGTAAGTCGTAACGATTTTCCGTTGGGGGATAAATCCGATAATTTTTCGGGTGATCATNGACGAACCGACGGCAATGTCTCTTTCAATAGGGATCATTGAATAGGTTTTTTTAGGGCCATCCTCGCCCCCTTTCCTGACCGTAAAGGTAATGCTTTGGTTGTGTTCAGTTTTTTCGAGAAAATCGATGAGTTGGGCAAAGGAAAGGATCGGTTCTCCGTCTATGGCAATCGGTTGGTCACCGATTGCCAAACCGGCACTCTCGGCAGGCATGCCAGGAGACAATTCATCGATGAAGAATGTTTCTTTGGGTCCGATGCCAATGACCCNCATTTCTTCAGGCCCAAAGACTTCAGGGGTGATATCGAATTGCATCTCCTTGCCATCGCGAAGAATGGTCATTGTGACTAGGCGCCGCCCTTGAGCATCTTGCTGCTTGCCGGTTATGATCCGGTTTTGAATATCCATGAAGTTTTCCACGGAAGCACCGTCGACCCGAAGTATTTCGTCGCCCGGCAGCAAACCGGCTTTTTTGGCTGGACCACTAACTTCCTCACCATCGTCAATCAGCGGATTCCAACGCTCGACCGATTCTGCCACATAACCGATTTTTGTGGTTAATTGAGAGTCTGGAACATCGTAGCCGAAAATCGAAAGAAATCCGGCCAGAACAAATGCGAGAAGAATATTGAAGACGGCACCCATCACCGAAACAATCATTTTGTCCGCGTAACCGATCTTGGGCAAAACCCCTTCCTTGGGTTTGCCTTCATCCTCGTCATCCTCCCATAAATNGGATCGAGAGTCGCCGGANGAATCCTTTTCATCTGCTCCCTCCACTCTTCCCATGTCAGCAAGTTGAGGAAGTGCGACATACCCGCCAAAAGGAATGGCCGAAAGGCGGTATTCCACTCCGTTGCGGGTCCAGCCGAAAACTTTGGGGCCAAATCCAATGGAGAATTTTTTGATTACCAATCCACGGTTGCGAGCCGCTAGAAAGTGACCTAGTTCGTGAATGAAAATAGTGAAACCCAAGGCAAATAGGGCAACGAATAAGAAGGCGAAGTCGTAAAGAAAGGACATGCGAGTATGGTTATCTGACAGTAGAGGTTACACAATCATTTGCTAAGCGACGGACTTTCAGGTCCACGGCAAGCAGTTCGTCCAATGAATTTGGTTGAGCATGTGACATTTGATTTAAAGTTTTGTCTATTATGTCAGAAATCTGAATAAAGCCAATTCGATTAAGTCGGAATGCATCCACTGCGATTTCGTTGCTGGCATTGAAGGCGAGTGGTGCGGANCCTCCCTGAGACAGTGCATCCTTTGCCAGTTTTAGGCAGGGGTAGCGGTTGAGNTCTGGCGGGGAGAAGGAAAGATCCATGGTCTTAGAGAAATCGAGGGATGATTCCACTCCAGGGCATCTNTCCGGATGCAAAAGTGCGTTTTGCAAAGCAAAGGTCATAGAAGGCGGACTCATTTGGGCAAAGCAGCACCCATCAACGAAGCGAACAACTGAGTGGATGATGCTTGGGGGATGAATCACTACCTCGAGCTTTTCGCTTGGCAAACCAAATAACCAATGGGCTTCGATCAACTCCAAACCTTTGTTNGCCATGGTTGCGGAGTCGATGGTGACCTTGGGGCCCATTGACCAGTTGGGGTGTTGAAGAGCCTGCTCCAATGTTACATCTTTGAGCCGGTTAGTCGGTAGATCTCGAAACGCCCCTCCTGAAGCAGTTAGAATGATTGAATCGAGAGATTTCTCATTTTGCCCATGCAGGCATTGAAAGACTGCATTGTGTTCGCTGTCCGCGGGAATNATTCGGGCACCGGTCCGCCGGGCGGTTTCGGTAACGATATNGCCACCTAATACGAGCGATTCTTTATTTGCGAGCACAACATCTTTACCCGCTTCCAAGGCTGCCAAAGTNGGANCTAAGCCAGCTGTTCCTACGACGGCNACNACCACAANATCAGCCTCGGGGTGAGCGGCAAGTTCCTCCAANCCCTTGGTTTCCGAGTTAATTGGAAAGTCAGTTAAATCGGAATTGTTCGTTTTTGNAGGAACGGAAAGGTGGAGGTTGGAAATCTGAAATTCCTTGGCGATTGCAAGCAGTTTGTCCCTCTGAGAATGAGCGGAAGCTCCGAGTAAAGTAAGNTTGTCGGGGTGTTTACGAATGACTCGTAAACTGCTTTCGCCGATGGAACCGGTTGCCCCTAATAGGATGCATTTTTTGGGGTTGCTCACGGGCTAAGAATCATAAGCACAAAGTATCCGGTCGGGGCAGCNAGGATCAGGCTGTCAGTCAAATCAAGCAAACCGCCGATTCCTGGAATGGCCCCACCGGAGTCTTTCATGCCTGCCAAGCGTTTGAGAACCGAGGCAATCAGGTCACCGATTACTGCGGCGACAGCGATGAGCAAACCCCAAACTGCACCTTGCCCGGGACTGAAGGACCAATGACCGAAATCCACTACTTCGGGAAAATGGTTAATCACTAACCATGGCAAAAGAGCTCCCAGCCCTGAAGAAGCCGCAAGGCCGCCAATGAGTCCCTCAACGGTTTTACCTGGACTAATGGAAGGTGCCATCTTTGTACGCCCAATGGCTTTTCCTACCAAAAGCGCGCCGATGTCGCTGAATTTTGCAACGATTACTACCCAAAGAGAGAAGAACAGTCCAAATCCCAAAGTTTCAGAACCACTGTCCACATCGGTCACTTGAATGATTCGAACGAAATAGTGAAGAAGAAAGGTGACGAAAAGCAATCCAAAGAAGGTGGGCATGAGGCGCTTTACATACATGCCGCGTTGGGCTTGCGGGAAGAGCACACAGGCTCCAGATGTAAGGAGTGCCCCTATGGCAAGTACATCAACACCCGCACCTGGGAAGTGAAAGGCAATGGGAATCATACAACCTCCCGTGATTAGACCGGACATCCGGTTGGCGGCATAGCCTAAACGGCCTAAGATGGTATAGATTTCGAAAAGTGTGAGCGTGGCACACAGATTGAGAATCCACATGGCTCCGGTTTCCTTAAGAGAATAAACCACTCCGCCCATGGCTCCCCAAAGAATAATCGTTGATATGGTACGAATGATCATGAGGAATTGTGACTGGTTTTTTGGGTTTTAAGTTGTTCGCTGGTTTTTCCGAATCTTCTTTCACGACGAATGTATTCACGCAAAGCATCTGCTAAGGCATCTCTGTTGAAATCGGGCCAATGGAGTGGGGAAACGAAGATTTCTGCGTATGCAGCCTGAAGCAAAAGAAAGTTGCTTAAACGGAACTCTCCCGAGGTTCGTATGATGAGATCGGGGTCTGGTAAATCTTTCGTTTCTAGGTGTTGGGCGAAGTCCGCCCAAGTCAATTCACCATTGTCTGATTCGTGCTTCAAGCAACAGGAACTAACCGCACGCAGGACTTCTTGCCTACTTCCATAATTAAGAGCAAGGGTAAGATTCCAGGAATCGTTGTCTTTGGTTTTTTCGATGGCATCTTCGACTGCTTTTTGAGCGAATTCGGGAAGCCCGCCCAAGTCGCCGATTGCCCGTAAACGAGTGCCGTCTCGTTGCATGCCCTTGAGCTCGATTTTGATGAATTCCTCCAAGAGTTTCATCAATCCTGATTTTTCGTTTTTCGGCCGATTTTGGTTTTCTTGGCTAAAGGCATAGAGCGTGACATATGGAACACCGATTTCNCTAGCTGCATGCACAACATCGCGCACATTTTTGACTCCATTCCTGTGTCCAAACAAGCGTGGTTTTCCACGGGAACGAGCCCATCGACCGTTGCCGTCCATGATGATGGCAATGTGATGGGGCAATTGCTTTTGTTCTTCGGGCGTGAATGCGTGCATGNAATCGTCTGNCATGGAAAAGAGTTAGGGGCGAATTGACAACGAGGAAAGCATTCTTTAGAGCACGATTGTATGACAATGGCTCTTAGTATCGAAGAAATCGATGAGAAATTAGCAAATCTCAGTGGGTGGACTTTCGAAAATGACCGCGTCCGGAAAAAATTTCAGTTTAAAAATTTCCGGGAGGCGATGAGTTTTATCCTTAGGATTTCNTANGAAGCCGAACAAATGGACCATCATCCGGAAATCTTCAACTGTTTCAATCGCGTGGAGATTTCGCTCAACACCCACGACGCNGGTGGGAAAGTCACCGAAAAGGATTTTTCTCTCGCTAATGCGATAGAAAANACTCTCTAGTTCACCCCTTCTTCTTTTTTTTGGGTGTTCGGGGTGCTTTGGTAAGAGGGCGGGTATCTTCGGGCACNTTNTAGAGAGCACGTAGTCGGGTAAGTTCNGTCTTGAGCTTGGTAGTGANCTTTTCATACCCGGGCTTGCCATNAAGGGAATATAATTCGTTTGGATCTTCCTCCAGGTCGTAGAGTTCCCACGCATCGAGGGAGTAGAAATAAATGAGTTTGTATCGATCGGTTCTNACACCGTAATGACGACGGACCGAGTGGGCACCCGGGAACTCATAGTATTGATAGTAGAGAGAACTGCGCCAGTCCTTTGGTTTTTGCCCATGAAGAAGGGGNACAATGGAGGTTCCCTGCATATCCTCGGGTGATTGGACTCCACAAATGTCAAGGAAGGTCTGTGCGTAATCAAGGTTTTGNACAAGATCTGTATTTCTCGAACCAGGCTTGGTTACTCCAGGCCAGCGAACGATAAGAGGAGTGCGGAAAGACTCCTCATACATCCAGCGCTTGTCGTACCATCCATGCTCGCCAAGATACCAACCTTGATCGGATGAATAAATGACAACGGTATTTTCAGCAAGACCACTATCATCTAGGTAGTCAAGTAAACGGCCGATATTTTCATCCACGGAATCAATGCAACGAAGGTAATCTTTCACATACCTTTGGTATTTCCATTTGAAAAGGGCATCTCCTTCGAGGTTTGCTTTTTCAAAAGCCTCGTTCTTCGTGCCGTAGGCAGCATCCCATTTGGCCTTCTGTTCAGGAGTCAGGTTGCCGGGAGCCTTCAGTTTTAAATCGGTAACGGACAGATGCCGGTCGATAGTCATTGCTTGAGTGGAGGCGGGTTCAAGTCGGTTTTTATAGTCGTCCCGTAAGGTCTCAGGCTCAGGGATATCGATACCATCATATTTGGTGAGGTACTTTGGACCGGGTTGCCAATTACGGTGGGGTGCCTTATGCTGACTCATTACTAGGAAGGGNTTGTCTTTATCTCGGTCATTCTTGAGCCAATCAAGGGTAATATCTGTGATCACATCTGTGGTGTATCCAGTAATTTTTTTAGTGCCCTGAGCGGTATTCATGGGGGGGTTGTAATAGGGGCCTTGNCCTTGTAGTACTTGCCANAAATCAAATCCTGTGGGATCACTTTTGAGGTGCCATTTCCCGATCATGGCGGTTTGATAACCTTGCTTCTGCAAAAGTTTGGGGAATGTTTGTTGCTCGCCGTCAAATCGTTGACCATTGGTGAGTTGTCCGTTCAGGTGGCTGTGTTTTCCGGTCAGAATTACCGCCCGGCTTGGAGCACATATTGAATTGGTGACAAAGGCGCGGTCGAAGAGCATACCATCCTTGGCAATGCGATCAATATTCGGGGTTTTGTTACGATTGGAACCATAAGCGGAAATGGCTTGATAAGCATGGTCATCGGTAAATATGAACAGCACATTTAATGGTTTTCCATGGAGGAAAAAGTCTATGGAAATAAAGAGTAGGAACAGAGTGATTGTATTTTTTAGCATTTCATATCATCAGCATACATCGATTTCCCTTGGCAATTGAAAAATTGCGGATGAAATGGGTTTGATTATGGGGGAGGACTTTCCACGTGGTGAAGGCAGATAAAGAAGAAAGATCGTTTGGGGTTGTTTGGCCGCTGATGGTTGCTCAAACCATTGGTGCTTTTAATGACAATGTGATGAAAGCCATGCTGCCCGTTATGGCTGCCGTTCAATTTGGAAAAGCGAGTATGGATACGGTGAACCAACAGGTTTCGATTCTTCTGATTTTACCTTTTGTTGTCTTTGCACCTTTTGCCGGATGGCTCGCAGATCGGTTTTCCAAGAGGAAGGTAATTGTCTTTGCTTTATTTGGCCAATTACTCGGATTGGGGTTGCTCGGGTGTGCCTTGTATGCCCAAAACATGCAGTTTTCCCTGGCCGGCTTCTTTCTTCTTTCAATTCAGTCCGCTTTTTTGTCGCCTGCTAAAAAGGGTATTCTCAAGGAGTTAGTCGGAACAAGCAGATTAGGGAAAGCGGTGGGCTACATGGAAATGCTGGCCATGGTAGGCATTCTCGGAGGAGCATTCGTGGGAGCGATTGCATTTGATCACTTGGTTGCGGAACGAGGGGGATGGGCGGCGGCTCTTATTATTTGTGGGTTTGTTTCAGTATTTGCCCTCGCTTCCTGGGTCATCTCTTGGCCAATTCCGGAAACCCAAGTCATTCGAGCGAAACCTTTTCGAGCCAGTCTTTTCGTGAGACATTTTCATGACCTTTTTTATCTTTTTAAGCATAGGGGACTGAGATATGCCGCCATGGGGGATGCATGGTTTTGGGGCGTCGGAAGCTTTTTCTATCTTGTTCTTGTGAAGCTTTCCGGGGAGGTTGTGGTTGGTAAGGTAGGGATGGGTTCTTTGTATGGTTATTGGTTTCTGCTAGTCGGATTCGGAATCATGTTGGGGAGTTTGTTTGTCGCTTATCTTAACCGTGGAAGACTAGAAATCGGACTTAGTCCAATTGGTGCTTTGGGAATCCCCATTATTTACCTTGGTCTGTATCTAGCCGAACCGACTGCAGTGACTTTCGACTGCTGTTGCCTATCCTTGGGTTTTTTTGGTGCTTTGTTCTTCGTTCCATTAAATGGATATCTTCAGGATCAAGCCAAGGAGGAAGAACGGGGTAAAATTCTTGCGGCTTCGAATCTGCTTACCCAACTTTGTGGAATTGGGCTGATTTTATTTCACGCTTATCTTTCCAATGTATTAAAGCTTAGTGCCAAAGAGGAACTGTTAGTCATAATGGCACCGGCATTAGTGATTGGGCTGCTGACAGCACGCAACTTGTTTGAGGATTTTTGCCGAGCTTGGTTTCATATGATACTGAAGATCTTCTACAGAATTAAAATAGTAGGGATGGAAAGGTTTCCAGTCGGTGGCTGTTTGATCGTTAGTAATCACTTGTCCTATGCGGATCCGGTTTTCATCGGTGCAGCGTTTCCCAGAAAAGTTCGATATCTTGCCTACGCCGGTTTGGCTGATTCACCTCTTATGGGCTGGGTCTTCCGTTTGACCAAAACTCTCACGGTTTCATCGGAGAAATCCTTGGACAGTTTCCGTCTTTCCGTAAAGCGGTTGAAGGAAGGAGTTCCTCTGTGCGTATTCGCAGAGGGAGGGATTTCCAGATTAGGAGTGCTTTTGCCTTTTATGCGAGGCTCCGTTGTTTTGGCCAAGCAGGCAGGGGTTCCTGTGATCCCGGTTTATTTGGATGGTGTCTGGGGTTCCGTATTCAGTATGCAAGGCGGGAAGTTTTTTCGTAAGTTTCCGACCTCTTTTCCTTATCGAGTCACAGTTCGGGTTGGTTCACCCGTCCGGGCAGGAGAGGCAAGTGTTTCCAAACTTAGGCAAGAGGTTATGGGATTGGGAATGCAATCCTTTTGCGATCGCATGAAAATGGGCGAAGATGCGAGAAATGAAGTCAAAAAGGCTCTTCTGAAAAACCGTAATGGCCTTTTTTTTGCGTCTGAGGATGGGTTGCGAGTCACTCGAGGTGAATTCCTGTCCGCAAGCCATAGTGGGAAGACTGATTTCCCTGTGGGTTTGGTGGAGTGGAGGAAGAACTTCCTCGAGTTTCTTGATAGGGATAATGATCCAAGCAGTACCCGAATCTACGCGAACTGGATGAGGTTGAGGGAGATGCACCTTTGGGACTATCCACTCCTGTGGATTCGACCCGGGGTGGGTCCATGGTTTCAGCAGTGGTTGCCATGGATTCCTTTGCTTAGTGAGCGTGTCCTTCGCTTCAAGGATGAAGGGTTTCTGATCGGAAAATGTGAAAATTGTTTAAATCAAGATTCAGTTGTTGAAGTTCAAGGTTTGGCGACCGATCGCAACGGAATCGTTTCGCTGAACGGACCCTCTGCGACCTACGAAGGCTCCGATCAAAATGATGGTGATCAAGTGGGTTCAAAGGATTTTTCATTGGGTCGGATGATGGTGGGTTTTTCGTACCGAGAGGAGCCCGGTTCTTTCTTTGTAAAGGGGTTGGAGGAAGAAGAGGTTCGAGAGGTTCAAGGTATGGATGAGGATGGTTTCTTGATTGCAGGTTAGAAAAAGTTCGGAGCTTTCCTTTCCTTCCCTTTGTGCTAGTATAAACGATTTTCATCATCTCTTTGCCTATGTCAGTCTTTCTTCCGCAATCCGAACCCTTTTCCCAACTCGTCCAACAACTATCGGGTAAACCCGTGCTTGTTTTGGGTCACCGCAGACCAGATGGAGACTGTATTGGTTCGCAGGTCGCACTGACTCGAATTCTGCGAAGCAGGGGAATCGATGCCCGAGCAGTTAATGCGGATCCGATTCCCAGAACCTTGCAATCGTTTGTGGGGGATACACCATTTTACGGTCCAAGCGAAATCGGAGCTTCAGAGTGTTTGGTGATCACCGTGGATTGTGCAGATTATTCACGAGTTGGAGAGTCTTTGCAGGATAAGTTTCCTGAGGTGTTTCTAAATGTCGATCATCATGTTTCGAATACTCAGTTCGCACTTCACAATTTTGTGCTTCCAGAAGCCTCAGCCACCGGGGAAATTCTTGCCAAATTCTTTTTCGATTCCGGTTATGAATGCGATCAGACAACTGCTGAAGCTTTGTATCTTGGGATTTGTACGGATACAGGCCAATTTTGCTATTCGGGGACCAACGCATCGGTCTTTGAAGTATGCCGGAAATTATGCGAATCCGGTGCGGAACCATCCCGTGTCGCTCACGAGTTGTATGAACGCGAGAAACCTGGGCGTATTCAATTATTACAAAAGTTTTTGGCTAGTTTCCGGATGGAGTTTGATGATCGTGTTTGCGTCGGCAGCATTTATGAGAAGTTCTATCAGGAGACTGGCACCCAACCTGAGGACACTGAAGATTTTGTCGACTATGCTCGGTCTCTCGAAGGTGTCGAATTAGGCGTTCTTCTCGAAGACCGGAACGGAAAAATGAAAGGGAGCTTTCGAGCCAAGGAAAAGAAATACCGGGTGGACTTGCTGGCGAAGTGTTTTAACGGAGGTGGGCACGCCTGTGCCGCCGGTTTCAATGTTGATTCAACTATTGAAGAGTTTTATCCCAAGCTTATTCAGACCATTGGTGAACATTTGCAACTCGTCCAGGAAGGAGGACTTTGAAATGGCTGTCTTACAAGATCCAGTTTTTGAAGGGGTGCTCCTGGTTGATAAACCCATTGGGATAACTTCGCATGATATTGTCGATCGTTTGAGGCGGAAATTGAAAATGAAGAAAATCGGGCATGCCGGCACGCTTGACCCATTGGCCACCGGACTGATGATTATGCTCATTGGGAAGGCTACCAAAGTTTCCCAGTTTTTGATTAGTTTGGATAAGAGTTACGAAGGTGAATTTCTTCTTGGAGTGGAGACCAATAGCCAGGATGCTGATGGAGAGGTGGTCGCGACCAAGGAAATCCCCGCTTCCGTCAATCAGGAGGGGATCACCCTCGAGATGAAGAGTTTCATGGGAGACCAGTATCAGACTCCGCCGATGTTTTCCGCGAAAAAAATTGATGGCGTTCCCCTGTATAAGATGGCCCGAAAAGGAAAGACGGTCGAGAGAGAGCCCCGTTTTATTCGAATTAATGAGTTAACTCTGACAGGTTGGGATTCTCCCAAGGGGAAATTCTTTATGGAATGCAGCAAAGGCACCTATGTTCGAACGGTCTTTCATGATCTTGGACAAAACTTGGAATGTGGCGCTCACTTGACTGCATTGCGCCGTACCCGAATTGATCAATTTTCGATTGAGGGGGCCAAAACTTTGGAGGAAATCGAGTTGATGCCGCTTTCTGAGTTTCAGTCTTTGCTCATACCCATTCATCAGGCGGTTCCTTCCCACGTTTTGTAGTTCGTTATGGAGGACGACTGTTCCATCGAAGGAATTGAGGGGAAACACCATCCACGGGTGATGCTGGCACTTGGTATGTTCGATGGGGTTCACCTTGGGCATCAGGCAGTTTTGAATCTTGCCGTTGAGCAAGCCAAGGAATTCGCTGGTACAGCGATAGCGTTTAGTTTTCCCGAGCATCCTGCGACCCTTCTGCGCCCCGAACAAGCTCCACCCTTGCTGATGAACGCTGAAACGAAGGCAAGGCATCTTGTGAAAAGAGGCATGAAGGAGGTCATTCTTCAGCCTTTTAATCAAGAATTTTCACAAATTGAAGCCTCTCGCTTTATCGAATTCCTTACTCGCCATATTCCCACTTTGCATACTCTGTGTGTGGGTAAAAACTTTCGATTCGGAAAAAACAGAATGGGTGATCACGCTTTCCTTCAAGAAACTGCCCATTCTGCTGGATTGAAGGTTTTAGTTGCCGACTCAGAAAGTTGGGGAGACCATCCGATCAGTAGTTCTCGCATAAGGGTTGCTCTAACAGAGGGCCGGATTGAAGAAGTGAACCAGATGCTTGGCAGGGAGTATGTGATGGAAGGTTTGGTTTGTCCGGGTAACGCCGTGGGTCGAGAAATTGGATTTCCGACCTTAAACCTCAATTGGAGTCCCCAAGCCCATCCGGTCTTTGGGGTTTATGCAGGAACGGCGACGAACCTGGAAACCGGACAAAAGCTTCCCGCGGTCGCCAATTACGGACTCCGTCCAACTTTAGAGGAGCTTAATACCGAACCTCTTCTGGAAGTTCATCTGCTCGAAGAACCGGAAGCTGAGCATTGGAAGCCAGGCATCGAGCTGCAAATGGAAGTGCACTCTTTTCTAAGAACTGAGAGGGCATTTGAATCCTTGGAAGAATTGAAAGCTCAAATCCAGTTGGACAAAAATCAGGCTTTGGCGATGCGTACTTCCCTTTGACGGGCGGGCAAGCGTTGTAAAAAAGGGCACCAGCAGCTGGTCCGTCCTCCAACCTGTTCTCTTCGAAGGGGCTTTTTGCTCTTTGGGCATTTGCCTCCGTCTTTCCATCGAGTGTGAAACAGCCAGCCCGCAGGGGGATCTCCTCCATGCCGCCCCACCGAATTCATGGCTCCGCGAACCACGAAGAGAATTTCTTGAAAGAGTTTGTTGCTATGATTTTTGTTTAGCTTTCCGGCTAGGTGTGCGGGGTGAATGTTTGCTCTCCAAAGGACTTCATCGGCCATCCAGTTTCCCATTCCCTGAAAATACCTTTGATCAAGGAGCAGGGCTTTGACAGGTCGTCTGGCATGTTTTTTCAGGGTATAGGTGAGAAGATCCTGGTCGAAGCGTTTATCCATCATTGAAAACGGCAGACTTTTCCACCAATCCGGCTCGGATGGATTGACCTCAAGGCGTAATCTGCCAAATTGCCGAGGGTCGCGGAATACCAGGGTCTGCTGGGATAGGCGGAGGAGAAGTGCGTCATGCTTGGCGATTTTGTAATCTTGGTCTTCGACCGAGAGGGAGCCAGTCATACCAAGATGCACGCCAAGCCAACGCCCCTGAGAAAAGCCAAAGAGCATTTGCTTACCATGAGTGGCAAGTTTGGAAAAGGTCTTCCCATTCAATTGTTTCCTGAAGTCCGTTTGGTTTTTTTCTCGATAGACTCGTGTCTTCTCATTCGTTANCACCTCCTTCACTTTTTTTCTCAAGCCTTTTTTCCAAAGGCTTGATGCATAAGCTACTTCTGCGAGTTCAGGCATATGATTGATTAAGGTACGGTTGTTATNNNGGACCTAAGCCTAGNAACCNAGCTCTGGTTTGAGAGTCGGACTTACGGTCCGTCTGAATTTCAAGGATGCGAAGACCGGGCGTTGGATTTGAGATAGCCTCTTTGANTTCCGTCACATCTTGAAGTTTGCGGTACTCCACCTGATGTGCTTTGCATAGAGACTCAAAGTCAATTTCCTGTGGTGTGGCGAAGCACTTCTCGAATTCATCTTNTTCCGCGATGGGTAAATGCTCGAAAATACCTCCGCCGTTGTTGTTGATGACCAGTGCNGTGAGGCTCCCTTTCAGGGTTTTGGCGAACAGCAGGGCATTGGAATCGTGAAGAAAGGCAAGTTCCCCTGACAGGAGGTAGGTGGGCTTGTTTGCTTGATGAGCNAGACCAAGTGCNGTGCCAAGCGTNCCGTCTATTCCATTAACTCCACGGTTGCCAAAAAGGAGTCGCTTTCGGTCACTCGGTTTCCAAAACCATTCCATGTCTCGGATGGGCATACTGTTTGCCACATGCAGAAGGCAATGCGGGGGCAAATGCTCGGAAAGTATTCTGGCAATCCTACCTTCAAACGCTGGCAAATTCTTTTCGAAGGCCAAATTCAGTTTTTCCTCTACTGAATTCTCAGCTTTCAACCAAGTGTCAAGCCATTCGGGTTCGCTATTTGGANGNGGCAGTTCANGAAGAAAAGAGTAAGCCAAATCAAAGGNCGAGCTGGGGCTTTTTAGGGGATCGACGCATTGGCCCCGAGGCTCGATTATNAGTCGTTTCGCTTGGCTTTCGTCGATCCATGAACGGAGCGTTTTTGATGTGGGCAAGGGACCGAGGCAAAGGACTAGGTCAGGAGTGATTCGTTTAGAGAATATTGAATCGCGAAGAAAGTTTTCGAATCGAAGGATTCGATTGAAACAAAAGTTCTCTCTAAGCCCGGATAAGGCGTCGCAGAGGATGGGGACGGGAGCTTTTTCAANCCATGCTCTGACATCAGCGTTGGGAGCATGCTCACCTGCGATAATCAGGGGACGTTTACAGGAATGAAGTTCTTTCGAGATTTGCTCAAGGGAGTTGGGGGCGGCTTGCNCTTTNTCCTTGTCCGGTTGATCGAAGGCAAGATCTGGAATTTGGGGAGTTTGCTTGGGAAAGAAAGGCTCTTTGAAAGGAAAGTTAAGATGGACGGGTCCGGGGTTCGTCCCAAGTGNCTGGGNGTAAGCNGTGATCAGCGTTTTTTGAAGAGAGTTAATTCCTGCCGGTGAATTCTCTGGGAGAGCGACGGAATGATAAGAGCGTACGAAAGAACCAAATAAATGTTCCTGGTTAATCGTCTGTCCAGCCCCACAATTCTGAAGCTCTGGCGGGCGGTCCGCTGAAAGCAAAAGCAAGGGTACGCTGGAATGGTGAGCTTCNGCCACTGCGGGGAACCAATGAGTGGGAGCTGTTCCGGATGTGCAAAGCAAAGCTGTAANNTTTTTGGTGCGTTTGCTTGAGCCTAAGGCAAGAAANGCTGCGGACCGTTCATCAAGAACGGGAATGGATTCGATCAACGGGTGNTTTTCAAACCCAAGCACCAAGGGGGTTGAGCGAGAGCCCGGAGAGAAAAAAACTTGCCGGAGNCCGAGTTCGGCAAGGGTGTGAGCTACGGCAATTCCCCAAAGATAGTTGGCTTGGGCCGTGGTTTCGGCGTTTGGTTCATTCNCTCGAGCCGTTACTTCTACCGGTGATCGCTTCAAGCATTGCCTGCAGCTTCCAGTCCGTTTCAATTTTCTCTTGNGCAGGAATCGAACCTTCCACGAGCCCTGCTCCAGCGTAGAGGGTTAGATGAGAAGGTGTAATTTTACCACAGCGAATGGGAACCACGAATTCACCNCGACCTCTGGAGTCNAGCCATCCAGTTACCCCCGANTACCATCCGCGGGGAGATTTCTCCAGTTTGCTGACCAAAGGCAGGGCAATCTCTCTGGGTGTTCCGCCCATTGCTGGAGTGGGATGCAAAGCGGACAAAGCATCAAAGGGGTGAATGCCTTCGGTGAGTTCGGCTTGAACCGGAGTTCGGACATGCTGGAGATTCGCTAAACGAAGTAGTCGGGGACGCCCTTCTCGGCACTTNGTGAGTCCCACCGAAGAAAGTCTTCGNAGGATGCTCTCGATGACGAGGCGGTGCTCGAGNACCTCTTTATCACGACCTAAAAGAGTTTTGCCCCATTGCGCATCCTTCCCCGCTNAAGGTCCTCGGGGAGCGGAACCCGCAATGGCTTCGGTTTCGAAAATCGACCCGGTGGCTCGCAGTAAGGTTTCCGGAGTTGCTCCAACCATAATTTCATTTTTTGCAAGGGATAGGCAAAAGGTGTAACAGTCTGGAAATTTTTCGCGAAGGTCATGTGCGATGGAAAACACCGGGAGTTCACCGGATGTCTCATAACGAAGTTGGCGAGCAAGAACAATTTTAGANAAATTCTCTTTGGAAATCTTCTTGAGAGCAACCTTGACCGCTTCCTCGTAGTCGTACTTTTCAGTAGGCGGGCCAACCTTAATCGATCTTGGGTTGCATGCCCCGTTGGTGTCATAACGCATACCCTTTATTCGATTTGCNGTATNAGTGAATTCCTTNTGAATCTTGAGGGGAGAGGANAGGGCATTTATCTCCGTGTTGTAGATAATGAAATTCTGACCTCCTCTACGAAGTGCCTGCCATCTCGGGAGAAAGATTTGCANCGGTTCCGGAGAATTCGTNGATGAGGTTGCGGATTCGAAGGTAGCAGCGATGAAGAGGGTTGGCCCAGTTCCAGGATACTGATGGTTGCCAACCATGTGGATGTTTTCAAAGGTTGCATTGGCCCACTTTTTAGCGTGGGCGAAGCGGTTCGCTCCGGAGAATGTGGATTTTGNNACCCAATCTCCGCATGCNATNGAAAATTCTGCGGCAGGTCTTTCAAAGTAGCAAACTTCCTGACCGGGATGATGAATCGATTCAAGAATCGCAAGCGGATCGGAATACCCAGTTTCCAAGGTGATGGAGAGAAAACGAGAGCAATCAAGTTTCTTGATTTCGGCAACCAAACCCTCCAGNTAGGGCAGCAGATCAGTGGAGTCGTCGCAACGAANGGGTGGGGNAGGAACCGTGTTGTTCGGATTCATTCTTTANTCNTTAGGTAAAAGAGACTTTACCGATGCCGGAACTGGAACATGGTCAACCCCGCCTGGATGCATCGGGTTGCAACGGGCAATCCGGGATAAAGTTTTACCCAAGGCTTTGTGGAGAGGAAAAGAACGGAAGCATTCCANTGCGTACTCGGAGCATGTTGGGTGAAAGCGGCATCTCGCATANGGACCCANAATCAACTGTTTTAAGGGCGAGATANATTGATATGTTCGAATCAAAGAAATGAATGGAGAAGCCAGAATATTTCTTACCGAGTGACTGGAACCTTTTTTTTTCACTTACACTAGCTTATTGTTTTGTTGGTTTGAGGCAAAATTACGGACAGAATGTTGGGAGTAAANAGGGTTATTTAGCTTGGTTATTAGAATCTCTTGGTTGAGGGAGTGATTTGGCTTTTATTTCCTCAGCAATCTTATCGGCGCATGCCTTCAGGTCACAGGTTCCATCGAAACTGGGGTTGTTGCGCGAGCGAATGGATACTTTAGCTTCCTCCGCTTCTCTTTTGCCCAGAATGATCATGTGAGGGATTTTATCGGTTTCCGCTTTGCGTATCTTTGCTCCAAGTTTTGCAGATTGATCATCAATAGTCGCTCGAATACCTAGACTCTTGAATTCATCCAGACATTCATCAGCATAGCTTATGAGATCATCGTTCATGGGGAGAATACGTACTTGTTCGGGAGCAAGCCATGTGGGAAAGTTCCCTGCGAAGTGTTCGATCAAAAGTCCGCAAAACCTTTCCATCGAGCCAAAGGGAGCACGGTGAATCATGACTGGACGATGGTTTTGGTTGTCAGAGCCAACATAGGAAAGGTCAAAGCGTTCGGGGAGGTTGTAGTCGACTTGAACAGTACCGAGTTGCCATTCTCGCCCGATGACATCCTTCACCACAAAGTCGATCTTTGGACCGTAGAAGGCTGCTTCGCCTAACTCCTCCACATACTCCACACCCAGTGTTCTGACGGCTTGCCTCAAGGCTTCCTCTGCTTTGTTCCANCCCTCTGCATCTCCAACATACTTGTCGGAATCAGGGTCTCGAAGGCTGACCCGGACTCGATAATCGTCCATGCCAAGTACGGAAAAGACAAGTTTAACTAAGCCCAGGCATCCTTGGATCTCGTCCTGCAGTTGGTCTTCTCGAAGGAAAAGATGTGCGTCGTCTTGGGTGAAGCCCCGNACCCTTGTCATTCCGCTAAGTTCGCCCGATTGCTCCCAGCGATAGACGGTGCCGAATTCTGCTAATTTAATGGGGAGATCTCGGTAAGACCTTTGCTCTGAATTGTAAATGCTTATGTGCATCGGGCAATTCATGGGTCTGAGTAGGTAGCCATCGATCTCTCCCTTATCTAATTTATTCGAAAGTTCTTCACTGGAACAGCCTTCCTCTGCCAACTGAGTCATGGAGTCCCGATGGATGATTGGTGGNTACTGGGAGTCTTGGTAATAGGGAAAGTGTCCGGAAATACGGAAAAGATCCAATTTTCCAATGTGCGGAGTATAAACTTGTGAATATCCTTGTTTAGTNAGTTCCGAGGTGATGAATCCTTCCAGTTCCTGACGGATAATCGCCCCTTTGGGTTTCCAAAGAACCAAGCCCTGACCGACCATGTCATCGATATGAAAGAGGCCCAGATCTCGTCCCAAGGTGCGGTGGTCTCTTTTTTTCGCTTCTTCGATCTGTTCAAGGTGTTTTGCCAGTTCATCTTTGGTCGCGAATGCCGTACCGTAAATCCGTTGCAATTGTTTATTGTTTGAGTCACCCCGATGGTAGGAACCNGCTGTTTGCAGGAGTTTGAAAGCTTTGATTTTTTTGGTGTAAGTNACATGGCTCCCCGCACATAAATCGATAAAATCTCCGTTGCGATAAAAGGANACCTGNTCGTCNGCCGGGATATCTTCCAGTCGACCTAATTTATAGGTGTCCTGTTTCATTTCTAAGATCATGGACTTGGCTTCTTCCCGGTTCACTTCGATGCGCTCGAAGCGCTGGTTTTCTTTGATGATTTTCCTCATCTCTTCTTCGATNTGCTCGATGATTTCTGGAGTGAAAGATACTTCNGANTCAAAATCATAGTAGAACCCCTTATCCGTTGGAGGACCAATATCTAGTTTGGTCTCGGGGTACAGGCGAAGTACCGCAGCAGCTAAAACATGAGCGGTCGAATGGCGAATTTCCTCCAAGGGAGACATTTCTTTCATCATTCCCCCTTTTTAGTTTTGAAGATGGTATTCTGCAACGCCAAAGGGGCACTCGATTCANGTATCAAATGCCAAATTTGGGCCTAACCACTTCAGTGCTTGATCGCGAGACCATCCCTTACGTTTGGCGTAATCTTCGACTTGGTCTCGGTCAATTCCACCCACATTGAAGTATGAAGCTTCCGGGTGAGAGAAATACAATCCGGAAACGGAACAGCCTGGGGTCATGGCCCGTGATTCGGTNAGNTCCAAGCCAATCTTTTCTTTCACCGACAATAATTCCCAGATAAGATCCTTTTCGGTATGATCCGGTTGGCATGGATAACCAGAGGCGGGCCGAATACCTCGATATTTCTCTTGAATAAGTTCNTGATTATCAAGGTTCTCATTCGTTCCATATTGCCACCATTCGCGGACTTTTTTGTGGGTATATTCCGCCATGGCTTCGGCAAAACGATCACCCAACGCTTTCACCATGATCGCCGAATAATCGTCATTTTTGGTTTCGAATTCTTGAGCAAGGTCTTCCACGCCTTGACCGGCACAAACTGCAAAGGCCCCAAGGTAATCCATTCGATTGGATTTCATCGGAGCAACGAAATCGGCAAGGCAGTGGTGAGGCTGATTGGGAAGAGGTTGTTGACGACGTAAGAAGCGAAAAGTTCCGAGTGGTGTATTCTTTTCGAAATCTTCGAAAACTTCAATATCATCACCTTGCGAATGAGCAGGCCACAAACCGACGACCGCATCGCACTGAAAGGATTTTTCCTCTAAAATACGATCCAGAATTTCGTGTGCGGAGTCATACAGTTTCTTCGCTTCTTCTCCAAACTTCTTGTGGTTTAAGATACCCGGGTACTTCCCTCGTAATTCCCACGCCCAGAAAAAGGGAGACCAGTCAAAAAATGCCATCACATCTTCAAGATCAGCCTTTATTTGGCTTACTCCCAAGTATTTGTCCAATGGTTCTGCAATTTCCTGTTCTTTCCANTCGAATGCGATCCCTTTGGTACGGGAGTCGTNCAAAGAAAGAATCTTTTTGTCTTCCTTGTTTTCGTGTTTGATCCGAATTTTCTCCTGCTTGGCCTTAAGATCATTCACGAACTCCTCTCGTTTGCCCTCTTTCATGAGATCGTTGCAAACATTGACGACCAAAGATGCATCCGCGACTTGAACGACCCCATGCTCATAATGCGGGGCAATTTTGATAGCAGTATGAGCCCGACTTGTTGTAGCCCCTCCAATCAGAAGGGGAATTTTGATTTCGCCCTTTTGCATTTCTTGGGCGTTGTGAATCATTTCATCAAGAGAAGGCGTGATTAAACCGCTTAATCCGAGTACATCGGCGTTGTGTTTTTGCACCGCTTCCAAAATCTTATCATAAGAAACCATGACGCCAAGATCGATGACTTCCCANTTATTGCAGGCAAGAACAACCCCAACGATGTTTTTACCGATGTCGTGAACATCTCCTTTGACCGTGGCAATCACCATCGTTCCTCGTTTGCCTGAATTGGAGCCCTCCTTTTCCGCTTCCATAAAAGGTTCGAGGTAGGCCACCGCTTTTTTCATAACCCGGGCACTTTTAACCACCTGAGGCAAAAACATTTTCCCTTCTCCAAAAAGATTACCCACCACTTTCATTCCGTCCATGAGAGGGCCTTCGATCACTTCGAGAGGTCGGCCTAATTCCTGGCGAGCTTCCTCCGCATCTTCTTCAGCATAATCACTGATTCCCTTGACCAAGGCGAAACTCAATCTTTCGGATACTGGTTTTTCACGCCAAGCCAAGTCCGCTCCGGTTTGCTTACGGGTTTCGTTCTTATCCTTAATGCTTTCGGCAAAGGCAAGAAGTGCCTCGCCGGCTTCCGGGTTTGCGTTGAGAACAACTGCTTCCACCCGGTCTCTTAGTTCGGTTTCAATATCGTCATAGACTTCAAGCATGCCCGCGTTTACGATTCCCATATCAAGACCTGCTTGGCAGGCATGATAGAGGAAGCAGGTATGCATCGCTTCACGCACTAGGTTATTTCCACGAAAGGAGAAAGAGACATTACTGATTCCACCGCTGGTTCGAGCATGAGGGCAACGCTTTTTGATTTCACGGACTGCATTGATGAAATCGATCCCGTAACTGTTGTGCTCCTCCATTCCGGTGGCGAGAGTAAGCACATTGGGGTCGAAAATGATATCAGCTGGTTCGAATCCAACTTCATCAACTAGAATTCCATAGGCACGCTCGCAAATGCGAACCTTATCTTCGAAGGTGGCGGCTTGACCCTGTTCGTCAAAGGCCATGACCACCACCGCAGCTCCATATTTCATTGCCAAACGAGCATGTTGCTTGAAAGTTTCCTCCCCCTCCTTGAGGCTAATTGAATTAATGATGCATTTGCCTTGGATGACCTTTAGCCCAGCCTCGATTACCGACCACTTGGAGCTGTCGATCATAATCGGAACACGGGAAATATCTGGTTCGGACACAACTAAGTTAAGAAATTTAGTCATGCAACTTTCTCCGTCCAAGAGGGCCGCATCGAAGTTTACATCAAGAACATTCGCACCATTTTCCACCTGTTGCTTCGCGACTTTCAGGGCGGAATCATAGTCTTCAGCTTCGATCAGTTTTCGGAATCTTGGAGATCCTGTGACATTTGTTCGCTCCCCAATGCTCATCAATGATTTGCTCGCACCTTTAAGTTCAAAAGGTTCCAACCCACTCAGACGAAGAGCGGGGTCGGTCTCAATGCTTTCTCGAGGTGCTGCCTCTGCCATCTTCTCGCTAATCGCATGAATATGGTCGGGGGTGGTGCCGCAACATCCGCCCGCCATGTTGAGCAAGCCTTCGTCTGCGAATTTGAAGAGAGCATTGGCCGTATCCTCGGGCTTTTCATCGTATCCAGTCGGGGCAAGGGGATTGGGCAGGCCTGCATTCGGGTAACAATGGACGAAACAGTCGGCGTTTTTGGACAAGGCTTGCAGGTAGGGTCGCATTGCATCGGCCCCAAGNGCACAATTTAAACCCACACCGAGAGGCTTGGCATGGGCAATTGAATTCCAACAAGCTTCCGTGGTTTGGCCGGATAAGGTTCTTCCTGAAGCATCGGTTATGGTGATCGACATGATCACGGGCAATCGATGTCCGGAAGAGGAGAAGAATTCCTCAATCGCGAAAATGGCGGCTTTTAANTTAAGAGTGTCGAAAGTAGTTTCTGGAAGCAAAACATCGACGCCCCCTTCCACTAATGCNTTTACNTGGGATAAGTAGGATTCAACCAATTGATCGAAGGTGACATTNCGAAGAGAAGGATCGTTGACATCAGGTGAAAGGGATGCGGTGCGGTTGGTCGGACCGATGGCTCCGGCTACAAATCGTGGACGNTCCGGATCTCTTTGCATCGCTTTNTCGGCNGCTTTTCTTGCNAAACGAGCGGATGCCACNTTCAAATCGTAAACGATGTCCTCCAGATTATAATCCGCCATTGCAATACTCGTTGCACTGAAGGTATTTGTTTCCACGAGATCACTACCCGCTTCAAAATAAGAGCTGTGGATTTTTTCGATAACATCCGGTCGGGTAAGGCTCAATAAATCATTGTTGCCTTTCAATTCACCCTTATGCTTTTTAAATAGGTCTCCTCTGAAATCGTTTTCTTCCAACTTCTCCTGTTGAATCATGGTGCCCATGGCACCATCCATGATCAGAATACGTTGATCCAAAATATTTTTTAAATCAACCTCGCTTGGTTTGTTGTTGGAAAAGTTTTTCATTTAACGCATCAAGATATCATGATGCGATGATATGTTATTTTCGCAACCTGAAAAAGTTTCAGGAAGTAGAAGATTGGCAAATTTGTAGAAATTTCTTTGCCAAGTCGTTTGCATTCCTTTAATACTCTATTTTTTAACGGGACGTAGCGTAGTCTGGTTAGCGCGCCTGCTTTGGGAGCAGGAGGCCGTGAGTTCGAATCTCACCGTCCCGACCATTCCCTCCAATTAGCTACTTGCTTCCCTTGAAATGACTTTTGCCAGTCGAATCGATTTACATGGTAACGGATGATCAATTAATAAGCGATTTGTCTTTGGCTAGGCATCCTGAGGGTGGTTGGTTCAGAAGAACCTACAAGTCCGCTCAAAGTCTTGGGCTTGAAAGAGGTGAAAGGGCATGTGCCAGTTCCATTATCTACTTTTTAAAGGCCAATGAAATTTCATGTCTGCATCAACTGCAATCGGATGAGGTTTGGTATTTTCACTCGGGGAGTCCTTTGAAAATCCATCAGTTTGCATCAGGGCATTATTCGCAGGTAATACTTGGGACTGATTTTGTTCGGCACAACCAAGTCCAGCATATCATTGATGCTGGAACGGTTTTTGGTGCCGAATGTATGGGAGAGGAGAGGGGTACCCTCATCAGTTGCATGGTCAGTCCGGGGTATGACGAGGCTGATTTTAGTTGGGCTCGAACCGAGGAACTTTTGGGGAGCTATCCCGAACAACGAGAGATTATTGAAAAACTTTCCCCAAAACTTTTAGGATAACACCCTATGGAGTTCGAAGAAGTGAGAGTAGGCACAGAAAGGGTGNTCACTGCCAAAGTCCCGGACTCTGAGAAATGGGTTCCTGCACTGCTTAATGAAATCGATAACAACCAATCGAAATTTGAGACTTCTCACAAAATAAACAACCGGTGGGANAATTCTTATTTGGATATTGATCTGGTGCCAACGGTTCGGATTCCAATGAGGTTTGCCCGCGATCTTGGAGTGAAAATTTTAGGAATAAGGTCTGTAATCCTTTTTGAATCCCTNAACNCTGTGGTTAATCCGTTTCCTCCGTTTTGGTTCAATATTGCAGGATCTGAACAGTTTACAGGGTTACATGATCATTCGAGNGAAGCTGCCCTTTCCGCGGTTACCTACTTGCAAGCTGACCTAAATAGCGGGAGTTTATATTTTGCCGTAGACAACGAAGAGGATGTCGAGATTGTGCCCCGCGTTGGTGAAATTGTTCTATTCCCACCTCACTTACGGCATGGAGTTCGACCCAACCAATCAACAACGGACCGCATNTCCCTTGCCTTCAATCTGCAGTCATTTCCCCTGATCAACATGAATTTGTGAAGGAATTCCCAAAAATATTTAAGATTTTTAAACGAAATCGATTATTATGGTTTTTCTTTTCGATTATCGTTGAGATTCATGAGATTACGATACAATGATTATCTGTTGCCCCAAAGCGACGATGCCCAAACAAACTCTAACACATGACACCACCCACCGATTCTTTTAAGGAAATCGAATCAGCCGTTGTGCGTTTTGCAGGAGATTCCGGAGACGGTATGCAAACCGTTGGCGAAAGATTTACTGACTCCAGTGCCTTCGCGGGCAACGACATTGCAACCCTGCCGGATTTTCCGGCTGAGATTCGTGCTCCTGCAGGAACTCTTGCCGGCGTATCTGGTTTTCAGTTGCAGTTCGGCAGTCACAGAATTCTGACACCAGGTGATCAACCGGATGCTCTGGTTGCGATGAATCCAGCCGCACTTAAGGCTAATATTGATGATCTTCCAGAAGGAGGCATGCTTGTCGTCAATATTGATTCGTTTAAGAAAATGAATCTCGTCAAGGCGGGGTATGAAAGCGACCCGCTTGAAGACGAAGAGTTCCGCAAAAAATATCATTTGGTTGAATTAGATCTCACCAACTTGACCAAAGATGCATTGGCTGACAGTCCCCTGAAACCTGCGGAGAAAGCTCGTTGTAAGAATTTCTTTGCTCTGGGTTTCATGTATTATGTGTATGGTCGTCCGCTTGAGCCTACGCTAGAATTCTTCAATGAAAAATGGGCTAAAAAATTGCCCGAAGTTGCANCGGCAAATTCGGCGGCACTCAAGGCAGGTTTCAATTTAGGCGATACGATGGAAACAGCCCGTAATCGTTACCAAGTGGCCAAAGCTCCGGCAAGCCCGGGCTTNTACAGGAAAATTTCNGGCAATGAAGCCTTGGTTTACGGATTAGTTGCAGGTGCGAAGCAAGCNAATCGCGAACTGCTTTACGCCGGTTACCCAATTACTCCNGCATCTCCGATACTCGAAGGTTTGTCAGCCCTNAANAAATATGGAGTCAAAACTTTGCAGGCAGAGGATGAAATTGCAGCTATGGGCATGGCCATTGGAGCTAGCTTTGCTGGGGATTTGTCAGTAGTCGCTACCAGCGGTCCGGGCATGTGCCTCAAGAGTGAGTTTATCGGATTGGCTTCCATCACCGAACTTCCGGTGATTATCGTGGATGTTCAAAGAGGGGGGCCCAGTACTGGACTTCCCACTAAGACCGAACAGAGCGATCTTTTGCAAAGTCTCTACGCTCGTCACGGAGATTGTCCCTTGCCCGTACTTGCAGCACACTCACCTTCTGACTGTTTCGAATGTTCAATGGAGGCAATACGGATTGCCCTCACTTATATGACTCCTGTTATCTATCTGAGTGATCTGTATGTTGCCAATGGGGCAGAACCTTGGAAAATTCCTAATGTTTCGGAATTGCCCGAGATCCATACTGAATTTGCAAAGACAGGAGAAGACTTTGTGGTTTACGGTAGGGANCNNGAGACACTTGCCCGGACGCAGGCAATACCTGGCCAGGCTGGATTTGAGCACCGCATTGGTGGTTTGGAAAAATCCGAGGACGGTTCAGTGAGCTACGACCCTGAAAATCATGAGAAAATGACTCACTTACGAGCGGAGAAAATCAATGGCATTGCCAAGAGTTACGCTCCAATTGAGATTCAGGGCGAAAGCGATGGAGATTTATTGGTGATTGGTTGGGGTGGAACCTATGGNGCAATTTCCTCGGCAACCAGAATTCTTCAGGATGAAGGTTATTCGATCAGTAGCATCCATCTTCGTCACCTCAATCCCTTGCCCAACGACCTTGGACCGCTTTTGTCTAGGTTTAAAAAAGTGATTGTACCGGAACTGAATCTAGGGCAACTCAGCACGATTTTGAAGGCTCAGTATGTGAAGGAGATCATCGCCTACAATAAGGTTCAGGGTAAACCTTTTAAGGTTGCTGAACTTCGAGATCGTTTTGTTCAATTTTTCTAACTAACCATATTGAGAATCCTAAAATGAGTTCGACGACTACAGAGGAAGGTAACTTAACTAAAAAAGATTTTGCTACACCCAACGATGTTAGGTGGTGTCCGGGTTGTGGGGATTATTCGATCTTAAATGCCGTTCAACGAACGATGCCTGACTTGGGAATCCCAAAAGAAAAGTTTGTGGTGGTCAGTGGCATTGGTTGTTCCAGTCGTTTCCCTTACTACATGAACACCTATGGGTTTCACACGATTCATGGACGAGCTCCTACCGTCGCTACTGGGGTAAAGGTAGCGAATCCGGATTTGGCTGTTTGGATGATTACCGGTGATGGAGATGGATTGTCCATAGGGGGAAATCATTTGCTACATTTGCTGCGCAGAAATCTGGATATCAATGTCCTGCTTTTCAATAACCGCATCTATGGTTTGACCAAGGGGCAATACAGTCCCACCTCCGAAGTTGGAAAAAAAACCAAAAGTACGCCGGCCGGTTCGGTTGATTATCCGGTAAATCCCCTATTATTCGCCTTGGGTAGTGAAGCGACCTTTATTGCCAGAACGGTCGACACGGATCAGAAGCACATGGTTGAAACTTTCAAAGCGGCTCACCAACACAAAGGCACTTCTTTTGTTGAAGTCTTTCAGAATTGCGTAATTTTTAACAACAAGACCTTTGAACCTGTAACGGCCAGAGACGTCAGGAGTGACCAAATGGTTTCTTTGGAAAAGGGCAAACCTTTGGTCTTCGGTCAGAATCTAGATAAGGGAATTCGTTTAAATGGATTGGATCCTGAAGTGGTTGAACTAAAGGATGGAGTAACCGAGGATGATTTGATCGTGCATGATCCCAATAACCCNAATCCAGCCTATGCCACCCTGCTTGCACAGATGACCTATCCGACCTTCCCCACTCCAATCGGGGTNCTNAGGCAATTGGAGGGCAGAGAGACCTATGANGAATCCGTTATCGGTCAAATCAAAGCATCTCAAGCGAAAGGGGAGGGTTCTCTTCAGGAGTTGCTTACTGGCAAAAATTCTTGGGTAGTGGAAGGTTAGTTTGGAAACACAGTTGACCGCAATCCCAGTCAGATTTAAAAAAAGATATTATGGAATTTATTGACGATCCTCAATTTGGACACAAAAAAAATCGCTTGCCCACATTTTTAGTTCCCGTGCTCATGTTTGCAGTCCTAGTTTTTGGAATTTTTATTTCCAAATTGTATGTTGATAGCGTTGTCAATCAAGCACACGGAGAAAGCCACGAATAGAAACTTTTACTTTTTGCTCTGGCTAATCGGTTGTTCGATGAGAGGGTTCCCTCTCTTCCATGTTCCTTCAAATCTGACTAGCCCTTTTGAGTCAAAGGCAAGTCCGTATCCTTCTTCGAGCCCATTTTCAAAAAAACCAAAGTAGGATTCTCCGTGTTGGCTAGATTTTCGGCCATATCCGTGAGCCCGACCATTTCTTGTCTCGCCCGTGTATGTGTCTCCATTTGGAAAAGTTAATTGTTGAAAACGAGCGTTTTCCAAGGGCGGGTTTTCCCGGGTAAAATTTGGCAATTCCTCAATCTTGTTTTTCAGATCTGAGATTTCTTTCTCCAAAGACTTGAGTTCCAGAGGTGAAAAATTAAGTTTCATCTTTTCAAGAATCTCTTTCCATTCTGGATTCTTGTTTTGACTTATGGCTAAGGCTAAGGATGCGCCGGCTCGTACAAGTGATCCGTTCCCCTTGTGGAGCAAGTATAACCTAAAGAGCGATTCCGTACTTCCCGTTTTTGCCCCTCGTTGAAACCAATGAATAGCACGGNATGCATTTCGTGGTGTTCCTAAACCCAAGGAAAAAGCACGAGCGACCTGATTACATGCGGTTACATTTCCCTGTACAGCTGCCTTGGTAAACCAAATAAGGGATTCTTGCAGGTCTTTTTTTTCCCCATAAAGGTGCAATTGCCCGAGAAGAAACTGGGCGTCTTGATCACCCTTTAAAGCTCGAATTGTTAGAATATCCTTAGAATCTGCTGATAGATAAGAATGTGACGAAAGAAAAATATATAGAAGCAAAGAATATTTTTTACACACAAGTTTATTTTAATAAATGGAAAGCGGAGAAAAATACTAGACTAATTTGTTTTTTCTACTGGCTCATTACTTTTACCAAATTTCCACATTTGCAAGTTTTCGTTAGTGGTCGCATCTCCGATTAGAGCGTCATATTTTCCTTTAAGCTTTAGTTCCTGAACATAAATTGCCAGGCCAATTTTCTTGAAAGTGGGCAGGGAGCTAGTGAATGCATTGATTAAACGACTCGAACGGATGAGTAGCATGAGGTCAAGATCGTAGGCATCTCCAAAGTAGGTTGGTTTCCCAAGAACCAACAGCATGCGACCGCCCACAATCTCCTTCGTTCCCCCCTGGGCAGTTGTTATAGTTCCCTTGCCCTCGAGTGGAATAAATTTAAAACCACCATTTTTAGTAGCTTCGATGATAATCGTTCCATGNCCCACAAAGGTAGCGTTCGATTCCCTAGTGGCAAAGTGAATGGTATCTTTCTGAGTTGAGCAGTACAGGGCACTCCCGGAATGAAGCCAAAACTTTTTATGAGAGAACCAACGAGCCATGCTGTTACTTCCCAGCCTCCAGTGCTTTTGATCAACCAGAGATTCAATCCTTCCACCCATTGCTGTAGCGACAAGAAGTTTTGGATGAAGGCTTTGGTTGGATTCAATTAATTGTGGTTCAAATGTTTTTTCGTCGGTTAAATCAACCACATCCACTCTGCCTGTCTGGTAGGTAACCGAAGGAATCTTTGCTTCCAAAAAAAAGGCCGCTGCAAATGCAACGGCCAAGAAAATATTTTTTTTGACAATCAAAATTAGAACCGAGCTTCTAGGCTTATGCCAGCACCGAGGTCAAACTTCTCAAAATCGTAAATTGTACTGAGAGCATCACCAGCAGAGTCATTACCATTGGATTCGCGCTTAGAATAATCGGAGAAAATGGAAAGATCAAAGGATTCTGCGATTGGATAATCCAGAACGATCCTGAGATTATGAAATAAATCATCACGGTCGGAATTGAATCCATTTTCGTACTTTCTGTAAGAAATTGAATAACTTGGGGTAATGGTGTAAGAATCATGGGTGTAGATGATGGAGTAACTAGCGGTGACATCGACATGATCCAATTCATCAGAAGTGTGTTCGTCAACATCGTCATCAGCATCTTCTACATCTCCCAAATGAGAGCCAAGTGAAACATCAAAAATACCAAGGGCGTTTTCGTTGAGAGGGTATGCTTTAGTGGCTCCCACACTTGGATAGAACTCCATGTAGTCTTCCGTATCATTTTCTGTACTCCGGTCGTTGGCGTACATAACACCCCCACGGAAAGCCCAACCACTTTCGTGCTGCATTAAAAAGAGCAGGTAAGCTGTGGTGGAGTTGAAATTGAAGGCACTTAAATCAGTCACACCCGATGGGTCATTGTCATTTTTGTAAGTAAAGTCGGTGAGGGACCATCTCGCACCAATGTAGGGGGTAACAACGGATGAATCCAATTCAATGACATTGAGTTTAGCATTCCCGTAAAAGGAGTTTTCCCAAACGGCGTCCGCCTGTTGATCAAGTACACCCGGAGCACCCAAAGGATTCTCTTTATAGGAATACTTGGACTCGTACCCAAAAGCACCGGAAAACCCTGTTTTACTCAGCGATAAGGGGCGTTGCGCTCCGGTGTCAGAACTTGTTATATCTGAAGAAGCATCACCCCCGGTTTTGTTTTGTGCATTCTCCTTTGCCGGAGATGGCAGGCTAATATCAGATGAGTCAATCCGTGATTTAGTATCTTGAGCGGATGCAAAAGCAGTTAGAGTTACGCCTGTTAATATGACTGCGAAGGTTTTCATTACAAATAAATGTTAGTTTGAATTAGTAAATGGTATAGTAAAGTAAGTGCAGATAGTAAAAGCTCGGTTATTGAGCTCTGACTCGTATAAAAGGAGTTCCGTTGGGCAAGCCTACCGTTGAATTGATGTGACCATCCGCCCCATCGAAATGTGACCTTTCAAGCACTGAATTAGAGATACCAAGATGGGTAACATTGTGGAAATTCACCGCACCAACGACGGATGGTGCAACTGAATTATTAACATTAAGAGCACCAGTTTGGCTTCTTAACATAACTTCTGATGTTGCGGGGAATGTTGTATTCTTAATGTGTATAGTCTTAGATTCCATATAAATATCGTCCACTCTGCCGGAGAAGGACAAGTTATTGACATTTAAAATGTCATTTGCATACAAATACACATTGTCTGGATCAGATGATGCACTGTTGGCCATACCAACATTAAAATTCGCATTTGTTATATTCAAATTACCAAGGGAACCCGCGGCTAAGTTTCCGCCCGTAGTGATGCTTGTGTTGACAAGGTACATGCTGTCCGCATCTGAACCTCCTGCGCCGATGGCAAGGTTGGAACCAGTGTATTCTATATTTGACCCATCGACCATTACATCATCTGCCGCACCAATCACAAGTGCATGATCTTCAACATCATTTGGGTTGGTAAATTTGACATTGCCCGCGACCGTTAAATCTTTTGCAGCACCGAGGATGAGAACCTTTCGATCATCAGAAGAAATCGCGGGGGTAAGCTTGGAACTTACATCAATCGTGCTGTCTACGCCGGAAGTACCAAGGGTGATGGTGGAACCGGGGATAAGAGTGATTTTGTCAAGGGAAACATCCAAGACGCTTGATGATGCATCTTCTTCTGAAAAGCCACGGGATCCTGTGAGGGTTGATAGAAAAGATAGGTAATCAGCAGAAGAATTTTGAATAAGGCTCGAAAGCGTTCCTCCCGCTGCGTAACCACTGTAGTCAGAGCCTAATACGGCAGAAGCGACATTTTCACCATTGCCTCCAATAGCACCGTAGGCGGAAAGCAAACGAATTAACTCGAGATTGTATCCATCAGTCAGGCTACCAACGGAGACCGAAAGAGCAGGTAGTGCATCTGTAATCGTAGAATCAGTGAGAAGGGTAGTGGCAACAGTCATGGCTGCTTCCAAAGCCTCATTGTATTCATAACCCGTTGCATAGTTGGAAATTACCGCTTCATTTGCGAGTGAAAGGTCATCAACAACTACGACAGGGGGAACGACCGGATCGGTGCCATCATCTGAGCCAGAACCATCATCTAAGACCGGATCGGTGCCATCATCTGAGCCAGAACCATCATCTAAGACCGGATCGGTGCTATCAACTGACTCTTTTTGCTGCCTAGCAAGTTCAACAGCTTCCTCGGTTGTCAAGCCTGCAAAGGCTGGGTCTCTCAGATAATCACCGAGTTCTTTAGCATCTGTTAAGCTGTGGCCGGCATCAAGAAGATCACCATGCTCTATTGCCTCATCGAGAGTAGCACCGTGTTTAACCATATTTTTACCGTGATCAGTAAAAGCTTGAAACCCACCACCTTTGAGAGCCTCTTTATATTGGGCGTGCAAATCATCCAAGCTTCCCGCAGCGAGAATCTCAGTAGCGGTCAATCCGAGTTTGTGAATCGCAACATGAAGTGTGCGTAATTGAGTATTCGCTTGGGCGGCTTTTGGAGCACCTTTTGCTGGTGCAGCAGCAGATCCAGTTGATGAAGCAGCAGCGGCGTCATCTTCTTGACCGAACAAGAAAACTGGGAACACATAGATTAGGGTGAGTGCGAGAGCTTTGGTGATTTTAATGCGATTCATGGTATGTGATTTTGGTAAGCGAAATATGGATTCTTGTCATATGGAAAACAAACTCAAGCTTTTTTGTTGCCAAAAGTAAATTTGTTGCGGAATTGGTTAATTTCTGATCATGGTGCCGAGGGCGAGATTCGAACTCGCACATCCTTGCGGACACTAGAACCTGAATCTAGCGCGTCTACCAATTCCGCCACCCCGGCAAAGTATTCCTTGATATAGTTATAGACGACTAGGGTCGAGTAAAAAGGATTAATGCTCACATGTTGCTGGAGAAAATTAAAGGTATGTTGCGCACTCTTTGTCCATTGGCTTTTCTTTCCAAGTAGGGATCAGATTCGGGGGTTTCGTCCTGTTCCAAGAGGTCTGGTGAATCAAAAACATGAGAAATCCTGCGAGCGATTGGATTGAAAATACTGGATACTGGGACATTTTTTTTACTCAGGAGGTAGGTCTCCAAGGGGTATCTCATCGAAGAATATCGTTTAATACAGTCTTGAACATGCTTTCCATTCGAATTTTCTCGGTTTGAGAAGCAGATAACATCGGCAAAGTGAGCACAACCGTCCAGCCAGGGGTATAAATTTTCTTCTTCAGCTAAGGTCTGGGCATTGAGAAAGACCAAAACCCTGCCCATGCTCAAATCTGGATGAATGGATAGCATGCGAAGGGCCGCTTCCACTTGATCGGCTACTTCAATATCATTGGATAAAAAAAGAATCCATTCCTCGATCTTATCTTCGTTATGAGTTTGGAATTTAAAATCCTTCGAATCCCAGTCCCAACTCGTGGATGGAAACACTTCCTTCGGCGTCTCTTTTTTTGGGTATAAAATAAAAGCGTTTGAATGGGAAACGGGTTCAAATGCGGATGAAAGAAAGGCAAAAACAGAAGATCCAGGAGTTGCAAAGATCAAATGAAGGATCCCGTTCATTAGCTTATTCTGCAAATTCAAAGGATTCGCATTGAGCATGATGCAACATCCGGTGATCGAGTAAGACAAGCGAGGTCATGGCTTCAACGATGGGCACAGCCCGGGGCAGAACACAGGGGTCGTGACGGCCTCGACCGATCAATTCGGTTTCCTGGCCATCCTCATCAACGGTTTGCTGAGGTTTTAAAACCGTCGCAGTTGGTTTGAATGCGGTGCGAAAATAAAGTTCTTCCCCGTTGGTGATTCCACCCTGAAGCCCCCCTGAGCGGTTGCTCGAGGTACGAACCTGACCATCTCTTTCCTCGAAGGGGTCATTGTGCTCCGAGCCTTTTAAAAAGGTACCCTGAAATCCACTTCCCACTTCAAACCCTTTGGTTGCGGGCAAAGACAGCATCGCTTTGGCCAGGTCGGCTTCGATTCGGTCAAATACGGGTGCCCCCCAGCCGATTGGAAGTCCATTTACTCGGCACAGGACCGAGCCCCCCACAGAATCTCCGCTTTTTTTGGCATCGATGATGAGCTGCTCCATTTTATTAGCGGTTTCAGGATGCGGACACCGGGTAGGAGATGCTTCAATACTCTCTATGGACGGAACCTGGGCCAGTTCGGGAGCCTGCAAGTCATGAATTCTTTCGACGTAAGCACAGATGGATACGCCGTCGAAAGAGAGAATTTTTTGAGCAATAGCTCCGGCTGCAACCCGAGCAATGGTTTCGCGGGCGGATGATCGGCCACCTCCTTCGTGGTTACGAATCCCAAATTTCTTTTGGTAAGTGAAGTCCGCGTGAGATGGACGAAATTTCGTTTTCATTTCATCGTATGCCTTGGGGCGGGCATCCTGGTTGCGTACAAGCATCGCGATTGGAGTCCCCAGCGTTTTTCCCTCAAATACTCCAGAGAGGATCTCAATGGAGTCTTTTTCATTCCGTGGAGTGGTGATCTTGCTTTGTCCGGGCCTGCGTCGATCCAAATAGGGTTGGATGTCCCTTGCAGAAAGGGGGAGATTAGGAGGGCATCCGTCTACGACAACGCCAATACCCCCGCCATGGCTTTCACCCCATGAGGATATGCGAAATAAGGCACCAAAAGAATTTCCCATCTGAAGATTATTTCCCAATTACCAACGGATGGCAAAAATAAATTTATGTTCTGTCTACTACGAACATTTTCGCTTCAATGAAATCTTGAGACGAAGGGAAATGCAAATGGGGCTAGTTTTAAAACCACAGCTCGAATGTCGAAAATAAAAGATCAAGAAAAGGAATTGCATGTGATGGGGATTGCTTTTATAAGAAAGATTAAGGTCGGGTCCCATGCGACGACAATTGGATGAACCCCGTCAGGTCCGGAAGGAAGCAGCGGTAATCGCAATGGTCGTGTGCTGTGGGGTGCCTGGCCTTTTTTGTGTTCCATTTTTATACTGAGGGTTTGAATGAAATTTCTGACAGTTTCGCTTGCATGAAGTCGGTTTAACTCGCACAAAGGATAGGAATGCCCAAGCAAGCGTATCAAGTTATTGCCAGAAGATGGCGTCCTCAGCAATTCTCTGAATTAGTTGGGCAGGATCATGTCGTAAAGACCTTGGGGAATGCCATAGGAATGGAGCGTATTGCTCATGCATACTTATTTGTAGGACCACGCGGAACGGGAAAAACAACCTCGGCAAGACTTTTTGCAAAGTCACTGAATTGGGAGGAGGGGCCGTCGCTCGAAGTTCCCCCCGAATCCGAAATTGGGCAGGCAATTATGGAAGGTCGTTGCCTGGATGTAATTGAAATTGACGGGGCTTCTAATAATTCGGTTGATCAGGTTCGTGAACTGCGGGACGAATGTCAATATGCCCCGGCACAATGCCGCTTCAAGATTTATGTGATTGATGAGGTTCATATGCTCAGCCAAGCCGCTTTTAATGCCTTATTGAAAACTCTCGAGGAGCCTCCACCCCATGTTAAATTCGTCTTTGCGACAACCGAATCTCAGAAGGTGTTGCCGACTATCGTGTCGAGGTGCCAGCGGTTTGAGTTTCGCTCGATACCGGTGGATTTAATCAAAGCCAAGCTATCCGAAATTTGTGAAAAGGAGTCGATCACGGTGGATCCGGAAGCATTGGAAGCGATTTCTCGTATGGCTATGGGGGGGATGAGAGATGCTCAAAGCATTTTGGATCAAATGATTTCCTTTTGTGGTAAAGAGCTTTCCCAAAAAGATGTTTTGGAAGTTTATGGCTTGGTTTCTCGTGAAGAGATCAAAAATTTGGGAAGTTGCCTTATAGACGGAGATTATGGCAAGACCTTGGCAATCACTGATTCCTTTGCCACGGTTGGAGTTGATTTTTATCGGGCGCTCCTTGACCTGGCTGACTTTTTTAGGGACCGATTGGTAAATGAGTTGAATAACGAAAGTTCACACTCTTACCCAGAGCAGGTAGTCAGAATTCTTGACGCATTGCAGGCAGGTGAAGATTTGGTAAGGACAGGTTTATCTGAAAAAACAAATTTTGAGGTGACCATGTTTCGTGCCATGGAAGCAGGTAAGTCGCGTTCCATCGACCAATTAATCAGGCGGATTTCCGGGGTTTTACCCGAACAGGTCAAAAAAAAAACTGAGCAACCCCTAGCGGTCGAAACTCCGGTTGTTTTTGATTCTGCATCCTCGAGTCCATTAGAAGAAGAGTTGGTGGTGGAATCATCACAATATGATTCGAAGTCTTACGATTCAGACAAGAGCGGCTCAACTCTGACAATGGCCGAGCCATCTCCTCAACAAGCACTCCCTCAGGAAAAGACTGCGGTGGAGGATTTAAGTTCGGATCGTCCTTCCGAAGCTGAAGGAGGAATTGAAAAGACGGCTCCCCTTAGGCAAGTCAAGGATCAAGGCAAAATCGAGGAAAGAATTGCCACTTTACCTCCTGCTTTACGGGATTTGTTGGAGGAGAAGTTTAGNGGAGAATTTGTTGCGATTGAGCAAATAAACCGNGATCTGTTGATCTGATCTATGGCGGGAAGTTACATCACAGGTTTTTGACGAACCCATCCGATCTCCTTTTCTTCAACCCATCCTTTTTTTCTGGAATCTTTTGTTCTAAGCAAATACCACCTTGCACCTGATTGACTTTTATGGGTTTTGAGGGCNCCATCTTGATCCTCATCCAAAAAAAGGCTTTCACCNGATTTGACCGTGGTNTTTGCAGANCTNTTAGCNCCAGCAAATCTTCTAAGGGCAATTTCATTGGNTTGGTTGTTGTCCTTNCTGGCATCNGCAAGTGCAATGACCTCTCGCGACAAAAGTAATTGGTTGGTTCGGGATGATTGTAACGCCCATGTGGAAATCGCACATAAAGCAATCCATAGCATGCCAAACCACGGCACTCGGTCAAAAGTCCAGCGGCGAAAAAAAAGAACACCCAATACGAGTAAACCACCCCAGAAAACAGTTGGGGTCAGGACAGCCCAAAAAACATAACTATGGGAGCCAATGTATCCATCGGACAATTGATTGTTCGTTTGTAAGCCTGCAATGTCTGATGCAAAAGCCAAATTTGCGGAAAAATCCCGATTGGAAGGATCGAGAAAGAGTGCTTTGCGGTAGTTTAAAATGGATCGCCCGTAATCTTCCATTTTGAAATACAAATTAGCCAAATTGCCATGTAGATTTGCAGAGTGGCTAATGGCAGCCGCCTTTTCATAAGAATCGATGGCGGAAACGAAATCTCCGGAAGCTTCCGAGCGTACGGCATCGTAAAATAGACGATCAGGAGTTTTGGCGAACAAATGCAAATGACTGGTAATGACCGCGGTAATCAGAAGAATTTTCGGCAAAGAGTTCATTTTACTTTTTTAAGGATTAGAGAGGCCAGTTTATATTCTTCTTGCAGGGAAACTTGATTCGAATTCCCCTTGGCAAATTCTTGATCATCACATTTTTGCAGAAGGGCTTCGAGGTTTTCAATTAATGAACTTGAATTGCTTTCTTGTTTTATGAGGGCAAGTAATTCGCTGCTGGATAAGGAAGATGGGTTGGGATGTTTACGAAGCTTTCCAATCTTTAACCTTACCAATCCCTTGAAAGAGCGAAAGAAGAGTTCCGGGTCCTTGTGGACCAGACTGTTTTTCATCTTCTTGGCAAATTGATTTTCCTTTTGCTTTAGATTTTCTCTCTTCTCGTTTCTTCTTTTGCTCCCCAAGGTAATCAAGAGGATGAAGGTGGCGAGAGGAACGGATTGACTTCCCCAGTAGAGCCAAGGATTGAGGGACTTGGAAGAGTCAAGATCGAGCACCCATTCTCCAGGTTCGCTTTCAGTTTGAAAAAGATCGGTTGCGGGCATGGGTGATTGTTCGGTTNCTGCCTTTTGGGAAACATTGCCTGGGTCAATCCACTTTTCCCCCGGGTCCACACGAACGGTATGGCTTGGAGTTGATGTCGAGAAATATTGTTGTTTNACGGGGTCAAAGAAAGCAAACAAAACCTTNGGAATCTCCAATAAGCCTGGTTTAAGAGGAGTGATAACATATTCGAAGCTTTGNTCTCCNTCGTGCTTNGTTCGTTCGTTTCCTGAAAAGGCGAATGCNGGGGGACCAATCTTAAAATCCGAGGTAGGTTCAATTCCGGGTGCTGGGATCGCTGAAAAATTACCATTTCCACTAAGACTAAAAGTGAGTCTGATGGGGTCGCCAAGGGAAACCCGATCTGAATCAATGGAGGATTTTGTTGCGAACGAACCGATTGCTCCCTGGAAATGGGGTGGACGAAGATCCGTAGGGGGTTGGCGCACTTCAATCCAGTTTTTTTCGGATTGGACTTTGATGGATTCGTCTCTTCCAAAACCGAAAAAGGGATCATTGAAGAAAGGACTATTGAAGGGCGAACCGCGTTGATTTTTCGTGCGTACGCGAATGTTTGTATCAAAGCTCAAAGAGTGATTACCNGTCATTGCCGCAGTGAGNCCAACGGNCCANGTGAAAACAGAATATGTTTTATNTGACCTGATGACATTTCGCTGCTCGGTTGGTTGATCGACTTCNGTTATCGAGAAGGCGTCTCCGGTTTTTAANGGNGGGCGCTCGACTCTGGTGACAGGCAAGCGATCCCAAAGGAATAATCTGATTTCAGCGGCAACAGTCTCTCCGAGAAAAAGGAATTCNCTCGGGTTAACNAATTCGATGAAGGCAGCCTGACGCAAGTCCGCTTCTTGTTTTTTTTGTTCTTCTTGTTTCAGCCGATCCTGCTGGTTGGGGGCAAGCACTCGTAAGCTTGCAGGTGGAACGGGATATGATTTCCCACCTANNNTCAGNTTCCAAGAGGGTATACTNAAATTNCCTTGTCTGNNTGGCTTCGNTTGGAAGCTNANTTCAAGNCGAACCGAAGGTACGCCGTTGATGAAACTTGCGGAGCGGAANGTTTNAGGATTANNGGAAAGGTTCAAACCGCTCACACTTGGAATNGAACCTTGAGGATTCTCTTGCGTACCGTGAATGACGATCTTGTAGACAGAAAGATTGCTTAAGGTAATGCTTGACGGTTGGAAGCCTGACTCGATTCGAATGCTTCGATTTTGACCATAGATGGTGACCGAATTACTNGCTGATAAANAGGCAAGGAAAAATAAGAGCCTCATGAATCCGCCGATAATCTCCNATGGTTTTTGCATAGAAAATGATTCAGTAGTCTCGACCACTTGCCGTTGCTTGGGTGCTGCGAGGATTAGGGTCCAGAGGTTCGCTTTTCGATTCCATTTCCTGGAGGAGTCTTTCGTAGAGAGCATTGACCTCCTGAGGAAGAGGTTCTCTCTTGTCATCAGGTGAATCATCTTGGTCGGACGGTGATTCAGCGGGATCGTTTTGGTTTGAATTTTGATTTTGTTGTTCTTCCTCGGATGAATCCGATTGCCCGTTTTGTTGGGAGTCGTCTTTGATTCCAAAATTAAGTTGTTCGGAGGATGACTCGAAATGAGTCCATGCTAGGTAAGATTTCCGCTTNTCTGCAGGAAAGGTTACATTGGCATCGGGATTATCGGGGAGGACGCACACTGAGTATTGCCCAGGAGGTACGGGTTGGGCAAAAGATCCGTCTTCCTGAGGTTTGAACTGGGTCTCGTTCTCATCGAGCTCAAAATTTCCATTTTGATCTAGGTAGAGAGTGGCGTTTCTGAAACCAGTTTCAGNGTTTTCNTGGATGCCATTGCCATTGTCGTCCCCCCAAACTTGACCGATNAGGAGGGGGGCTGCACGGTAGGCGATGGGCAACTGTTTTTCTCCTGGGCNTTCAATGGTTATGAAATGGTTTTTAACCATGCTTTGATTTAGAGGTGGGGGCGGGGCAGGGAACATCGGTATAAGGCGAGTCATGTGCGAGCCATTTGAATCCTCAATCTTCGAGTCGAGACCAAGGGAAATCGGGTACTTTGCGGAGATCCATTCGAACGCAAAGAACCCATCGTCATTGGTCGGCACCACAGGTTCGCTGGAAGAGTTGTGTTCTCCATTCCCGTCCTTGTCCCAAAAAACAAAACCTTTTAAGCTGGGTTCGTTTNNTTGCACTTTNCCATCNCCGTTAAGATCTCTCCAGATCTTACCCGTCATTTTGGATACGAGAGATTGGATTCTGTCTTGTATTTGATTCTTTAATGAAGCAAGGTTTGCGGAAGCCTTAGCATTACCGTCCAGTGCAAAGGCGGCTTGATAATAGCCGAGGGCTTTCTCCCAAGTTTTTCGAGCTTCTCTGACATCTTGCTTATCAAGCCAAAGGTTTGTTTTTCGATAAAATAAATTACCCAAGGCATTAAGGCCAATTGATTGTAGATGGGGGTCGTCAAGGGACGCATCCAAACTGCTTTCCAAAAATTGATTCGCTTCCTTAAGCGAGCCTGCCTCTAAGTGGGCAAGTCCTGCATTGAGAAAAAGCTTGGGNTCGATGGGCTGATCCATTCTTGATGTCGCATTAATTTCGGNGTCGTAAAAAAATGCCGCTTTCTTTGGGTCTCCATTCCGCAAGGCGTCCTCGGCGTTTTTGATATTATCTTTCTTTAGGCAACCAAANAATANAAGAAGGGCAAAAGGAAGGCAGGTNGCTCCCAATTGACTTAGTTTTCTTCTTCCGGATGGAGTGAGGTCTTCGATGAGAAGAAGAANAAGTGCCAAAAGAACAAAAGGAAAAAAACGTTCTANNGGTAGTTCNTTGGATAAAAGTTCTCTTTTCTTTTGCTGNCCAATNGATTGGAGGTGCTGNAGGGTTCGGTTCAANCCTTCCCCTGTTGGGCCCAAGGCAATGTATTCCCCTCCGGTTGCCTCAGCGATTGNCCGTAAAGAGCCTTCGTCCTTTTTGCTTACNATGGTTTCTCCTTGTGGATTCTTNAGGAAATTTCGTTCGGNTTGACCCATNGGATCCAGGGGAATGNGAGAACCTGCTTCGGAGCCGATACCGATTGTGAAAATACGAATTCCCTCTTGAGCTGCCTGCTTTGCTCTCTTCAGACCTTCCCCTTCGAGATCCTCACCGTCGGACAGTAGAATTAAAAAACGATCGGAGTCGTCTTTTGAAAAGGAACGAGAGGCCTCATCAATGGGCTTGGATAAATTAGTACCTGGTTGCTTGATGAGGCCAATGGTAAGATCATCAAGCGTTTTTACGAAAGCCTGATGATCCAGAGTCAACGGGCATTGAAGGAATGCCGACCCGGAAAATGCGATGAGCCCGAGGCGGTCACCTCGAACTTTCTCNATGAGGTTNGTCATACTTAGTTTTACGCGTTCAAGACGATTGGGGCGAACGTCCCGGGCAAGCATGCTCTTCGACACATCTACGGCAACGAGTATATCAATCCCGCTCGGTTCGCTTGTTCTTTGCTTAGAGCCCCATTGCGGTCTGGAAAGAGCCAGAAAGATCATGGTAAGGCAAAGCAGAAGGAAACCGAATTTGATTTTTTGTTGGAGGGGAGACCACTCGGGAATGAGGTTTTGCAGGAGTTTTTCAGATACCAACAAAGATAGTTTTTCTCGTCTCTTTTTTTCTGAAAAAAGAAAAAGTAGGCTCAGTGCGAAAAAAGCGAAAGCACCTAGGTAAAGAAACTCAACTTGAACGAAGATACTCATGGAATTCTAAGAAAAATAGTTCGAGTGAGAAATATTTCAATAATCAGCAAAAATGCCGCCAACCCAAGTGGCCACTGATACAAATCCTCAAAAAGAGCGTTCACATTCAATTGGACATCAGTCTTTTCCAAACGATCGATTTCGCTGTAAATGGAACTGAGAGACTGTTTATCTTTTGCCTCGAAGAAGAGGGCTTGGGTTTTTTCAGAAATCTTTTTCAAGATTGCTTTGTCTACTGGATAATCAGCCACCTGTACCACAGGGTTACCATTAGCATATCTCATTAAATCACGAGATGATGGGTCAAATAGATAGGTTCGGGTTCGCCGATTACTCCCAATCGCTATGGTGTAGATCTTGATATTGTCCTTTAAAGCTCCATCCGCATAGATCAGAGGACTGTGTGGTGGTGTTGGTTCGTCTTTGCCGTCGGTTAATAGGATAAGGATTTTCGATTTGGATTCGAGCGGGCGTAAACGATTGATACCTTCCGCCAGGGCCGAACCGATGTTGGTACCGGTTTGATGAGTCAATCCTACTTTCAGGCGGTCTAAGTTTTGATGGAGATATTCTTTATCCAAAGTCAAAGCACTTACCAGGTAAGGATTAACCGAAAAGGCCACTAAGCCCAATCGGTCATGGGCTCTTTTGTCGATGAATTCTTTGATGACATCCTTCACCACATCCAATCTNGTTACTTCCCCTTGCTCGGCATCACTCATGTCGAGTGCCAGCATCGAGGCCGAGAGGTCAATGGCCAAAACAATGTCAACCCCGCTTGATCGTATGGTCTCGGTGCTTTGATCGACTTGTGGACGACATAGAGCAAGAATGAGAAAGGTTATCGAAAGAATACGAAGAAGTCGGGGCAAGCGGTAGACAGACTTCGGGGAGTGGTTTTTAGTTTGTTTAATCTTAGCNAAGCTGGAGAAATGNAGCGTGGGAATACGAATCTTTTCTTTCGCNTGAAGCCATGCGAGAAAGGGGATGCAAAGAAGCAGGGTCAGCCATAAAGGTTCTGCCAAGAAAATCTTGCTCCATTCGATCGGTTCGATCATCGAGGATTCTCCAATTTGGCGGCACTTTCAGCTACCTTTTTTTCCTCCTCCAACTTGGCATGGATATCTTTTACCAAGTGCAGGGCTGAATCAAGTAGGTGATCGGTCTCTGTGCCGTCTATGCTTTCTTCGGAGTATTTTACACGGTCTCCTCGTTCGACGAATTCACGCAGCAGGTCCTCATAGCGGTTCTGGAAAAAAGAATGAGAAGCGATTTCCCTCATGAATTCTTCTCCAGTTANTTCCATGGCCGGAAAGCGGAAAAGTCTTTCAATGTAAATCCGAAGGATTTCCGAGAGTTTGAAAACAAACGGTTTAGGCAAAAGCCGAGGGCTTTGCTTCTGCANTTGGTNAATCGACTCAATCGCGTCTTCGAAGGGATCGGTTGGAGTACTCAACTCTTCTTCCTGAGTTTGCTGATTTTTCTTTTTAAGCAAATACCAAGCAACCAGGAAAAAAATCAGAGAGGAAAGGATGACAAGCAGGAGAGTCAAATTCTCGCTAACAATTTCTCCAACTGACTTAAACACCGGTAAGGGATTGTCCGATTCTACCGAGGGGTCTAGCAAATAGGCTTTTTGTAAGACTGTTNGTGGGANTTTAATCATTATTTGTGCCTGCGACTACTTCGCATTCTAAAAAATTCCTTGAGGGATTTAACGTAATCGGACTTGGTTGAGAAGGAAAAGGTGTCGATCCCGCGTCTTCGTAGTCTCTGGTTGAAGCGATCTTGAGAGTCCTTGCTTATCTGAGCATATTCATCCCTGAATTTGGGATTCGAAGTGTTAATCAGTTGGCTGTCTCCGGATTCGGAATCTCGAAGCATCACTAAGCCCACATCCGGAATTTCTTGTTCACAAGGATCAAGAATTTGGGCGCAGACCAAGTCATGCTTTCTTTTGGTGGAAGCAATTTCTCNAAAGAAAATATCTTCCGCTGATTCGTCACCGGAATCGTATTCGGGGATAATGAAATCNGAAAGAAAGAAGACCACGGCTCTTCGCCGAAGTACACGATTTATAAAGCGTATGCCTTCGTTGAGGTTGGTTCCCTTGCTTNNGTTGCGGTGAAAGAGAATATCCCGCAAAATCCGCAAGACATGCTTTTGACCTTTGGACGGTGGTAAGTATTTTTCGGTTTGATCTGAAAAAAGAAGCAATCCAATTTTATCTCCATTGCGATTGGCCGCAAACGCAAGCAGTGCCCCAAGTTCCGCAAGTCTTTCGCGCTTGCTTCGATTACTTGAGCCAAAGGAGCCACTTTCACTAACATCGATTGCCAAGAGAATCGTCAATTCACGTTCCTCTCTGTATTGTTTGACGAAAGGGGTGCCCATTTTTGCGGTGACATTCCAATCAATCGATCTTACTTCATCTCCAGCTTGGTATTCCCTGACTTCTTCAAAATCGATTCCCTGGCCTTTNAATGCACTGTGGTAGGACCCCGCGAGTGCCTCGGAGACCAGCCGATTCGAGCGAATTTCTATCTGTCTTACCTTGCGTAGTATTTCCCTTGTGAACTCTTGGTCGGGTTCATTCATATGAATGCTTGGCGGAGTGCTCGAACTTGCCAATTAGGGCACGGGTACGGTTTCGAAAATCTTTTTAATTATGTCGTCACTCGATACATCTTCAGCTTCTGCTTCGTAACTCACGATTACACGGTGTCTCAATACATCCAAGCCCACATCTTTAATATCTTGCGGGGTGACAAAGCTTCTTCCATTCATGAAAGCAACCGCTTTTGATGCGAGAGCCAAACTGATCGTTGCCCGAGGGGAAGCCCCGAAGCGGATGAATGCACTTAATTCCGACGCCCCGTACCGGTCGGGTTGCCTGGTTGCCAGGACGACATCAACCAAATATCCCTTCAGTTTATCGTCTAAATAGACTCCATCCACCATTTTTCTGGCTCTAAAAATCGTATCNGCATCAACCACTGGGTTTACTTCATGCTTCACGGAGACGCTGGCGTTTGCTTCCAAAATCTGCAGTTCCTCATCACGATCGGGGTAATCGATGAGAAGCTTTAACATGAAGCGGTCCATTTGTGCTTCCGGCAGGGGATAGGTACCTTCCTGATCGATTGGGTTCTCAGTTGCCAGAACGAGAAATGGTTGGGGGAGAGGGTAGGTTTCATCTCCGATCGTGACCTGTCTTTCCTGCATACCTTCAAGCAAGGCACTCTGAACTTTGGCTGGAGCACGGTTTATCTCATCAGCTAAGAGTAAATTGGTGAAGATCGGACCTTTCTTAGTGGTGAACTCGCCCTTATTTGGGCTGTAGATTAAGGTTCCGACGACATCTGCGGGCAAAAGGTCAGGAGTGAATTGTATTCTTTTGAATTCCGCCTTCATACATTGGGACAGTGTTTTCACGGCNAGCGTTTTCGCTAAGCCAGGGACTCCTTCCAAAAGGACATGGCCATTAGCTAATAAGCCGATGATCAATCGATCGACTAAGTATTTTTGGCCAACGATCACCCGACCAATTTCTTGCCTAAGCAAATCGACCCATGCGGCTTCGTACTTTATTTTTTCCTGTTCCTCTGGGGCAGGAGCGATATTTTGTTTAAGATCTTCGTTCATGTGCAATAAAACTACAAAGTGTAGAGCGTAAACAAACTCGATATTTGTCCAAGGCAAAACGCTCAATCGAACATAGAAGGATTTTCGGCTTGCGGAAGACTGGTGCCTAGAGATTGTTAGACTTACTAAACCAACTCATAACTCCAAGACTAATGATTAAATTAAGTAAGGAATCAAAATATGTCTTTTCATGCCTAATGATTGTTCCGATCGTTTGGGTCACTTTGAATTATTTGGGGTACCTCGATTATCTAAAGACGAAATCGGTGGATTTGCGCATGCAGTTCCGTGGTGAAATTACCCAAAACTTAGACCAAAACCTGGAAGANCAGNTNCAAGTGGAGGGGAACCTTAGCCTGCCNCGAGTTCCTAAGGTTTGCTATGTGAATTTCGATAGCGCCACCCTTTCNCGGGATGATGTAGGAGAGAGACCTTGGGACAGGGCCTTCTTTAGGGACACCTCACTGGCTTTGTTGGAAAAGGGGAATGCCCGGGTCCTTGCCTTCGACTTTGGGTTTACGCCCAAGAGCATGTCGAGCATGGTTCCTAAGGAAAATACTTTCCGAAGCGATGCTGCGATGGGCGAACTGGTACTGAAATATCCNGACAATGTGGTCTTAGGTTGCCTGTTTTCCGGTGTCCCCACATCCTATGTGAAGCCTCTTGGCGTGAGTGCNTTTGCCCCATANTTTAAGGATGGTTTCTCCATGGATTCCGAAAAAACTTATTACCCAGAGTCTCCGACCTATCCCCTCATCAATTATTTGGATGGTAAGCATCTTGGTCGTATCGGTTCCTTCACGGTTCCTCCTTACCGAGCGGTTGATGAGATTCCCAGGTGGGTCCCATTATGGTTTCCCTCTAAGGGGAAGGCCCATGCATACAACATTTTGGGAGGTAAGAGAAGCAAGTTGGAGTTTGAGCTGCCGTCCGAAAATGCTGAAGAGATTCGTTCGATGGAAGAGCAATTGCTGGAACTTGGCACACAGAAGACCAGCCTTGAGAGCAAGATTTCATTGGCCTCTANNAATTTGGCGGGGGTGAGGGAGAAACAATCTATTTTAGTTGAAAACTTGAATCAGGAAAAATCTAAACTCGATCAATTGGGTGGCATTGAAGAGATCATCAATAATTTTAAGCTAACCCTTGAAGCAAATCCTGCCTTGGAAGCAGTAATTAAGCCTCAGATGGAAGCCAAGGTTTCGGAGCGAGACAAGCTTTTGGTCGTTTATTTGACCACTGTTGAAGACGATGAGATTGCGTTGGGCTTGAGCCCTGACCAAGCCTCTCAAAAACTTATCGAACTTGAGGAAATTCTTTCAAACCTTCAAACTACTTTAGAGGTGAATCCAGCTTTGGAGGGTATCATAAAACCACAGATTGATGCTCGGAAAAAAGAGAGGTCAGCTTTATTGGCGGTCACGGACAGTAATTCTTCTTTGAAGGAATTACCGCTAACTAAAAAGAACCTTCAGCTTGCCATGCAAAATTTCAAAAAACGGATCCTCGTGCGCGAGGGTAAGGTAAAGGCTGGCGAGCTAGGACTGAGTAGTGCTTTGAAGAGGGTAGGGTTACTGCAAAGGGAAATGGGCGACCTAGAGTCTTGGATAAATACTCTTTCGCTGAAACTGAGTCGTCTGAAAGGTGGAGCGAAGACAGAAATTATCGAATCCAACCAAACTTTACGGCTCGTTTATGCCCGTTCCGAGGGTGAAGAGGGGGAAAGAGTCTTGGTTGACAGTTTGCCAAACGAGGTGCCGCTTTACGCCGAGCGGCCTGTGTTCACCCTCGGGTTGGAAGCCCTGCTTGCCTATTATGCTTTAGATTCTGACGCAGTGAAACTATCCAAAGACAACAGTCATCTGCGTGTGCTGTCCAGGGAAGATGAAGTTTTGATTTCCTGTGATATGTCGGAAAAGCAATTCGTGGAGGTAAATTGGTTCTCCAAATGGACAGAAAATCTACCCGAAAAAAGACTTTTGCTTCAGGCCAAACGGGCTTATGGAGAAGGCAATCTTCAGGCTTACTTGGATCCCGTTCCTTCTATCTTGAGTGTTTTTCTTAATCGTGTGGACGGGATTGAGGTTTCATCCCATGCAGAAGCGATTCTCCAAACTATGCAAGGGTTGGGCGTGGACGAAGACAAAATCACAACTGCGAGGAAGCTCCTGAACGCCAAGCCGACCGATGATGGAGTTCCCTCCTACTCTCAATTGGAGCAGGTCGTCATGGGTATCAAGTACTATTCCATTCCCCCGACCTTGGAGTCTGCAAGTAATCCAATGTGTGGCATGCACGACATCCTTCAATATGCCGAGTTTCACGATCAAGTTTCTGGAACCATCAAAGCCATTGAAAATCAGATAAGAAGTCTTTCACAGGATAAAATGACTCAGATCAATCAGGCGTTGTCGGCAAAACCCAATGACGAGAATCTCCTCCTTCTGAAGACAAAGGTTTTGGATGCAATTACAACAAATCAATCGAACTTGAAGGCTCAGAGGGAGGAAATGGGACGTATAGAAGCTTTCTTTAAGACCTTTGAAAATGCAATTGTGCTGATCGGTCCCGAAGAGGCTACTTTTCAGGATTTGGCGCCGACCCCCTTTGACAAGGCTTCCGTACCCAAAGTCAGTGTCCACGGTAATCTCATCAAGACTCTCACCAACGGTAATTACCTGAAGCGTATGTCTAAAGAGACTGATTTTGTGGTGACTTTCCTTGTCTGTGTGATCCTAGCTTTAATTTTCGTTTATCAGGGAAATCGAGGCGGTCTTTTGCAGGGAGGCGGTTTGCTCATGTTGGGAGGTTATGTTTTGGCCGGTTTTGTCACATTCTCCAACACTCATGTAGTTTGGCCAATTACTACTCCAGCATGTGCGGGACTTAGTACCGCATTCATCGGATTGGCGGCAATGTTGGTCATCGAGCAAAAGGCCAAAGGAAGGCTGAAAGGAATGTTCGGCAGTTATGTCTCCTCTGACTTGGTTGAACAGATGGTGGATTCCGGGAAAGAACCGAGTCTAGGGGGGGAGGAAACCCCGATCACCGCTTTTTTCAGCGATGTACAGGCTTTTTCGAGCTTTTCCGAACTGCTCACTCCTACCGGATTGGTTGATCTGATGAACGAATACCTTACTGAAATGACCAATATCTTACAGGAGGAACGCGGTACCTTGGACAAGTATATTGGCGATGCAATCGTAGCGATGTATGGTGCTCCCATTCCGATGGACGATCATGCTTACCAATCCGTACGAACCGCAATTCTCATGCAGCAGAAGCAAATAGAATTACGGGAAAAGTGGGTTCCCGAGGAGGAAAAGTGGGGTAAATGCCATGGTTTGGTCACCCAAATGCAGACACGTATTGGTTGTAACACGGGAACCGCCACGGTTGGTAATATGGGTGCCTTGGATCGTTTCAATTACACCATGATGGGAGATATGGTTAATTTGGCCGCCAGGTGTGAAAGTGGGGCCAAGGCCTATGGAGCTTACATTATGATCACCGAAGAAACCAAAATTGCATCCGAACAGACCAAGGATGACATTGCCTTTCGTTATTTGGANAAAATTGTGGTGAAAGGTCGCTCCCANCCNGTTGCNATGTATGAACCGACTGGTTTCATGAGCGAACTGACNCAGGAAACTCAAGATTGCTTGGACTGCTTTAGGCAGGGGATTGACAAATACCTTAAGCAAGATTGGGAAGGAGCCCTGAAAATGTTCGAGCAGGCCAAGGGTTTTGAACCTAATAAGCCTGGAGTGACTCCTGGCGTTAAGGATAATCCCTCCATGATCCTAATGGACCGTTGCCAAATCATGAAGGAAAACCCGCCGGGAGACGATTGGGACGGAGTGTATGTTATGACCTCCAAGTAGGTTAAAGATTTTGATCTTTTACTTGAAGAAACTTGGTTCGTTTCCTTTTTTCCACTTAATGTTACAACCAATACTTGGGATTTGTTGCTTAGGAGATGGCAGGCCTTTTTGAAGATTTTTTACGGCTTGTTCAAGGTCTGATCCACAGACTTTCACATCATTTCCTGGTCTTGAAGAATCGTACTGACCGCGATAAAAGAGCTCCTTCTCCTTGTCGAATAAGAAAAAGTCGGGGGTGCAGGCTGCCTTGTAAAGTTTGGCAACTTGTTGACATTCATCATGCAAATAGGGAAATAAAAAGTTTTTTTCTTCCGCTAATTCAGCCATTTTTTGGGGACTGTCTGCAGGATAGTTTGCTTGGTCGTTCGAACAAATGGCAAAGCATTGGATGTTTTCTTTTGACCACATGTTGAAATGTGCGGCTAGATGATCCAATAAATGGATGACATAGGGGCAATGATTGCAGATGAAGGCGATCAAATAACCTTCTTGATCGGAGTGTTCGCATAATCGAACTTGTTTTTCGCTTCTTGGGTCTAAGAGTGAGAAATCAGGAGCTTGGGTGCCCAAGGGCAGCATGGTTGAGGAAGTGGCGACCATAGAACTAAGTTGAGTTGGGTTATTCGTTATTTACTGATGATGCGAGGCGCTTACGGTATTTGGTGAAGTATGCGGATAGGATATCTTTTGCCACGGGGGTTGCGGTAAGTCCGCCCTGGATGTGATCCTGAGGAATGACTCCTTCTACCAAGACAGCAATTGCAACTTCGGGATTTTTAACGGGAGCGAAGCCAATAAACCAAGCCAAATTCAATTCCATATTTCGGTTTCTCCATTGCCCGGTTCCCGTCTTGCCGGCCACTTCAACCCCTTCGATCTTGCATCTCCTTGCCGTTCCATTGGTCGTGGCGAGAGCCATCCCCTCGATGATTGCTTGGTAGCCAGTCGAATTCACATCCAATGCATTTACCTCTTGAGGTAAGGACGACGCATTTCTCAATAGAGTGGGTTCGAAAGTAGTTGAGTTGTTGGCCAATTTTGCGGCAAAGCAAGCCATTTGCAGGGGGCTTTGGCGTAAACCTCCTTGTCCGATGGAAATGTTGAAGGTGTCTTCCAAGGTCCACTTCACTCCCAGATGGTTTTTTTTCCAGGCGGGGTCTGGAACGATTGGGGTATCGCGAAGGGATGGAAGTTGAAGTTGTGGACTTTCAGTAAAACCTAAAAGCTTCGCTTCCCCAATCAGAGCTTCATGTCCCATTCTTTCTGCGCATTTAAAGAAATAGACATTGCAACTTTGGGCAATTGCTTGGCGAAGGGAAACTTCCCCATGACTACCTGGGAAAACATGGCATTCCATTCCTCGATGTATGCCCTTACATAAAATCTTTTCTTCTGGTTTCAACACCGAATGCCTGATCCCAGCCAAGGCAGTTACCAACTTGAAAGGTGATGCGGGTGCGTAGCCAGGGTGACATGCTCGGGGCAGCCAAGCTTCCCTCCTTTGAATTTGATCATAAACGGATTGCGGTATGTAAGGGCTGAGTTGTTCCAAGTTATAGTCCGGTTTGCTTGCCAACACCAAGGTTTCCTGAGAATTTAAGTCCAACAGAACGGCAGCGGCTGGAGGAAGCAGAGGGGGAGCCAACACATACTCTTTTACCTTTTGATTAGGTTGGGCTAAAACTCCTCTGGAATAAAGGAGGTGTAGTAGTCTTTCCGCATCTTTTGCGGTTCCTTTGAAACCAGCTACGGTTGAGGCTTGTATACCATTGAGAGGGAAGGGGGCATCCACGAATGCCGAAATCAAGAGTTCGGCACTTACATCTCTTTCGTTGGTCCCTGCAAGTGCCTTCTTTGTTCTTCTCTCGATAGTTTTTCTCCAGTTTGCGTCGGGGAGAATTCGGCGTGATGCGACTGCCTTAATCATTCTTTCCATAGATTGCTCGGCAACCTTCTGAAGATCTCTGTCCAAGCTCAACTTCAACGAATTTCCTTTGACTGCTGGGCTTCTTTCAATTCGGTCGAAACGGGAGCCCATTGGGTTCACTCGCCAAATGTCTCCACCATCCTTCCCTTTTAGAAGGCTATTAAATTCCTTTTCGATTCCTGTTTTACCTGTCCTCCCCTTGATCTCAAAAGTCGCAAGGTCCGCCCCTGAAAGTGCTTTGGGGTCGGCCTCATATCCACTCCCAACATACCCTAACACATGGGATGCCAGTGATTTTTCAGGATAATGACGGATCGCTTCAGCTTGCACTTGGATCGGGGAATTAGGTGAGATGCCCTCAACCAAGATAGCATATTCATCCGGTCGTAAATTATTGGCTAACTTCATTGGCATGACCAACCTCCTTCGCCAATGAACTTTGAGTTGATCCATGGTTATGACTTCATTGCGAGAAGTCAGCATATTTACTCGTGCCAAGTACTTTTGTACAGTTGCAAACCTCGATTCCCAGTCTAGCGAGAACCCGCTGGTAGAAAACTGAAAGTCCGAAGAACCTTTGTTGTTACTCTCCCAAAAGGATTGAATCCAGTTTGAGTTTGATTGGTTTTCTTTACGGAAAGGGATAGTTCGCCCAGTTTTTTCGAGCCTAAAGGCGGTGACAAACAGTCCTGCGACATTGACTTGCACATTTTCATTCACTGATTCAAACGAAATTTTCGCTTCCCCCNCCCATGTTGTTAGAGGAACTTCGAATTCCCATTTCCCCTCTGCATCCTGCAAGACAAACTGCCTATCCTGACCTATGAAAACTTTGACTCTGTCCCAACCTTGGACTGCTTGGTTGGCTTGGCCGTGCAAAGTGATTTTTCTATTTTGGATGAAATTCTCTTTGGAACATCTTACCAGCAACTGTTCCAACGAGCAGGAATTCATCTTGCTCAGTTCGTCACGGAGCAGCATAGCGAGCTTTCTCAGTTTGACTTTGTTTTCCCATATTTCCGACTTCAGTTGCTCAATATGGAGAGTGGCGGAGAAATGAGCTCGGTTTCCGATTAGCAAGTTTCCCTCTCTGTCAATGACATCACCCCTGGGACCTGGACGAATGATTCTCCTTTGTCCTTGCTTGCGTTCTTTTTCCGAAAAATCGGCATTTTGAAAGATTTGCCTNTAGGAAAGTACGANGAAAAGGATCGAAAAAANGGTCCCAAAGATGACCTTGAATAACCAAAGCCTGCGAGATTCAGGGTGATGCTTTTCGTAAAGTTTCATGCGGGTCTTGGTCCTCGGTCACCAATCGCCCGTATAAGTAGCAAGAGGTCTTCGCAAAACAATGGAAACCAACGGCTTAAGGGGATGAAAATNAGGATGGATAACATGGAGTCCGAACCAAACCGGTATAGGGACCAAGCAGAACTGTCCTTCGAGAGAGAATAAGTGGCGATCATCAAGGTCATTGAGATCAAAAAATTAGCCATAATTTGCAAGATAAACGGTCGGATCAGTTCGCCTTGCTTCCCAATCTGCACCCATTCTGTTCCAATCAAATGAAAAATAATCAATGCGGTGGCATGAAATCCAAACGGGGTGTTGTTTTGAAGATCGAGAGAAAATCCAATGATTACGATTACAAGGGTTGCCCTGAACCGTTCCAAATGGACGGTTGGGGCTAAGAAAAAAAGCCCAGGCAGATAAAGATAGAAGCCCCAGGATCCCAAGGATGAATTTACGAGCCCAATTAAGTTAATAACAAGCAAACTGCTTGTCAGGATGACCAATGTACTAAGATTAGGCCTTCTCATTGCCCATGATGTTCGGTGGATCGAGTGAGAACTGTAACCTCTAGAATCGAACTTAAGTTTTCGTTGAGAGACACTTGCCCAATCTTGAACAAACCGTCTTCTCCTCCTTCCAATTCGAAAACCTTGCCAATTGGTATACCTTCGGGGAAATTAGCACCCAGAGATGACGTGGTCAGCGTAAGTGGTTTCTCTTTGCTCGCATGGAGGTCTTGCGGTACATCCATAACCAGACCCTGAGCTTTTCCACCCGGCAGGATCCCATTCCCTTGGAAGGTAACAGGTCTGTCATCATCTTCGAATCGGGCTGCAATGCGAAAATTAGGGTGGGTGAGCAATTGGACCTCGGACGAGCGGCGACCTACTTCATTGATTCTGCCCACAACTCCACCTTTGAAAATAACACCCATGCCTTTTTCAAATCCCATGTCTCTTCCTTTCCGCAATCTGATTCCCTGCCACCATCCATTTAAAGTGCGGAGAGAAACTCTCGAAACAACCGGTTTGAAGGCATTCTCGGAATCCAAGCTGAGGGCATTGTTTAGTCCCGCAATTCTAGCCTTTAACTCTCTTAGTCTTTGCTCTTCGCGTTCGAGTGTCCTGTAGCGATCTTTTTGAAGGGATTGATCGCTCATGATCCGACTGTTTATTCTGGCTTTTTCGATNAGAGTTTTTTTCGAATCGCTCATATGCCCCCAGTANAAAGAAAGGTCCTGAATTCGAGAACTGAGATCCCAAAGGGGAGCGTGGAACTCAGTAAAGGCGGACTTGGTTATTAGCTTCCAACCACTGGGCAATCCCCACCAAACCAATGCGAAAAGCCCTAAATAAAGAAAAGAACGGTTTTTCGATTTATGGGTCAGTGTTCCCAACTCCGGACTTACTGGGTGACCAATCGATCCACTTGCTCGCGACTGAGGGTGCCAAGGAGGTTAAGAAACTTACCGGTTCCATTAGCAACACAACAAAGTGGGTCGTCGGCTTGAATGACTGGCAAGCCAGTGGCGTCACTTATGACTTGATCCAATCCTCGGATTAGAGCTCCTCCTCCAGCCAAGACTATCCCCCGGTCAATCAGGTCGGCAGAGTGCTCTGGTTGGCATCGGTCGAGAGCATTCTTAACCAGTTCCACAATTTGACTGACAACCTCCTTAAGGGCTTCTTCTCGAATTTCCTGAGAGGTGATGTGTATGGTTTTGGGCAACCCTGCGGTTGCGTCTCTTCCACGCACATCCATGCTTAATTCGCCAAATGGTGCGGCGGACCCAATTTTGAATTTGATTTCTTCGGAAGTGCGCTCTCCGATCAACAGACCGTAGGCCCTTTTCATGTAAGCAATGATGGCTTCATCCAATTCATCTCCTCCCACGCGAATGCTACGCTGGTAGGAAACTCCTGAAATCGAAATGATCGCGACTTCAGTCGTACCACCACCAATATCAACGATCATGTTCGCTTCTTCTTTTTCAATCGGCAAACCGGCTCCAATGGAGGCAGCCATGGGTTCACCAAGTAACAAGACTTCTCTGGCCCCAGCCCTTATGGCGGAATCTTTAACTGCCCTTTTTTCAACCGCAGTGATTCCAGACGGAACCGCTATGACAACCCGTGGTGGAACGAGTTTTCGTTTATCCACTTTCTCAATGAAATAGCGCAACATCGCTTCAGAAATTTCAAAGTCTGCAATGACACCATCCTTCATCGGGCGAAGAGCTTCGATGGTCCCTGGGGTACGACCCAACATTCTCTTTGCGTCTGCTCCAACCGCACAAACCTTCTTACTTGTCTTGTATCTAGCTACGACACTTGGTTCCCGTAATACGATGCCCCGGTCTCGTACGAAAACCAAGGTGTTCGCAGTACCAAGGTCTATGCCTATGTCGTTGGAAAGAAATCCGAAAAGGTTGCCTATCATTTGAGTTGTCCCTGTGAGACTATGATTTGCATTGGATTTAACCGCTATGTCAAAGACAAATAATTCCCAATAACAACTTTATGAAAATCTTTTTTTGGCATATCTGTAAAATTATTGCTTATTGAGAGGGCTAACCTGACTTCGGCCAGCAGCTTTTATCAGTAATAAACCTCCAACTATTAGAAAGATTGAGTAAAATTGCCCTCTTGAAATCCCCAGAATCAAGGAAGCGTCCGGTTCGCGAAAAAATTCATTGGTGATTCTTGCCAAGGCGTAGAAAATTAGGAATTCACCGGAAAGTCTTCCTGGGTTTTTCTTTGTCACATCGGATTTCCAAAATCTCCATTGAACGAAAATAAAAGTCAACAGCCCTTCCAGAACTGCGGCGTAGAGTTGGGATGGATGACGGGCGATGCCCAAAGCGAAATCTGGGGCTTTGGGAAAAAGTACCCCCCATTGGACTGTGGTGACTTTTCCCCACAATTCTCCATTTATGAAATTTGCGATTCGTCCGAAAAATAGTCCAGGGCTCACAACGCAGACGATTAGGTCCCCTATGGGAAACACATCTTGTCTCGATTTTTTCGCATAAAAAAGAGTGGCGATCGCAACTCCAATGAATCCTCCATGACTCGCCATTCCTCCTTCCCAAACGCGCAATATGATTAGGGGGTCAGTCAGGAAAGCTTCCCATTGATAGAGGAGCGCATAGCCAATCCTTCCTCCGACAAGAACTCCGATCACCTGAAAAGTCATCAAGTTCATGATTTGCTCGGAGTCGTAGGGACTTCGCTTATTTTTGTGGTATTGCTTTAAGAGGAGAAAGGCTGCGAAAAAACCAAGCAAATAGGATATTCCATACCACCTGATGCCACCCGGACCCCAATCCCCCCAAGATGACGGGAACTGCCAGAGAAAAGGACTTAAGTCATGAACCCAGTAGGCAAGTAGGTTCATGTTTCCTGATTGGACTTTTCGTTGTCCTCAAAATGATTTTGTGTGGAATTAATTTGGTCGGCATGTTTCCTTTTTGCCAATTCCCTCATATCCACGGCTATATCATCGTATTCGAAAATTTCCTGACCAAGGATGCTTTCGATGATGTCTTCCATGGCCAAAACGCCTACGACTGAACCGAACTCATCCACAACCACGCTCAACTGACTGTGCTTGGCCAAAAGCAATCGCAACGCTTTGTCGGCTGAAGCATTCTCGGGAATAAAAATCACTTCTTTGGATAATTGCTTAATAGGCAAATGGGATTTTCCCTCTACCATTGCGCTATGAAGGTCACGCCTTCTTATGATTGCCGTAATGTGATCAATGGCATCAGCAAAAAGAGGGATTCTTGCAAAAGGGACATTGGGATGCTTTTGGAAGACTTCTTTCACGGTCATGGTTTCATCCAGGGCAAGCATCACTGTTCGTGGCGTCATAATCTCGGAAATTTGTACCTCGTCTAGTTTAAGGGCGTTAGTGACCCAGTCGCTTTCTTCATTGGTCAAGGTCCCTGCCTTGGCTCCCTTTTGAGCGAGCAGAATGATTTCCTCTTCATCGCTGTCTTCATTTTTTTCCTTTTCAGGAACTACGGCTTTGACTGTGACTTTGCAGATCTTCGAAAAAGGAGACATTAAAATACGAATAAAGGAAAGTGGGATCACTAATTTTCCCAGCATTTCTGCACGATAAGAAACGGTCAGGTTCTTGGGTAAGATTTCTGCAAAAAAAAGAATGCCGACGGTCAGACCGCAGGCAAAGATAAATAAATTATTACCATCCCCGCCCAAGGACTTCTCGGCCAAACCTCCAACCAAGGTTGCTCCAAGTGTGTTTGCAATCGTATTCAGGCTTAGGATTGCCGAGCTTGTCTCCTCAATTTCAGACCGAAACTTCTCTAGCATAATTCCCCTTTTAGGCGAAGTTTTCTTAAGGTTTTCGATTTCTGCAGAGGTTACACTCAGGATCATCGCCTCAAGGGTTGAGCAAAGCGCAGAGATTCCGATTGTTAGGCTAATTGCAATAACTAAATCGACAGTCATTGCACTATATTAGGTTGGTCTTTGACAGAGCCAGATTGCATTGATAGGGACTAACAAATCCATTGTGCCTCACCAAGGCAAGCAAGTAACATAATGAATAGTCTGAGAAAATTGCCACTTCATGAATACCATGTTAGCAAATCTGCTAAAATGTCTCCTTTTGCAGGTTGGCAAATGCCAATCGCTTATGGAAGTTCTCTTGAGGAAAATAAGCATACCCGCTCAGGTTCTTCCCTTTTTGATGTTAGCCATATGGGGGAAATCAAAGTTGGCGGCAAAGATGCACTTAGCTTTTTGAATTATGTTTTCACCAACGAAATCAGTGCCTGTAAGGTAGGTCAGGCCATCTACTCACCTCTTTGTCTCGACAATGGGGGTACAGTGGATGATGTCATCCTTTATCGAAAGTCGGAGGACGATTTCCTTTTATGTGTAAATGCGTCAAACATTAGCAAAGATTTCAATCATCTTCAAAACCATGGCGCGAAATTCGATTGTCAGGTTTCTGATCATTCGGATTCTTATGGACAAATTGCAATTCAAGGACCAAAGAGCAGGGCTATCCTTAAGGGCATTTTCTCAGACGAGGTTTTGGCGTTGACCAAGATGAGATTCATGGAAGTTCAAATGATTGGCACCGAGGTGTTGATAGCGACCACTGGATATACGGGAGAAGATGGCTTTGAGATTTATCTGCCTGCCCAGTCAATGATGGATTTCGTTACGCTCTTAGAACCTTCATTAAATTCTGGGGAGTTGGGGTGGGCCGGTTTGGCAGCCAGGGACAGCCTGCGCTTGGAAGCAGGTTATCCTTTGTATGGAAATGAATTAACTGCTGGAATTTCTCCGGTGCAGGCTGGGTTGTCTTGGTCAGTTGATTTGAACAAAACATCCTTTGTGGGCAAAGATAGCCTTCGTGCGGAAAAAGAGGGAATGATTCCAGGTAAAGTCTTTTATTATCAAGTGGATGATCGTAAGATTCCCAGATCTGGAGCGATTGTGTATGTTAAAGACCAAATTGCCGGGGAAGTGCTTTCGGGAGGATTTTCTCCACTGATTCAGTGCCCCATAGGCAGTGCTTTTGTGAAATCGAAATTCCTACCGGAGATTAACAAGCAAGAATGCTTTGCAGATGTAAGAGGGCATAAAGTTTCTATAAAGTTTGGTAAGCCCGCACTAAAGAGGAGTAAGTAGTTTACTTAGCTCTCTTGAAAGCCTTTGATCACGATATCAACGCCACCGAAGTTCGCGAAATTCAGATTTTCCACCATAATTTTTTCGATGTTGTTTCGCAATAACGAGCGAATTTCCTTAATATCTCCCTGAGGGTTGACGCTCAACCGGACATACAGCCTGATCGCTCCTCTCTTCATTTTGATCTTAGTTGTCGGGGCGTCAATCCCCTCAATACCTTGGCATGATTTTTTGACCAATTCCTGCAGTGCTTGTGTGGTGATCTGAACGCCTCCCTCATCATCATGGAAAACGGGAACCAGATCATTACGAAGTTTGCGGATGGACCAAAGTACTAAGAAAAGAAAAAGCAATAGGATCAAAGCATACCAATAGACGGGCTGCTGTATTGCTTCTTGAAAGGAAAGATTAAGGTAAGACTTTAGTTGCTCGAAAGGCATGCGAACCAGAAATTTTTGAATCAAGAAGTCGCGGAACTGGCCCACTGGTCATCATCGCTATCCTTCTCATTACTTTCCATTTTAATATCATCAATGACAACATCTATGACTTTGGCATGATTGCCAGTCATTGAAAGGATTTGATCCCTAATCGACTCTTGTATGGACAAACCTATTTTGGCAAGATCAACTCCAAACTCTAGGACAACTCGGACTTCGATGTCATATCCTCCTTCTCCGGATTCGGATACTTTGACTCCTCGCTCCGACTCTTTCTTGGAAAAGAAATCTGTAAGACCCTCCACGACTCCACCGCCTCCAACATTCACGACACCTTGAACGGATTGAGTCGCAAGACGAACNATTCCGGCAACCACGCTATAATTGATTCGAATGGTNCCAAGTTCGCTGGACTCTTCTGATATGGTNGGAATCGTTTCTTCCGCTGGTTCTTCTTTTTTCTTTCTAGTCATGTTGAATTAATCAGAGTTATGTTTTTCGAAAAGATCTTTTGGAGCTCGTGCAAGAAACTCCTCAACATATGATGTAGTGGCTTCCCCTTGTCGAAAAGCGGGATCTAGAATGACCGCTTTGAGGAATTCAATGTTGGTGTCAATTCCTCGAATGATATACTCGCTCAATGCCCTATACATNCGATCCAAGGCTATTTTCCTCGTCCTTCCATAGGAAATGAGTTTACAGATCATACTNTCATAATACGGAGAAACCGTGTAACCGCCATAGACATGAGAATCGACGCGAACACCGTGTCCTCCAGGGGCATAGTACAAGTCTATGGTCCCGGGAGANGGTATAAATCCACGGGATGGGTTTTCAGCACAAATTCTGCATTCGATCGCATGCTTGGCTAAAACTACATCTTTTTGAGCAAGGCTTAGTCGGTTCCCTGATGCGATTTGGATTTGCTCCTTGATAAGGTCAACACCAGTCGCCTCTTCGGTAACACCATGTTCAACCTGAATCCTGGTATTCATCTCAATGAAGTAGAAGTTGCCTTTCGCGTCTACGAGAAACTCAATCGTTCCTGCATTTACGTAATTGGAGGCAGTTGCGGCTTTGATGGCNGCTTTGCCCATACGGTTTCTAAGACTCTTATCCAGGAAAGGGGAGGGGGCCTCTTCGATCACTTTTTGGTGCCGTCTTTGTACGGAGCAATCTCGCTCCCCTAAGTGAATNACATTCCCATGGCGATCTGCGAGGATTTGAAATTCCACATGCCTTGGGTTTTCCAAATACTTTTCAATGTACATTTCTCCATTCCCAAATGCTTTTTCAGCTTCAAGCCTTGCCGACTGAAATTCCTTAACGAANCTTACCGCATTATGAGCGACTCGCATACCTCGCCCACCACCGCCGGCGACTGCTTTGATGATGACTGGAAAGCCGATTTTCTGGGCAACTTTAGTGGCTGCTGTTTCATTTGCCAAGGCACCTTCGCTCCCTGGAATAATGGGGACACCAGCCTTTGCCATGGCATCGCGGGCTTTGGCTTTATCCCCCATTTGGTTAATGGTTGCGGATTTAGGNCCAATGAAGGTTATGTTGCAAGACTCGCATTGCTCGGCAAACTCTGCATTTTCAGATAAAAAGCCATATCCGGGATGGATGGCATCCACATCTGCAATTTCAGCTGCACTGAGGATGCGATCGGCTCTTAGGTAGCTTTCACTTCCTGGAGCAGGGCCAATGCAAATTGCTTCGTCGGCAAGTTGTACATGTAAGGATTGCTCATCCGCTTCTGAGTAGACTGCGAGGGTGCGAATTCCCAATTCCCTACAGGCACGAACTATTCGAAGTGCAATTTCTCCGCGATTNGCAATAAGGATTTTTCGAATCATTAGCAGTTAATTCTTTCGGATTTTAAACAAGGGTTGTCCGTACTCGACGCTGCTACCGTCTTCCTCGAGAATATCAATGATTTCGCCTGCAAAATCAGCTTGAATTTCATTCATAACCTTCATGGCCTCGATGATGCACAGGGCATCCCCCTTTTTGACATGATCACCAACTTGTACAAACGCGGCGTCGTCCGGAGAAGGTTTACGATAAAAAGTGCCAACCATCGGNGAGTCGAATGAATCGCCGATAGGATCCTCTTTCGAGCTNGGGCNAACCGGTTCGGGGGAAGCCGNTTCGGCAACTCGGCTAGGAACGACTTCTCGATAGGCAGGAACTTCTTGGATACTTTGAGCTTTTCCCGGTCGAGCTAATTTTAGTTTTAAGTCTTGTATTTCAATTTCTATTTCGGTCAAATCCGATTTTTGCATTAAGGATATGATTCCTTTGAGTTCGCTTAAGTCCAAGGTAATGTTCCTCCCTTTATTGGTTTAAAATTAATACCTAGCAAAGATTATTTTAGTAATCATGCAATCATCGAATTTTTCGACTTTCTCCACTCCGGTTGGAACTTAAGGGGTNGGGTTGACTTCTAATTTCCATTTTGGTTCATCAAGAGTTCCNGTGATTTTAATTTCGGCGATTTTGGATAGTGGGTCGGCNAAACCTATGATCTGCTTGATCACTGGGATNGGAAGGTTTCCGATGAGCTTGAGGCGAGCCAAGAAGTCGAGATTACCATTATCCAAATTGAAATTACCTTTCGATTCCAAAATGGATAATGGGCCGGAAATTATCATTTTGTCGAAAAAAACGGATTCGTGTTCTACCCGAAATGGAGAAGTTAATGTATCAAAAGTAAAGGCTCCGCTAGGAATTGGTAAGCGAAAATCCGAAAGCTCACGTGAGAGGTTTCCTAATAGATTAATTTGACCGAGTCCTTTTTCGCGTATTCCAATCATACCGGTACCCACAAATTGCAGATAATCTTCGATNGGCCCTTTTGCTTGTAGGGAAAGATCCATCTTCCCAACTGCTTGATCGCCCGAATCATTCGAATCTTCAAAGATACCGGGTGCATTCTGGGCGAGATTANTNATATTTTTCAATTCATTGATAAGCGCTTTTCTGTTGGCGTCCTTCAGNTCTAGGCTAAAATCAAANAGACTTGATTGNCNAAGGTCAGTCTTTTTGAAATTGAGACTNCACTTACCCTCTGCAATTTTGATTTCCGCAAAACTGCCCTTGGTTATTCCANGCATGTANTCAATCTCGCCTTTTATCTCCTTGGAGGAGATTCCATGAAANGAAACAGGCAGTCTCGATGCAAGGGATAGGTTGTAATTCGTAGGGTTTTCCGCAGATGCCGAATTTTCGTTTTTGGCTATTTCGCCGTAACCCCGAATATTTATCAGGGATGCGTCAATGTNGGTTAACTGCTTTTCGACTGTGGGTCCGAATACTTTTCTGCAATCATTAAAAGGTAGTTCCCCATCCATNGAGAAATTTAATAAGTAAGGAGAGGCTTGATGGGCTCTTGGGAAGTTTAGATTCCCGGAGAGCGAACCCAGGTGATGGATGATCTGATCGCTTCTGATACTNGTTGCTTGATCATTAACCTGAACTTCGATTTCGGCTGATTGGATGGGCATTTCCCTGTAGTGAAAATCCTTAGCCCAAACTTTNCCGTAAGTAAAAGAATGTACCGGGTTCCCTCCCCATTCCCCGGATATTGAAAAGTCACCATATGGAATNGATTGACTGAATTGGAAATCTGGCCAAATGCGGTCCCACCANTCCNTGAACCAATTGTTTACATCCTGTGGGAAGCAGGTTCCTTTTACTAGAAAACGAAACTGGTGAGGGTTCCATTTTTGCACATAACTTCCTCTGACTTCGCTNTTGCCTAATAGNCCATGTATTGNACCAATCTCAATTGAAAAGTCATTAAGTAGTTTTCCTGACAGATCGAAGTTTCCGAAGGGAGAACCAAGGACGGATANCGTTTTTCCAATCAAATGAAAGTGATTAGCATTCGGGTCAATTGGATCAATGAAGTTGTTGTTGAATGTGAGGGAAACCTTCTCCCCATCTAGCATTTTGACAGGNGAGGTTGGGTGNGATCTTAACAGATTAAAATTCTTTGGGATGAGATGAAGAAATCCGTTGAGTGAATTACCCTCTTCATTGATAACGGATTCGATTGATGCTGACGAACTGTTGGAGTCGGTGAAAAAAATCATTTTGGAGGCTGTTTCTCCGAGTTTGAACCGAAAGCTGAATGGGGGAAGTGAACCACTAATATTATTCTTTAATGTGGACTGATTGACAGTAAAAAATAAGTCCGAAAACGGTGTTTTGAAAGAGGTTTTATCCAGGTTTTTGTTCGCAGCAAGAACTGCAACATCATTAATTTCAATCACTTGCGAATCCATTGAAATAAGTAAATGGGCGCAATGCATCTTTAATTCGGTAATCTCTAGAGTACTATCTCTTACAGATGATAGTGCATACCCATTGAGTTGNTCNGTAGNTATCTTTCTATTTTGAGAGAACCCTTGAACTCTTTTTGGTTGATAGAANGAAAATTTGGAATCTTTTGAGATGCTTGCAAGGCAGTTCAATTGCGTTGGGTGAATCTCTCCAGTGTAGGTTATTATTTGTTCAATGACCTGCTCAAGTTTCTNGGTGCGAGATGTAGGCTTGGAANCCAAATTTCTTGCTGTNTCATTAANGAATTCTCGATTGATTGTGCCTGCTANNTTTANGGACATATCGCCAATCATTACCCTTGATGAAAAAAAGATCTCCAAGGCNTCATAGTTGTGAAGATTGATTTCTCTAAAACTCACCTTGTTTGCATGTTCGCTGGAATCGAAGAATTTCGTTTCTCGTAACCGAATATTATGTATNCGCTCNAAGAGNCCTTTCCTTTTGGNTAATAGATGGAAAGTAATTTTCAGAGACTCCGATGAAAATACTTTTCTGTTGTGGCTGAATACCTTCACNTCCTTGAACTCNAGTAAATTAGGTAAGTTGAGCCTNCAGTTTTTGTATGCTATNCGTGTCGTGCTNTCATTGAATTGAAGCAACTGATTGGCCAGAGTTTCTGGGACGGGTATGCGANCAGTCCCAAGAAGGATTACCAAAAGTTGAAAAAAAGCTAAAAATGAAAGAAGGAAAAGAAGCTTTTTTTTCCGCTTAAATAAGGAGTCGTAGGTTTTGTACGGTTTCAGATTATGCTCTTTTTGTTCTTTTGACCTATTCCAAGTCAAAGTGTTTAACCAATTTACTCATTTCATCAATGAGCTGAATTTGTAGATTAAAGGTTAAACCGAGAAGTTCGCTACCCCCATACCAAGATGTTGCTCCGGTCTTTTCACTNAAATGAAACTCAATGTCTTCATCCNCNTTGGGGTGCTTGAATACCAATAAGTATTTCCANGGCACCCAATCACCAGATACCCATGCACCTTCATTGTTGAATTTGTCTTGAATGAATTCCGAGGCAGTGAACTTTCGAATCACTTCGAAACTTTGATTGGAGTCAGATAAGGTCAGGGTCTTTGTATTGTTGCCATCAATTTTAGTGAGGTTTGCCAAAGTATAATTCTNAAAGTTTTTCATTAACTCTTTTTTGTGATAATGAAGGCCTTTTCTGTTGAGAGTTTCCGACCANGGATACTCTATGATGCAAATAAGNGATTGGTCCGACAAAAAGGTCTTCCATAGCGATGACTGATCAACGGAATCACAGATAAGAATTGTCTGTTGAGATGTGTCTGAATTTGTGATCTGAATCTCATATTTTGGAACATTCACTCCATATTCTTCCATTTCCTCCTCGGAGGGATTAAAGGAAAGGAAACTTTTGACTTCAACGGTATTAAGAGTTCTCATTAATTCCGCAATCGATTCATAGTCAGCCTCAAATTCATTGCTTTGAGTGGAGTTGCTTTCGGCCACCAACCAGTTGTCCTCCGAGTTTTTTTTCAGTTCGATGGACTGTGAACCAGAACTTATTTTGATGGCTTGAATCTCATTAGGTTGGAGGTTGAAAATTTGAGTTTCGCGAAGTTTGGTTGTCCATTGATTGAGGGATTCCTTGAAGGTATCTTCTATTTGAAAGGGAGTGANCGTGCCAANAATATTNGTTTGGGCNTCTATGGTCGNGGCATCGTTNTTGGANTTTAAATAATAGTCCTTGGATTCCCCCATTCCTATAATTGAAAGCTTAATATTCCAGGAGTCATTGAGATCTAGGTCATCAATTGGTGCGTCAAAGGATGAAACCTTTTGNGAAACTAATTGGTTTAGGGTGAATAATACCTTTTCTTTGTTTGCATCCGCAGAGAATGGATGGGTGAAAGCCCATTTTTCATCCTTCTTCCTGATATTGATTTGTCTTGATTGATTTGCATCCGTTCGAAATGTCAAAGCAAGCTCATCAATTGCATACAGAGGCATATTGATGAAAGTGGGTACGGCCCACGCTGANGTTGATGATCTCGCAACTTGATTGATCTCATTTGAAATTTTCCATATGGCCCCGTTTTTCTCTGCACTGGTTTTTATNAGGGAATATANTGAATCAGAGTCACGCGTTGATTTGCCAATTTCAATCGAAATTGTTTCTTGNTTNGCGTGAAGGATCANCCGTGTGGAATTTTCTTCAATACCATAGTCAGAAAGAATTTCTCCACGTGATTCAAGCTTTTCAATATCGTGTAGTTTTTCACATTTAAGATGTGCGATCTTGGCTGAAAAGTTAGAAAAAACCAACTTGTCAACCGGCCAACTTATAGGCTCTGCAATGTNCCAATTTTGCTCATCCCTAGACAAAATAAGACTTTCACGGTCTTTCGCGTTTACAATCTCGATTTTATTTAAATTGGAGACAGCATAAACAAGTTCAGTGTTAAGATCACGAATGTCTTCATCATCTTTTTCCAAGTTGAAATAGATAATAAATCCCAATATGACATTGGCTATAACTAGAATTAACTTTGGGTTTTTCATTACTACAATTCTTTTCTAAGCCATCCNACAAAAATGCCTAGNAGGGCAATGGACGCAGGTACGATAGCAAGAGAATAGAGCCATTGCTCAAATTCGCTNGNTGTCATTGATATATTNAATTCGTTNAGCGNCTTAGGNGGTATGTCAAGTAGCTCTTCGGANCCTTTGAGCCAATTAATCAAGTTCTGCCCCAGCAATTGGTTGCTGCTATATTTTTTCAGGAATTGATTCGCTAGGATCCCGGAGCAACCAATGACCGCAAGCTTTCCTTCATTTGTGTCGAACCTTTGATANTTAGGGCGTTTTCTTTTTTGAGAGATTGCNATTACGGGAACTGGTCCNTCCAAATCCAATAAAGCGTTTTTCTTGAGGGGCTTTTCTCGCTCTCTCCATTTTGAAAGGGCCCAGGAAGTCTTGGATGAGTAAATCAATTCATTTAATAGGAAATCTCCGTCCTGTTTCCTTTCGATTTCAACAGGTCGAGACTGATCCGTTTGGATGGACATTTCTTGTGCCATCAATTGCTTCACCACAGGGTGNGATTGATCTTTAGAGTATGTTCTGAGCGAATAAGAACCGGAGAAAATGTCAAAGTTCTCTCTCGTTGGGTCATGGATAATCATATCATGGCATCGGATTCCCCATTCTTTGAGAAGTGGTCTAAGTCCGAATGCTGGTCGATCAAGCATAGAAATTTCTTCCACGGGATCGATCGCGACGAGAATTCGTCCGTTCTCGTGGTTGAGGAATTTTCTTAGCATAGAGATTTCCTTATCTTGAAAAGTACCTTTAGGATCTGCAATGATTACGAATTTAGCGTCTTCAGGTAAGGTATTCATCAGGCTGAGGTCGATTGTAGACACATCGAGATTTCGATCTTCGAGCATGGTTCTGAATTCCGAGTAACCTTTTTCAACACTAACATCCGCNGGACTTTTTTCNCCATGCCCCCTTGTGAAATAGGCAACCCTTCTTTGGTCGGGTTTGCTCGTGAGCTCCAAGATCGCTTTCATAATGGTTGCTTCACCCCTGAATTTAGTCGGTTCCAAAAGGCCTCTTCCCGATTCCTTCCATTCAGCATAAAACCCTGATTCGAAGATAGCTTGTCTAGCCTGAGCATCTCTCGACCTGAAGGATTGNGAAAGGTCATAAGGGTTTGTGCCATCNAATTCATCGTACCTAAAAATAGTTTTTTTCCCTCCTTTGGGCGTAGCNACCACAATGAGATTAGGTTCGGAGATCTTGTATCTCTCCAAAAGGCCGAAAGGCGCTTTNGGAGAATCTACATCCACNCGATAAACTCGGATGGGCCGCGAACTTTGGGCATACTCGAAGCTATCGAGGAGAAGATTAAGGTCATGAAGTANTTTTTGGATGATTTTGGGTAACCGGTTCTCATCTTTGAGTGTGATGACAATATCAATTGGATTNTGCATCTTATCCAACAGAGCGAGGCTTTCCTTGGACAGCGAGTATTTTGAGTCCGGAGTCAGNTCAACTTGCATTTCAACCTTTGAAACAAGAAAATTCAGACCTAATACTAAGCTACAAAGCAAGCTTATGATAATCCAATGATCGAATTTCCGATTTCTTTTTGCCTGCTTGAAGTCCATTAATGTTTAATTCTTTCGATTTGAATGGTGGCAAGGCTTAGAAAGAAAATAAGTATGATGATTTGGTGAAGGATGGTACCGATATCAATGACTCCAACCGCGAAATGCTGAAGTTTGTCCAAACCATCATCCAGAGAACCTAGGCAACTGCGAAATAAGTCCGTCGGACTTTCAATTAAGTGAGATGAACTTGATTCACCGTATGAAAATGCCATTACAGCAATGTACAGGGTGAGCAGAGTGAAGGTTAGCATTCCTGCCACCATCTGGTTTTTTGTGACCGAACTGGCGAAAATTCCAACTGAAGTAAAGCTTGCTCCAAAAATCAAAAGAAAGAGCCCGCCCCCTAACCAATGTTCAAAATGATCAAACCCCAAAGACTGGGCTTGGTCGGGGAACCAAGTCCAAAGAAGCAGAGGGAAGCAGAAAGCACCACAAGCAATCAAGACAAAGAACAGAAAGCTTGCACTCCATTTCCCCCAGACCAAAGCAGTAGTATTAACCGGTGCAGATAAAAGAGTCTCCAGGGTGCCCAAGCGCCTTTCTTCGGCGAAGGATCGCATGGTAAGAAATGGAATGAGGGCAGGAGCTCCAAAGATGAGCCCTAATACCAAGGAGGAAAGGGGAGGGAGGATCCAATTCGAAGACATGAAGCTTTCGATGAAAAAACGGAATCCNATCCCAAGTAGGGCAAGGAAATAAAAACTCGCCACATAGGTTGATGGCGAAATGAACAAACCAAATAATTCAGTTCTTAGAATAACCCAATAGCCTCGCATTATGTTTTAACTTCTATGCCTTTTGTAAGTGATTCCATCCTTATGCGCCGGTTTCTTCTGCCAATGAAATCCTGCTCTTCCCAATTTTTTTTCGTGGCACGCAAAAAAATTGTTTCCAAGTCAGGTCTTGAAATTTGAAATTCCGACAAACTGAAGGCTTCATTGGAGAGCAGGGTTTTAAGAATTTTTTCGGCATGTGATTCACCTTTCTGAGTTGAAAAAACAAACCTTCTTTTTCCAGAGACTTCAACCGGGTCGTCTTGAATCAGTTCGCAAGAGGGATCAACCAAGCGAACCACCTTTTGAAGATCTATCCGATTACCAACGGCAACAATTTCAAAGATAGTCTTATTGACGAATTTCCTCTGCAGTTCCAATAAGGTGCCTTCGGCTACAATTTGACCGTGGCTTAAGATGATCATACGGTCGCAACATGCTTCTACTTCAGACAGAATATGGCTTGAAAGCAAAAAGGAAACCTCTCCTCGGAGCCTTTCCATCATTTTACGGGTAATCGCCGATTGCCTAGGGTCCAAGCCTATGGTGGGTTCATCCAGGATAACGAGTCGCGGTTCGGCAAGCAGGGCATCGGCTATACCGACTCGTTGCCTGAAGCCCTTAGACAGATTCCCAATTTTCCTTTCAGAAACTTTTCGTTCCAAATCGCAAATATCCAGAGCAATTCTTATTCGCTCTCGCTTTCGACTACCTTGAAGACCTTTTAGCCGGGCTCTGAATTTCAGGTACTCGATGACGCGAAGATCTTCAGGCAAAGGGTTATTCTCTGCCAAATAGCCTATGTGGTGCCTAACCTCACCTTCCTCTTCAGCCAGATCAACTCCGCAGACCTTTGCTTCTCCCGAGTCAGCGGGAATAAGACCAGAGAGGATTCGCAAGGTGGTACTTTTCCCCGCCCCGTTTGGCCCAAGAAATCCAACGATTTCGCCCTTCCCAATGGAAAAACTAATTCCTTTGAGAGCTTCTATCAAACCATACTTTTTTCTTAGGTTGATCACTTCGATAATGGGCAAAGGTTTGCTTTCAGCACTCATGGTTTCAATCCTTCACCATGATTTTTTTGGAAGGCCAAGGCAAGTCCTTCTAGAGTCAGATTTGGGCTGACCTTGGCATTTGGGATGCCAACACCTTTGACAGCTCCACCAGCCAAAATAATTTCCGGGGTATTATAGCTATCTTCAAAGAATTCGAATAATTCATCCAAAATACCCATTATCATACTTCTATATCCGAACCGTACCCCAAGTTCCATGGCCTCTACCGTTGATTTGCCGATGGTATTTGATCTTGGCTTGTTGAAATCAATGTTAACCAAGGGGAGAAGAGAGGTGTTCTGATGCAAAAAGTCAAGATAGCCTTGAGGACCTGGTACGATCACTCCTCCTTCGTAGCCTCCATCTTGGGTAACTATGTCAAAGGTGGTGGCCGTTCCGAAATCAATGACTATGGATGGGGTCTTAAAAAAAGTATGGGCGGCTAATGAATTTGCCAGTCTATCGGCTCCAATCTCTTCAGGAAAAGGATAGGAGATAGGTAAGTCCCTGCAAGTTTTGGAAGTAAGCATGAACAGAGAGCAGTCAAGAGCGGTGGTGAGTTCCCGCAAGGACCTTTCTGCTTCAGGCACAACACTGCAACAGGCAAGGGGAAGATCTCTAATTGAACTTTGCGGCAAAAGGTTGGTAGGGCAGGCCGTAAATTGCTTCGTATCCATCGAACCGATTTCCGTTACAGTTCCATCACGAAAGGTTCCGAACTTAGTTTTGGTGTTTCCAATATCCAGGCATTGGACTGAAGCTTGAAGGCTAATCATTTTCCTAATGTGACATCACCTGCCCGAACGATTTTTTCCCGCCCATTGCGAAGTTTTACCTTCAAGCCCCCATCCGCATCGATACCGCAGGCTTTGCCTACTATCCTTTCATTTCCAAGAGAAATTTTAATTTTCTTTTCATTGAGTGCATCCACTTTTTCCCATTCACTAATGAGATCTTTCTCCACCCTGCCTTGAAGGCAATCATCATAGGCTAAGAAAATAGTCTTGATGATCTTCGCCGTAATTTCATGGATACGGAGCCGCTCACCATAAATACTGTCGAGCGAAGTCGATTGCTTGATAATATCTTTGGGGAACTTTTTACATGATGCATTTAGGTTCAACCCGAATCCGAAAATTAAAGTTTTGACTCTCTCNCAATCAATGGAAGCTTCGGTCAACATACCACCGAATTTCAAGTTGGAATGGAGCAAATCGTTTGGCCATTTAACCGAGAGATCTGANTTNTCCGTTATTTGCCTGAGCAGTTGGCAAATTTTGATTCCCTGCCAAAGAGTGAAGGANCGTAATTTGATCANATCCACATCCGGACGAAAAGCTANGGAAAGATAGATGTTTCCNCCTTTNGGGCTATGCCAAGAGCGNCCCAATCTNCCTTTTCCCTGACTTTGCGTGTTGGCTAANACTGCAAATGGGCCCGGATGCCCATTTGCGAGTATCCGNTCCGCTTGGTTGTTTGTACTGTCGGTTNTTTCCTTGAGGAAAATTTTACAAGGCTGGAAGCATTCGCTTAACCAAGCCTCAAGCAAATGAATGTTTAATTGCTTGGGTTCTCCAGCNAAACGATACCCNCGGTTTTGAGCTGCTTCAATCGAAAGACCTACCTTNCTGAGTTTATCAATTCTTGACCACACTCCAACGCGAGACATTTTAAGCCGCTCGGCGAGTAAACTTCCCGAAACATAATAGGGAGATGCAGAAAGAAGCATGTTCAAAAGATACCTGTTCGGACTTTCTGTATCTCCGCTGCCTTTCTTAGATTTTGGAGGCTTTACGCTTTTTCTTTTCCCTTTGGGGTAGTTCCTTGGCATTTGGTTTAAATCTCCATTAATTCCAGTCAAGCCCGATGTCGATCCATTGAGAAGCATGAACGGGAGCACCACTTGAAATGAAGTGCGGTTTGGCTTCCGAATAAGATTCGAGGGTAGCTTGGTTGATACCCCCACTTGCTTCCAATACGATCGTTTGATCGTTCATCTCGACGGCTTGTTTAATTTGACTTGGTGAAAAATTGTCAAGAAGTGCAGCATTCACTCCAGAATTTATCACTTTGGAGAACTGCTCCAAGCTATCCACCTCCACCTCGATGAATTCGGAAGGATTTCGTTTGCGGATTCCTTCAAGAAATGAAGCTAGTTTAGCAGGGGAATCGATCGATGCAGCGGCGAGGTGGTTGTCTTTAATCAAAATACGGTCATGCAGGCCCATTCGATGATTATACCCTCCGCCACAAGCAGTAGCATACTTTTCCAATTGCCGTAGACCGGGACTCGTCTTTCGAGTATCAAGAAAATGGACTCCGTAGGGATCCATGATTTCCACGAAAGATTGGGTTGCCGTGGCAACGCCCGATAGTCTCTGGAGGAAATTCAGTACAGTTCGTTCAACCAAAAGGATTTTGTCTTGTCTGCCCTGAACCGACAGGAATATATCGCCTGTCCCAATGGTATCCCCATCTTNAGCGGTAAATGCAAANTCCAAATCCTCCGCACNAAAGGCTTTTTGAATCATTGGGATCAGTTCTAATCCACACAAAACCATGCATTGCCTAGCAANGAAAAAGGCTGTACCGGAAGTTTGAATNCCACATGCCTTTGTGGTCANATCGCCATCGATAGGGTTGCGGTTGCAACTTGCACCGATTTCTTCGTCTAGACAAAAAGAAAGATATTTTTCCAACTTTTTATGATCGAGCGCTTCCCAAGTTAAGCGATGTTTTAATTGTTCGATTGCCGGTTCAGGAGCATTCACTTGATGCCGCTTAGGGATGGGGTCGCGAACAATTTAATAAGTTCGTTGGTTTCAGGGATGTCGGNGATCACCTGGCCTGGTTCTGGGCCAACGCCAATAAANAGGATTTGGGGAAGTTCTTTGCCTACAAAACCATTCGGGTAGGCAACTTCGATGAGAGTACTCACCATTCGAGAAACATATTGTTTGGCGGCCAAGGGAAAATCATCAAANGAATTTAGGTTTTGAAGATTTTCGGTCCATAAAGGAAACGACTCATAGACTGGCATCATCTTTTTACGGTCNATTTCTGCCCGAGGCACGACTTTGGTAATCGATCCGTCTGGCAAACNGTAAGCCTTGCAAATCTTCAATTCNCNNAGGTTTGANTCATTCGCTGTGAGTGCATCGAGTTTATTGATCACCAGTTGATCAAATCCGCAGTACCTAAGCGCGTTGCCTTTNTCGACCGCATCAAACCAACCCACCATTCGTTGCCGGCCAGTGGAGGTACCAAATTCAAGCTTCGCAAGTTTCTCGCCCCATGGGTCCTTCAGGTGATCCAATTGAGTGATGAAATGATGAGTTCCCACCTTCGTGTCATACGCCTTACAGCATCCGACTTGAGAGATCTTGGATATCGGGATCCCTCCGGAATTGAATAATTCCGCACCTGTGGTGTGAGATGCGGTGACATTCGGAGTGAACCCATGCCTCTTATCCAGCCAATAAGCTTGGCCGAATTCGGCAACGACGCATTTCTGGCTTTCCTTAAAAGAAAGCATGTGGTCACGAACATCATCAATACAAGAGGAGAGCTCTTGGCCGGCATTCCAATAAGTTTCCTCTAGAAGCTCAAAGTTGAGCTCAAATGGGTTGGTCTTGAGGAAAGCTTTGAAATCAAATTCTGAGGGTGAAAAGATGCCTTCGTCAATCGATGATTGGTTGGCTCGAGTCTCAGCTTCGGTCAAAATATCAAAAAAGGAATACCACTCCGCTTCACTGACTTTGCAAACAAACCGAATCGTATCCATCGCTCTTTGGAGCCTTTCCTTCAGGGCAGATGCGAATTCCTTTCTTTCCAATAAAAAAGATTGATAGAAAATTTGCCACTGCCCTGTTTCATCGCAGTAGGCTGGGCTAATGCCTCGACCGGTCGATCCACGGTTTGCTTGACCCAGTTGTTGCACGCGATAAGTCTCCCACGCTAAGTCCAAGAGCCGATGGCAGAGATCACTCATTTGGCACTTTTGATCGATCTTCAATCGTTTGAACACCGAAATACCTCGTGCCTCCAAAGGTTTGGCTTCCCACAAGAATTTCCTTGGGTCCGCGACTACGCCTGACCCGATGAGAAGGTTTGGCACACGTGGGTTGCCTACACCCGATGGAAGTAGATTTAGCTTTAGGCCGGCGGCGGTGTGGCCGGCATTGGCTCCGCCATTCACTTTCATGACTCCGGCAGCACTTACGCCGGTATCGGATTCAATATGATCCAATATTTCATGAACGACGCGCCCTTTTCCTTCATCGCCCATACTGATTCCAAGGACGGAAATTATGGAATGGGAACCGTAACTATTTTTCATCTTAGATACTTTTTAAAAAAACCAAAGGATTATGCCCGGGCAAAATCACTTCGCTTAACCTCAATGACATCGTGAGGTGCTGATTCACGCTGACCGGCTGGGGTAACACGCACGAAACGGGCACGATCCCGGTGTTCAGATAAATTACTTGCACCAAGGTATCCCATGCCAGCTCGAATGCCTCCAGTGAGTAGCTCGACCGTTTCTCTTACAGAGCCCGCAACTTCCTTGAGGGCTTCTACCCCTTCTGGTGCACTTTTGGAGTGCAAATCTTGCTTCGAGTGACCATATCTCGCTGCCGAACCTTCCTTCATGGCTTCCAGGCTACCCATCCCTCGGTATTGTTTGTAATATTTTCCTTCGATTTCAATGATTTGTCCGGGTGCTTCCCTGCAACCAGCCAGCAATCCTCCACAGATAACCCCATCTGCCAGAGTCAGCGCCTTGACAATATCTCCTGATTTTGTGATGCCCCCGTCGGCTATCAAAGAGACCTTTGAGTTTTTCGCTGACCGAGAAGCTGCATACAAAGCACTCATTTGAGGGGTTCCCACTCCGGCGACAACCCTAGTTGTGCAAATTGAGCCCGGACCTTGTCCAATCTTGACTGAATCCGCACCGGCCTTCGACAGAAAGTCTACGCCCTCCGCTGAAGTCACATTACCGGCCATGATCCCCAAATCAGGGAATTCTTGGCGCAAGAATGTGGTTGCCGCACCTACATCCTTAGTATGGGCATGAGCAGTTGAAACTGCAACCAAGTCAAGTCCCTGTCCCACCATTTCCTGTACATGTTCTTGAAGCGAGTTGTGGTCGATTTCGCCATCGGGGGTTCGAGGCACTGAAACCGCTGCTCCGCATAGGAGTCGAAAATTCTCGTCGCGTGCTGGTTTTAAGTGATCACTGTTTTCTCCAATAATTCTCTCAATATCGCTAAGGGTGTACAACCCGCGGAGTCGGTCCGAGTCATCAACGACTAGCAACTTGTGTATACCCATGTGCTCACTGAAGAATTTATCTGCGGTATCAATGGGGTCGCCCCCAACCTCAGATTCACGAATGGTGTAAACTTCATTTCTTTGGAGCATGCCGTCAGTCACCTTTCGATCGCGGTATCTCTCCTTGACTACTCTACCAGGAAGTAAACCAAGCAATTTGCCTTCTTCATCAACGATTGGGAAGGTGCGAAACTGGAAGCTTTTTTCTTTGATCAGAGTGAGGACATCGCCCACAAATTTATCAGCTGTTATAGTGATTGGATCTTGGATCAGACCATGGACATGATACTTTACTCGAGCCACTTCCTTAACTTGCTGGCGCTTATTCATGTTGTAGTGAATAATTCCAATTCCTCCGCATAGCGCCATGGCGATCGCCATCTCAGATTCGGTGACCGTGTCCATATCAGACGAGATGATAGGAATGCTTAATCGTATAGATTCCGCCAGAGTGGTTTTTAGGTCTGTATTCGCTGGCGTTACTTCCGAAAAACGAGTGGCTAGCGATAGGTCGTCAAAAGTAAGACCAGTTGGTTTTGCGAGTTCGAAAAACTCATCTGCTGGAAGGTAAATTTCGTTATCCATTGTTGATGTTTTTGTCTAGGGTAGACTATATATTATATGTTACAAACAAAGGATCTTCTCAAGGTTAATCCATGAACGAAGTAAGACAATTTCGCCATATAAAGCAAAAGTTCAATCATCCAATCATCAATTCCTATGGAAATTGGTCTGAGCGTGACAGCCTTGTGCTTTTTACTCAGTTGAACGATGGGGCGGTTGCTTTTGGTGAGGTAGCACCGACCCCGGGTTTTTTGTCTTTAGATTTGGAAAATGTGCGAAGAGAGACTGAGAGATGGGTGAGCGGCGAAGAGATTCAGGAAAACTCTCCCTTACAGCCAGCAATAAGCTGTCTGAAGGCCGATTTTTGGAACTCTTCTTGGATCCCGGAAAGAAAGGAAATTTGCAAATCTAGGTTGTATTTTAAAAAAGATGAAGCGTGGCGAGACGCTTCAACAGTTAAGCGAAAAGTCGGCTTGCTTCCCGAGGATGAGGAAATTCTGCATTTGAAGAGTTGGCTTGCGGAACTTCCAGTTGATACCAAAGTGCGCCTAGACCCTAATCAATCTTGGAGCGTCTCCGTTTTAAGGAAATGGATTGATGCCTTTTACGAAGAGAAGAAGATAGAGTTCATTGAACAGCCCCTGCCGCATGCTCAAATTGATGAAATGTTTGAAATGGCTATTGATTCTCCGATTCCTTTTGCTTTGGACGAGAGTGTTGTCGCGTTAGGAGACCTTCATAAATTGGAGAAAATGAACTGGAATGGTTATTTTATAATTAAGCCTTCTCTGCTCAGCGATTGGCCCAGGACCATTGAGTTTATCCGCAAAAATCCTTCCAAGTCGGTCCTGTCTACGGTTTTTGAAAGTCCGTTTGGCTATGAAGCTTTGCTTAGGTGTTGCACTTTTTCTTCCAATTCTGCCGGAATTGACAGAAAGATCTTTTTCGGGAAAACCGAAGAATTTGAGGAGCATCACCTTGATCGACTTCAGGTGCCATGCATTACCAACCGACGGTTGGCGAACTTGTGGAATTCCTTATGAGCACGAATCCTTATGCTTACAATGAGGATTGGATCCATCCTTCAAATGACAGCAAAAATCTACAGCTTTCCTTTGCCAAGACTGCTATCAGCTATTTATCGAAAGGGCATTCGGTTGATTTCCAAAAGTCAGCCCCCATACAATTTGATAATCTTAGTGAATCAACACTGGCTCATGGGCAAAAGCTTCTTTTTCAAACTGGAGGCACTACTGGAACTCCTAAAAGAGTCGTTCACCTTCAATCTTCGATTTCCAGTCCGGTAGCTGCGTTGTCCTCTAGGGTGGGGGAGAGCTCATTCTCCTTTGTCAATTGTTTACCTTTGAATCATGTTGGCGGATGGATGCAGGTAGAGAGAGCTCTGAGGACAAAGGGGAAGGTGTTCTTTTGCTCTTACAAGGATTTAACCGGTGAGGTCTCCAAGTCGATCTTGCGAGACAAATGGGTTTCGCTGGTTCCAACTCAATTGCACTTCCTTGTTTCTAATAAGTTTGCATGCGAAAGCTTACGAGCTTGTAGGGGAGTTTTTGCAGGCGGAGCAGCTATGAGTGAGGAACTTACTCAAAAGTGCCGGAATCTTGAGCTTCCGATCTATCCGACTTACGGTATGACAGAATCGGCGGGCATGGTCACATTGCTCGAGGCCCGTGATTTCTTAAACGGAAATGCTGGCGTTGGTCCTGCTTTGTCTCATGCCGAGCTAAGTTTGAACGGTCCTGAAAACCGTATAGCAATTAGAGCTCAAAGCCTTTTTCAATCTAGGGAAGGAGAGACCATGGAACCTCATTCATGGTATTTAACCGATGATTTTGGTAAGCAAGATTGTAAGGGGAATTGGTTCGTTCTTGGCCGTTTGGACCGGATGATAAACTCGGGCGGGGAAATGGTGTGTCCTGCAGTGATTGAAAAGATCATTCTTGCCAATACCCGTGCCCGAGAATGCCGTGTGGTGCCTCAGCGGGATAAGAAATGGGGCGAAATCGTCACGGCTTGGATCGCCCCTTTGAATATTACTGAAAACTCAATGAAGGAAGCCTTGAGGGGCAAGTTACAGGATTATGAGATTCCTAGGAAATGGCACTTTGTTAATCAACTCCCACCCTTGGAGAGGGGAAAGATCAACCGTTCATTTGAATGATTAGATTTCAGAAACTATCTCGTCCGCCAATCCGTATTCAATTGCTTCCTTGGCGTTCAGATAAAAATCTCGATCCGTGTCCTGCTGTATCTTATCAAGAGGCTGTCCTGAAGTTTCAGCAAGAATGCCATTAAGTTCTTCTCTCAGTTTTTCCATTTCTTGGGCTTGGATATTTATATCCACGGCAGCTGCAACCATTCTTCCTGTAATAAGGGGCTGATGTATGAGCACTCGAGAATGAGGGTAGAGTAACCTCCTGCCCTTCGTCGCTCCACAAAGTAAAATAGATCCCATGCTTGCCGCCATGCCTGTGACAACTACCGCAATCGGGGAACTGATCAGTTGCATGGTATCGAAAATTGCCATGCCTGCGGTAATGGAACCTCCTGGAGAATTGATATAGAAGGTAATTTCTTTACCCGGATCATTGGCTTCCAAAAAGAGCAGTTTTTCGGTGAGATCTCTTGCCGAGCGATCACTGACTTCCCCCCATAGAAATATTTTCCTCTCTTCGAGAAAATTGTTTTGAATGATTTCCGCTACGGAATTTGGTTTCTTATCTTTTTCTTCGCTCATTAAACTATTTTTTNTGTTAAGGTTTTCTTAACTTAGGCATCGAGCATTTCGATTCTGCGGAGATGTCTTCCCCCTTCGAACTTTGCGTCGATCCAAGTCTTTACAATATCCAAGGTAAGTGGCAAAGATACTTGTCTTTGACCAATCGATAAAACATTAGCGTCATTGTGTTCTTTTGCAAGCTTTGCCGTTTCCAAATTCCAACAAAGAGCACACCGTACTCCCTTAACCTTGTTGGCCGCCATAGCCTCGCCATTACCACTTCCTCCAAAAACAACTCCGATATCGCATAGTTTTTTTGCAACTGCTTCCGCTGCGGGCNCTACGAATTCAGGATAATCTACAGAGTCTTCNGAAAAAGTGCCGAAATCCTTAGTTTCATGGCCCAACGNGTGTAACATTTCCTTAACAGCTTCNTTGTGGGTGAAACCGGCGTGATCGGTGCCAAGGGCAACTCGGAGTTTGTTTGTAGAGTCTACGGACATAATAATTCGTGCAAATGCTGGAANAANTAAGGATGACTGGAGTGCTAGAAATACGGACTAATTAAATCAAGCCCAATTCCATCTTACCTTCTTCTGAAATTAAATCCTGAGACCAAGGGGGATCCCAAACAATTTCAACTTCGGCATCATCAATACCATTAAGCTCCAANGTNTTACCTTTCACATCTTCTGCGATCACTGGTCCCATTCCACAACCTGGTGCAGTAAGGGTAAGATCTACAAAGGCAATTCGTCCGCGNTCTTTGGTTTCTTCGATTTCGATTCGNTAAATTAAACCGAGGTCTACAACATTCACAGGGATTTCCGGATCGAATACGGTTTTAAGATTTTCNCTTATCTCCTCCGNGNTTGCAGGNTTCGAGNTGTCTGTCTTGGGACTGACGGAAACTTCCGTAAGGGATTCGCCCANAGCATCCGCNTCTTTAGCTGCGATNCGATACATGCCTTGNAGAGTCATGACCGTGAAATTGCCTCCGAGGCGATGCGTGATCGTCACTTTTTCNCCGCTTCCCAAGGTGAATTCCTCTCCATGAGGAATGAGNGTAGCGTTTACATCACGAGTTAATTCAACTTCTTCTTGTGGGTTGGTCATTGTNTCTAGGAATCAAATTTTNGNGATATGAGGTTCCTNGCAATCTCCATTTGTTCTTCGAGTACGATCTTTTCAACAACTTCNTCGAAAAATCCAAGTGCGATTAGCTTTTCAGCATGATTTGGTTTGATACCCCGGCTTAGCAGATAAAAGAGCTCTTGTTCATCTATTCTGCTGGTGGTAGCACCATGGCTACATTTCACTTCATTCGCTGAGATTTCCAATCCCGGAATGGAATCGGCAACCGCTTCCTCGCTCATGAGTAGGTTTCGGTTCGTTTGAAGGGCATCAGAGCATCGGGCTTTATTTTCGACTTTTATCATCCCCGAAAAAATGGATTTCGACTTGTTAAGCAGAGCATTTTTGCAAACTAGATTACTTCTGCAATTTGATGCCAAGTGATGCTGCATCGTCCTAAGGTCGATCAATTGATCTTCCCTTCCAAGTGCAAGAGAGAAGTTCTCAAATTCAGCNCCACTNCCCAACATTGAACCTTTCGTTTCAAGTCTTGCTTCAGCACTNCCCAAATGAAGGGAGACATTGNTCAACTGGGCGTCCTTGAGGAGGTCGAAGTTTTCTAGGTTGTGCAGGGTCACCTTGTCGTTGAAGTCCTGAATCACGATNCTTCGAAGCTTTGCTCCTTCCCCGATAATGGCATTGGTTAAGTTGGTAACAAAGCCATCGGATGAGNTGGTTGTNGAAGCCATCCTTTCGATNAAAGTGACCTCTGAGTGNGGTTCTAATACTAAGAGGTTTCTACTGAAGGAAACTTCTCCGCTGGAAGGNGCGGTNTGGTCTACAAACAAAGGAGCGGAATGAGTTNTGCCCTTGTCAACTTTAAGAAAAAAACCGGACTCTGAAAAAGTCGATGCAAGTAAAAAGCTTTCATCAGCTCCAAGGTTCGGTCCCGAGAGATTAGTTATTTCAGAAAGCAGGCTAGGTTGCTCTAAGATGACTTTGCCGAGGGTNTCNAGGGTAATGCCGTTTTTAGATGATTCNTTTACGCTGATAGTTTNATCGGATTCCGTGACTTTCTNGACTTTNGAATANTCCAACCNNCTACGAGATGAAAAACGCCATCTCTCATCTTTTAAGTCTTGATTCCTAAAGTTAAGGAAATTTTCCCACTTTTCTTTTCTGNAATCAGCCAACCATCCAGGTTCCCAGGATCTNCTNTCTGAAAACTTTTGGAAAAAATCTTTAGAGTCAAAACTGGGGTCTGCTAAAAACAAGGAAGATGTTTTGTTTTTCATGAACTTCTTATCCCACTGATCCTTCCATTTCCAAATCGATCAGTCTTTTAAGTTCAACACTGTATTCCATCGGAAACTCTCGAATTAAGTCATTTACAAACCCNTTGACGCACATNCTCATGGCATCGCTTTCGGATAAACCTCTTTGCTGCAAATAAAAGATTTGTTCAGCACTTATCTTGGACACACTTGCTTCGTGTTGAACGGAATTATCATCCCCCTGAACCGTAATTGCCGGATAGGTGTCAGTCTCGCTCTCATTGTTGATGAGAAGACCGTCACATTCGGTGTTGTTTTTACATTTCTTCAAATGTCCAGGAATCTTAACAAGTCCACGATAGGTGGTTCGACCTGAACCAATGGAGATTGATTTGGAAATCACATTGCTAGAGGTTTCATCTGCTGCATGAACCATTTTAGCTCCGGTATCTTGGTGCTGTCCATCATTGGCTAGGGCGATGGATAGAACCTCGCCTCGGGCCTTCCGACCCTGGAGAATCACGCCCGGATATTTCATAGTTAGTCGTGAACCAATATTACAATCAATCCAACGGACTTCCGCTTCCTCATGGGCTAATGCCCTTTTAGTAACGAGGTTAAAAACATTATTGGACCAATTTTGAACAGTAATGTATTGGATTTTGGCTCCTTTTAAGGCAACCAATTCCACAACCGCACTATGGAGTGTGGATGTTTCGAACTTTGGAGCAGTACAGCCTTCCATGTAGGTGATTTCAGCTCCTTCATCCGCAATAATTAGAGTGCGTTCGAACTGCCCGAAGTTTTCAGCATTGATCCTGAAATAGGCTTGTAGGGGTTGCTCAAGTTTGACACCTGGCGGTATGTAAATGAAGCTACCCCCGCTGAAAACCGCACTGTTCAAGGCTGAAAATTTGTTGTCCGAAGAGGGGATGACCTTACCAAACCATTTTTTGAATAATTCGGGGTAGTCCATNAGNCCTTCCGTTGAACCNACGAAAATTACACCTTTATCTTCCAAATCCCCTTTCATTCNNGAGTAGGCTGCCTCACTGTCGAATTGAGCTTCCACTCCAGCAAGGAACTTTCTTTCCTGTTCGGGAATACCAAGCCTTTCAAAGGTTTCTTTTACATCATCCGGAACCTCATCCCANGTTCTGCTAGGCTTTTGACCTTTGGATAGATAATATCGGATGACATCAAAATCAATATTTTCAAGATCTTTACTACTCCAATGGGTAGGCATAGGTTTCCGTTCAAAAATCGAGAGAGCTCGCAGNCGAAAGTCAAGAAGCCACTTTTCTTCGCTTTTTATGTTTGAAATGTATCGGACTACATCCTCGCTGAGACCGACTCCTGCATCAAATTCATAATCGGTNTCGTAATGAAAATCGCCTTTGTNTCGGTCTATTTGAATGTCGNTTGNGCTAATCATANTAGTTTTTGATGAAGAAAGAGTTGTGATGCATTCAAGCGGCAACCTCCTCCTTTATCCAGTCGTACCCTCGGTTTTCTAATTCAATGGCAAGCTCCTTAGTGCCAGAACGNACAATCTTACCGTTCCAGAGAACATGAACCTTATCGGGGACAATGTATTCCAATAATCTTTGGTAATGAGTAATAACGAGTATNCCCCGATCTTTGTTTCGCATTTTGTTAACTCCTGCGGAAACAACTCGAAGTGCGTCAATATCCAAACCACTATCCGTTTCATCNAGAATGCAATATTTGGGATCAAGCATCATCATTTGCAGAATTTCACACCTTTTCTTTTCTCCCCCGGAAAAGCCGTCGTTCATGGAGCGAGAAGTAAACTTTCGGTTCATTCCTAGGTCGTCCATTTTCTCATAAAGGCGCTTGTAGTAATCNACTGCCTTGAAGTCCTGATCCTTAGNTTGCCTAGACTTTAAGGCTGCTCTGATGAAATTCGCAATACTAACTCCNGGAACCTCAACGGGGTATTGAAAGGCGAGGAAGAGTCCAAGNCTAGAGATTTCATCGGGGGCNAGTCCTAAAANCTCTTCGCCGTCAAGTAAGGCAGAACCCTGACTTGGTTGGTANTCGGGATGTCCGGCNAGCACTTTAGAAAGNGTGCTTTTACCGCTACCNTTNGGACCCATAATTGCATGTACTTCACCTTTGGGTAACTCGAGGTTAAGTTGATTGAGAATTTGTTTTCCATCTACGCTAGCAGATAGATTTTCTATTTTTAANGAACTCACTTTTAGGGTTAATGATTAATTTTTNGTAGGTGGNTTTCCAATGAATGAAAGGTCGAAGTTTTCTGCATCAAATCCANTTGGTAAAATAGATTTGAGGTTAGTGAGATTTTTNTCACTTAAAGGNANATCATGAATTTGTCCGGTTTCCTTACATTTGAAATGGGCATGTGGTTGGAGATTTGGGCAATACCGCGCAGGGGAACGATCGAGGTTCACTTGCTTGACGAGACCGCAACCGACAAGAGTTTCCANGCAATTATAAACNGTTGCGAAAGAAATTGTGGGCAATTTTTCCTTCACACGCAAAAGGATGTCNTCTGCAGTGGGATGATCCCTTTTGGCCATGATNACTTGNTAGACGCAACTTCTCTGCTTCGTCGGACGCAANCCATTTTGCTTGAGAGTGTCNGNNAGNTNCGGNTTGTGATTGGCNATGNCATTCATGATCAAANNANCATTTAACCAANTATTTCATGCCAAGCAAGAATAATTGGAATTATTCTAATTAGAAAAAACTGCTATGTTAGAAAAGCCTAGTAATCAGTGAAACTGAATAATCCCCAAAAGAATGTGGTTTTGGAACCAGAAAAATGCTGACGGTTCATAATTTCTGAGGACTCAAGTCGAATCGAACCAGTTTCAACAGGAGTAAAGTCACCATTTTTATGAGTTATAGCCCCACCTAAGTTGAAATCGGTGTTAAAGTATTTTTTAGGATGCCTGATTACGGAACAGCCTGAAAAAACAAAAGAGAAAACCAGCAAAGGAATTATCAACAAGGTAAGTTTTGATTTCTTGGATCGAAAAATCATNATNNCATTCAAAAAATTGTCATGCTGCTAGTCAACGAGCAAATCAACAATTTCAGTTCTCTTTNTATATTGTACCCTGAAGCCTTGTCGTNTATAAAANACNCTTTTTATGGCAAAAGACAGCACTCTTACTGAAGAAATCGTTTCGTTGGCCAAACGGAGAGGTTTCGTTTTCCAATCTTCCGAAATTTATGGAGGACTTAATGGATTCTTTGATTACGGCCCTTTGGGNGTGGAACTAAGAAAGAACATNAAGGATGCTTGGTGGGAGGATATGGTTCGTAGAAGGGATGACGTTGTTGGGTTGGATTCTTCGATTATAATGAATCCAAAGGTGTGGCAAGCATCTGGTCATGTAGATGGATTTACTGATCCCATGGTTGATTGTAAGGAATCCAAGATGCGATACCGAGCAGACCAACTCTTTGCTGCAGAGGTCAAAGTCGAAGGCGAATCCATCGGTTGGATTTCCTTACTCGAGTCTGAACGGATGCAGGAAGATGCAGATCAGATGGCTGAAAATCTGAAAAGAAAAGCAGCCCGTCAAGGCAGCCTATCCCAGATTGTTCTAAAGCCGTACGATGAACTTTCGAATTCTGAGCAGGAACTGGTTCCTTCACCAGCAACCGGTAAAGTTGGTTCGCTCACTCCCCCTCGTGAGTTCAATATGATGTTTGANACGCATGTCGGGGCACTCAGGGATGCTTCTTCAANGTGTTATTTGAGGCCNGAAACTGCTCAGGGGATTTTCGCTAACTTTAAAAACATCGTTGATACGGGAAGGGTAAAAGTTCCTTTTGGGATAGCCCAAATAGGGAAGGCTTTTCGAAATGAAATCACACCCCGAAATTTCATTTTTAGATCAAGAGAATTCGAGCAAATGGAAATCGAATATTTCATTCCTCCGGGTGAGGAGGAGTGGCCACGCTTTCATCAAGAATGGATCAACATAAGGAANAACTGGTTTCAATCCATTGGCCTAACTGCTGATCATTTGGGAGAAGAAGTTCATCCGAAAGAAAAATTGGCTCATTACGCCCAAGCATGTACTGATATTACCTTTAAGTTTCCNTTTGGGGAACATGAATTGGAAGGGATTGCCGCTCGTGGGAATTTTGACTTGAGCCAACACCAAGAACATTCCGGCAAATCCTTGGAGTTTTTTGACGAAAACCTAAAGCAAAAATATTTGCCCCATGTTATCGAGCCAAGTCTTGGCGTAGATCGAACCTTTCTTGCGGTTCTTTGTTCCGCCTATTCGGTGGAAGAGGTTGAAGGAGAAAAGCGAACTGTACTTCGATTTAATCCGAGAGTGGCTCCAATAAAAGCGGGGGTTTTTCCCTTAGTGAAAAACAAACCGGAGCTCGTTGAGAGAGCCCGAGCGTTGTATCAGCGCCTGCAGCGAAGGTGGAATGTCGTTTATGATCAAAGTGGAGCCATCGGTCGTCGCTATCGAAGGATTGATGAAGCGGGTGTACCTTTCGGTCTTACTGTTGATTTCGATACCATTGAGGGTGATGGATCGATCACCCTACGGGATCGTGACTCGATGAAGCAGGAGAGGCTTTCCGAGGATGAGGCTTTTGCCTACTTGGAGGAGCGAATCAACCCCTAAACGCTGACCTTCCAATCCTCCAGTACCATTTGGAGGCTTTTTCTTCCGTTCCACTCGTTCCACCTTAATCGAAAGGCAAGATCTATTTCAGTATCAGCGGGGGGCATCCTAGAAGCCATTTTCCACGCGATGCCTTGGATGAGGCGAGTCCCATTATGAATGGAAAACTGAAAATGTTCACCAGATCCAACCTTCTTCGGGGCATGTGCCAATTTAGTCTTTCTAATGGCTAAGATAGGCTCCGGGTTTTCCTGTCCGAAAGGTGTAAGGAGGTTGAGTTCGTTGAGCAGTTCGGGTTGGAGTTCGGATGATGAAATGATGAGGTCGAGCTGAAGGCTTGGTTCTTCAAATTTCCCTTCGTTTTGCTCAAAAATTGTATCAATGAAAGCTTTGGTGAAGGATTCTATGTTTTTCTCGTGCAGGCTGAGCCCCACTGCAATCGGATGACCTCCCCAATGCAACAGGTGGTCTTTGCACTGATGTAGGATTTGCACCAAATTAATTCCCGGAACACCACGACCCGAACCCCGGTATTCTGTTGCATCTGCATGCGCCAAAACCAGACAGGGTTTGCCGAGAGAATTTGCCATTTTGCCCGCTACGATGCCAACAACTCCCGGATTCCAGGCACCGCCTTCTCCGCAGACGACTACGCCAGGGCTGTCGCCAAAATTTTCTTTTGCCATATGCAAAGCCTCCTCCGTCAGTTGTGCTTCAATGAGTTTCCGTTTCTCATTGTATTGATTCATTTGGGCAGCCAACTTTCTGCAGATCTCAACATCATGCTCTAAGAAAAGTTCGGACGCCACCTCTGGGTCATCCAATCTTCCGCAAGCGTTTATACGAGGTGCTAGTTTGAAGGTGATGTCTTCACTTTCTGGAAAATGATCTGGCGGTATTTTTGATTCCGAAAGCAACGCAATCAATCCGGGGTCCGGATTTTTTCCTAGATGCTTCAGACCAAACCTGGCGAGAATCCGATTTTCCATGCGCAAAGGTACCAAATCTGCGATTGTTCCGAGAGCAACGAGGGGCAAGATCTTCTTGAGGTCAACCGAGTGAGCTTTGGGACATTGTTTCTCTCTTAATTCTTTGATTAGACCATGAACTAATTTGAATGCCAAACCAGCGGTGCAAAGATTCCTCCATGGTTCCTCATTATCAGGATGGAGGTGGGGATTGAGCATGATGGGTTGCTCGGGAAGTTTTTCTTTTGCTTGGTGATGATCGACTACAATAAGATCAATGCCTTTTTCAGATAGAATCTGTGCTTCCTCTAAAGAGTTCGTTCCGCAATCCAAGGCAATCACAAGTTGGATATCGCCTAGGCTAAGTCCTCGATCCAAGATCTCTTTAGTTAATCCGTATCCTTCATCCTTCCTACGTGGAATTACGTAAAAAGGATCCAAGCCAAGAGCGGCAAGGGTCTTTTTGACAATGACCGTTGAAGTTATGCCATCAACATCATAGTCCCCAACCAAGAGGATGCCTTCCTGGCATTCAATCGACTTGATAATTCTTACTACCGCATCCCGTAAATGGGGTATGTCAAAGGGACTCGCCAAATGGGCTAATTTGGGTTCTAGGAACTCAAAGGCTTTTTCTGAGAGCTCAATTCCCCGTAAGTTGAGAAGACGAGATAGAGTGGGAGATACGGCTAGTGAACGACTCAGCGAATCAACGGAATCTTTGTCTGCCTGCCTTTCAACCCAAAGCATAGGCAATTAGGTGTAGAAACTTAACTACTGGCAAACTTATTTTGTGTTGGAGGTTTGCCAATCGTACTTTGGAAGAATTTCACCGTCTTCTACATGTTTTCTATCACCGTTATGCCACCAGTAGAAGATTGGACTGGCAATGAAGATTGAAGAAAAGGTTCCCGTCAATATTCCGATTACGAAGACGAAAGCAAAATCTTTAATGATGCCTGCTCCGAAAATCCAGAGAGATACAGCAGCGAGCAGGGTAGTGAAACTCGTAAGCACGGACCGAGAAAGGACACGATTAATTGCAATGAGAATGATTTTACGGAGGTTCGTTACTGGATTTAATTCAAGTTCTTCCCGAATTCGATCGAAAACCACGATGGTGTCATTAATGGAGTAGCCCACGATCATTAAAATAGATGCAAGCATGGGAGCTGTGAACTGACCGGAGCAAAATGTTCCACCGGTTAGGTTACCCACCAAAACAAAAAGGCCAACGGTCATTAGAATATCATGAACGGTAGCTGCAACTGCTCCGAAAGCGTACCCCATCTCGAACCTCACCGCCACATAAAGTAAAATCCCTAATAATGCGACAGCCACCGAAATAAGAGCATCCTCTTTGATTTGATCGCTTACGGATGCACCTATATTACTGGAGCCTTCTTCTTCAAAAGCAGAATCAGGGAATTGTTGCTGCAAAAGAGACAAGGCATCGCGAGACTTGCCAACTTCAGTTTGCAGGACGAGTTTGGCGGAAGCCTCTCCGGTACCAATTTCCGAACGGTAAAGGTGTTGTACTTCTCCCACTTCTTGATCTTGATTGAAGACCGTATCCAATTCGCCTGCATCAACTTGGGTAGAGAAAGACGCGACTAGTTCCTCTCCTCCACGAAAGTCTATGCCCAGAATTTGATCTTTTTTGGAGTAAATGGAGTAAAAGCCAATGGCCACGATGATCCAAGAGCCGAGGAAGGCAATTTTACGGAATTTGTGAAAGTCTATTTCCTGCTTGGGTTTGCGCTTTTCGATTGCCTGTAGACTAATGAGATTACCAATGCCGGCGGCTAGTAACAGATTCATGAGCATTCTACTTACGAAGAGGGCACAGAATACAGAAGTTAGAATACCAATCGCCAAGGTTATACCGAACCCTTTGACTGGTCCCGTACCCAACCAAATGAGAATAGAAGCGGTGATCAAGGTGGTAAGGTTTGCGTCGATAATTGTAGAGAATGCCTTTGCGTATCCGCCAGTTAATGCGTTCTCCGAACTTTTCCCTGACCGTAATTCTTCCCTTATTCTCTCAAAAATCAGAATATTCGCATCCACCGCCATACCAACGGTTAGCACCAAGGCGGCCATGCCTGGAAGCGTGAAGGTTGCCTGGAAAATTCCTGCAAGGACTGCAATTACAAGTAAGACATTGGTGCCGACGGAGAGGACGGCAACCAAGCCTCCCGCCTTGTAGTAAGTGATCATAAAGGCAATTACTAGAATGGCTCCTAAAATAGATGCGCTTAAGCTACTATCAAGTGCCCCTGCGGCGAGGGTGGGAGAAACCTCGTACTTTTCTCCTATGGTTAACGAAACTTTCAATGGGTTGTTGAGAATATCAGATAGCATCTTGGCTTCCCTGAAACTAAAATTTCCACTAATAACCGCACTTCCTCCGCCAATTCTCTCTCTAACGGTAGGAGCACTTTCAAGCTGTCCGTCTAAGACGATCGCCAATCGACCCAAAGCTCCAGTGCTAGGATCTGCCATCTGAGCAATATCATTAGTAAGGTCGGCGAAGATCTTGGCCCCTTCGCTGGTAAAGTCCAATCGAACTTCCCACCCCCCCATTTCATCCGGGCCTGGGGCAGCCTCTTCAATGATCTCGCCATCTGCAGACCAAAGTCTCCTCACCCAAATCGGTCGTTCGTTTGGTTGGGAATCGCTCCTGAGCATAGAAACATAAGGAATATCTTCGTCATCGGTCCATTCTTCACCTTCTTGTACCGGGATCGGAGCGTCAGCGTTTACATTTACGATTCTAAATTCCAACTTCGCTGGCTTTTGTAATTCTTCAATGATTCCGGGATCCTGTTTGGTCGTGCGATCTGGAATTTGGATTTCAATGGACCGGTCTCCTTTCTTGCGAACTACGGTTTCGGCAACTCCGAATGCATTCAGGCGTTCACTCATGATTTCAACCACCTTATCCATAGCGGTTGCACCGGAATTAGCTAGGTCGTCGGTTTGGTTGAGGTCGTTCGCTTCCATGGTGAAGGCAATGCCTCCCCTGAGGTCAAGCCCTCGTTTGATAGCAGCCTGAGAGTTTCTCAGTAAAGTTCTCAGAACCAAATCATTTCGCTTATCACGATCCTTGACATGCGAAACTCGAATGCCTGGTTTAACTAAGACTGGGATAATTCTCGAACCAATCGTACCAAGCATCCCTTCAGGCGGTTTAAAATAGGCAGCATAGTCCAAGCGGTTGCTTTTCCCATAATCTCTCAGTTTCCCGTAATCAATTACTTCATTTTCGCCGATTTGGTTTTGTAGATTTTCAATGACTTCGGAGAAACTTTCATGACCCAAGTGATTTGATGCGTTGGCTTCGGAGGTTACTTGACCCAGTGCATATTCACCAAGTGAACGATCCTCAAAAGGTGTAATTAGAATAAAGCTGATTAAAATCAGAAAAAGGGTGAGGAATAGCTTCCACGTGTTTGATTTGATCATGATGGGAAAAAAGGTGAGTTTGTTCCTAGTGTGCACTAGGCGACATAACTTAATCTAATTTAGCTGAAACGGCTTCTTTTGCTACCTCAATCTTAACACTTTCGGCAATGCGAAGGACNAACCGATCGTCCTTTACGCCNGTGATNGTNCCNAAAACTCCGCCNACAGTCTTNACTTTGGCCCCTTTTTCNAGAGCTGCGATCATCTTGTCATGCTTNTTNTGCTTTTGTCTTTGCGGNCGGATGAGCAGAAAATANAATGCTACAAAGATCAANATCATGGGGAGGAAACCCATGAGTCCGCCAGGACCTTGCTCGGNTCCCGAGGGAGCCATGGCTATGAAATGGATAAATGGTTGTGTGGCTGTAATGGACATATTTGAAAAAANCCCTTAAAAAAACCCGAATTGAGCAAATTGGCAAGCACTGAAGAAGCAAACGACTTCTTTTCAGCGTTTACGGATTTTCGTNTTTTATTGATTCGGGAAAATTTCNAATGTGTAAATCTCTTTGAGGGAAGGGTATGCTGATNCCGTTTTCCTTGAATTTATCCCATATTGCCAAAAGNACTTCACTNCTTACATTACCNACTCCATTGGAAGGNTCATCGATCCAAAAGCGCAATTCCATTTCAATGGCATTATCCCCAAATCCNACGACTAGGCATTTGGGATTAGGTTCCTGGAGNGTACGAGGAATGGATTGGGCCGCTTCTAGGCATAACTCAATGGCTTGTTTAGGATTGGAATCATAGGAAATGCCCANTGGTACCCGGACCCGCACATTTCGGTCGCTAAAAGACCAGTTGATAACGCGGTTGGTTATGAGGTCTTCATTNGGGATCAAGTGTTCTTTGCCATCCCTTGTAATGACCGANGCGTATCGAGCNCGAAGGGAATTAATCCATCCATAGGTACCTTCGATCTCTATGACATCNCCTGGTTTTATGGATCGATCCAGAAGAAGAATCAGACCACTGACCAGATTAGAAACAACTTTTTGCAGGCCAAAGCCAATACCCACGCCAATTGCACCGCCAAGCAGTGCAAAGGAAGACAAGTCCAATCCGACTGTGCTGAGNGCGATTGCAAAGGATATGAAAACCAACAAGGCACGAAGTACTTTTGCCAAAAGTACTTGCAGGGAAGGGGGGAGGTGAGGAAGTTCCTTGATCCGTTTCTCGCCATTTGCTCCTAAGAATGAGCTTAGCCAAAGAAGGAAAAGCAAAATCACTAATCCATTNANTAAGTCNAACACGGATACTCTTCGGTCNCCGAGATTGAAAGCGAGCATTCCAAGCAATTCGATCGATTTGTCGAGCAGACCGAAGCATTGAAGTGCGGCAAGACCAAAAGCCAAAATGGCNACAAGCCTTAACCATGCTCGACTCTTTATGAAAAAACCGATTGTGCGATAAGAGAGCCATGCAACGGAAAGACTTAGAACGGGCTTCAGCAATTCACTAGTGCTCCTCTCTANCCGGTCGAATGCGGAGAGTACAATNAGAAGGGCAAATGCGGATAATAAGGGGAAAAGAATTTTCTCAAATAANTTCCATGCCTTGTTTTTCCATTCTTTGGTNTTGTCTTCTTCACTCAGCTTNGGAGAGAACTNCAGGCATAGTTTGGATAACAANAAGGTCAAAACCAAGGTGAGCCCTGCGGCACCTGCCTGAATTTGAACCTCTGGGACGAACACAAATTCGTAAAATTGTTCCCCGTAGAGGTTGATCCATTCGTTCATAATCTCATCTAGAGTTGATGCCCATCTCAAGAATAGCAACCCGTTATTCTAACCTTACAAAATCTCAAATGCCATNGCTAAAAGAACCTGAATGCAGCCAATCGTAAAACCCAAAACCGCACCCACCCACTCTATGAAGCGAAATTCCTTCTTCATAAGTTCGAAAAGTAATTGTTCGAGCTTATCGGAAGAAAAAGCTAGAACTTTATCACGGACAACCTCTCTGACATCCAAATTATCTTCGAGTTGAGTAGACAATTCAGATGCCGATTGCACCATGAAATCCTCCAATTCGGTTTTAAAAAGTCGAGTGACCTTTTGAATCATGTCATCGGTCAGAAACATGGTCAGCATTGGAAATGCCCCGACCAACTTTTCGCGGATGGTTTTTTCAATACGGTTTTCNACTGCATTCATTGTTTCCTCACTNGTCGCAAAGTTTTTAATCCTCCCAGAAATTTCCTCTACTGAAAACAACTCTTCAGANACTAGGGTTCCTAGTTTTTCCGCAAGTTGGNTCTGCCTTTTGGGAAAGACTCCTTGGATGGTTAACCCCATGAGGGTTATCGGGTTTTGGGGATGAAAGAGCATCTTTACAGCTAGATGATTGGTTCCCCAACCAATGAAGGCTGCGAGCACAGGAATTAAAACAATGTAACTGATGGTTACGGGTAACTCTNCATTCGCTAGGACATTGAATGGAATAAAAAATGTTTGAATATGCATGGGAATAAATTCGAAGATTGCTTAATCCAGCGAATTAATATGGTCTGNNGTTGTGAGCAAGTATGTTTTGATCATTTCGACGATGTGGGGGGTTGGATTGGTTTCATCTTGCACCCAAGTGNTCACCCTTCCAATGAAAGCTGTGATTGACTTGGGCTCTGATTCGGTGCGAATCGAGTCGACTTCTGTTCATAATCTAAAAGCCAATCCTCAAGAGGAATTGGATGATTAGTTCTTCTTTCTTTCGGTTTTGAAAATGAAAAAACCGCCCAAAAGGACGGTTTTTTATTATAGCTGTATAAGAATTTTAGAAAAGGGGTGGAGAGACTANCTTCTCCTACGCGATCCAAANGAGACTTGCTTCCCAAATCCCCGGTTTCTTTTTCTTGAGACAACAGGTGCGGTTGGCGTAAGGGTTTCAGGCTCATCTCGATANGCGAAACCATCAACAAATTTTCTAGGTAGAGGGTTTCCTAAAAGTTTCTCNATGGATTCAACAAGCGGAATGTCGTCCGGTTTACAGAGGGTAAATGCTTCTCCCTCTGTTCGGGCTCTTCCCGTTCTTCCAATTCGATGAATATAGTCTTCGGAGTGTTGAGGGACATCATAATTGATAACATGAGTGACATTGGAAATATCCAACCCTCGTGACGCAACATCTGTGGCCGATAAGATTTTCACTTTCCCATCCTTGAAGTCTTGGAGGGCTTGCTGCCTGTCTCTTTGCTTGAGGTCGGAGTGTAAAACTCTAACTTCTTGGCCATGTTCCATAAGCCAGTGACTTATTTTATCGGTTCCCCTACGGGTTTGAAAAAAGATAATCAGATTTTCAAATTTAATTTCTTTTAAAAGAGCAACCAGTAAATCGAATTTTTGAATGGCAGGAACTGGATATAATGCATGACTGACCGTATCCGCTGCTGAAATCTTAATGTCAATCTTAGCTTCGGCAGGGTTCTTGAGAGCCCATGCGGATAATCGGCGAACAGAGTCGGGAATCGTGGCCGAAAAGAGAAGGGTTTGCCGAGATCGAGGAGTCTTCTGGATAATTTTAGTCACATCTTCGATGAAACCCATGTCCAGCATTCGGTCGACTTCATCAAGGATGAGAATTTCAATCGATTGAAGCTTGAGATTACCCTGGCCGATATGATCGAGCAAACGGCCTGGAGTTGCAACGACCACATCCGGTTCATTTCCCAGTTGTTCCAATTGTTTTCCGTATTTCACTCCGCCGTAAAGTAAGGCCAATCTCAAATCCAAATACTTACCATACATTCTGAAGTTCTCTTCAATTTGAATGGCGAGCTCTCGGGTTGGAGCGAGGGCCAAAACCCGGCATTTCCCATGGTTGCCAAGCCGGTGGAGAGCGGGTAGGGCAAAGGCAGCGGTTTTTCCAGTTCCAGTCTGAGCGGATCCTACAAGGTCGCGACCTTCTAAGATCGCTGGGATTGACTTTTCTTGAACGGGGGTGGGTTCTTCGTAACCTTTTTCTTCGATGGCTTGAAGAATCTTCGGGCTTAAGCCCAAATCTTTGAAATTCATCATTTTTGTTGTTATGGAGAAGTTTTTACTTCTCGAGAGTAAGGGGTTAAGCTAAATCTTACTTTTGAAAGATGAGCGAGGATAATCCGAAAAATTTCTACAGAGGAAGATTGGCTCCTACGCCCTCTGGTTATCTTCACGAGGGGCATGCACACACTTTTTCTAAGGCTTGGAAACGTGCTAGGGAATGCAATGGAACTTTGGTTTTTCGCATGGACGACCTTGATCAGAGCCGTTGCAAGGAGGAATTTGCACAGGCTTGTATCGAAGACCTGAAGGGGTTGGGGATTGAGTGGGGCGAAGGACCCGATCTCCCCGGTGAGTATGGACCTTACATGCAAAGCCAATGTGCCGATTTCTACTACGATGCTTTGGTCCAACTTTGGCGGAAAGGGCTGGTTTATGCATGCGACAAATCCCGAAAAGAAATTCGTGATGTCGGTTTATTGAACGAGTCCAATGCAGAATTCTTATACCCGGAAGAATTTCGTTCGAACGAAGAGCAGGATTTTTCGAAAAATCCCTCAAAAAAGGTAAACTGGAGATTTAGAACCCAATGGGGAGAAAAAATTTCTTTTCAGGATAACCGACTGGGATGGCTCGAATTTGAAGTTGGCAAGGATTTTTCCGATTTTTTAGTTTGGCGGAAAGACGGCTTTTCTTCATTCGAGCTTGCGACGGTAGTAGATGATCAGCGAATGAAAATCAGTGAAGTCGTGAGAGGGGAGGATTTGCTCGTTTCAAGTGCCCGTCAGTGTTTAATTTTTGATGCAATGGGTTGGGATCGACCAAAGTTTTTCCACTGCGAACTTTTTTTGGACGCGGCAGGTAAAAAGCTTTCTAAATCAAAGCGCTGCTTGGCGCGTCTATTTACGACTCCTTAAGATTGCACTTGCTTTTGCTTCAGAAAGGAATTCGTACTGGGCATGAAGTCTTGCGAAAACATACCCTTCCCATCCATCAAAAATGCCTCCTTGCCATAGGTAAACATAGAGGAAGCGAAGAGTTGGTCTAAAGGGTAGTTTGCGAAAGAGTCGTCGGAGTCGCCGCTTTCCTTTAACCTGGGAGTGTTGCAGAGAGTCTTCGTTATCTTCGGTAGAACTTTCCACAATGGCTTCCCAATTGGAGTAGCGGTTGTGCTTTTTAACAAAACTCTCAATGGTTGGGAAGGCGTGATGATCCATAATAGACTTAAGTTTTCCGGTCGAACCTTGAACCACCACATGTTCGTGAACCTCGTTATCTCCGCTATGAGTATCCACATCTGTAATTTTTTCATACCTGCCAAGCTTGTGCTTGAATAGCCTAAGGTTCCAATTCGGGAAATACGCATGCTTGAGGGCTTTGCCCAAAAAAAAGTATCTCCGGTTGATCCAATACCCATCATGTTCAGGGTTTGGATCGCAAACGATCTTATTAATTTCTTTTTCCGCTTCTGGCGGCAGACATTCGTCGGCATCTAGAATTAGCACCCAGTCATTGGAAAAAGCTAGATTTTCCAGAGCCCAATTCTTTTTTTTGGGCCAGCCTCCGGAATACTCGAATTGCACAACCTTGGCACCAAACTCGAGGGCAATTTTTTCCGTGCCGTCTTCGCTGTTAGAATCAACGATGAACACTTCATCAATCCATTTCACGGATTCTAGGCAATACCGCAAATTGTTTTCTTCATTCTTACAAGGAACGATTAGTGAAAGAGGAATCTTTCTAATTGAGGTCACGATTTTAGTATTCTTTTGATAGTGCTTTGGGGCAAAGGCCCCGCTGAATGCCACGCGAAAAGATTGCTCGTGCCTTCCTCTAATGGTTGCCAAAGATCCGCGTCCACAAATTCATAACCCAAGCTACTAAGTAATTCAACCACTTTAGATCTTCGAGGTGGAAAGGATTCTAAAAGGATTAAAGGCTTATATCTGCTCAGAGTATCGATTCCTCCTCTCAAAACAGCTAATTCATGACCCTCTACATCGATTTTAATTAAACTCGGCCATCGCGCGGAGTCGAGGATTGCATCCATTGTTGATGTTTTTACATCAATGGTTTGAGTTTTGGATCCAAGATATTTTTCAATCCATGGTTTGTCATCCAAGCAAAGCGTTCCTGTCGCCGATGTGATCGAGTCTTGAAAGAAAGAAAAATTTCCACATTTATCACTCAATGCAACCCCATTTACCTCCCAATTCTCTAACTTGGCAAATGCTTGTGTCATATCGAGCAGCTCCAAGTTAAGGGGATCTGGTTCAAAGGCGATTGTCTTTCGCGTTGATGAGATTGAGCAGACCAGCCATCCATAAAGTCCTATGTTTGCCCCAACATCATAGAAGCAACCTTTGTCCCGCTCATTTTCCAACGATAGGATGAGCTCTCTTATCAATCTATGGATTTGCGGTTCAATCCCTTTCCTTTTCAAATATATGGATGCATGAGTAAGAGGTCGAAGGGCGATGCGAAATGGAAAGCCTATCTCAAAAAAAGCCGGGCGGTTTAATATGCTTTGCAAGAGCACTTTGAAAAGGCCTGTTTTTCTAAGGCAGTGAAGCGGAGACTTTAGGAAAAGCATAGCCATCTACAAATACAGTAAAAAATCACTACAAAAAATTGAAGTTGTAGTTAGTGATTTTTATCTAGCATGATTTTTTGTAGAGATCGGAGTATTTTTGCACGCATTCTTCAGTGCTAGGAATTGAAAGCCTTGTGGTTTGAGTCGGTTGAGAAATGAGAGTACTTTCAATCGTTTTTTCAAGAGCATCTTGATCATTGGAATTTATATAAATGGCGTTTCTGCCTAGTATATCAGCTATTGCACCCGTTTTGGTCGTTATGACTGGAATTCCATGGGATGCTGCTTCAAGAGGAGGCCAACCGAAACCCTCTATGTGAGAAGGGAAAAGTAACATTTCAGCATGGGTGTAGAGTACCTCAAGATCAACCTCTGAGATATTTTCCACATTATGAATGTAGTGAGAATTCATGTTTACCCAAAATCTCAACATCTCGGTTGTCTCATGAATTTGCGGAGTTGGTCCCACTAAAACAAGGTGCAGGTCAGAATGCCCAAAATTTTCTCGCATAGACTTGAAGGCCTTAAAGACACTTTCTCTGTTTTTGTACCAAGCGGCACTACCGACATGAAGCAGGTATTTTTTATTTCTCAGATTAAAAGTCTGATTTTGTGCAGAGATTTTATTAATTAAATTTTTTTTCCTTGGTTTGGTCCCTAAGTGGATCACCTCAGATTGTCCAATAGACTTCTTAACCATGTTATTTAGATCATTCATTGTGCTCTTCGAATCGCACGCATAAAAACTTGCCTTGGAAAGACATTTAAGGATGCGATTTTGAAGAAAACGACCTGACGTTGAGGTTGGTGGAGCTTCCTTGAATTCTCCTTGAGCGGTTCTTACAGCAATAAGATCGTGGCAAGTTACAAGATTGGACTTCTTGAACACTTTCTTTATCTTGGGAAGATAAATTGCATTTGAATGGTCAATGATATGGACAATATCAGTTTTCGAAATAAGTGATTGGCAAATTTTTGAGATTGAACTTGGAAAGATGATATACTTGTCAATGTAACCAGCCAATTTTTTCAGACGAGCATTAGAAGAAAACTTATGTAAATAGTTCTTAGGAAATATCTCATGTATATTAATTTCACTTTGTTGAATGTTTTCAGTCAATAAGTTTCCAAATCGAAGCATGCTGTACTGATTGTCACTACGATAATTAGTCAACAATAGAACATTTATTTGTTGCATCAAATGTAGAATCGAAAATTGGTAAGGTGATGGAAGTGTCTTCTTGGTTAATGATGATTTTGGTAGAGTCAGAAACCCTGTAGGTATAAACTTGACTCTTTGGGGTATTGCTTTGCGGCTGCTAGACATAGACCACTGCCGAATGCGGCAAACCCTAGATTAGTTGGTTGCCCAAGGAGACCAAAAAGTAAAATCGGGCCAGATGCTCCAAATAAGAAAATGGCAAGATAACTACCCCTTTTGACTGCCTGAATACACTTCATAAGCAAATCTTTTGTTATCCAAATGCGCCAAAGGATAAAAAGTCCTCCAAAAATAATTCCATTTTCAGTAACTGGCCTAGACCATGAATTTTCAGCTCCTCCCCATCCTCCGCCCAGGGCCGCTCCTGCCCGGGTAGCTCCTCCTAAACCGGTGTTTCCCAACCAATCGGTCCACATGTTGTAATGGTAGGGGGCAACTATCATTTGGTAGTATCGGTTAAAGTAAGCTTCAGCAGGGTTTCCTTCCACATTGGCCGCTTCTTCAAATCGCAAACTGAGAAAACTCAACCCTTCTTTGAATAAATCAAATTGGTAATATAGAAAAAATCCGATTGATGATATGCCGAAGATCGATGCACTGATCTTTCTGAATTCAGATGGTTTAAAATAAGCTAAGAAAGCAAAGCATGCAACGACTTGCAGAGATTCTGCTATCACCGCTCTGCTTCCAGCCGTGACCATGGCTAGAAATGTAGCACCCGTTCCTAAATAAAGAAGCCATTTCGGGAAAACTTCTTTATTGATGAATCCATAAATGATAAAGGCCATTGAAAAACAATAATAGAACACAATCCCACTCACGAAAGTAAAGGTTCCAGAGGCTCTTATTTTCCCCCCCGAGGTTTCCAATTGATATCCGACTCCTCCAGCTGCTGTATTAAATACGTCCATTCGGTCACCTTGAAATTGTTGGGCGACCACCCAAGTCATTGGTAAAGCTAAAAAAAGGAATGCTTTTCCAAAATTTATCACATCTGCCCAAGTAAGAACCCTAGCCATGATAAAAATGAGAGGAAAATGCAACAGGTTAGTACGGGCTCCATAGGCAATGGTAAAGGGATGAGTTCCGTTAACTAAAAAAGACAAAATAACAGCCAGCAATACCCACTGGAAGCATCTTTTCAGATATTTATTGTTAAGTGGGAAGAGTCCCTGAGCATAGCAAAGGTAATAAATCCAGATAACAATGGGATCGCGGACGATCAACAGCCCTTGGGATAATCCGGGTAAGAACCATTTCCTAAAGGCTCCCTCAAAAAGTAATAGGAGAAAATAAGCCCAGATGAGTTTTTTGATAAAAGCATAGTCGGTTACCACTGCTTGTGGGACCACCCTTTTCTTAGGCAAATTTCTTGGCAGAGAGATGGTGTTGGTAGTACTCATGGGTCAGGCAATACAAACCCTTGTGCAGAGTTAGACAAGTTGAAATCGATAATGTTTTCAGCATAGCTTGCCCAAGAGTATTGTTCCGCTTTTTTTTGGCACAACTTCTGTATCTCCTCTTTGCGATTCTTATTTTCGATCATTGCACGAATGGCCTGGGCGATTTTTTCAGGGGATCGAATGGGAACAATGTGCCCGGTTTTCCCTTCCTCCTCCAAATCTACGCCTCCGGCGTTAGGAGTCACGATAATCGGTAACCCACAAGAAAGAGCTTCCTGTTGCACCAAGGCACGGCCTTCAACAATCGAGGGCAATACTAAGGCATCGTGCACCTTCATGATTTTCCGAACCTTTTGATTTGAACAAGGTGGGAAATATTCAAATTCAGCAAATTGCTTTCGGTAAAACTCCATCGGCATGGAGGGTTGTCCCAAGATCGACAAGGAAATTGGCTCTCGTTTGAGTAACTTCATGGCTTCAAAAAGATCCGCAAGCCCCTTGCGTTGGCTCATGGATCCGACAAATAAAAGCTTATGAGTATCACTTTTGGGAAAACTCTCAACATTAACTGGTTCGCTCGGAGGACTACCAAACGGAGAAATTTGACAAGGTGTTTTCTGCCTGATTTCCAACGGGATCGAATCCAGTACAAACTGGCTTGGGCAGGTGATTCGATCCGCGCGCCTTAATTCTTCTTCTTTTCGGAAAAGCTTTTCTTCGGACTCGCGGGTACTTTCGAGAGTGGGCTCCCACTCAGGGTACCTTTCGGCTTCTTCAGCAAGCAACACTCTTCCATTCTCTAGTTTTCGTTCAGTTGCGATTTTATCTTTGATTCTAAAGCTGTTAAGATCCAGTATATTTACTTTTGCTCCATAATTCTTAAGCTGCGCAGCTAGCAAACAAAGACCAAGAGGAGCGTTGTTAGGCTTTGCCTGCTCTCGTATTGGCATATTTATAAGTAAACATTTAACGTTCGCCAATTCGTTGGAACCGTAGCACTTTACTAGTTCATTGGGATCTACGTAGTTATTAGAGCTTGAAAGTATTTTATTAT